>JAJXXW010000030.1 GCA_021780905.1 bacterium
GTTGCGCAGGATCGCAGCAAATCACCCGCGCCGATACAACTAATTTGGCGCGCCGGATTACTCGCCGCCTTCCATGTGGCAATACATCGTCTGCAGCGCGATTTTTCCCGGCCCGGTGAACCGGTTCCAGACGATTTGTCCGGCGCTCGCAAAAAACCCGGTGGAAAGTTTTTGGAACATCGTCTGCATCTGCACCGTGCGATCCTTGTAGATCCAGCCGCCTGGCTCGATGTCAATCGCCTCGCCCGCCGCGAGCGTGACCTCGAACACATTGCCGAAACCGTGCAGCCAGAGAATGCCCTCGCGCTGCGGACAGGAAAAGGTGTCAATGAAAAACCCCGTGCCGCCGAGCAGCATGTTCGCCGCGCCGCGCACGCGTGTGAAGGTGTATTCCACATTGTCCGTGGCGGCCAGCCATTGATGCTCACGCACGTCCACGCTCTCGCCGGGCTGGAGATGCAAGCCGAACACATGGCCCGCGCCGTCGCGGCTGAAGGCGATGCGCCCCGGCCCGCTCGCGCCGGTCAGCAGGAACGGCATCCCGGCGAGCATCCGCTTGAACGCGCCTTTCATCGGGTGCAGCGCGATCTGCACCGCCGGGTCTTTCCACAGCAGAATGTGATGCTCGAAATAAACGCCGGTGTGGCTCAATTCCAGATGCAGCGCCGGCACCAGTTCGCCCTCGATGTGGTAGGTGACGCCGCCGAAGGTTTCGTTCTGGACGTTGGTGGTCAATTGGACGGGGACAGGCATAGATTTTAATTTGATTGAGGTTTGAAGTCGGGCCGCATTGAAAGGCTGCCGGGAGTCGCCGTCAAGTCTTTCCAAACCAGCCGGCCCGAGAGGAGCCGACGGATTCGCCCGGCACGCAAATAATCAAATAAATTCAGCCTACTGCACCGTCCGTTGGTGCCCGCCGCCGTCTCTTGTAGAAATTGGTCGAGCACCTGGAGATAGCCATCCAGTGAATCGCCGGCATCGGGACCGAGGTCGCGCTTCAGTTGCCGCAACTGGTCGGCAGCCGACCGGTGATCTCGCAACGGTGCTGGAAGACATTGAGATGTCGCCATGTCAGCACTTCGATGTGGTCGCAGCAGAAAACCAACCCACCTTCTTCAGGACAGCACACCCACTCCCAAAGCTTGGCGTCTCGCGGATCTCCAAAAATACCGTCCCGCTTTCCCGCTCCAACCGGCTTTGGATCACTTCCCAGTTCAAGCCCTACCCCAGCAGTTCGTGAAATAGTTTTTCAGGCGTCATCCCCTCAGCCTATCCAACTCATATTTCTATTCCGCCGAAAACAGCGGGAAACCTGGTTTCACAAAATAATTTTTTGATTACCAGGCAGTTATGGCATAATTATGAAATATCTTGGCAACTTTCGCGTCCAATGCTCGTTAAAAGAACCGAGTGCAAAACTGAATCAACCTTTTATGAAAAATTATTTTATCTCCAAAACCTCCGTCGCCGTGGCGGGCATAATCGCCTTGGCGACCGGCCCGGCCGGCGTTATCACTGCCCAGCCCGTTACGACGGCGGCGTATGCCGGGACCTTGCCCGCCAACATTCCGCCCGGCAGCCCGGCGGCGGAAGTCGTCAAACTCGCACAGGCCGGCGTGGATGCTGGTGTCATCCTGTCGTATATTTCGAGTTGTCCGAGCGCGTTCAATCTCGACGCGGATCAAATCATTTCGCTCAACGACGCCGGCGTCTCCACCGACATGATGAACGCCATGATGGCGCACGACCAAAATCTTTCGGCGGCCGTTGCTCCGCCCCCGGCGGAGGCCGGCTCCCCAGCGCCTGTGGAAAACGTGGACAGCACGCCGCCAGCCACACCGGTCACCGCGAATGATTTTGACAACACGTTGTCGCCTTATGGTCAATGGGTGGTCGTGGAGGGTTACGGTCGCTGCTGGCGTCCGACCACGGTGATTTACGATTCGGCCTGGCAGCCTTACTGCGACCGGGGACACTGGGTTTACACGGATTGCGGCTGGTATTGGCAGTCGGATTATGCATGGGGCATGACGTTCCACTACGGCCGCTGGTTTCATCATATGGATTATGGCTGGTGCTGGTATCCGGACACGGTGTGGGCGCCCTCCTGGGTGACGTGGCGGTCTGGCGGCGATTATTGCGGCTGGGCGCCGCTGCCGCCGTTTGCCGAATATCGTCCGGGCCTGGGCTTTTATTATCGCGGCGCGAGCGTGTCCATGGGCTTTGATTTTGGACTTGATGCGGGCTGTTTCGCGTTCGTCTCGGCCGACCACTTTTGCGACCGGAATCCACGCAGCTACTGTATCTCGCAGGACCGCGTGCCGCAAATTTACCACCAAACAACGGTGATCAATAATTACTATGAGAACAACCATACGATCATTAATCGCGGAATTTCCGTGCAACGAATCACTACCGTGACGCATCGGGAAATTACGCCCGTCCATGTCGGCTCGCTGCCGAATGCCGAACGGCAAGGCTGGCGTGGCCCGGTGGACAGAACGGCGGGGCGAAATGTCAGCCCCCACAACAGCCAGATTCGCAACAGCCCGGCCTGGCACAACCATAACAATAACGGCAACGCCGGCCTGCGCCAGAGTTTCAATCCGACAGCGGAACTCAGGCAACCTGGCAACAGTTCGATTGAGCAGCCCCGCCAGTCGGTGTCCCCGTTTACGCCCTACGCCACGGTGCCGTCGCATCACAACTTGCCAACACCCGCTCCGGCCACACCGCCGCCGCTGGAGCAGACTCGGCCACACACCCCCCGCGCGCCGGCCGTGAATCCCGCTTGGCAAAACAATGACTGGCAAAATCGCCGAATGACACGCGGTCCCGACAACTACCCGCCAGCGCATGGTGCCTGGCAGTTGGAACAGCATCGTCCCGCCGGGCCGCAAGCACAGCCCCGACCGGCCGAGCCGGTGCAGCCGCGCAACTACACGGCCCCGGCTCCGGCCGCCAGTCCGTCGCACAGTTCCAGCAACAACCTGGGCTCCGGCCGGGATTGGCGCAACAACTAACATGTGAGACAGAATACCGGAACGCCGCGATGGCAACGTCGCGGCGTTTTTGCTTTTGCAAGTTCGCCGCCACTGGCAAAGTTTCCGCGTGGGAATTTCCGTCCAGCAGTTTGAGCAGATGCAGGCGCGCCTCAACGGCCGGCCAGCGCGTGGCCGCAGCATTTCCCCACTCGTCACTCGCCACTCGCCACTCATCACGCCAAAAACCATTCTGGGCATTGATCCGTCGGTGCGTGGCACCGGTTACGGCGTCATCCGCTTGGAGAAATCCGGTCCAGTCGTGCTGGCGCAGGGAACGATTTCCTGCCCGAAAGATTGGGAGCGCTCGCGCTGCCTGGCTAAAATTTCGCAAACGCTCCGCGAGATTCTGTGTCTATACCAGCCGACGGTTTGTGTGGTCGAAGGACTTTTCTTTGCGCAGAATCTGAAGACGGCCATCATCATGGGCGAGGCGCGCGGCGCGGCGATGGCGGCGATTGCCGAGGCCGGCTTGGACATTTATGAAATCGCCACGCGCAAGGTGAAGCAGGCTATCGTCGGCTACGGCGCGGCACAAAAACTTGCCGTCGCCAAAATGGTGCAACGGATGTTGAAACTCGCCGAGTTGCCCGCGCCCGACGCGGCGGACGCGCTCGCGCTGGCACTGACGCATGCGCAGGAAAATTCGCGGCACGGTTTGAATGCGCCGAAAAAAATTTGAGATATGCATGCCGACAAAGTTTTCTCCATTATTTGCAAGCCCTTTGACGATCATCATTCCACTCGCTGTGATTGTAATCATAGGCCTGTATTGGTTTTAGGGGCTGGACAAAAATAAAGATGATAACTTTTCTCCAAGGCAAACTCATCGAATCGCTCCCCACTCAAGTCGTGGTGGAGGTGAACGGCATCGGCTACGAAGTGCTGATGCCGCTCTCTTCCTTTGACAAACTACCACCCATCGGCGGCGGGGTGAAACTGCTCACGCAGCTCATCGTGCGTGAGGATGCACATGTTCTTTACGGCTTTGCGACGCCAGCGGAGCGCGATTTGTTCCGGCTGCTCATCAACCATGTCAGCGGCATCGGCCCGAAAACCGCGCTGAACATCTTGAGCGGCATGAACGTCGTGGCTTTTCGCGGCGCGGTGGCGAACAGCGACGTAAAGTCGCTCTCGCAGATTTCCGGCGTCGGCAAAAAGACCGCCGAGCGCATCGTCGTTGAGTTGCGCGACAAAATCGGCGCCGCCGGCGCGCTGGAGGCCGCGAGCGCCAAACATTCGCTTTCCCCCGACGACCAGAAAACCAACGACGCCACGCTCGCGCTCATGGCGCTCGGCTTCAAACAAATCGAGGCGCACGACGCCGTCCGCGCCGCCCTGACGATGCTGGGTTCGACGGCGACCGTGGAACAACTCGTGCGCGCCTGCCTGAAGAAAGGTTGAAATGGCAAAACCTTCAACCTTCGACGCCCAACATCCAGGGTTGGGACGGCCGGCCATTTATTGCGCGCTGAAAGTTGGACGTCGAATGTCGAATACTTGAACTTTTAATTTCCCATGTCCACCATTCCGCTCCAGAAACCGACAACCGGGCCCCAGCGCCCGAAATCCGGCGTGGTGATTCCGCATCCGCCCAAATGGCACCAGCGGCTGGCGGCGTTTTTGCTTTTCATTTCGCTGCGCGGCCTGTTGCTCACGGTGCGCTGCCGGTTGAAAACCCGTTCGGAATTTTTTTCGCCGGGTGCCCCGACGCCGGTCATCTTCTGCATCTGGCACAACCGGCTGGCGACGTGCGTAAAGGTTCTGGATGTCCACCGCCGGCCGCATAATGCCGGCGCGGGCATGGCGGCACTGGTGAGCGCGAGCAAAGACGGCGCGTTTCTGTCCCGCACGCTCGAATGGTTTGGCGTCCAGCCCGTGCGCGGCTCCAGCAGCCGGCGCGGCGCGCAGGCGATGCTCGAAATGACGACCTGGGCGCAACGCGGCCATGACCTGACCATCACGCCCGACGGCCCGCGCGGGCCGTGCTACGAAGTTCAGGAAGGCATCATCTCGCTGGCGCAATTGACCGGCCTGCCGATTGTGCCGGTGGCACTGAATCTAAACTGGAAAATCCGCATCAAAAGCTGGGACCGGTTTCAGATTCCGCTGCCGTTCGCGCGCTGCGAGGTGTGCGTGGGTAAGCCCATCCGGGTGCCCTCCGACGTGACCGACGATGAACGGAGACAGTTGCGTCAACAACTTCAAGCCGAACTGCGCGCCCTCACGCGCGACTGAAACATGATCGCCCGCGTCAGCCTGGAAATCGCCCTGCGGAAGGAATTTGATTACTTGATTCCGGCGGCGCTGGCCGGACAGGTGGACGTGGGCAGCCGCGTGCAGGTGCCGTTCGGTCCGCGCAAACTTCTCGGCGTCGTCACCGCCGTCGCCGAGGAATCCGGCCACGCCAAGCTCAAGCCCATCCTCAAAGTCATCGGCGCGGACACGCTCGTTACGCCGAAAGTTTTGCGGCTCGCACGCTGGATCGGCGAGTATTACTGCTGCGCGCCGGAGATCGCGCTCAAATCGGTTCTGCCCGAAGCCGTGCGAAAAGAAGACGCGGGCTGGCGCGAGCGGCTGTTTGTCCGCGCGCTGGCGGTGAGCGGAGAATTTCCCAAGCTGCCCAAGCGCCAGCAGGAGGTCTGGAACATCGTTGAGGAACGTCAGGGTATTTTGTTGTCCGAGCTCGTCGAACTGGCGGGAACCACCGCCTCCACGGTCCGCAAGCTGGAAGACCGTGGGCTGATCCGCATCGCCAATGAAATATCCGAGCGCGATCCTTACGCGAAGGAAACCATTCTCGCCTCACAGCCGCTGACATTGAATCCGGCACAGGCGGTCGCGCTGGAAAAAATCAAGACGGCGATGGATTCAAGAAGCACAGAATGCACCAGGCAGAATGCACAAGTGGCCGGAGCAAAACCGTCAACCGTCAACCATCAACCATCAACCTTTCTTCTCCACGGCGTCACCGGCAGCGGCAAGACGGAAATCTATCTGCAGGGCATCGCGCACGCGCTGGCAAAAGGCCACGGCGCGATTGTGCTCGTGCCGGAAATTGCGCTGACGCCACAGACCGTCGAACGGTTCAAGGCGCGGTTCAGCTCGGGAAAATTGCAGACGCTGGTCGCGGTGTTGCATTCGCATCTGTCTGCTGGCGAGCGGCATGATGAGTGGCACAAAATCCGGCAGGGGCGCGCGCGCATCGTCATCGGCGCGCGCTCGGCGATTTTTGCGCCGGTCGAGCCGCTCGGCCTCGTCATTGTGGACGAGGAGCACGAGCAGACTTACAAGCAGGAAGAAGCGCCGCGCTACCATGCGCGTGATGTCGCCGTCATGCGCGGGCAGATGGAAAAAGCCGTGGTCGTGCTCGGCTCGGCCACGCCGTCACTGGAAAGTTTTTACAATTGCCGGAAGGGAAAATTCGCGCTGCTCGAACTGCCGCAGCGCGTGGATGAGCAAAAACTGCCGCACACCCGCGTCGTGGACATGCGGCAGACGGCGCGCGACGGCAAAGGTCCACCGCTGTTTTCGCCGCAGCTCAAGGAGGCGATCCAGCAGCGGCTGGAGCGCAAGGAGCAGACGATTTTATTTTTGAACCGGCGCGGTTATTCCACATCGCTGCAATGCCCCAAGTGCGGCCACGTTTGCGAATGCCCGAATTGCAGCATTGCGCTCACCTACCATCGCGCCGAACAGAAACTCGCCTGCCACATCTGCGGGCACAACGCGCAGGTCCCCGTCGTCTGCCCGAACGAAAAGTGCAAGAATCCCGCCATCCGGTTCGCCGGCACCGGCACGCAAAGGGTCGAGGAGACACTTGCGAAAATTTTTCCGCACGCGCGCATCCGGCGCATGGACGCCGACACGATGAAGCGCAAGGACGATTACCGCGCGGTGCTCGGTGATTTTCGCGCGGGCAAAATTGACATTCTTGTCGGCACCCAGATGATCGCAAAGGGGCTGCATTTTCCAAACGTCACGCTCGTCGGCATCATTTACGCGGATTCGGCGCTGCACCAGCCGGATTTTCGCGCGGGCGAGCGCACCTTCCAACTGCTCACGCAGGTCGCCGGCCGCGCCGGCCGCGGCGATGTGGAAGGCGAAGTCTTCGTGCAGGCGTTCACGCCGTTTCATCCGGCGATCCAATACGCGCGGCGGCACGACTTCAACGGTTTCTTCGAGCAGGAACTGGAATTCCGCGCCCAGTTGAAATACCCGCCATTCAGCCGTGTCGCGCTGCTCACGCTCAAGGGGCGCAACGAGGAAAAAGTGAAATTCTCCGCCGAACACCTGAAACGCGAGCTGGAGAAAAAACTCAAATCGCGAGGCGGGGCGGGTGGTCCTTTACCCGCCGCCGATCGGCTCGCCGGCAACAGCGCCCACGAGGTGAAGCGCCCTGCCGGCTTCAAAGATTTGATGGTCGCCGGTCCCGCGCCCGCGCCGCTGCTGCGCGCGGAAAACTTTTACCGCTACCAAATCATGCTGCGGACGGGGGCAATGAGCGCGTTGAGCCGCGAACTTGCGGTGATCGTCCAATCGTTGACGCTGCCCGATGACGTGACGCTGGCCGTGGATATTGATCCGGTGAGCTTGAGTTGATATGACCCGGAAATGAGCCGGGTTTTGGCGTGCTCCGCCGGGGGAAAATTGCCGCCGCAATTTTCGTGGCGGAAGTGAAGGCCGCGCGTGGCAAAGTGGCGTTGAAAACCCACCGGTTTGCCGAGGCGACGCAGCTACTCCGCGAGCGCGGCCTTATCATTGCCGCAGCGGCCGAACAATTTATCACGCTGGCCGACGGACATTCCACCGCCGAGGTGATCCAGACGCTGGCCGCCGCCGGGTTCGCGATCGGGGGCCTCTGGCAGCACGAACAGACGGTCGAGAATTTTTATCTGGGCCTGATCAACCGCCAGGAAAAAAATTGAACATCCAACATCCAACGCTAATCATCGCAGGCCAGCTTGGCCGCGCCGCATTCCTGGGCGTTGAGTGTTGCCTGTGAATAATTCTTAATTGCCCCCTGTTGCTCGCCCAACTCAAAAATGAGCTGTGGAAGCTGTTTGGCAAAAAGCGCACCGACATCGGCTTTGGCGCGTTTCTGCTCGCGCAGACGGCGATGCTGCTCGCGTTCAAATACACGCGCTGGCAAAGCGATGTCGAGCGTCTGCTCAACGGCAACGGCTATCTCGCGGCGGAATTCGTCTCGATCCTCACGGTATCGGTCGTCATGCTGATTCCACAGATCATGCTGCTGATGCCGCTCTACGCCACGCTGGTGGGTGGCGATCTGGTGGCCAAGGAGGCCGAGGACGGCACGCTGTGGATGATTCTCTCCCGGCCCATTTCGCGGCTGCGGCTGCTGTTCGTGAAATGGAGTGCGGGAATCATTTTTGCCGTCGTGCTCGTGCTGATGCCGGGCGGCACGGCGATGGGATTTGCCAGCCTGCTGTTTCCGTGGAAAGGCATGTTCATGTTTGCCCCCGGCCAGGCGTTCTGTGTTTTGACCGCGCACGAAGGACTGGTGCGGTTCATTTTCTCCCTGCTGTTCATGGCCGTGAACGCGAGCGTGATGGTCTCGGTCGCATTCATGTTCTCCTGGTTCAACATGAAACCGGCGGCGGCCACAATCCGGGCGCTCTCGTTTCTTTTTGTCAGCATGGTCATGGAAAACATCCCGTTTTTGACCGCTACGGGGATTTCTTCATCACGCACCATTTCAAATGCTGGCTGCTGATTTTTTCCGAGCCGGCGCCTTGGACGCAGATCTGCCAGTCGGAAATCATCCTGTTTGCCGTCAGCGCGACCGCGTTCATCATCGGTGCCGTGGCGTTTCAAGTGCGCAGCATCAAGTCGTGAAAGCCCGACCGGGCCGGGCGCGGCTAATCTCTGCCTTTTATTTTGAACAGCGCGATGCGCCGCTGGTATTCCGCCTCGGAGACTTCGCGCGGGAAGGCTTTGCAGGTTTGTTGAAAGCCGGGAAAATTCCAGAGGTTCGGAAAATCCCGGCATTGCTGCGGCTTCACCGGCTGGACAGAGCAACCGTCGCCATCCAGAAAAACGCAGCCGCCATCCGCCTTTTCCTGCAAGGCCAGTCCGCCGCGATCCCAGCGCAGCCGCGTGAACTGCTGGATGAAATCGGCCTCGCCCAGGCCCTTGAACGCCGCCAGTCGGGTGATTTCCGCTTCCGTCATCCGCACCTGCCCCGGCCAGCGACAACAGGCCGTGCACCGCTGGCATTCGTAGAAAATCGGCATGAAGAAATTTTTGGGGATGGCTTTGGGATCATATTTTCATGCACGAAATTCCGGTTTCCGGTGCCGGCGCATGTAACAATACTTTCCAGATAACCTCCCTAGAAAAGCTCACGCCAGCTTCGGCGTCAGTTGGCTGGCTTCGTGGAAGGTTTCCATCTCGGGATGGAAATGTTCCAGTTCCTCGCCTTTGCGCACGAGCCGCGCGCTATTGAAAATCACGATGAGCGAACCGACGTTGTGCAGCAACGCCGCCACAATCGGGCCGATGACGCCGAACGACGTGATGGTGAGGCCGACGATGATGAACAGCACGCCGAACAGGAAATTCTGGTTGATGACGGCGCGCGTGCTCCGCGAAAGCTTCACGAGGAACGGCAGCCGGCGAAGATCATTGTTCATCAGCGCAATTGTCGCGCTGTGGATAGCGACTTCGCTGCCGGCCGCGCCCATCGCGATGCTGATGTCGCCGGCCGCGAGCGCGGGCGCGTCGTTCACGCCGTCGCCGACGACCGCGACTTTGTAGCCCTTCGCCTTAACGGCGCGGACAAAATCCACCTTGTCTTGCGGCAAACAATCGCCTTTCGCTTCTTCGCACGCGATTTCCGCCGCGACGCGCGTGGCGACGGGCTGGCGGTCGCCGGACACCATCGAAATGCGGCGCACGCCGGCTTCCTTCAACTCCGCCAGCGCTTCTTTCGCCTCGCTGCGGGTCTTGTCCTGCATACCGACCCAGCCGACGCATTTGCCGTTTTGCGCGACGAAAATTAGGCTCCAACCTTCGGCGTCGTCCACATCCACGGATTTTTCAAAACAGGCGTCAATGCCGTTGTCCTTGAGCCACTGCGCGCGGCCAACGAGAATTTTCGCGCCGTTGATTTCGGCTTTCACACCGCGACCGGGCGTTTCGGTAAAATCTTTTGGCTCGGTCAACGGCACGCCGGCCTCGCCCGCGAGATTGGCGAGCGCTTTGGCGGTTGGATGGTTGCTGTATTTCTCAGCGGACGCCGCGAGCAGCAGCAATTCGGCGGGCTTCGTTTCGCCGAGCGGCGCCAGGCGGCTGACGGCAAGCTGACCAGTCGTGAGCGTTCCGGTCTTGTCGAAGATAAAGGAATTGATTTTCGCGGCGGCTTCGATGTCGGCGACATTCTTGATGAGAATGCCGAGACGCGCGGCGGCGGAAAGCGCGGCGACCATCGCGGTCGGCGTCGCAAGAATGAACGCGCACGGGCAGGACACGACGAACACCGCGATGACACGGCTCAAATCGTGATAAAACGCCCAGTTCAGCGCGCCGAGAACCAGCACCAGCGGCGTGTAAAAGCCCATGTATTGATCCACGATTTTCTGGATCGGCAGCTTGGTTTTTTCGGCGGCGATGATGAGCTCTCGCACGCGGCCGAGCGTCGTGTCGGTGCCGGCGCGACTGACTTTGATTTCCAGAACGCCGGTGAGATTCTGCGT
Organism: bacterium; assembly: GCA_021780905.1. Classification (GTDB taxonomy): domain Bacteria; phylum Verrucomicrobiota; class Verrucomicrobiia; order Limisphaerales; family UBA11358; genus UBA11358. The sequence goes on from JAJXXW010000030.1 coordinate 10,760, forward strand.
GCCGGCGAAAACTTCGTCGCCGGTTTTTTTGTCCGCCGGCAACGATTCGCCGGTGATGGTGGCCTGATTGAACGAGCCTTGGCCGCTCAAAATAATTCCGTCCGCCGCCACATTGTCGCCGGGGCGGATGCGGATGACATCGCCGACGGCAAGCTGGCTGGCGGGAACTTCTTCTTCATTTCCGTCCTTCAAAATCCGCCGCGCCTTGGTGGGCGTGAGTTTGATGAGCGATTCGATGGAATTGCGCGCGCCCTCGGCGGTGCGGGATTCGATGAGTTCGCCGGTGAGCATGAAAAACGCGACGATGCCGGCGGTCTTGTAATCGCCGGACGCGAACGCCGCGAGCACGGCGATGGCGACGAGTTCGTTGATGCTCAGGCGGCCGACGCGCAAATCCTTCACGGCGGTGACGACGATGGGATAAATCAGGATGAGCGCGCCGATCATGGCGCTGGCGCTGGCGAGCGTGCTGCCGGCCTCGAACAGCCAGTCCACGATGAAGGCGTTGAGGACGCAGACGACGCCGAGGACGGCCTGCCAGAGGTGCACGACGGAATGTTCGTGGTCGTGGCCGCAGCCGCATTTGTCATCGTGCTCGTGCTGGCTTAACAAAGAGGTAACTTGCATGGGAAAAGTGATTCGTTAAATCGTTGAACCGTTGAATTGGAAAGGCGCGGGGAAAATCCGGCGCAGCGTCACGCAGTGACGATTGAGAATAGCCCGCCGTTTTAACGGCGGGAAAATGACCGTGAGTAAACCAAGTCCCGGAGGGACGGCAGAAATAAAATTACAAGACTCTGCCGCCCCTGCGGGGCTTGATTTCATTCCGGCTTCAACCCGCCGTTGAAACGGCGGGCTATTTTCTTTTGTCCCTGCGGGACATAGAAGCGTTTGCCGGCGCTGGCGCTTGAAAAATTTCATGGCTCAAAAAACTCTTTTGCCGAGAAATGGAAAATGAACATCTAAACTAATCTCCGTTTCAAATTCTCTCATAATATTCTGTTTTCGTTATGTCATCTCCGCATCTGTCAGGAGCAACAAGCGCAAAAACATGGTCGCTACTCACCTTGCGACTAGCCTCATACGCCGTGAATAAAACATATTCACGATTTGCTGTCGGTCTCGTAATCTGCAGCTCTTCTCCCGTGCTCCGCACTTTTCCCCTGACGTCCACACCGTTTGTTATGCGCTGAATTTCAAACTCATAATTTCCTGTTTCAGCCTTCCATCGTCCATCAATCGTCCCAGACACATTTGGAGCAGCTTGCAAAACACGCTCTGGAAACCAAGCAACTCGAAAACCCTCAAAACTTTCTGCCAGCATGGGCGGACAATCCTGAAACTCTTTATCAGAAACGGTCAAATGAAGGAGATACTCCCCACCATGATAATTGCCTATCCGAATATCCAGAATTTTCCGCTTGGATTTTAGCGCGAATCTTGTGGCCGCCATGAATGCGATGGCTATGCCATCGCGGGCATGAACATTCCACTCTTGAAAATGAACTCTATTCCGATCTTCGTCGGACAATGCCAGCCAATCATCGTATGTTTTGACGGAGCAACTCATCATAGTTATTGATTCGCCGCCGATTTCGGCTGCGGCGGTTCGCGGTTCAACTGTAAGCGCAGTTCGCGCGGTTTGCCATCGGCGCGTTGCGGTAGAAAGATTTTGTCCTGCACATTGGTCAGCACCTCGGCCATGACCTTGGTCAGCTCCAGTTGCGCGTAAAGCTGTGGGTTGCCCGCGTATTTCGGCAGCAGCGCCTTGAACGCCTCGGCGTCGGACTCGATGCCGGTGACGAAGCGCGTGCGCGCGGATTCGGCGGCGTTGGTGACGGACGACGCGGTGGCGCCGGCTTGGCTCAAAATGCGGTTCTGCTCGCCGAGCGCTTCGCTGATGAGCTTGTCGCGGTTCTGGCGCGCGGTGGTGACCATCGCAAACACTTCCTTCAACTGCCGCGGCGCGATGCTCTGCACCTGGCACTGGTCAATCACCACGCCCAATTTTTCCTGCGCGACAAGTTCTTCCACATGCGCCCGCACGGTGTCCTGAAAGCCGGCGATGTCGCGCGTGAGAATATCATCCACAGCGAACCGCGCGGCGGTGGCGACCAGGGCGTTGTTCGCCGCGTCCTGCACGGCGTTGGAAATGCCGCCGAGATTGAACTGGTGGTTCGTGCCGGCGGCGAAATTGAAGATGGCCGTGCGCGGGTCGTCAATGTGATACGACACGGTGGCGCGGGTATGGATGATGTTGCGGTCGGCGGTGAGCACATAGCCGTCAATCGCGGGATTCAGCGACGGCCCGGCGGGCGGTTCGGTGCCGGCGAGTTCCATCTCCGGCGTGGTCAGATACCAGCCGACGGACGAGGTGGCTTTCTGGATTTCGGAAATCGGGATGCGGACGACTTCGTCAATCGGATACGGAAACGACCAATACAACTTGCCAGCGCTCAACAGCATTTTCGGCCCGTCGCCGAGCGGTTTGCCGAAGCGGAGAATGACGGCCTTCTCGCCGGGGTTCACCGTGAAAAATCCCGCCGCAAAAATAATGACGACGAGCGCCGCCATCGCGATTTTGACGATGACGAAGCTGCTGCGCAACGCCTCGGCGAGCGCCTGCGAACCGGCGTCCTGCGTCTCGGGCGCGTGCGGATGGTCGTGATGATCGTGGTCGCTCATGTCACTTTCCGGGGTTGACCGCCGGCAGATTTTTGAACAAATCAAACGGCGGCGTGCGCTCGTCGAAAATCAGCGTGGACTTCTGGCCGAGCGAATTCTTCAGCGCCTCAAGCTGCAACTGGAACACCGCCAGCTCCGGATTTTCCTGGAACACGCCCAGCGTTTTCGCGGCTTCGGCCACGCCCGCGCCCTCGATGCGCGTGGCGTCGGCCTGCGCGTTGGCGATGAGGTCGGCAGCCTGGCGTTCGGCGGCGGACTTGATCTTGGTCGCCTCGGCCTCGCCCTTGAACTGCGCCTCGGTGATGAACTTGGTGCGCTCGGCCTTCATGCGGTCGAACACCGACTGCGTCACATTTTCCGGCAGGCCGAGTTTTTTGATGCCGAGAAATTCGAGGCTGATGCCGTAATTATTCTTGGCGAGCTCCGCTTCGACGGAAGTTTGAATTTCCTTTTCAATGTCGGCGAACTTGAGCTGCGCCGGATCGGAATTCACGAAGTCGGCCAGATTATGTTTGCCGACGACCGCCGCCTTCGCGCTGCGGAGCATGTTTTCCAACTGGCGCTGCGCTGCGAGCGTCGAGCCGCCGGGGAACTTCGGAAAAAATTCTTTCGCGTCGGAAATTTTCCAGCCGACGAAGACATTGACGAGCAGCATCGTGCTGTCGGCAGTGAGCGTTTCGCTGGGTATGTCAGCGAAGGTCTGCACGCGCGAATCAAAGCGGTTGATGCTCTGCACCGGCCACGGCCACTTCACATAAAGCCCGGCGTTGGTGATGGTGTCCGTCGGCTTGAGGAACGTCGAGACGACGACGACTTCCGACTGCCGCACCTGGAAGGTGAAGAGCAGCAGCGCAAAAATCACCAGCAAAACTGCGGCGATGACAAGGGTGATCAGGTTCTTTTTCATGGCGAATTCGTGATGGAAAGGTTCAGCAGGTCGTCGCGGATCTTGTCCTGCAAATCAAAGATGACGACATCCTGCGTGTTGGTGACGAGCAAAACATACTTCCGCGCGTTCTTGGTCGCGGCGGCAAAATTCTGCAAATACAACCGCTGCCGGTAAACATCCGGCGCGGCGGCGAACGCCGGAAGTTGGTTCGTGAACAGCGCCGCGCGGGAGAAGGCCGTCGAGATGGTGCGGACGCGGTTGGCGTCGGCGACATTCGTGACGGTGAACGCCGCCGCGTCGGCCAGCGCGTTCGTGCGGATGGCGGCGGATTCGGCGGTGAGAATGGTGGCGAGTTTGGTCTGTTCCGCGCCGACGACTTTTTCGTAAGTCGCCGCCACGTCGCTCGCCGTCGGCGGATGAATGTCCTGCAAGCCGACGAAAACGATTTTCGCGCCGAGCCGGCGCTCGTCTGCCGCCGCCTGAATTTTGTCGCGTAACGCCGTCGCCGCTTCCAGACGGCCGTGCGAAAGGATGTCGTTCAAATCGCTGCCGGCGAGATAACGCACCACTTCGCGCTGGGCGAGTGTCTGGAGCAGCTCGTCAGGATTGGAATTATTATAAATCCAGTCGCGCACGCTGGTGATCTGGAATTGCACCGGAATGCTGACGGTGATCAGGCCGATGGGTTTGGTGCTGCTGTTGTGGGTGCCTTCCAGTGAGGCCGGCGCGCGGTTGCCGACGACAAAATTTTCCTCTTTGTTGTGGCTCACCGTCCAAAGAATGATGGCGGCGTTCTCGCTCTGCGAATCCGGCGTGTAGCCGACGGCGAACGACTGGATCTGCTCGGTGCGGAAACGGTAAATCTTGTCAATGGGCCACGGCAGTTTGAAATGCGCGCCGGCGTTCAGCGTCGCCACCGGCTGGCCGTAATGCTCCAGCACGGCCTGTTCGCCCGCATCCACGAACACAAAACAGGTGGACAAAATCAGCGCGGCGAACTGAATCAGCAACAGCGCGGGGAGATTTTTTTGCAGCGCCTGAAAAAACCAGGTTTCAGAAACCTTGAAGCCGAACTGGTAATCCAGCGTCTGCGCCGCCGTGGTGAACAAACTTTCCGGCTGCGCGAAAATACCGGCCACGCGGCTTTCGTAAAGCGGACGGGCGATTTTGCCCTTCACGCGTGGACGATAGATTTCCAGCAGCAGCGCTAGAATGTTTTCCACCGCCATCAGGCCGAGCAGCCCGCACAGGCCGCGCGCCACCCAGAAATCGGCGCGCGGATATTTCGCCTCGACGCCGGCGATGGCCAGCGCGGCAAGCGCGCAAACATAGGCACCGGCCAGCAGAAAACTCGCGCCGGGGCGCAGCAACCGGTGGTTTTCCAGCCGCGCCATCGTCACGGAAAAACGGCCGATCAAAAACAGCACCAGCGCGAAGATGGCGAACAGCGAGAGCGACGCCGTGGCGTTGGCGGCCTTGATGGTCTCCGGATTTTTACCGCTCCAAACCCACAGTCCCCACGCGCCGCCGGCTTCCAGCAGCAGCAGCAAGATGGCAAAACCGGGCACGAAATATTTCTCGAACTGTTCGCGGGCGTTCTTCGCGGGGAAACTGCCGGAGTCTTTCGCCTCGAACAGCGACGCGCCCCGGCTGCGGGCGAGTTCGTCGAGTTCGAGTTTTTCCGCGCGTTCGTTTTCCTCAAGCCGCATCTGGAACCAGCTGATAAACGTCACGAGCACGCCGAGGCCGAGAAAAACCGCCGCCGCCTGTCCGGCGAGCGCTCCGGCCATGACGGTCACGCCGAATCCGGCGAGGAAAACGAGGACGGCCACCGCGAGGTTCACCAGTCCGTTCTTTTGTGTGCTTCGTTCCATTTTTATTTAACCGCGAAATATGCGAACTACGCGAAATAAAACTCCGTTTCGTGGATTTGGCGTATTTCGCGGTTTCAAATTTTTCAGCTCAATTCCCGGTCGTCAAACAGCACCACGGCCACGGCCAGCGCCGCGCCGGCGTAAAAAATCACATAGCCGAACGCCTTGCCGACATACGCCCAGTGAAATGTGCTTTTGCCCGTTTCAAGTGCGTCGGCGAGCCAGAAAAGCTGCCAGTTCGGCACGGCACTGTAAAGCGCCGACGCCCACCAACTGCCTTTGGCGGCGGGTAATCCGAAGAAATAATCTGACATCAAACCGACCAGAAATACCGCCGAGCAGACCGCCAGCGTCGCGATCATGTCCAGCCGCGTGGAACACGCTACCGCCACCGCCGCGAAAATCCAGAACGCGAACAAAATCAGCAGCCCTGCCGGAATCAGCCGCCAGTCCACCGTCGCGCGTTCGCCGAGACTTTGCATTTGCACGACGAACTGGAAAATAACGAACGCCGCCACCGTTGCCATCACCACCAGCGCGAACACCGCATCGCTCACGAAGGGCCGGCGCAGGAAATAATTGCTGAAACCCGCCAGCGCGTAAGCCAGCGCGATTGCGCCGCCGAAGATGGCGATGGCCTGCACGTTGGTTTTGCCGTAGGCGTCGAACGCCATCCAGCTCGCGGTCATCACGCCGATGAGATTGACATAGGCCAGCAGCGTGAGCGCCGCCGCGAGGCCGGCGAACTTCGCCAGCAGAAACTGCGCGCGTCCGACCGGTTTGGACAGCACCGCCAGCGCCGTGCCGGAGCGGATTTCCCGCGCGAGTGACGCCGACGCGCTCAGCACCGCGCCGAACAAACCCGTCACCAGCATCACCGCCAGCGCGCTGGTCTTGACCAGCTTCATTTCGTCGCCAAACGCGAAATAGTAGGGGACTGCCAGGAAAATCTCGAACAGCACGGAGCCCGTCATCAGCAGCAGAAAAATCGGCTGCCGGACGAGTTCCATGAATGCGTTGACCGCAATGTTGCGAAACTGGCGCATGAACGTCCGATCATGTTACGGAAAACCACGCCGTTGCCAACGGTTTAATCGATCCCGGCGGGTTTCCTGCCGGTGTGCCAGCCCAAGTCTGACAAGTTGATTCCAAGCCGCGAGCTGACGGCGAAAGTGCATTTCGGTTGCGGTGCGGCTACGGCGGGGACATGATTCCGGGGTATTTATGCTCGCGTATCTCTGGGTGGCAATCGGCGGGGCGCTCGGCAGCGTGGCGCGGTTCGGCCTGAACGGCCTGATCGCGGCGCGCTTTGGCGAGACGTTTCCCTGGGGCACGCTCATCATCAATGTCACCGGCTCGTTTCTCATCGGCGTGTTCGCCGCCTATGCCGATCCCGACGGTCGCGTGCTGATTTCGCCCGGCCTCCGGCAATTTCTGCTGATCGGTATCTGCGGCGGCTACACGACGTTTTCTTCGTTCAGCCTGCAAACGCTGAACCTCCTGCGCGACCGTGAGTGGCTTTACGCCGGCGGCAACATTCTGTTGTCCGTGCTGCTGTGTATGATCGCCGTGTGGCTCGGCTACGCGCTGGGGACAATGTTCAATTCCATGAAAGGAAATTAAAAATGCAAATCCCCACCGACGCCGTCCAACTCCGCATCTTCCTCGGCGAAAGCGACCGCTGGGAACATCGGCCGCTCTACGAAGCCCTCGTGCTCAAGGCGCGCGAACTGCACCTCGCCGGCGCGACCGTGCTGCGCGGGCCGATGGGTTTTGGCAAGGCCAGCCGCCTGCACACGGCGAAAATCCTGCGGCTTTCGATGGACCTGCCGCTCGTCATCGAAATCGTGGACAGCGAGGAGAAAATCAACGCCTTCCTGCCCGAACTGGAAAAAATGCTCGGCGGCGGACTGGTCACGCTGGATAAGGTGAAGGTGCTGCATTACCGCGCTGGCGAAGTGGCAAAACAATGAATCGCAGGTTAAACCTGTAAGATAATCCCGCACTACTGTCCGGTTTGGAACCCGGTAAACATTGATGATTTTGCGGGTTGGTTGACTGGGATGGTGGTGGAAGCTGAGAAAGAGCCTGTGAAATGGGATCTTTTCTCAAAGAGCGACAGGCTCAAAATCTATAAAATCGTGTCGAGGCTGGAATTCAAATGCAGGCGTTTCTTCAAAATGGCGACGGGCAGATCAACGGCGATGGCAGTCCGGCTTTGGGTGCGCACGGCGTTTGGGCTGCTGTCGTATAAGGCGTTGCTGGGCAGATGTTGCTTGAGACATTTGAAGAACAGCCCGATTGGCCTGCGGCCCCGATACAGTTGGGCGATGGTCAGCGCCGGCACGGTGAAATTGTTGGTCAGGAAGTCCAACAACTTGCCGGTTGCAGAATCACGATAGCCGATGCGGCGGAGTGGGCCGGGATAATCGAGCCGGGCTTTCAGGCCGGTCAGCACGACGGCCTGGTCGAAGCGCAGGCCACCGGCAGCTATTAACTATCGGGGGTTTTGAAACTGGCACCCTGGCGTTCGACTTTTTGAAAATTAGAAAGGCGAAGCTTGGCCACCGATAAAACATCGGTCTTTAAGATGCGCCGGATGAACTTGCCCTTAATCCGCAAACGTGCATAGTAAATGCCCAGATGGAACGTAGCGAATTAAGTTGGCATGTTGGGTTTGGCCGCCGTTGCTGGCGTAGTTTCAGTTTCATGCGCAAAGTATAAAACGGTATCTAAATTTCAATTCGCCATTTTTTAATCTGATAAAAGCATTGATTTTATTGGGTTGCGCCCGTAGCTCAGTTGGATAGAGCACCTGCCTTCTAAGCAGGTTGTCGCGCGTTCGATTCGCGCCGGGCGCACCATTCCACCTGTTTGACTGGTAGCAACAAGTAGTGAACACGGTTTCCGAACAGGTAGTGTAGCCGGGCTGGTGCTGCTGGCTTACAACCTGTGGAGCCTATTCGCGCGGCTGATGGGCTTGAATTTCGGCTACCACACCGAAGCGATCAAATCGCGGCGGGTTTTCATTGATTATTCGCCGCCGTTGCCGCCGTTGCCTTTTTTCTCCCAGGCGCGCCGGGCTTTTTCCGGCAGCGATTTGTCCACGACGGCATAATAAGTCTGTTCACCAAACTGGCGATTGGCTGCATGCTCCAGTTCCAGCGACGGCGCGACACTAAAACGCGGGTTGGTTTCGACAAAAATCGCCCCGCCCTCCGGCCGCAGGAAACACAGGAAGAGCCGACACTTGCCGGGATGCGCGGCGGTCAACTGCTGCACGCGTTCCATGTCCTCCGGCAGCAAATGCGCCATCGGCAGGCGCAGGTGGACCTGCTTGGTGTATTTCTTCGGCGCGTCGGCGAGCGGCACGATTTCCTGCGGAAAAATCTTCGGCTTGTCCTCGCCAGTGCTGACTTCGCCGATGACGAGAATCGCCTTGTTCGCTTCGAGCAGCGGACGGAACTTGTCGTAGTCGTTCATCACCAGCAACTGCACCGAGCCTTCCAAATCCTCCAGTGTCACCATCGAATAAGGCTTGCCGGATTTTTTGGAGAAACCATGCGTGACCGCCGCGATCATGCCGCCGATGCGCGTCAAGCTGCGGTTCGGCAGCTCGGCGAGCTTCGCGGTATTTGTCAGTGAATATTTTTCCAGCAGCGGCACCAACGGCGTCAGCGGATGGCCGGTAACGTAAAATCCAAGCAATTCTTTTTCATGCGCGAGCAGTTCGTGCTGCGGCCATTCCGGCAGATTGGAAATCGCCTCCGGCATCGGCGGTGCTTTTTCTTCCAGCGCGCCGAAGAGCGAGCTTTGGCCCTTCTGCTTGTCGGACAGAATGCTCGCCGCGCGCGCCATCGTGCGCTCAATTTGCGCGAAGAGCGTTGCCCGCGACTGGCCGAAGCAGTCGCACGCGCCGGTTTTGATCAAGGCCTCCAACGGTTTTCGCGTGAGCGTGCGTCCGTCCACGCGTTCACACAGTTCGGAAAGCGTCTTGAATCCGCCGCCTTCGTTGCGCGCCTTCAAAATCGTCTCGACCGCCGCTTCACCCACGCCTTTGATGGCCGCAAGGCCGAAACGGATGCGCTGCTGTGGTAGTGGGACAGGCGTCCCGCCTGTCGAGTTGGCCACGGTTTTGGCACTGGACAGGCGGGACGCCTGTCCCACTACCGATGCGGGCGCGAAGAACACGCCGCTCTCGTTCACGTCCGGGCCGAGCACCTCGATCTCGAACTCGCGCGCCTCGGCGATGTATTCGGCGAGCTTGTCGGTGTTCGCCATGTCGTTCGTCATCATGGCGCAGAAAAATTCCACCGGATAATTCGCCTTCAGATACGCGGTCTGATACGCGACGATGGCATACGCGGCGGCGTGCGACTTGTTGAAGCCGTAACCGGCGAATTTTTCCAGCAAATCGAAAATCTGGTTCGCCTTCGTCTTGGGAATCTGGTTTTTCTCGTGGCAGCCCTTGACGAAATCCTCGCGCTGCTTGGCCATTTCCTCGACCTTCTTCTTGCCCATCGCGCGCCGCAACAGGTCCGCCTTGCCGAGCGAGTAGCCGGCGAGCAACTGCGTCGCCTGCATCACCTGTTCCTGGTAAATCAGGATGCCGTAGGTCTCCTTGGAAATGGACTCTAGCAGCGGATGCTCATATTTGATCTCAATTTCGCCATGCCGGCGCTTGATGAAATCTGGAATCAGATCCATCGGGCCGGGCCGGTAGAGCGCGACGAGCGCCGTGATGTGCTCGACGGAACTGATCTGAAATTTTTTGCACAGGTCGCGCATCCCGCCGGATTCCAACTGGAACACACCAAGCGTTTCGGCGCGGTTCAGCAGGTCGTAGGTTTTTTTGTCGTCGAGCGGCAACTGGTCAATGTTGATCTGCACGCCGTGCGTCTGCCTAACCATTTCGCAGGTGTTGCGGATGACGGTCAAGGTTTTCAGCCCGAGAAAATCCATCTTCAGCAGGCCGAGATCGCCAACGGGATTCATCGCGTATTGCGTGACGATACCGCCGTGTTCGTCCAGCTTGAGCGGGAGCAGGTTCACGAGCGGCTGGTCGCCGATGACCACGCCGGCCGCATGAACACTGGCGTTGCGCGTGAGGTCTTCGAGAATGAGCGCGGTGTCCACGAGTTCGCGCGTGACTTCCTCGGTCTCGTATGCCTCCTTGAATTCCGGCGATTGCTTGAGCGCCTTCGTCAAATCCATTTTCAGATCGAACGGGATCATTTTCGCCAGTCGGTCGCAGTCGCCATACGGCAAACCCATCACGCGCCCGACATCACGCACGACGGATTTCGCGCCCATCGTGCCAAACGTGATGATCTGCGCGACAGAATCGTTGCCGTATTTTTTGCGGACATATTCGATGACGTCCGCGCGGCGGTCGTCGGCGAAATCAATGTCAATGTCCGGCGGATTCACGCGCTCGGGATTCAGGAAGCGCTCGAACAGCAGGCCGTAGCGGATCGGATCCACGTTCGCGATTTCGAGCAGGTAGGTGACGATCGAGCCGGCGGCGCTGCCGCGCGCCACGCAGGCGATTCCCTGGCTGCGGCCGTAACGGATGAAATCGCCGACGATGAGAAAGTAGGAAATGAACCCGGTTTTCTCGATGACCGTGAGCTCGAGTTGCAAACGGTCAATGACGGTTTTAATGGCGGCGCTGACGGCGGGGTCGTTCGCAGTGGGGCAGGCGTCTCGCCTGTCGTGTTGATTTTGATCTGGAGATGAATTGGACAGGCGAGACACCTGTCCCACTGTAAAAGTCGGCAGCCGCGTCGGATCGTCAATGCCCGTGACGACAAATTCTTTTCCCTCGGCCTTCGCGTGAATTGTGTAGCGCGTGAACAGGCCTTCCGCGAGCCACTGGCGCAAAAATCCTTCGCGCGTGAAATGTTCCGGCGGATGAAACACCGGGTAATGCAACTGGCCGAACTTGATCTCCAGATTGCATTTTTCCGCAACCTCCAAAGTGTTCTTCACCGCGTCCGGCACCTCGGCGAAGCGCGCCTTCATTTCGTCCGCGCTGCGCAGGTAAAACTGCTCCGGCACATAGCCCGCGCTCATGCGTTTCGGGTCGCTCAACAGCGACTGCGTGCCGATGCAGACGAGGCAGTCGTGCGCGTGCGAATGGCTATTCTCGATGTAATGCACGTCGTTCGTCGCGACGAGTTTCAGGCCGAATTCCTTGGCGAACTGGATCAACTGCTTATTTACCTTGGCCTGTTCGGGAATACCGTGATTTTGCAGTTCGAGGAAAAAATTCTCCGCGCCGAGCGTCTGCTTGAAGAAATCCACCGCATCGCGCGCCTTGTCAATCTGATCCTTCATGATCAAATCGGGGATCTCGCTGGCAAGGCAGCCGGACATCGCAATCAGGCCTTCGCTGTGCCTCGCGAGAATTTCTTTATCAATGCGCGGTTTGTAGTAATAACCCTCCAAGTGCGCGGCGGTGGTGAGCTTGATGAGATTTTTGTAGCCGGCCTCGTCCTTCACCAGCAGGCCGAGATGATGGTATTTATCGCCCTCGACCTTTTTGCGCTCCAGCCGCGAGCCGGGCGCGACGTAAACTTCGCAGCCGATGATGGGCTTGATGCCTTTGGCGCGGGCGGCCTGATAAAATTCGATCACGCCGTGCATTGCGCCGTGGTCGGTGATGGCCAGCGCGGGAAATTTCAGCTCATGCGCCCGGTCCATCAGCTTGTCCAGACGGCACGCGCCATCGAGCAACGAATACTCGGTGTGCAGGTGCAAATGGACAAAATCGGCGTGCGCCATGGCGGTAATTTAACTTTTAACCACCAAGACACCAAGCCGCAAAGTTTTGAAAATTCACAGCAGTCGCGGCAAAATTATTCAGACGCCGTCATTTCCGACCAGCCGTGTTTGCGCTTCAAATGGACCCAGCGACAACCTGCCCGCCGACTACGCCAATTTGTGATACGCGAAAAGTCGAAGTGCCGACGCTGCGGCTTCAAAGATGATCGGTTATTTCACCGCCGCCCAGACGCGGTGCACGTCGTCGTGCTCGTCCAGCGCTTCGAGAAATTCGCCCACTTCGTTCTGTTGCGCCTCGGTGAGTTCCGGAAACTGCTTTGGCACATAGCCGATTTCACTGGTCACGATCGCCCAACCGTTGGCGGAAAGCCACTTGGAAACATTCGCCACTTCCGTGCGCTCGCAGATGAACTTGGCACCGGCGACATCCTTAGGAATATCGTCGTTCTGCTCATGCGTCAGCGTCTCAACTTCATTGGCACCAGCCTCGATGGCGGCGGCTTCGCGATCAATATTCGCATCGGGGTGATGCGCTTCGACGAGGCCGACGTGGTCGAACAAAAACTTGTTGCTACCGGTCGTGGCAAGCTGGCCCTTCTTGAACAGCACGCGGATTTCCGGCGCGGTGCGGTTCACGTTGTCGGTATAAACCTCAACGATCACCGGCACGTTGTGCGGCGCACGGCCTTCAAAGACGACGTGGTCCATGACCATCTTTTCGTCGCCGATGCCGGCACCCTTGTTGATGGCGCGCTGGATGGCGTCCTTGGTCACGCTTTCCTTCTTGGCTTTTTCCACGGCGGTGAAGAGCCGCGCGTTCATCGCGGGATCGGGTCCGCCCATTTTGGCGGCCACCGAAATTTCGCGAACCAGTTTGCCGGTCGTGCGGCCTTTTTTGAGGCCGGCGACCAATCGTTTGGCATGCAGCCATTGGCGTCCCATAGGCGGGAAATCTAGCAAGCCGCCCGTGAAGTTTCAACCACGGCCATGACGGGGGCGAAAGGTAAAACGCCGGGGCACCGGGCCGCCTTGCGCGCCGTTGACTTGTCCGCCCGCTTTGCTAGCGTGTTGGCAACATGGCCAGCAAACGGTTTTCCCGCCTCATCAAGATATTTTCCGGTGCCGCCGCCGATGCCGAGGATGAAATTTTCCTGCTCGAAGGCCGGCTGGAGCGGTTCGTGCATTTCTGGGTGCTGGTCATCCGGCAGTTCATCCGTCACCGCTGCTTCGTGCGCGCCTCGGCGTTGTCTTACTCCACGCTCATCGCGCTCATTCCGCTGCTGGCGGTCGCGCTGAGCGTCACCAGCAGTTTTCTCAAAACGCAGGATGAGGGGCAATTTCAACAGGCCATCGAGCATTTTGTGGATGCGGTGACACCGCCCGCCGTCATCCACACCAACACCGCCGTCGCGGAGACCAACCTCGCGGCGGTGATTTCCACGAACGCGCCGCTGTCCGCGCCAACCGGCGAGGAGGCAAATGCCGTGGCCGCCAGCACCAATGCCGTTTTCGCCACCCCCACCCCGGCCGTTGCTCTGTCCACTCAAAGGGAAATCGCGCGCCAGGTCTGGATGCTCGTCCAAAACACGCAGAGCGCCGCGCTGGGCGTGACGGGTTTCCTACTGCTCGTGTTCATCTCCATCTCGCTGCTGATCCGCATCGAGGAGACGTTTAACGACGTCTGGGGAGTCGCGCGCGGGCGCACCTGGATGCAGCGGATCGGCGTGTTCTTCACGCTCGCCTTTCTCGGCCCCGCGCTGTTGATCCTGGCCTTGAGCCTGTCGGGCAGCGCGCATTTCGCGTCGGCCAAAAACTTCATCGCGCACACGCCGGTGATCGGCAAATTCATTTTTCAACTGCTGCCGATGTTTGTGCTGTGGCTGGCGTTCACGTTTGTCTACCAGTTCATCCCGAACACCAAGGTCAATTTTTCTGCGGCGGTGGTGGGCGGCGCAGTCGCGGGCACGCTGCTGCACCTGAACAACGTCTTCGGCTTCCTCTATGTTTCCGGCGTGGTCACCCGCATGAAATTTTACGGCAGCCTCGGCCTGGTGCCGGTATTCATGATCGGCCTCTACATGGCCTGGGTTTTTCTGCTGCTGGGCGCGCAAATCGCCTACGCCTATCAAAACCGCGCCGCCTATCTCCAGGACCGGCTGGCCGACAATGTCAACCAGCGCGGGCGCGAATTTGTCGCGCTGCGCCTGATGACGTGCCTCGGCCAGCGCTTCCAAACCGGCCAGCGCCCGGCGACCGTTTTGTTGCTCTCCCGGGAACTGGGCATTCCCAGCCGGCTCATCCAATCGGTTTTGCGCACACTCGCGCACATGCAGCTGGTCACCGAAGTCGCCGGCGCGGAAGCCGCCTTTGTGCCCGCGCGTCCGCTCGACACCATCAACGCCTACGATATCCTGCTGGCCCTGCGCACCGGCACCGGCCAGGAACTGCCGCTGCGCGAGGACCCGGCGCTCGCAGAAATCTACGGCGAGTTTTCGCGGATTGAAAAGGCGGAACGCGAGGCGGCCTCGTCCATTTCCCTGCTGGCGCTGGCCAGCCGCGTCCCCGCGCGCGCCGCGCTCGCCGGGCCGAAGGCGGTGGAAACCGGCCCGCCGGCCGGCGAACCGGCAATTTCCATCAAGCCGGAAACGGTTGCGCCGGCTCCGGTCGCCCGGGCCGAGGAAACAAGCTCTGAACCGCTGGTGCAAACATCCGAACTCAAAACCGAGGCCTCCGCACCGGCTGCAATGACGGCTGTCCGCCGCGACGTGGTGATGCCGGACGAGAACCGCGAATTCCCGCTGTAAGCCTAGCCACGCGGTTTGGCTGGCGGAAAATATCATTGCCATTTTTGCGCGCGGCCGACATTTTTTCGGGATGAGATTCATTCCTTGCCTGGCTCCCGCCCTGGCGTTGGCTTTGACACTGAATTTGGGCGCCGCCGCAAGTCCGGCGATCAACACGCTGACGGACGCCGAAAAAGCGGCGGGCTGGCAACTGCTCTTCGACGGCCAGAGTTTCAACGGCTGGCACAATTTCAAAAAAGCCGGCGTCCGGCCCGGCTGGCAAGTCAAGGACGGCACGCTCGTTTGCGTGGACCCGCACAACGCCGGCGACATCGTCACCTCCAACGAATTTTCATGGTTCGAGCTGCAACTGGACTACAACATTTCCGAGGCCGGCAACAGCGGCATCATGTTTCACGTCACCGACGCCGGCAACGCCGTCTGGGCCACCGGCCCGGAGTTTCAGCTGGAGGACAACGTCAAGGCCGTGGACCAGATCCGGTGCGGCTGGCTTTACGCGCTCTATCAGCCGCCGGTGGACCCGGCGACCGGCAAGATTCTGGATGCCACCAAGCCGGTCGGTGAGTGGAACCACGTCCGCCTGCTCGTCACGCCCAAGAAATGCGAGCATGAGATCAACGGCGTGAAATATTTTGAATACGTCCCCGGCAGCGACGACTTCAACGCCCGCGTGGCGAAAAGCAAATTCAGCCGGATGCCGTTCTTCGCCAAGTCCGACACCGGTTACATCGCGCTGCAAGGCGACCACGGCAGCGTGGCGTTCCGCAACATCAAGATTCGGCCCATCCCGGCGAAGTGATTGGTTTTACCCGTTCAGCGCGGCAGCGGTCCGACTGACCCGGAAGACGGCGAGGCAAAACTGCGCGGTGGCCGGGTCGTTCAAACACAACGCGCCGGAACGGATGCGCGGCAGCGGTTGAGCTTCAAGTTGCAGCGGAAATTTCGCCGCCAGCGACCGGGCATAATCGGGAAAATTATCAAAACCCTCCGCGCGCAACTGGGCGGCGTTCACCAGCCGGAACGCGCCGAAGCTGTTCTGACCCGCCTGCCGCATCAGTTCCACCAGCACGCGGCCCATCGTGTAGCGCGGGTTGATTTCCACAACCGGCTTCAACTTCACTGCGCCACCGGCATCCCGATAGACAAAGGCGTCGATGCCGACCGGCCCGATGAAATCGACCTCCTGCAATTTAGTTTCCAGCCGGGCGAACAGTTCGCCGTAAAATTCCAGCAGCCGGCTGGAAATGTCCGCCGGCGCGCGGAACCGCGAAACGATTTCTGCCGGAATCCGCTTGCGAAAATGCGGCTCGGCGAAGTTGGCGACGAACTGGCCGCGCGCGTCAGTCTGCAGGCCGGTATAGCCGCACAGCTTCAGGCCGGGCGCGGCCATTTCGAGCTGCACGGAAAAATCCGCCAGCCGTTCCAGCCACGGCTCGACCACCAGTTCGCGGTTTTGCGCGAACGCGTTTTCCATCCAGCGCAGCTGGGCCGGCAAAATCTCCGGCTCGAACAGCCGCAGCGCGTTGCTGCCGGCCACGCCGAACGATTCCTTTACAACAAGGTTGTGGTGGCCGCGGGCGCGGATTTTGGCAATCGCCGCCAGCGCTGCCGGGACCGAGTTGGCCGCGACGCCGATTTCGTTCTCGGCGCAAAGCCAGTCCGGGGCGGATGGCGGATGGCGGATGGCGGAATTTTGAGAGATCAGCTTGCGCAAAAAATCCGCGCTCCAGACTTTGGAATAGAGTTGCGCGATTTCCGCGTTGAATCTTTTTTCGTTCGTGCGTTGTTCGCCGGAAACGCTGGCCAACAACGGCTTGAGCAGTTCAAAGCTGTCCGGTCCCCACGCCCACGGGCGCAGGCGGCCGAGCTTGCGGCTTTTCAAGCCGCCGGCATTTTCCCACTCCACAAATTCCGGCAACGGGAAGCCGGCCGACTTGAGGCCGCTCAAAAATTCCACCGACGGTTTTTCGCTCACCAGCACGATGTCGTCTTGCCGACACAAAAATTGCGGCAGGTTTTCCAGATCGCGCGCGAGCTGCGCCTGACGCTTCGTCGGATTGAAAGTTTTGCCCGCAGCGATGCGGCCTTCGGCGAACGGGTTGAAAATGAAAATGCTCGGGGTGCGGCCTTTGGATTGCGAATAGACCTGCATCTCCGCGATGAACTGCGCGTCGAATCCGGCGGCCCGGCGCCCCTCGACATTCAGTGAAAATCCCTTGGCGCGCTGCGGCGAGAGCGGAAATTTGAGCGTGCGACAGAAGGCGTCCCAGTCGGATGCATCCGGATTTTTCCACCGGCGGAACCACTGCAGGCCGTAGGCGACGTGGCCGATTTCATCGCGGTAAATCTTTTCGAGCAGCCGCGCGGAATCGGCGTCGCCCACGGTCGCGAAGCGGCGGGCGTAATCGCCGGCAAAATCCAGATTGGCCTGCTCAAAAGTCAGGCAGAGGCCGGCGACGTAGTCAATCGGATGTTCCATCGGCGCGACGCAGCGCCAGAAATAGCCGCTCACCGGCAGGTCGCCCAGTTCGACGCCGCAGGATTTCATCCGTTCCAGATAAAGCCGCGTGTGTTCCTGCTCGTCCTGGAGCGTGCGCAACACGCCCTGCCGGAAGGCGGCCGGCGCGTCGGGAAATTTCAGCAGCACGAGCGCCATCAGCTCGGTGGCGAGCAGTTCGTGGTTGGCGAAAAAATGCAGCAGCCGGCCGCGAGCGGATTTATTTTCGAGCTGGTGCAGGCCGGGAAAATCGCGCTTGCCGGCGGCGGGTGGCTTGAAAAGCAAGTTGGCCGGCCGGCCCGGCCCGGCGGGCGTGACGAGCGCGGTCCCAGGCCGCTCGTCGGTGATGGCATCCGGCGCGCGAAGTTTTTCCTCGAGCGACGTGGCGAACAAGACCTGTTCGGCAAATTCACGCAGTTCCATCGCGGGACAACTTTAATGGCGGCGGGCGACGGTATTCCAGCTCCGCCGCCCGCCGGCCAGCGCTGTGTTGGTGCCGGCCCGTGCTCACTTGGCATTTGGATCAGGAATGAAGATTTTCTGGCCGACGTAAAGCTTCGCCGGGTCCAGTTTCGGGTTCGCCTTGAGAATCTGACTCACCGTCACTTTCACGCCCTGATCGCGATATGCCTTGGCAATGGCGCTGACGGTGTCGCCCGCCTGCACTTTGTAGTCGTAGCCCTTCTGTGGCGTGGCGGGATTGTCCCCGGCGGGTGGCGGCGGCTCGGTGCCCGCCCGGGGCCGGTGGCTGACGGGCGGGCTGCCACCTTCCTTGCCGAGCAGCTCGAGCTGTTTCAATATGAATTGCCGGTCTTCCTGCCGCTTTTGGTCTATCTCCTGCACCTGGGCGGCGAGCGCCTTCAAGTCATCACGACTGGCCGTGTCGCTCACGGCGGGCGTATTGACCTTGTCGCTCAATTCGCCGAGCCGCTTCTCCAGCGCGTCCAGCCGCTTGCCCTGCAACTCCTGCGCGGCCAGCAGGTCCTGGATTTGTCCGCTCAACTTGTCCAGTTGCTGCTGCGTGGCCGAGTCCTGTGCCCGCGCGAACGCGGCAATGAAAATCAAAACCGCGAGGCCGATGGAAATCGTTTTCATTCGCCGAAAATAAACCTCGGCGTGCCGCCGTCAAGGTGAAGTGTTGGGAATTGAACCGCCGCCAGACGAGATTCCACCCGGCAGGGGCGGAAACGGCGCTCAATTGCGGGCAATATGCGGGTGATTCATGAACCAGAGCACGACCACGAACGCCAGCACGGCGATGCCTCCGAAAAATATGGTGAAAAAGGCCATTTGCCTCTGGTGGCTGGTCAATCTCCTTTTTCGGTGGGGGCGCAGGTTGCTCACTGCAAGGAATTTATTGCATCACCGCGCTGCTGGCAAATGCTTATCCGCACTTTTTCCCGCAACCGGATCGGGAGCCGGACGGGCCTCGTTTGAGGCAGCGAAGAAAAGTTTCCTTTGCCCCGCCTGCGTCATAATATGCGCCCGCGCATCATGTCGGCCGCCCAAAAATCTTCGCCGTGGTTGTGGATTCCGACGGTCTATTTTGCCGAGGGCCTGCCGAACGCGCTGGTGGCCACCGTGTCGGTGATGCTTTACAACGACCTCGGCGTCTCCAACCGGACGACGGCTTTTTTGACCAGCCTGCTCTATTTGCCGTGGGTCCTCAAGCCGCTCTGGAGCCCGGTGGTGGACGTGCTGAAAACGCGGCGCGGCTGGATTTGGATCATGCAACTGCTCCTCGCCGCCGGCCTGCTGTGCGTCGCGCTAGCGATCCCCGTGCCGCACGGCCTCCCATGGACCATCGTGTTTTTTATCCTGCTGGCGTTCAGCTCGGCAACCCACGACATCGCGGCGGACGGTTTTTACCTGCTCGCGCCGACGGAACGCGAGCAGGCGTTTTTCGTCGGCTGGCGCGGCATTTTTTTCAACGCCGGCAAAATCGCCGCGCAAGGCGGCCTGGTGTTTATCGTCGGCCGGCTGGCCCAGCGCAGCGGCCATCCGGCCCTGGCGTGGTCGGCCGGCTTTGCGCTCGCGGCGGGAATTTTTGCGGGCCTCGGCATTTATCACCGCTGCATTTTGCCCCGGCCGGTGGCGGACCAGCCCAAAATCCGGCCGGCGGGTGAAAACTGCTTCGGCGGGTTTCTGGAAACCTTCGCCACCTTTTTCCAAAAGCCGGGGATTGTCGCGATGCTGCTGTTCGTCTTGCTTTACCGGCTGGGCGAGGCGCAACTCCTGAAAATCATCCCGATCTTTCTGCACGCGCCGCCGGCCGCGGGCGGGCTTGGCCTATCCTTGGAAAAAATCAGCGTGATTTACGGCACCGTGGGCGTCGTCGCCTTCATGCTGGGCGCGCTGCTCGGCGGCTGGGCCGTGTCGCGCCGCGGCCTCAAATTCTGGCTGTGGCCGATGTTGCTGGCGATTCATCTGCCGGATGCGGTGTTCCTCTGGCTCGCGGCGGCACAGCCGGAAAATCTGCCGGCCATCGGCGCGGGCGTCGCCGTCGAGCAGTTTGGCTACGGCTTCGGGTTCACGGCCTTCATGCTTTACCTGATCCGGCTCGCGCGCGGCCCGCACGCGACGGCGCACTACGCGCTGGGCACCGGTTTCATGGCGCTGGGCCTGATGCTGCCGGGGATGTGGAGCGGCTGGCTGCAGGAACGGCTCGGCTACAAACTGTTTTTTCTGTGGGTCATCCTCGCGACGATCCCCAGCTTCCTGGTCGCAACCAAAATTCCGCTGGAGCCGGAGTTCGGCCGACGCCAGACCCTCTGACGCAAGAAATAAATTGCTTTGAACGCGCCGGGCCGGACAAAATCCAATTTCCAATGAAATTCAAATGCCTCTGGCTCCTCCTCGCCGCGCTGACGCTCGGCGTGAACGTCCGCGCGGACCTCGCCTCCATCTTCACCAACGTCGCGCCGGTCGCGCTTGCGCCCCGGCCCAGCATCATCCTCATCCAATGCCACGGCCTCGCGCGCGGCGACTTGAGCTGCTACGGCCAGACGAATTACCAGACGCCCAACCTCGACCGGCTGGCGGCGGACGGCATCCGCTTCACGCATTACACCGGCGGCGCGGACAGCGCCGCGACCACCGCGCAACTGCTCGCCGGCACCATTTCCCCGTTGCCGGATGGCGAACCGAACCTCGCGCAGCGGCTGCAGCAAAACGGTTACCACACCGGCCTCATCGGCGAATGGAGCCTGGCCGGCCGGCCGTGGGCGCGCGGCTTTGACGAGTTCGCCGGTTTTCTGGAGGACGCGGAGGGGAGAAATTATTATCCCGACCACGTCTGGCGTTGCGCGCCCAAGAGCATTTTCAATGAGACGAACAAAACCTTCGACACCTTCATCGGCCAGGAACCGATTTACGCCAATCTCGGCGGGAAAAAGGCCCGCTATCTGCCGGATGTGCTCGTCTTGGCGATGGACAACTTCGTGCGCATCAACGCGCCGACCCCGGCGAATCACCACCGCCCGTTGTTTCTGCTGGTGAATTTTTCCGCGCCGCGCACCGCCACGGCCGGCGCGGATGATTTTCCCGTGCCCACGGACGCGCCGTTCACCGATGAGTCCTGGCCGCCGGCCGCAAAAAACCGCACCGCGCTCATTACGCGCCTTGACGCCGGCATCGGCCGGCTGTTCGAGCAGCTCGGCAAATCCGGGCTGACCAACAACTGCGTTATTTTTTTTACGGGCAGTTCCGCGCCGGGAAAATTCCAGACGCCCCGGCTGAACGCGTTTCTCCCGCCGGAGGATTTTGCCGCCGCCAATCATCCTGCGCCGCGCCTGCCGATGCTGCTGTGGTATCCCGAGAAAGTCCGCGGCGGGCAGACCAGCGACCTGCCGTGGCGCGCGGCGGATTTTCCGGCGACGGCGCTCGCCATCAGCTACAGCCCGCCGGTGACGAACTTTGGGGGAATGGCCGTGCTGCCCCGACTGCCGGGCCGGTAATCAACGCGCGGGCGCGCTGTCCGGCAGCGGCACGAAGTCGCGCTGCTGTTCCACATTTTTCGCGGCGACGGCCACCCACGCCACGGCCAGCACGATGGCGAGCAGCACCGCCGCCGCCGCAAACCACGGCCACTTGTATTTTGGTTGTTCGTCGCCCATTGTCCCGCCAGTCTCGCACAAAATCGTCCCGCCACCAAGCGGTGGATTTTTTGAAAACTCGACCGGCCGCGGTTTTGCGGTAAATTGCCGGCCACGTTTCATGCACGAAACCGAAACACCCGACAATCCGCCGCCGCCGCCCGCGACCGCGCCGCATCCCTACGCCATTTTTCGCAACGCCGATTTCAAGCGTTACCTCATCGCGCGATTCGTCGCCGCGTTCGGAATGCAGATGCTTGTCACCGCGCTGGACTGGGAGCTTTTCAAACGCGCGCACTCCGGCCTGGCGCTCGGCTTCGTCGGCCTGTCGCTCATGGTGCCGATGTTTTTGTGCACGCTGCCGGCGGGCCAGCTCGCCGACCGTCGCAACCGGAAAAGCATCATTCTCGGCTCCACGCTCGTGCTGGGCCTGGCCAGCCTCGGGCTGACGCTGGCGTCGGGGCTTATCGCGTTGGACAAAAACGTCGGGACGTTTCAACTGTCCGCCTACGCGCTGCTGGTGGTCATCGGCGTGGCGCGGACTTTTCTCTGGCCGGCGAGCGCGGCCTTCGTGACCGCGCTCGTCTCGCGCGCGGAGCTGCCGCGCGCGATCACCTTTAACAGCGGCGCGTTCCAGCTTTCGTGCGTGCTGGGACCTTCGGCGGCGGGCGTGATCATCTGGCTCACACACGGCGCGTGGCTGGTTTATGCCGTCAATGTTGTTTTCAGCGCCGTGGCCTTCGCGCTTATTGTCGGCGTCCGCCACGAACATAAAATTCCACCGCGCGAACCTGTCTCGCTCCAGAGCCTCATCACCGGTTTTCAATTTGTTTATCAGAACAAGATCATCCTCGGCACCCTCACGCTCGATATGTTCGCCGTGCTGCTCGGCGGCGCGGTGACGCTGCTGCCGATTTTCGCGGACGGCATCATTCCATTGCACCACGGCGCGGAGGGCGTCGGCCTGGGCCTGCTGCGCGCGGCGATTCCGATCGGCGCTATCGTCTGCGTGTTTTATCTGGCGCACCGGCCGCCGTTGCAAAAGGCCGGGCGCACGATGCTGCTGTGCGTGGCGGTCTTCGGCGGGGCGACGATTTTATTCGGCCTCGCCAACCGCCAGTGCCTCGGCGGATTTTTCCCGGCGGCGGATGGCCTGTGGTTCTGGGTGGCGTTCGGCCTGATGGCGTTGTGCGGCGCGGTGGACAATGTCAGCGTCGTGGTGCGCGCCACGCTGGTGCAGATTTTGACGCCGGACGAAAAGCGCGGGCGCGTCTCGGCGGTGAACAGCCTGTTCATCGGCACGTCGAACGAGTTGGGCGGCGCGGAATCCGGCTTCACCGCGCAGATCTTCGGCCCGGTCCTGCATCACGTCCACGAAACCGCCGGCCCGGTTTACGCGCAGGCCATGGCCACCGGCGCGATTCTGTCCGTGGTGGTCGGCGGCTGCGGGACGCTGGCGGTGGTGCTGGTGGTCGCGTGGCTCTGGCCGGAAATCCGCCGCTACGGCCGGTTGTCGTGAAGTCCGTTCGCCATCGCCAGTCACAGGGATTTAAGCTTTGAACTTCGCTTTCACGATTTACTATTCCATGTGTGACCGTTCTTGAAGCGATTCAGAAAAGCACCGAGTTTCTCGCCAAAAAAGGCGTTGAATCGCCGCGCCTGCAAACGGAACTGCTCCTTGCGCACCTGTTGAAACTGCCGCGCATGAAACTGTATCTGAATTTTGACCGCGGATTAACCGCATCGGAGACCGACGGCCTGCGCGAACTCGTGAAGCGGCGCGGCCTGCGCGAACCGCTCCAGCACATTGTCGGCTCGACCTCCTTTTGCGGCCACGAAATCGCCGTCAGCCGCGCCGCGCTGATTCCCCGGCCGGAAACCGAACTGCTCGCGGAACTCGGCTGGAAATTCCTATCCACCAGCCATCAGCCACCAGCCACCGCCCTGGACTTCGGCGCCGGCACCGGGTGCATCGCGATCGCACTGGCGGCGAATTGTCCGGACTCCCGGATCACCGCGCTTGATATTTCCGCAGACGCGTTGGCTTTGGCGAAACAGAATGCCGTCCAAAACCAGTTCGCCGGACGGATCGAATTTTTGCAAGGCGACGGTTTTGCCGCACTACTTTCGGAGGGACGAATTTCGCAAGTCCCCAACCAAAATGATGAGGATTCGCAGGGATCGTCCCTCCGACAATTTGATTTAATCGTCAGCAATCCGCCCTACATCGCGTCCGCTGAAATCGCGACGCTGGCGCCGGAGGTGAAAGATTTTGAGCCACGCGGCGCGCTGGACGGCGGCGCCGACGGGCTGGACTATTACCGGCGGCTGGCGGCGGAGGCAAAGCCGTTCCTGAAACCAGACGGAAAAATCATGCTGGAATTTGGCGACGGCCAGGCGGACGACATAAAAAAAATCTTTGCGGAAGAAAAGTGGGTTGTCGAAGCCGTGCGGGACGATTACAGTCAGCGCGCCAGAATCCTGGTTGCGCGACGCTGATAGTTATCAGCCGCAGATTAACACGGATGAAACACAGACTTTCAGCCGGACGCACGCGCGAAGTTTTTTCATCTGTGCCCGTCTGTGTAAATCGGTGGCCAATTAAATCTTAATTTCTCATGGAAAGTTTTTTGATCAAAGGCGGCGTGCCGTTGCACGGTGAAGTCGCCATCAGCGGCAGCAAAAACGCCGCGCTGCCCATCCTGGCCGCGACGCTGCTCACGGACGAGCCGTGCGTCATCCGCCGCGTGCCGGACTTGAGCGACACGCGGTTCATGGTGCAAATCTTGCAGTCGCTCGGCGCGACCGCCAGATTTGAAAACGGCACTGTCACCGTCCACGCCAGGAAAATCAAAGGCTATGCCGATTACGAACTCGTCCGCAAAATGCGCGGTTCCATTTGCATCGCGGGTCCGCTGCTGGCCCGGCTGCGCAAGGCGCGGATTTCGCTGCCCGGCGGCTGCATCATCGGCGCGCGGCCGATTAATTTGCACCTGAAAGGTTTTGCCGCGCTCGGCGCGAAAATCAAAATCGAGGGCGGCTATGTGGACGCGGCGGCGAAAAAAATCACCGGCTCGACCATGTTCCTCGGCGGCCGCGCCGGCCCGACCGTGCTGGGCACGGCAAATGTGATGATGGCGGCGACGCGGGCGGACGGCGTGACGGTCATCGAAAGCGCCGCGTGCGAGCCGGAAGTCGTGGACTTGGCCAATTTCTTGAATGCGATGGGCGCGCAGATTTCCGGCGCAGGCAGCCCGACGATTACCGTTACGGGCGTGAAAAAACTCCACGGCGCGGAGCATGAAGTGATTCCCGACCGCATCGAGGCGGCGACGTTTTTGATTGCCGCCGGCGCGACGAATGGCGAAGTGACTTTGAAAGGCGCCCGCGCCGACCACTTGCGAGCGGTAACTGATAAATTAAATGAAGCGGGCGTTTCGGTTGAGCGCAGCGGCACGAATCTGGTGGCGCGCCGGAAGGCAGAATTGAAGGCGACGGACATCACGACGCTGCCATATTCCGGGTTTCCAACCGATGTTCAGGCGCAGATGATGTCGCTGCTGGCGCTCGCGCCGGGCATCAGCATCATCACCGAGCGGATTTTTGAATCACGCTTCATGCACGTCAGCGAGCTGGCGCGGCTGGGCGCGGACATCGAAATCGAGGGGCCGAGCGCCATCGTGAAGGGCGGCCGGCCGTTGAGCGGCGCGCCGGTGATGGCGAGCGATTTGCGCGCGAGCGCGGCGCTGGTCATCGCGGGGCTGGCGGCGAAAGGCGCGACGCAGGTGAACCGTATCTATCATTTGGATCGCGGCTATGAGCAGATGGACGCGAAGCTGCGGAAGCTCGGAGCGCGGATTCAGCGCGTGGAGGAAAAATAACCGTCGGGTTAAATTCGGCCGGGCTGGCCGCTGATACGGCGGGCTTTGGCCACCCGCCGCCGGCCGGCGCATTTTGACTTGGCGCCCATTCTTACTTATCCTGTCCCAATGAAAATTGTCCGCCACACCGACAAAGATTTTTCCGTCCGGCTCCGCGAAGTTGCCACCGACTCCAGCCTGTTCGACGCCGAAATCGAGCAGCGCACCCAGGCCATCTTGCACGAGGTCTTTGTCCGTGGTGACGATGCGGTGCTGGAGCTCACCGAAAAGTTTGACGGAGCGAAACTCACCGCCGAACAACTCGCCGTGACGCAGGCCGAACTCATGGCCGCGTCGCTCAAGGCGGATGAATCACTGCGTGCGGCCGTGGCGGAAGCGGAGGCGAACATCGCCGGCTTCGCAAAAAAATCCGTGCGCAAAGGCTGGCAGTCGGAAAATTCCCACGGCGCGAGCGTCGGCGAAAAATTCGATCCATTCCAGCGCGTCGGCGTTTACATTCCCGGCGGCACCGCGCCGCTCGTCTCCACGGCGCTGATGACCATCACGCTCGCCAAAGTCGCGGGCTGCCGGGAAATTGTTGTCACCACGCCGTGCGGCAAGGACGGCTCCATCAACCCGGCGATTCTCTTCGCCGCGCGCGCGGCGGGCGCAACGGAGATTTACCGCGTCGGCGGCGCGCAGGCGATTGCCGCGCTCGCCTACGGCACCAAGACGATCCGCCGGGTGCAGAAAATCTTCGGTCCCGGCAACGCCTACGTCAGCATGGCCAAGCGCCTGCTCGTCGGGCGCGTGGCGATTGATCTGCTCGCCGGGCCGAGTGACCTGCTGGTCATCGCCGACGGCACGGCGAATCCGAAATTCGCCGCCGCCGACCTGCTTGCCCAGGCGGAGCACGGTTCCGGCCGCGAACGCGTCTGGCTCGTGACCACCTCCGCAAAAATCTTATCTGCGGTGGAAAAAGAAATTTCCAAACAACTTCCGAAACTCGCACGACGCGATTTGATCCAACGGGTGTTGGAACGCAATGGCTGGTTGATTCAGGTGGCCGGCATCGCTGAAGCCGTAGGGCTGGCGAACCAGCTTGCGCCGGAGCATTGTGAAGTCATCACGCGCGACGCGCGGCGCGTGAGCGGTGGCATCGTGACGGCGGGCGCAATTTTTCTGGGCAACTGGTCGCCGACGGTGCTGGGCGATTACATCGCCGGCCCGAGCCATGTGTTGCCGACCGACGGCGCGGGCGCGTCGTTCGCCGGCCTGACGGTGGATCAATTTCAGCGCCGCACGAGCGTGGTGGAATACACGCGCCCATCGCTCCGACGGGCGCTGAAATCAGTGAAAAAATTCGCCGAGCTTGAAGGCCTCGACGCGCACGGCCGGAGTGCGGAAGTGCGGCTCAAATGACTTCAATCCACGCCGGGCGTTTTCGCCCGCAGCGCATCCGCCAGCCCGGAGCCACGTTGCAACTGCGTCACGATGGTGGCGCGCAAAATATGTTCGGATGCCAGAATGCGGACGGACTGGCGGGCCCGCGTCAGGCCGGTGTAAAACAATTGGCGTGTGAGCACCGGATTCATCTGCTCCGGCAGCACCAGCAGGACGTGATCGAACTCGGAGCCCTGGCTCTTGTGGATGGTCAGCGCGTAAACGGTCTCGTGTTCCGGCAACCGCGCGCGCGCGACGGCACGGATGCCGCCGGTTTCGCCCGGAAAATAAACCAGCGAAGAAAAACCGTCTGCCGGCCCGACCACGCCGGTGTCGCCGTTGAACAGGTTTAGCGCGTAATGGTTGGCCGTCACCATCAGCGGCTGGCCCGCGTAGCTGCCGGATTTCCATTGGTCCGGCGCGATCAGTCCGGCAGCCGCCAGAATTTCCCCGGCGAGCCGGTTGACGGCTTCGGTGCCGAACGGCCCTTCGCGCACGGCGCAGAGAATGCGGAATTTTCCGAGTGCCGCCAGCGCGGCGGCGGGCGATTGGGATTTCAGCACGTCGCCGTAATGCGTGACGACGGCCTCGCGCAACACGGCCTTGAGCATTTTGGCGGGCGGCAACGGCTGCCACGCCAGCGCGGTGGCGGGCTGACGCAACAAATCCATCGTCCGGTCCGCGTCGCCGGCATTGACAGCGACGCTG
Organism: bacterium; assembly: GCA_021780905.1. Lineage (GTDB taxonomy): Bacteria > Verrucomicrobiota > Verrucomicrobiia > Limisphaerales > UBA11358 > UBA11358. Next base: position 38,400 of record JAJXXW010000030.1, read on the forward strand.
ATGTCGGTCAACAGCTTCATTCCGCCGGAACGGTGATTCGCGCGCAGTTGAACCACGGTGTCCGCCAGCCCGCCGGAATTTGAACTTTCACCTCCGGCGGGTGCGGCACCGGCGCAACGCCGGCAATCCTCGCAAAAACTTTTACTGAAACCATCAATCGCCGCCGCGCGGCAGAGGTCGCCCAGCACGTTGCCGGCATCCACCGGGGGCAATTGATCCTGGTCGCCGACAAGCACGAGCCGCGCGTGCGGCGGGAGCGCCGCGAGCAGTTTCGCCATCAGCGCCAGGCTCACCATGCTGGCCTCGTCCACCACCAGCACGTCCACCGGCAGCGGGTTACCTGCGTCGTGGCGGAATTTTGTGGAATTTGGAATTGTGCCAAGCAGCCGGTGAATCGTGGTCGTCAGGTCTTTCGCCTGCAGCCGCGTTTTGACGGATTCCGAACACGCCAGTCCGGCAAGCGAGCGCGACAAGGATTCCTGTAGGCGCGCCGCCGCTTTGCCGGTGGGCGCAGCCAGCCGGATCCGCAAATTTTCCCCGCCCGGCTGTTCGAGCTGCAACGCCAGCAACCGCGCCACGGTCCAGGTCTTGCCGGTGCCGGGGCCGCCGGTGATGACGGAAAACCGCTGGCGCAGCGCCGCGAAGGCCGCGATTTTCTGCCAGTCGGTTTCGTTCGCCGGACCCGGAAATAATTTTTTTAAGCTGGCCGCAACCATCTTCGTGTCGAGCGGGAACGGCGGTTGCTGGCTACGCTTGCGGATTTCGGCGGCGACGGTTTGTTCGTATTTCCAATAGCGATGCAGGTAAAGCCGGCCCGCCGCGTCGAGAACCAGCGGCTTGTCGTCGCCCGGTTTGCCAATGACGGAAGCCGCCCGCAAACGTTTTTCCCATTCGCCGCGCGCCGGGCAAATCAACGCGGGAACGATTCCGGCGGACGGTTCGGAAATTTCCTTGCCGGCAACCTCGGCGAGGCAGAGGCAGGAATGTCCCTCCGCCAGCCGCCGGCTGACGAGCGCCGCCGCCAGCGTGAGTTCGGGACCATCGCCGCCGGCGAACTGCGCCATCAGCCGGGCAAAGTGGCGGTCCAGCGGTTGCAACGCCGCGCTTGCCAAAATGCCAGCGGATGACGGAAGCCGGCTCATGATGTCCCCTCCGCGAAGCCGCCGAGCAAGGCCGAGAGCCGCGCGATTTTTTCCGCCGCCGGCCGGTCGCGGAAAATGCCCAGTTCCGGTTTGGCCGGCGTGACGCCGCGCAGGAAAATGTAGCGGACGCCGCCGTAATGCCTTTCGTAATCGTAGCCGGCGATCCGCGTCCGCAGGTAGCGGTCCAGCGCCACCGTGTAAAGGTGATATTGGAGATCGTAGCCCCGCTCCGTGATTTCGCGCCGCATCGCCGCCGGGCCGTAATCCTCGGCGCGGTAGCCGAGCGAATTGGATTTCCAGTCCACGATGTAGAAACGGCCGTTGAACTCGAACACGAGGTCAATGAAGCCTTTCAAAAAACCTCCGGCGCGCGGAACCGGCAGCGGTGCCGGCAAAAATTTTTGGTCGCGGATCAAGTCCGTCAATTGCCCGCCGTCGAGCGGGCCGGTCGGAAAAAGAAATTCCAGTTCGCTCATCCGCCTTGCCCGGCTGACGGCCGCGAGCGTGAAGTCGGGATGTTCCGGAGTCAGTGGCGCGTGGCGCAGCCGTTCCAGCATTTCGCACACGGCCGCGACGTGCGACGCGGTGGCCAGACCGAACGCCTCCAATTGTTGCGATGCCAGCGCCGTCGCGGAAGCCTTGTCATCATTGGCAAAATCAAATTGCTCCAGGATTTTGTGCAGGCAGTCGCCGGTGCGCGCGCCGGCGGGCAGTGCAAAAATGCCCGTGGCGGCTTCTTCTTCGGCGGCGGGTTTTGTCCCGGCGTCGGTCGCGTCATGGTCCGGCAAATCCGGCGCGGCGGCCTGCGCCTGTTGCGAGAGCTGCGTGAAGCTCGACAAAAACCACGACGGCCGGATTTCGCGGGCGCAGGCTTTGGGCGCCAATTTCGCCGCGCCGGACTTTTCCGGCATCCACGGTTCGCCCGGTTCCATTGGCAGACCGGCGACGGCGATGGCGGCCGGCGACTTTTCCGCGAGGGCGTGCCAGCGGCTTTGCCAGGCCACCGGATGGACGGGCTGTTCGTCGAGAAATTTCACCGGGTCGGCCAACGGTTCGCCCCGGCCAGCGAGCAGCCAGGCCAGCGCGGTGGATTTATTTTTGGCGTAAGGCGCGCTGACGAGGTAGCACCGGTGCCGGGCGCGGGTCAACGCGACATAGAGCAGACGCACTTTTTCCGCAAGTTGCTCCTTGGTGGCCTGCTGGGCGTGCGCCGATGCCGGGTCGGGATTCAAATCCCAGATCAATTCGCCAGTGGTCGCGTCGTGGAAAAGCACGACGTCCAAAACTTTTTGTCCGTGGCATTTGATCGGGCGCAGGCCGGCGTCCTGGGTGACGAACGGACAGAACACCACCGGGTATTCCAGCCCTTTCGCGCGGTGGATGGTGACGATTTGCACCGCGTCCTCGTCGCTTTCAAGCCGGAGCTGAAATTCCTCCGCGGCGGCCTCATCGCTGGCGCGGCGCTGCTCCAGCCATTGCACCAGCCGCGCCGGGCCGAGGTGCTCCGCGCGGCTGGCGGCCGCCAGCAGTTCGGCGAGATGCAGCACGTTGGTGATGCGGCGTTCGGCGTCGGGAAAGCGCAGCAGATTTTCCACCACTTTTTCCCGGCGCAACCACTGCGCGAACATGAAATGGAAACCGGCGCGCTCCCAGCTTCCGCGAAATGCGGCAAATTCCTGGAGGCGCGACTCCCACGCGCCTTCGTTCGCGGTGAGTTTCGACAATTGATTTCCGTCCAGGCCGAGCGCGTCCGTCGTCAGCGCGCATTTCACGGCGGCCTCGCGGCCGGGATTCAAAATGGCGGCGAGGATCCATTGCAGTTCGCGCGCCTCGGCCGACTCAAACACGGTGGCCATGGCGTGTTCGACGCTGGGAATCTGCAAATCATGCAACGCTTTTTGCACCCAGCCGGCCTGCCGGTGTGATTCCACCAGCACGGCGATATCGCGCGGATTCAGCCGGCGACCGCCGATGCGAACCTCCTCGCGCAACAGCCGCGACACCTCGGCGGCGACGGCGGCAGGCAGGAATTTCTGCGCCGACTTTGACGACAACGCACCATTCTCCGCGCTCCAACTCCAGACTTGAAACGGTGGCGGACGCTGGCCGTCGCGAAAAACCAGCGGTTCGGCGTCCGCCTGACCGGCCGCTTGCACCGGCTCAAACGAAATCTTTTCCTCGACGAAGGCGGTGGTTTCGCCGGCATTTTCAAAAATCGTGTTGACGGCCTCGACCAGCGCCGCCTCGGAACGCCAGTTGGTGCCGAGCGAATATTTATTCTGGTCCGGCGCGGATTCCGCCGCGCGCAGATAAGTGTTCACATCCGCGCCGCGAAAGCCGTAGATGGCCTGCTTGGGATCGCCGATGAGATACAGCCGGTGCGCCGGGCTTTTGGCAAAAACAGCGTCAAAGATCTTCCACTGCAACGGGTCGGTGTCCTGCGATTCGTCAATCAGCGCGGCGCGGAATTTTTTGCGGACGGAATGGGCCAGCGCGGCGCCGGCCGGCCCGGCCAGCGCGGCCGCCAGCCGGCTGATGAGGTCGTCGTAGGATTGGTGTTTGGCCGCCTGCTTCCTTTCGGCGAGCGCCGCCCGCGCCGTGCGCAGAAAATCCAGCCGTTGCGCCAGCGCAAATTCCGCCGCGAGGGCCACCAGCTTTTCGCAGCCGTCGAACAAGGGCGGATACGGCTTGGGCATTTCCTTTTTCTTGCCCACGTCTTGCCGGACGGCGGAAAGCGAGAAAAACCGGATGGCATCCCAGACGCCGGCAGACAGCCGGCGGTCAATCAGGCCGTCATCCAACCGGGACATCTGCCCGGCGATTATTTCGGCTTTGGCATGTTCCTTGATCGCCCATTTTTTCTCCCGGCCGCTGAAATATTTCACCAGGGCGTCGCGATCTTTCACGCCACGCCGCCATTCGGACGCGCAATCGTCCAACGCCATTTGCAAATCTTCGGTCACGGTTTCCAGCGGGCGCGAGGGCGCGGCGGGCAGCAGTTTCAACTCCGGGTAAGTCAGGAATGGTTTCAGCAGCGCGGCGAAAACGTCCGGCGTGAGTTTCTGGTGCAGCGCGAGGCTGGCCGTCAGCGCGCCGCCGGCATACGCCTGCCGGCGAAAATAATCCGCCGCAATCTCGCCAATGAGATTGGCTTGGCTGGCAATCAGTTCGACGTTGAACAGGCTGCCGCTTTCAAAGGCGCAGTCCTGCAACGTCCGCTGGCAGAAGCCGTGAATCGTCGCGATGGCTATGAGGTCGAAGGCTTCAAGCGCATTGCGCAGCGCATTGACGGCGGCCTCGCGCCGCTCCTGCGTTCGGATCAACAGCGCCTGCAACAGGGCGTCGTCCGTCGGCTGGCCTTCGAGCGCGCGCAACGCCTCCGCCAGCCGGCGGCGGATGCGGTCGCGCAGTTCGGCGGTGGCCGCCTCGGTGAACGTCACGACCAGGATGTCACTTGCCGGGATTTTTTCCTCGATGAGCAGCCGGAGAAACAGCCCGGCCAGCGCGTGCGTCTTGCCCGTGCCCGCGCTGGCCTCCAGCCGGGTGACGCCCAAATCGAGCGGCGTATGAACCAGATCGAAGGTCATGGCGACAACTCCTCGGTTCGATGCGCCAGAAGCGGCGCAATAATTTGCTTCACCAACTGCTCGAATTCATCGTCCAGCGGGTTGGCGACGTGCCGAAAGCACAGGTTGAAATATGGATCCAGTGATTCGCCCTGGCTGTAATCGCCGAATTCGTCGCCCTCCCATTTTTCCAGCGCCTGGACTTTGGGTGGCTTTTTCCCTTGCGGACTGGCAAAGGCAAAACTGCTGGCCGGAAAAAACGCCAGCGGCCGGGTGAGGCCGAGAAAATAGATTTCCAAAAGCTGGCCTAAAATATTTTTCGCAGTGGGAACCTCGGCAAACTGCCATTCACCGTCCTCGGCGACCAGGCGGCTGGACTTCGCTTCCGGCAAATCCGAAAGTTGCAGTGCGAGGTGCTCGATCCACAGCTTTAAAATCGCGGCGGGCTTGATTTTTGCCGGACGGCAGTGGACGAGGCCGACGCCGTGAAACGGCGACAATTCGCCTTCCAGTCGGAAATCTCCGATGGCCAGTTTCACCGGCCGGCGGATTTTTTCCGCCGTGCCGATGAGCCGTTGCAACGCCTCGTTGAGCGGTAGCGTCTGGGCGGCGAGATCATGTGCCAGCGCCACGCCCGTTGCGCCGGGCGGCAACCGGCCGCCGCCTTGCCACGCGGTCAAAACTTTCTCCACCGGCCGGCGGTTCAGAAAGGCCGCGACCAATTCCTGTTTCAAGGCAAACGCGTCCAGGCCGGCCACGGTGAAAGGTTCCTCGTCCGGCCAATTTTCCCGGTCGTCCGGCAGCCGGAATTCCAGCCGGCGCTGCACGAAAAACTTTGCGGGGTTATTGAAAAAATGTTGCAGGTCGGCCAGCGAAACGGTTCGCCATTCCGTGTCCGGCTGGGTGAGCGGCTCCGGCAAAAATGATTTGCCGGCGCTGCGGCGGGCGCGGGCGGCGAGCTGGCGGCTGATTTCCGCATCGGCGGGCGAATAGCTGAACAGCCGGGAATTTTCATTTTTCTCCGAATGAAAATACACCGGGTTGAAACCGTGCAGCCGGTGGCGCGTGACCAGCAGTTCGCCGACCAGGGGTGTTTCCTGCGGCTGTGATTTCGCGTCGGGCGTCGTGCCCGCCAGCCGGAATCGCGCACCGAGATAGTCGAGCAGTTCGCTGACCACGACCGAGGGCGGACGCGGGCGGTTGTCGGCGACCGACTGGCCGACGTAGCTGACGTAAAAAAAATTGCGCGCGGCAAGCAGCATCTCGAGAAAAAGATAACGGTCGTCGTCACGGCGCGAGGCGTCGCCGGTTTTCGGTTTCGCGGCCAGGAGATCAAAACTTAACGGCGCGGGGCGGCGCGGAAACTTTTGGTCGTCCATCCCCAGCACACAGACGGCGCGGAACGGCACGTTGCGCATCGGGTTCAGGCCGGAAAATGTCACGCGCCCGCGCAGGACCGCCTTGCCGGACGGCGCTTCCGCGAGTTTCGGCAAAACGCGTTCGAGGATGACCGGGAACGGAACTTTTTCGTTGAAGCCGGATTGGAATTGCTGCTGGCGCAAACCGTCGAGGATTTGGCGGAGGGCGTTCGCGGCCAATTCCTCATCCGGTTCCGGCAAAAATAATTTGTCCAGAATTCCGGTCAGCGTCGCCGCCCAGTTTTCCAGCGTGCGCGGCGCGGCGAGTTCGTCCAGCGCGGCGAAAAACTGCGTTTGGAAATCCAGCCAGCGGCCGAGCAGTTCCGTGGCCGTGCCTTCGATGCCGGCGCAGGGCCAAAGTCCGTCAAAGGCGGCGCTGTCATCGGCCATCGCGTAGCCGAGCAGCAGCCGGCGGTGGCCATGTTCCCAGGAATGCTCGGCAAACGCGGGCAGGCCGAGCTGCGCGCGTTGCGCGGCATCGCGTCCCCAGCGGATGCCGGCGACCTGGATCCATTCGCGGATTTGCGGCAGTTCGCTTTCGGCGATGCCAAAACGGCGGCGCACCGGCGGCACTTCCAAAAAATCCATGACGGCGGTGGCCGGGAACCGGCTGCCGGCAAGCTGCAGCCAGTCGGCGAAGGCGTTGACGAGCGGACTTTCCTGCCGTGCGCCCTGGTCGGCGAGCGTGCAGGGAATCGCCGGCGAACCCGGCTCGGACATTTCAAACACGCCTTTGACGAACGGCGCGTAAGCCTCGACGTCCGGCAACATCACCAAGATGTCCTGCGGCGACAGGGTCGGGTCGGCGGCAAACCATTCGAGCAGGTGGTCGCGCAGCACCTGCAGTTCGCGCAGCGGGCTGTGGCAATTATGAATTTGGATCGAGCGGTCGGTGCGGCTGATTTCCGAAAGATTTTCGGCCGGCCGGTCTTCGAGCTTCAGGATGGCGCGCTGGACGCGGCCGAGCAGATTATTTTGCGCCGGCTCCTGGAAATCCTCGACCTGATCGTTCACCATTTGCAGGTCGGTGACGAGCCGTTGAAATTCCCGGCCGGACTTGCCCCACGCCGCGAGCAGCGGGTGGCCGCGTTCCAGGTGCAGTTCGCGCGGACTCAACCCGCCCCGGCCGGCGACCGCCTGAATCGCCTGATCCTCAAGTGCCGAGGTGATGTCGCCCCAATACTCGGCGCACGGCGAAAGCCAGAACAGATGCACCGGCAGGTGTCGCGCCAGCCACTGAAACACTTCGAGATAAACCGGCGGCAGACTGGCCGGGCAAAAAATCGCCAGCCGTTCCGGCAATTTTCCCGGATCGCAGTCCGGCCGTTTGAGCGCGGTGAGCAGCTCGAACAGAAATTTGCCCTGGCAGGCCAGCCCGTCGCTCATCGCCGCGCGCCACAACTGCGCCTGCCAGTGTGTTTCCCGGCCGCGCTGCCAGGCCTCAATCCACTCCGGGCGATAGACGCTGTATTGGTCGAACAGGCCGGCGATTCTTTCGGCGAGCTGGAAGCGCCGGCGCGGATCGTTTGAGCTGGCGAGGTAATCATTGATTTCCCGAAACGCCGGCTGGCCGAGCAGCGGCCCCAGTTTTTCCATGAGCCGCCAGGTCAGGGCTTCCGGCTCGATCAAGCCGGTGCGCGTTTCCGCCGGCAGCAATCTTTCCATCAGGCCGAAAAAAAACGCGCGCGGAAACGTCAGTTCCAGGTTGGCGGCGATGCCGTGACGGCGGGCGAGTTCGAGCTGGAGCCATTGCGCCAGGACCTGTGTCGGCACGATGATTTGTTCCGGCGCGAACGGCGAGCCGAGCGGCGACCGGAGGGTGTCGCGGGCCAGCCGCTCCGCCAGGTTTTCCAGCCGGTTGCTTTGGTAGAGAGTCAGGCTCACGTCATTTCGTTGGACGGAATGGTTTTGATGATCGCGCCGGCAAGGGTTGAACCGGGGAATTTTCCCGCCGGCGGGGACATATACAGCGGAACGCGGCGGATTCCAACCTGAAAAACCGGCGGCCGTAAAAGAATGTCCCGGCCAAATTTCGCGGGTGCGTTTTTGCAGAATTTATGTTTAGCTTGGGCAAAATCAATTGCCATGCGAAACCCCATCATCGCGGCCCTCGACGTGCCGACCGCCGAACAAGCGTTGAAACTGGCCGGCGACCTCGCGCCGGCGGTCGGCGCGTTCAAGATCGGCAGCGAGCTGTTCACCGCCGCCGGGCCGGACATCGTGAAAAAAATCCGCGCGACCGGCGCGAGCGTCTTTCTCGATTTGAAATTTCACGATATCCCGAACACCGTCGCCAAGTCGGTGACGGCCGCCGTGCAACTGGACGTGCAGATGCTCACCGTCCACACCAGCGGCGGATTTGAAATGCTCCGCGCCGCCGAGCAGGCCGCCGGGGAAATCGCGCGGAAACTGGGGCGCGTCCCGCCGCTGGTGCTGGGCGTCACCGTGTTGACCAGTCTGGACACGCCCGCGCTGCGCGAAATCGGCCTCGACGGGAACGTGGAATCTCAGGTGCGCCGGCTGGCCACCATCGCCACGCGGGCCGGTCTGCGCGGCCTGGTGTGTTCGCCGCAGGAAGTCGCCCAGTTGCGGCCATACATTCCGCCCGCGATGCAGCTGGTCACGCCCGGCATCCGCACCGGCGCGGAAAAAGCCGACGACCAGAAACGCACGCTCACGCCCCAAGAAGCCATGCAAGCGGGCGCGAACTGGCTCGTGATTGGCCGGCCGATTTACGCGGCGGAAAATCCGCGCGCCGCGGCGGAGAAAATCCTGGAATCCATTTCCTGAACCGGCTGGAATCGTGGTCAGGGCCGGAGCGCGGCGTTCACCGCCGCCACGAGCGCGTTGACCCGGACCGGCAGCGGAAAATCCGAAGGCGCTTCCAGCGTGTAACCGAGCCGTGACTTGTGACTGATGAGATACAGCGCCTCCGGCCAGTCGGGCCGCTCCGCCGGCGAAATGTTCGGACGGATGATGCCGCCGTGCGCCGTGCGGCCTTCAATGATTTCGGACGGATCCACCGGACAGACTTTTTCCACGGCCGAGATGATTTTTCCCGCGCGCGAGACCTGCCGGTCCGGGTTCTGTTCGTAAAGATAGAAGCCGTGCGATTCCCAGTCCTCGTGCAGGCAGAGGTAAAGATCAAAGGCCGGCTGGCGGTCCAGCCACGCGAGGTGCGCACGGACTTCGGCGGATTGCGGATTGCGATAATCGCGGTTGAGGTCCAGACCGTCGGCGTTGCCGCGCTGGTTGCGCAGAAAGCCGAGCGGATTCAGACAGGGCAGCAGGAAAATCTCCGCGTCCGGCCAGCGATTTTCCCGGATTAACCGGAGCGCGGCGAGCGGGCCAGCCGGCTCATCGCCGTGAATGCCGGCGGAGATGTAAAATCTCAAAACCGTTTCTGGATTTTGAGCTGCCGGCCTGCGATGCAGTGCCAGCCAGCGAAAATCATCGTGATGGTGAAATGTTTCCGAAGTCCAGCCGTGACCGGCAGCGGCGCTTTGAACGTCGCGGAGCACGGCGCGGATATCAATCGTCTCGCCGTGGTAGCCGCCGTAGTTCTGGCCAAGTTTTTGCATGCGGGGAATTTCACGCAAAGACTGACGGAGGCAAAGCAGTTTTTTACGTAAAAAGGCCAACGCTCAAGCCAAGCTTTTCAGCCGCGCTTTTCGCATCTTCGCCGGTGATTAATTCCCCAGATACTCGCGCGGGTCGGTGACCTTGCCGGTCAACGCGCTCGCCGCCACCGTGGCCGGCGACGCGAGAAACACCTTGGATTCCTTGTCGCCCATGCGGCCGGGGAAATTCCGGTTGGTCGCGCTGATGCAGTTGATACCGCTCTTGTTGATGCGGCCGAACGTGTCCACCGGGCCGCCGAGGCACGCGGCGCAGCCGGCGTTCTCCGTCATCTGCACGCCGGCGTTCACGATGATCTGCCAGATGGTTTCGTTGCCCCAATAAGTCGTCTGCAAATCGCGGACGATGTCCGGTGTCGCCGGCACGCCGAAGGTGTCAATGACCACTTTCTTGCCGCGCAAAACGCGGGCGAACTCGATGAAGTCGCTCGTCTTGCCGCCGGTGCAACTGCCGACGTAGGCGCGATCCAATTTCTGATTCATCTCCTTCGCTTTTTTGCGCTGGCCCGGATCGGGATGGCAGGCGACGGTGGGTTCGAGCTGGCTCAAATCCACGACGAGTTCATAGACGAACTTTTGATCTTTGTCCGCTTCGACCGGTTGGTAACTGGATTTCGTGCCGTTCAATTTGACGCGGGCGTCGACGTATTCCGCCGTGCGCGAATCAAATTCAAAAATACCGTTCTTGCCACCGGCTTCAATCGCCATGTTCGCGATGGTCATGCGGTCGTCCATCGAAAGCGTCTTCGCACCTTCGCCGTCGAACTGCATCGCGCGATAGGTCGCGCCGTCAAAACCGATTTCGCCGATGCAATGGAGGATGATGTCCTTCGCCATCACGCCGGGCTGGAGTTTGCCTTCGAGGCGGAAGTGCATAGTTTCCGGAACCTTGATGAGCAATTTGCCCGTGCCCATGACGAAGCCGGCGTCAGTATTGCCGATGCCGGTGGCGAACTGGTTGAACGCGCCGGCCATGCAGGTGTGCGAGTCGGTGCCGAACAACACTTCGCCGGGCCGCGTGTGTCCCTTGGCCGGCAGCGCCGCGTGGCAGACGCCAGCGTAGCGGGAGCCGTATTGTTTTTTCATCGCGCCCTTGGTCACGTCGAATTTCCACTGGCCTTTCGGGTCGTCAATGACGTCGTAGAAATAGGGCAATCCCTGCTCGTTGGCGAAATCGCGCAGAATGTCCACGTTGCGGTTGGACTTGGAATCGGCGGTGAAAATGTAGTGGTCGGGGATGATGACAATTTTATTTTTGTCCCAGACCTTGGCGGTCTGGCCGAACTCGCGTTTGAACACGCCGATGGTGCCCGGGCCGCAGACGTCGTGCGTCATCAGCACGTCGGCGTTCACCCAGATATTGTCGCCGGCCTGCACGCTGGTCTTGCCGGCCGCGCGGGCGAGGAGTTTTTCAGTCAACGTCATAATCCAAGCAGAATAGCCGATGCGCGCGGCCAGTTCAACTGCGGCTTTGCGCCGGCCGGGCCTGAATTTTCCAAGCGTCTGCCGCCGCCCGCGCGTTTCTTTTTTCACCAAAAGTTGCGGGTCGGCATTGACTTTTGCGCCGGCAAATGAAAGCTTTCTCACCCGCAATTCCCGAATTCAATTGTCGGGCGGCGGTAAAATCTCGTGGCAGAAAAAGACGATTATTTGCTGGACCTGCTGGTTGACCTCGGCTTCACCACCGCCGACGTGGTTGACAAGGCCCGCGAAGAGGCCAACGCCGCCGGCGTGGGCGTGGTGGATTTGTTGGTGGCCAACAAGGTCATCCGCCCCGGCGACGTGACCCAGGCCAAGGCCGCGCAGTTCGGCGCGGAAGTCGTCCACCTGGCCAACCTCAAGATTGAGGACGATGTCATCGCCATCGTCCCGCGCGATATCGCCAAAAAATACCGCGTCGTCCCCGTTTTCAAAAATGCAGGCAAGGTGGCTGTGGCCATCGCCGATCCTTCCGACCTGAACACGATTGATTCGCTGACGCACCTGCTGAACGCCGAAATCGAACTGCGGGTGGCCTCGGAGCAGGACATTGAGAACGCGCTGACCAAATATTACGGCGGCGAAAAAAAATCCATGGACGCGGGCATCTTCAAGGATGTCATGCAGGAGCTGACGGAGGAAAACGTCCACGTCGCCAAAGTCGAGGACGGCGGCGAAGTCGAGGCCGACGCGCCGCTCATCCGGCTGGTGAACCAGATCATCGTGGACGCCTTCAAGCTGCGCGCGTCGGACATCCACCTCGAACCGCTGGAGAAACGCTTCCGCCTGCGCTACCGGATTGACGGCGTGATGCAGGAAATGAAGTCACCGCCGAAACGCCTCCAGGCCCCGGTCATCGCGCGTTTGAAAATCCAGGCCGGCATGGTCATCTCCGAACACCGCGTGCCGCAGGACGGCCGCATCCAGTCCAAAATCGGGAGCAAGTTGATTGACCTGCGCGTGTCCTGCCTGCCGACGAACCACGGTGAAAGCATCGTGATGCGTATTCTCGACAAGGAGGGGCTGCGGCTCGGTCTGCCCGAACTCGGCTTTTTGAGCGACGATCAAGCGACCTTCGAGCGCATCATCAATTTGCCGGACGGCATTCTGCTCGTGACCGGCCCGACGGGTTCCGGCAAGACCACGACGCTGTATTCCTGTTTGAACTTCATCAACCGGCCCGACCGCAAAATCATCACGGTCGAGGATCCGGTGGAATATGTCTTGTCCGGCATCAACCAGGTGCAGGTGCATGAGGCCGTGGGTTTCACCTTCGCCGCCGCACTGCGCGCGATCCTGCGCCAGGCGCCGAACATCGTGATGATCGGCGAAATCCGCGACCTCGAGACCGGCTCCATCGCCATCAACGCGTCGCTGACCGGCCATCTGGTGTTCTCCACGCTGCACACCAACGACGCGCCCGGCGCGGTGACTCGGCTGGTGGACATCGGCGTGAAACCGTTCTTGGTGGCGTCATCCACCCGCTGCCTGATGGCGCAGCGGCTCGTCCGCAAAATCTGCAAGAAGTGCATGGCCCCCTATACGCCGACCGAGCAGGAGATGCGTTCGCTGGGCCTGACCCTGGACGAGGTGAAAAACGCGAACATTCAGAAAGGCCGCGGCTGCCAGAATTGCAACAACACCGGCAACCGCGGGCGCTTCGGCATCTTTGAGATTTTCGTCGTGGAAGACGAGGCGCGGAAATTGATTTATGACCGGGTGCCGACCACGGTGCTGCGCCAGCGCGCCCGCGAGATGGGCATGCGCACGTTGCGCGAGGACGGCATTCGCAAAGTGCTGGCCGGCCTAACGACGCCGGAGGAAGTCATCCGCGCCACCGTCGGCGACGAATCCTGAAGAAAGGCAGAAGCAAGAATGAAGAATTGAAGGCGGCGCGCGCGGATAATTTTCGCGTGCCGGGGGCGGTTTCCGCATTCTGCATTTGAAAATTTATGTCATACGCCATGTCAGACTTGTTGCAGTTGGTCGTCTCGGAAGGCGCGTCCGACCTGCACATCCGCGTCGGCACGTCGCCGACCATCCGTGTCCACGGGACACTGCACCGGGTCGAGGGGCCGGCACTGACGCCGGAGGCGGCCGAGGAACTGATGCGCAGTCTCACCTCCGAGGAACACATCCAGCAGACGCGCGAGCGTGGCGGTGCGGACTTCGCCTTTGCGTTCGGCGAGGCGGCGCGTTTCCGCGTGAGCGTGTTCAAGGAGAAGGGCAATTTCGGCATGGTGCTCCGGCAGATACCGAACAAGATGCTCACGTTCGAGCAGATCGGCCTGCCCGAGTCCGTGAAGCAGTTGTTGTTCAAGCCGCGCGGCTTGATCCTGGTCACTGGCCCGACCGGTTCCGGCAAATCCACCACCCTGGCGTCACTGCTGAATATCGTGAATGAGACGCGCGAGGAAGTGCACCTCATCACGATTGAAGACCCGATCGAATATTATCACAAGCACAAGAAAGCGTTGATCACCCAGCGCGAAGTGCATGTGGACGTGCCGAACTTCGCCGAGGCCCTCCGCCGCGCGCTGCGCCAGGACCCGGACATGATCCTGGTCGGCGAAATGCGCGACCTGGAAACAATTGAAGCGGCCATCACGGCGGCGGAAACCGGCCACCTGGTGTTTGGCACACTGCACACCACGGGCGCGGCCAAGACGATTGACCGTTTGACCAACGCGTTCCCGACGAACCAGCAGGAAATGGTGCGCATCCAGCTTTCGACGGTGCTCCAGGCGGTGATTTCGCAGTTGCTGATTCCCCGCGTGGACAAGCCGGGCCGCGTGGCGGCGTTCGAGATCATGATCAACACGCCGTCCATCGCCGCGCTCATTCGCGACAACAAGACGTTCCGCATCCAGTCGGACATCCAGACCGGCGCGAAATTTGGCATGGTGACGCTGGACGCGTGGCTGATTGAGCTCTACCTGAAGGGCATGATTGCGCGCGAGGAAGTCATCAACAAATCCCAGGATCCGACCACGATTCTGGCGAAACTCCAGGAACTGGACCTGGCGCAAGCCGTGGATCAGGGCGGCAAGGGGGCCGCGCCGGGCAGCAAAAAATAATTTTGTTTCATGACCGACGAAATCAACATTCCGTTGCTCTCCCTGCTCCGCAGCCAGGGCATGCTGGACGACCTCCAGTTTGAGGAGGTGGCCGCCGAGCTGCGGCGCAACGCGGCGCCGGTGATCCAGGTGCTGCAGGATTTCGGCATCATGAAGCTCGACGACATCCTGCACGTGGAGGCGACGGCGCTGGGCACGGAGGTGGTGTCGCTGAAAGACCGCCCGATCCCGGCGGAAGTCCTGAGTTTGATCCCGGCGAAGGTGGCGCAGATGTATCACTGCCTGCCGGTGGGCTTCGCCAATGGCATGTTGCAGGTGGCGCTGGCCGAGCCGCTCGACCCGGCCAAGGCGGACGAGATCAATTTCATCGCCAAGCGCGACGTGCAGATCGTGGTGGCCGATCCGGCGGAAATCGGGCGCGCGATCGAGCGGAACTACGGCCAGGAGGAGAACGAGAGTTTTGCTGAAATCCTCAAGGAGCTGGGTGATGAAAAGTTGGAGCGCGTGGCCAAGGCGGCGGGCGAGGACGCGCGCGCGGCCGAGGATCTGGCGAACCAGGTGCCCATCGTCAGGTTCGTGAATCTCGTTTTGCAGCAGGCGGTGCAGGACCGCGCGAGCGACATTCACTTCGAGCCGTTCGAGACGGAATTCCGCATCCGCTACCGCGTGGACGGCGCGCTCTACGAAATGGCCCCGCCGCCCAAGCACCTCGCCCTGCCGGTCGCCTCGCGCATCAAGATCATGGCGAACCTGAACATTTCCGAAATGCGCCTGCCGCAGGACGGGCGGATCAATTTGAACCTGAACGGCAAGCCCGTGGACTTGCGCGTGAGCACGCTGCCGACGGCGTTCGGCGAATCCATCGTGCTGCGCGTGCTGGACCGTTCCTCGGTGAACCTGGAACTGGAGTCGCTCGGGTTTCCGAAATACGTCCATGATTTCGTGACGGAGGTGATCCAGCGGCCGAACGGCATTTTCGTCGTCACCGGGCCGACGGGTTGCGGCAAGACGACGACGCTGTATTCCTGCCTGCGCCGGGTCAACACGATTGACTCCAAGCTGCTGACGGCGGAGGACCCGGTAGAATTTGACATCGAGGGCATCATGCAGGTGGCCATCAACGACGCGCAGGGCATGACGTTCGCCAAGGCGCTAAAATCGTTTTTGCGCCAGGATCCGGACATCATCATGGTCGGCGAAATGCGCGACCTGGAGACGGCGCAGATTTCCATCCAGGCGTCGCTCACCGGCCACTTGGTCTTGAGCACGCTGCACACGAACGATTCGCCGGGGGCGGTGACGCGGTTGGTGGACATGGGGGTGGAGCCGTTTTTGATTTCCTCGACGCTGATGGCGGTGCTGGGACAGCGGCTGGTGCGGACGATTTGCAAGAATTGCCGGACGCCGTTTGAGCCGACGGAGCAGCAGCTGGCGTTGCTCGGGCTGTCGCCGCATGATTTGGGAGACAAGGTTTTCCATTACGGGCGCGGCTGCTCGACGTGCAATGACACGGGTTACAAGGGGCGCAAGGGTATTTATGAGCTGCTGGTCGTGAGTGATGCGATCCGCAACCTGATCAATGACCGGGCGCCGACGGTGGTGGTGCGGCAAAAGGCGGTGGAGCTGGGCATGATCACTTTGCGCGAAGACGGCTTGCGCGGTATCTTCGACGGTGATACAACGATTGAGGAAGTGGTCAAATACACCTGAAGAATAGTGATGAGTGCTGGGTGACGAGTGATGAGCCAATACAAACCTACTTGTCCCTCATGACTCATAACTGATTTTATGCCAAAGTATAATTATGTGGCCCTGGACGCCCGTGGAGCGGAAACGAAAGGCACCATTGAAGTGGGCAGCCAGAACGAGGCCATTGGCCGCGTGAAGGAGATGGGGTTGTTTCCGACGAAGATCACCGAGGCGGACAAGGCGGACCTGGCGGCGGGCAAAAAGGCCAAGGCCAAACCGGCGGCCAAGGCCAAGGCGGGCAAAAAGGGCGGCGGGATGAATTTCAACATCCGGATTCCCGGCCTCGGCGGGAAGGTGAAGCCGAAGGTGCTGACCACGTTCACGCGCCAGCTCGCGACCCTGGTGGACGCCGGCCTGCCGCTCTTGCGCGGCCTGCGCGTCCTGGAAAAGCAAGAACGCAATGTCAACCTGAAGAAAATCCTGGGCGAGCTGTCCACCTCCATTGAGGGCGGCAGCACGTTCTCCGAGGCGCTCGCGCAGCATCCCAAAGTTTTCAACCGGCTGTTCGTCAACATGGTCAAGGCGGGCGAACTCGGCGGCGTGCTGGAAGTCGTGTTGAAGCGCCTCGCGGAGTTCTCCGAAAAAGCGCAGAAGATCAAGGGCAAGGTCAAGGCGGCGCTGTTTTATCCCAGCGCGGTCCTGATCGTGGCGGTGGGCATCATGATTCTGCTGATGTGCTTCGTGGTGCCGAAGTTCAAGGACGTGTTCAGCGGCATGGGCTTCAAGCTGCCCGGATTTACCCTGTTCGTGCTTTGGGTGAGCGACACCATCAAGAACAACATCCTCGGCACGATGGGCGTGGTGGCGGTGCTGGTGATTTTGTTTCTGCTGTTCATCCGGACGAAATTCGGCCGGCACATGTGGGACAAAACCAAGCTCACGATGCCGCCAACCGGGCAGGTGGTGTCCAAGGTTTCCATCTCGCGCTTCACGCGCACCCTCGGCACGCTTGTGAGCAGCGGCGTGCCGATTTTGCAGGCACTCACCATCGTCAAGGAAACCGCCGGCAATGTCATCATCGCCAACGCCGTCGCCCAGGTGCATGAAAGCGTGAAGGAGGGCGAAACCATCACCGCGCCGCTCGAGGCCTCGGGCGCGTTTCCGCCGATGGTCATCAGCATGGTGGACGTCGGTGAACAGACCGGTGCCCTGCCCGAAATGCTCCTCAAAATCGCCGACAACTACGATGAGGAGGTGGACAACGCCGTCGCCGCCATGACCTCGCTGCTGGAACCGATCATGATTGTGGCGCTGGCGGTGATCGTCGGCAGCATCGTCATCGCCATGTTCCTGCCCTTGATCCGCATGATCGAAATAATGAGCGGTCCCACCTGACCTTTGGGGACTAATCCGGTTTCGGTTCAATCCAAAGTGAATTCATCTTCCAAATCCTTGACAAAAACCCGTCCGGCGTGTAAATACATTGTAATCACATTGCGTGGCCGATTTATTTACAACTGAGCCGTTATGGAGTTCGATTGGAATAATCCGGCATTTGAGCTTGGTTCTTTGACCCAACGGGAAATAGAAGAGTCGTTTGAGGATCCGTTCGCGGTGCGGCTGATGCCGGACACGCCGCGGTTTGGAGTGCAGGCGCGATTTTTCAATCTGGGTATGTCGGCGGGCGGTGTCGGCATCTACAGCGTGTATCGGACCAACGGCCGGCTGGTGCGCGTGATGCTGGCGCGGCCGTTCGAGCCGGAGGAACGGTTCTTCTATCAGCGCAAACTGGACCAGACCCTGGCCTGAACCGGAACGGGAAACCGGCCAGCGATCAATTTTAGCCGTGCAAACTTTTGCCAACTGGGATGACGTGCCGCTGTTCGACAGCGAGGCGGCCGAGGCGGTGTTCTGGTCCGAGAACCGCCCCGCCGTGCGCCTCATGGAGGCGGCGGTCGCCGGCAGCACCGAGTCGTCTGAATCGGTCACGGTGACGCTGCGGTTTGATCCGCGGATGCTCGCGCGCATCAAGCGGCTCGCCCGGATGCGGTATCTGAATTATCAGAGCATGGTCAAGCAATGGTTGAGCGAGCGGATGGAGCAGGAATTGAAAGAACGATGAAGATGAAATTAAAATGCGGCCGGCGGCACGAGGTGTTTGCCGATCACTCGGCACGCCTGGCTCATTCCTCTGCGGCCTTCACCCTGGTCGAGCTGCTCGTGGTCATCTCCATCATCGGCGTGCTGGCGGGGTTCACGCTGGTCGCGCTCAAGCCGGCCAGGGCCCTGCAATACAAAAAAGTCGCCACGGCGGAAATGAACCACCTCGAAACCGCGCTGGAAAATTACAAGGCCAAATACGGCGCGTATCCGCCCAGCAACCAGAACGCCCCCGGTGTTTATCCCGCGCCGCTGGATCGCTCGCAGTTCAGCCAGCTTTACTACGAACTGGCCGGCACCACAATCAGCGGCGGCAATTTTGCCACCCTGGACCGCAGCGCCGCCATTGCGATTGGCAATGTGAAGACGGCCTACGGCGTGGGCGGCTTTGTCAACTGCACCACGGGCGGGGCGGAGGACGGGACCGTGGCCCAAAACTTTATCGCCGGCTTGAGTTCCAGGGAGATTGGCGCGGTCTCCAACAATGCCGTGCCCAACACCGTCGTGCTGGGCACTTCTGTCGGCGGGCCGGACGGCGCCTACCAGCCGATCGGCGTGCCCGGATTGAATCCCTTCCGCTATGTTTATCCCGGCGTCTACAATCCCGGCGGCTACGACCTGTGGGTGCAGCTCGTCATCAACGGCCAGACCAACCTCATCTGCAACTGGAGCCGGCAGGTGCAGATCAACCGCCCGCTTCCCTGATCATGATTTTAAAGGCCAGCCCCCGGCGGTGGATCCATTCTTTCCAAGCTATGAAAATGATCACCAACCCTCGTCCGTCGCCCGCCGGAAAGGCGAAAGCCTTCACCCTCGTCGAAATGCTCGTCGTGATTGCCATCATCGGCATTCTCGCCGCCATGCTGCTGCCGGCGCTGGCTTACGCCAAGATTGCCGCCCAAAAAGCCAAGGCCAGAACGGAGATGAGCACCCTCGTCACGGCCATCCAGGCTTACAACCAGGATTACAGCCGGTTCCCCACCACGCAAAATCCCCCGGCGGGCGATTTCACCTACGGCGGCACCGTGCTGCCCTCGGCCCCCACGGCCAACGCCGAGGTCATCGCCATTCTGATGGACATCACCAGCACGGCGGTGGATGCCGGCCATCAGAAAAATCCCAAGCAGGTGCATTATCTCACGCCCACGGTGGTTTCCGATCCCACGCAACCCGGCGTCTGCAATGCCGACTGGATTTATCGCGACCCGTGGGGCAATCCTTATGTCATCAGCCTGGATTTGAATTATGACGGCGTCTGCGAAGACGCCTTCTATGGGTTGCCGGCCGTTTCCGGCGGCGGCCTGAATGGACTCATTTTGCAGTCGGATGGCAATTACGCCTGTCGCAGCACGGTGATGGTCTGGTCCGCCGGGCCGAATGGAAAGATTGACCCCAGCAGCCCGGCCAACCAAGGCGTCAACAAGGACAACGTGATCAGTTGGCAGTAATATGCAAACCAGCAGTGACCAGTGGCCGGTGACGGGTGACAGACGGGCGGGGCGTTTCGCGCCTGCCTGCCACGCCTCCCGCCTCTCGCCTCTCGCACCGGCCTTTACGCTGATCGAGCTGCTGGTCGTGATTGTGATCCTCGGTCTGCTGGCGGCGCTGGCGGTGCCGGCGCTCAAGAACCTCGGCAAGGCCAACATCCAGGTCAGCGCCGCGCGCCAGTTGCTCGACGACCTCGGCCACGCGCGCCAGCTCGCCATCAGCCAGCACACGACGGTTTACATGGTCTTTGTGCCGGGAATCTGGAACTTTCCAGCGGGGCAGCAGACGCCGGCGCTGGCGAACCTCTTGGACAAGCAATACACCGGCTATAATTTCCTCTCGCTCCGGTCCGTGGGCGACCAGCCCGGCCAAAGCACCGTGCAGTATCTTTCCGACTGGAAGTCGCTGCCGGACGGCGCGTTCATCGCGTTGAACAAGTTTTCCGGCATCACCTACATCACGGACGCCGCCGCCGGCGTGACTTATCAGGTGAACCCCTTTTATTACAGCGCCGGTTTTCGGTTCCCCAACGCGACCAATGCCGCCGGTCTGGTCAACCTGCCTTACGTCGCCTTCAACTATCTCGGCCAGCTCACGGTGGACGGTGTGAGCGCCTCGACCGCCGACGAATTCATTCCGCTGGCGCAGGGCACGGTGGGTTACGCCGCCGACCCGAACACCAAGGCGCTGCTTTTTGCCGCGCCGGACGTCACCGAAAATCCGCCGGGCAACAGCACCAACTCGATGTTCGACCTCATCCGGGTGGATCACCTCACCGGTCGCGCCACCCAGTTGCAGCAAAAGGTCCCATGAAATTTCAAATTCCAAATTTCAAATTTCAAATCGTTCGCGCCCCAGCCGGGCGTGGTCGGGAAATTCGCCCTTCGCCCTTCGCCGTTCGCCGTTCCGCCGCTTTCACGATGATCGAGATCGCGATTTGCCTGGCCATCATCAGCTTTGCGCTCGTGGCCATCATTGGCGTGCTGCCGCTGGGCATGAACACCCAGCGCGACAACCGTGAGCAGACCGTGATCAACCAGGACGCCACCGTGCTGGTGGAAGCCGTCCGCACCGCCGCGAGCGGCGCGGACTACCTGACGAATTACGTTTATGCCATCGTCAACACCGGCAACAACACCGGCTATTACAACCCGGCGGTCGCCCGCCAGATGAATTTCAATGCCGTCACCGCCGCCTATCCGGGAATGTCCTGGAATCCCTATCTCATCAGCGGTTCCGGAATCGTCGGTCTTTTGAGCACGCCGGAATATGCCAATGGCATCACCAACCACATCCTCGCCTACGTCCGCTCCCTCAGCGGCCTGGCGTCCGAGCAGCCGCCGCAGACCAATGCCATCATGGTCGGCGACGCGTTCTCCTATCGGGTGTATTGCGTGAACGCGCCGGTGGCGCAGGACAACCCCGGCTCCCTCTACGGCCGGCAACTGAACGCCGGCCTGCACGAGTTGCGGCTGACGTTCCTCTGGCCGCAACTCCCCAACGGCAACGTCGGCAACGGCCGGCAGACCTTCCGGGCGTCCATTGCCGGCCAGCTCGTGGCGGATCCAGCCAACCAAAGCCTGCTGTATTATTACCGCCCGCAATCCTTCACCCCCGCGCCATGAAATTTAAGCATCCCATTCAGGCGCCCCGCTTGTCTGGCATCGTTGCTGGTCGTGACAGCGTCATTGCCGGTCGTGACAGCGTCATTGCCGGTCGTGACGGCGTCATTGCCGGTCGTGACGGCGTCATTGCCGGTCGTGACGGCGTCATTGCCGGTCGTGACAGCGTCATTGCCGGTCGTGACAGCGTCATTGCCGGTCGGGACAGCGGCGTTGCTGGTCGGATAATGAGGTTCAGTGAACGGGAAAAGACCTCGGTATCCATCAAAAACAGTCAAAACGGCCAGTTTTACCCCCGACGGGTCTGTCGCGCCTTCACGCTCATCGAGGTGATGGTGGTGGTGACGCTGCTGGCGCTGATCGTGCTGGCGCTGATGTCGGTGTTCAGCAGCACGCAGCGCGCATTCCGCGCCGCCGTCACGCAGACGGACGTGCTAGAAGGCAGCCGCGCCGCGATGGACCTGATCGCCGCCGACCTGCGCGGGGTGACGCCGTCCTACGCGGCATATTATTCCGGGGCGGTAAATTTTTTTGTTACGAACAACGCCAGTTATTCCCAGCCGCTGGTGCAGTCGCTGCCGGGCGGCAATGCCAGCCGGTCCAACCTGCTGCAGGAGATATTTATTTTGAACCGGCAAAACACCCAGTGGTGGGGTGTGGGTTATGCCATCTCCTTCAATTCATCGGGCAACCTGTATTCCCTCTACCGTCTGCAAGCTCCGTTGCCTCCGGGCACCACTGACCCGACCGTGATTTTTAACAGCCCGGCCTTTCAGAATTTTTTCCAGAACCCGGCCAATCCGGCCAACGGCGGGAGCCATCTGCTCGACGGCGTGGTGCATCTGGTGGTTCGCGCCTATGATCCGAACGGCGTGTGGATTGCGCCCGGCTATGCGCTCTACACCAATTTTCTGAACGAAGCCACGCTGCCTTTCCCGCTGGCGGGCGGCGAAGCCGGCTTTGTCATGTATAGCAATGTGGTCCCCGCCGCGGTGGAGCTGGAAATGGGCGCGCTGGAAGACCAGGTGCGGGCGCACGCGGAAGCGCTACCCGGCGGCTCGGCGGCGCAACTGCAATACCTTTCGCAGCAGGCGGGCGCGGTGCATCTGTTCCGCCAGCGCGTCACCATCCCCAACGTGGACTCCACGGCCTACCAATGAAAACAAACAGTGACAAGTGGCAAGTGACCAGCGACCCGCAACCCCGTCCGGTGCGCCGCGCAGAGGCCTTTGCCCGCCACGCAGCACGCGTCGCTCACCCCTCCGAAACGGGCATCGCGCTGGTCATCACGCTCATCTTGCTGGCGGTGACGCTGGTCATGGCCGTGGCGTTCCTGGCCCTGGCGCGGCGCGAGCGCAACGCCGTCAACACCTCCACCGACACCGCAGTCACGCGGCTGGCCACCGATTCCGCGCTGGCGGCGGCCCAGGCGCAGATCGTCGCCAACCTCCTCGCCGCCAGCAGCCCCTACAATTACGGCCTGCTGGTCTCCACCAATTACCTCCCGACATTCCCCTACGATCCGTTCAACGTCGGCAACATCCTGCCCCGCCCGCCGGTCTATGTCCCGACCAACGGCGGCTATGATTTCCGGTTCTATCTCGATCTGAACCGCAACGGGCAGGACGATCCGAACGGGCTGGTGCCGAACGTGGACAATGCCGGCAACACCAACGGCAGCATTTTGGAGGTGGGCGATCCGGAATGGATTGGCGTGCTGGAGCATCCCGACCAGCCGCCCGGGCCGAACAATCATTTCGTGGCGCGCTACGCGTTTGGCGCCCTGCCCGCCGGGAACACGCTGGACTTGAATTATATTCACAACCAGACGCTGAATCCGAGTCTGGCTCCGGCAACAGATGGCTTTTTCCGCAATGAAAGCGTCGGCTCGTGGGAGTTAAACCTCGCGGCGTTCCTCGCGGATTTGAACACCAACCAGTGGAACACCGTTTTTTCGCCCTATAATTATTCCCGGTGGTTCAACAACAACTTCAACGGCGGCGGCGCGTTTAACGACGCCCTTTCACTTTTGTCCTGGCGTTACGCCTACAATTACAGCTCGCTTGTCGCACCGCCGTTCAGCCTTTACAGCGCGATCTTGGGGTCTGGCGTGGACGCTTACAATCTGGGCGGCTTGATGACCAACACCTTTTTGCCGGTGCCCAATCCGCCCGGTGGACCCAGCGCGCCGTGGGCCGGTTCCAGCAGCGCCAACCAGTTTTTTGCGCTGCCCTCGGATTTGTTCGACCCGACCAAAAGCTCGTCCGGTTTCACCAACCGGCTGATGAGCGCCGGCAACAGTCCGGCCACCTACGACCGCTACACCTTTTACCAGTTGCTGAACCAGCTCGGCACCGATTCCACGGCCGACGACGGCCGGATGGATGTGAATTACCGAAACATCACCAACGGCGTGGTGGTGTCCGGCATGGAGACGAATTGTTATCCCTGGGATCCGCTGGAATTTTTCCTCAACGCGGCGAACCGGCTGCTGACGAATGCCACCACCACCTGGCTGGCGGCCGATTACACCGCCTACACCAACACCTTTGGCGCGTCCGTCACCACCGCCTTTGGCGTGGGGAACATCCCGGTCTATGTCAACGGCCAGTTTGTCTATACGCCCGCCGTCAACCGGCTGCTCCAGCTCGCGGCGAACATGTATGACGCCACCACCACCAGCCGGTTCCCGTCCGTCTTCCGGCCGGTCTTCACGCGGATTCCAGATGGCGCGAACCAAAACGTGTTCATCATCGGCTACAACCAGATCACCAACGTAACCACGGCCACCATCAACACGGATCCGGCCAACCCGTTGTATCATCCCTTCAGCCTGCCGGACATTGCGGCCACGATGGCCACCGGTGTGCCGAACTACATCAACATCTACGGTGTGCCGTGGATCATCGGCGCGAAAAAAGGCTTCCCCAACTTCAACGAGTTCGCGATGGAGAACACCTTCACCGTCACGCGGCGGCTGAACATCACGCGGGCGATCAATGGCGGCACGTCGGTCCTCACCGGCACGAACCAGATGTATATGATCAGCCTGAACAGTTCCCTCGGCGTGGAACTGTGGAATTCCTACACTAATTACTATCCCGGCAATATCACGGTGGGCTTGAACGAGATTGCCTGGATGTCCATCACCAATGACGATCCGGGATTTGCGCAGCATCCGGGCATTGCCCAGCCGATCCCCTTTTCCACCAACGGCCTCTATGCCATCAACAACTGGCCCGGTTCCGGCACCCGGCTGGCGAGCGGCTATGCCAATCCCGGCTCGTTCATGGTGGCCAGCTTCGCGGGGCCGACGCTGACGAACGCCGTTTACCGGTCGCCATTTGCGAACAGCTTGACGATGCCGCCGGGCCTGGTCGCGCCGTGCCTGATTCCGACCAATTATTTTGCCTACCTCGGCCTGCCGCTGCTGTTTGAGGCCAACTCGCCGAACGGTTTTCATTTCCCGCAGTTTGGCGTGACGCTGACGAACCGGTTGCAGGTTTATATGATTGACACGACCACCACGCCCAATCACGTCATTGACTATGTGAGCTTCGCCGGGCCGGACGGCGGTTTCAATGTGAACTCCAACCTGGCTGACACCGACGCCAGCCTGGTCGGCGCGAGCTACGGCGTGTGGAACATGAATTATCCGGCCGGCAGTTCCGGCCCCAATGGCGTGACGCTGGGCATCCAGAGCCAGATCCAGGCTTCGAAGACCGGCAACGTGCCGGGCGAGGACGGCCCTTGGAATGCCGATCCCGAGGCGGTGCCGCTGGGCGGCACGGCGTGGCAGCAGGCTGGTTATTTCAGTGCGTTCATGAAGGGCACCACTTATGCCGGCCGGCCCATTCCGCTCTTGAGCATCCAGGCGCCGTATTCGCCGACCCGGTCGGTGGTGCAGTATTTCTCGTGGCAGGCCAACGACCCGCTGGTGCATTACCTGGCCAGCGACATCGCCGCGCCGCCGCCCGTGCCCAACAACTCGACCATTCCGCAACTGGGCGTGAACCATTACAACCCCAATCAGGTCCTTTTGCCCCTGACCTCGCTCAACCTCGGCCAGTTGAATGAGAAGTATATGCCCTGGGGCGGCAACCCGGTTTACGGCAACGCGCGCGGCGCCGTCAATTACGACACCATCAACGCGACCAATTTTCTGGTCAAGGACCCGTTGATCTACCAGTCGGACAACTGGGCGTTTCCGGCCGGCAAACTGCCGACGGTGGGCTGGCTCGGCCGCGTCCACCGTGGCACGCCGTGGCAGACGGTCTATCTCAAGGCCAGCGACACGGTGGCCGGCGACGGCGGCGCCGACTGGCAGAAGTGGACCGGCAACACCAACCAGTTTGACGCCGTGAACGCCGCGCCGATTTCCGACTCGCGGCTGTTCGACCTGTTCACCGCCGCGCCGAATCCGAACGCCACGCACGGCACGCTGTCGGTCAACCAGACCGGGCTGGCGGCGTGGTCGGCGGTGTTCAGCGGCCTGGTGGTGCCGGACAATACCAACGGCGGCTACGTGGTGATCTCACCCGCCGGGCCGGCCGGCCTGAACGGCAGTGCGCTCGGGGCGCTGGTGGCGAACATCAACAACACGCGCGCCAATTTCAAAAACGCGGACGGGCTGACGGGCGCGTTCGAGCACGTGGGCGACATCCTGCGCACGCCGGCCCTGACCGAGCAGTCGCCGTTCCTGGCCGGCCTCATCCCGGCGAGCCAGATCAGCGACGCGCTCTACGAATGGCTGCCGCAGCAGACGCTGGGTCTGCTGCGCGTGAGCAGCCTGCCGCGCTACGTGATTTATTGCTACGGCCAGACGCTGCGGCCCGCGCCGAACGGCGTGGTGACGTCCAGCGGCGGCTTCGGCCTGGTCACGAATTACCAGATCACGGCGGAGAGCGCCGCGCGGGCAGTCGTCCACGTCAACCAGACCGTCGTCACCAATGCGGTTGGCGTCGCGACAAATTACTCGACGGTGATCGAGAATTACACCGTGCTGCCGCCGCAATAGGCCGTGGCGGAAAGACGGGCGCGGGAACGGAAGTTAGCCAACGGAAGCCGGATGGGTTAGGTTCCAACCACCGGTTTCCAAACTGAACAAAGTTATGAAACGTCGTATTTGGATTTTGTCCTGCCTGCTGGCCTTGCTGGCGGCATGGCTGTTCTGGCCATCCGTGAAACGGTCGGCGCCGGCGGCAAAAATTTCTGCGGTCGCCCCTCGGCCGGTCGGGGCGATGTCGCCACCCGCCGCCGTGATGGCCGCCGGCAAGACCAACACGGTTTCCGCCAGGACCAACCGCTTCGCGTTCCGCCTGGCCAACACCACCAAAACCATCGGGCAGCTCGCGTCCGACCGGCACGCCATTTTGCTGGAGAACGCGCTCATTGAAACAGACACGCCGGGCGGGCTGAAAATCCCGGCGCATCTGCGCGCGGGCGGCGAGCCGGGGGCGTTCATCGTGCAGGCGCGCGGCGGACTGGACGCGGCGTTTCGCGCCGCGCTGACGGCCGCGGGCGGGCAGATTGTCTCTTACATCCCGAACAACGCGTATCTGGTGCGGTTGAGCGCGGCGGGCGCGGGCGCGCTGGCCGGCAATCCGCTGGTGCAGGCGGTGCTGCCTTACGATCCTTATTTCAAGGTGCAGTCATCGCTGCTCGGCGCGGCGGTGAACCCGCAGCCGCTGCCGGACAACACCTATCTGACGCTCGGCCTGTTCAGCGACACGGCGGCGGCGACGATAACAAATATTGAAAACATGGGGGGCATTATCGTGGGGCCGCCGGACCGCTCGCCGTTTGGCCCGGTGCTCCATGTGCAGCCGCCGGCCAACTGGATTGCGCTGGCGCAACTGCCCGGCGTGCAGATCGTCGAACCGGCGCGCCGGCGGGTGCCGGCCAACGATCTTTCGCGGCAGACGCTGGGCGTGGCGAGCACGTCGGTGTCGCCGACGAATTATTTGAACCTGACCGGCGCGAACGTGCTGGTGGAGGTCAATGACACGGGCGTGGATGTGAATCACCCCGACCTGGCGGGCCGCGTGCTGCTCGATTCGCCGGGCAGCGGCTATGACACGGACGGCCACGGGACGTTCATCGCGGGCCAGATCGCGGGCAGCGGATTGGAATCCACCACGGTGACGAGCGCGGAAGGTTCGAGCAATCCGCCGGTCAGCCTCCAGTTTCGCGGCATGGCGCCGGCGGCGAAGCTCTTTGCCGTCGGGGGCGTGGCCGGCTACCGGGCCGACGGCGGCAGCCTGGGCCAGACCGGCAATGGCGGGAACGACACGAATTTCTTCGTGATCGGCCAGACAAATTTCTTGCTGCCGGACGCCGGCATCTACAATCTCGGCCAGACCAACACGACCAACTATTTTTTTGCCCAGTATCCCGACTGGTATTTGCAGGAGGCGCCGGCGGTCGCCAACGCGCTGATCTCCAACAACAGCTGGGTGAACGAGGGCGACAGCCAATACGATCTGGAGGCGGCGGGCTACGACGCGGCGACGCGCGACGCGGTGCCGGGCGTGACCGGGCCGCAGCCGGTGCTGTTCGTCTTCCCGGCGGGCAATGGCGGGAACATCGCCGACGATATTTCCTCGCCCGGCACCGCGAAGAATGTCATCACCGTCGGCGCGGTGGAACTGCAGCGGAACATCACGAACACCTACCTGCCGTTCGGCTCCACCAATTCCATCGCGGCGTGGGCGAGCCAGACGGCGGACGCCAACTCGGTGGCGGGCTTCTCGTCCTGCGGCAACGTCGGCATCGGCACGGAGGGTGCCTACGGCCGGTTCAAGCCGGACGTGGCTGCGCCGGGAACCTTCGTCATCTCGACCCGCTCGACGGACTGGGACCAGGCGGCGTATTACAACCCGACCGCTATCCACTCCCAGTTATACTCCGGCCTGTTTGGCGGCATCGGCCCGGACACGGTGGCGATCAATGCGTTGAATGCCTATGACTTCAATAAATTTGGCTTCAGCGCGCAGAGCGATGTCGTGAGCATCAGCATCCAGGTGCTGCCCGAGAACCCGGCCAGCGTGACGGATATGCCGATTTATTTTTCTGTGACCAACTCGACTCCCAGCGCGGGCAATAATGCTTATTCCACCGGCAACAACGTGCTGGATGTTCCGACGGCCGATTTGCCGGCCATCGTCGCCAACAACGGCGAGTTTTATTTCAGCGTCGGGAATCCCACGCCGGGGCCGGTGACCTATGACATCCGGGTGACCATGGTCACGACCAACGAGATGGGCGACTATTACACGGTGTTGAGCAATCTGAACAACACGCTCGGGCCTTATTACCGCTACGAGAGCGGCACAAGCATGGCGGCGGCGGATGTCTCCGGCGTGCTGGCACTGATGCAGGATTACTTCACCAACACGTTGCACACCCTGCCCAGCCCGGCGCTGTTCAAGGCCCTGCTCATCAACGGCGCGCGGACGACCAGCTATTACACGCTCCAGGTCAACAACACCATCAACTATGAAGGCTGGGGACTGGTCAACCTCCCCAACTCGGTTCCGCCCACGCTCGGCACCGTGCCCGCCGGCACCGCCGCGCCGGTCTTTTTTGAGGACCAAAGCCTGACCAACGCGCTGGCCACGGGCGACACGCGGACTTATACCATTCAGGTTCCGCCCGCCGCCCAGGCGCAGCCGCTGCGCATCACGCTGGCGTGGACCGATCCGCCGGGCAACCCCGCTGCGGCCATCAAGCTCGTCAACTGCTTGAGCCTCACCGTCACCAACACGGACAACGCGACCAACCCGGTGGTCTATTACGGCAACGACATCGGGGTCAACCAGCTCTACAATGAGGCGCAAAGCCCGACCAATTCCACGTTCACGCCGGATAACATCAACAATGTGCAGAACGTCTTCCTGCCGGCCAATGCCGGCACCAACTTCACCGTGGTCGTCGCCGGCGCGGCCGTGAACGTGAACGCCGTCACCACGCAGACGAACGACGTGGCGGGCAATTACGGGCCGAACATCACGCAGGATTATGCGCTGGTCATCGCCACCGGCAACAGCGCCACCAACGGCATCACCGTCACCGCCGGTCCGCCGGCGTCCGATCCCACCGGCGGCCAGCGCATCACCGGCATCAGCACCACCAACACGCCGCTGATGAACCAGGTGGTCGGGGCCAGCACGCCGGTGGCCACCAACACGATTGCCTTCGGCGCCGGCTCGCCCTATGCCACCAACGCGGTGCTGACCGCCGGCCAGACGAACCAGTGGCATTTCTATGTCGTCACCAACACCGGCGCGGCGGCGGATTACACCAACGCCGCGTTCGTGGTGTTTCTGCCGGAAACGCTGGCGATTCCGCGCCAGGGCGTGTTTGCCGGCGCGATCGCCAACAGCACGCTGCCGGAGGCCAACCTGGATTTGTTTGCAACGACCGATTCCAACCTGCTGTCGCTGTCGCCGCTGACGATTTCAAACTGCATGAGCGGGTCGTCGGTGGGCGTGACCTCCAACGGCGTCTTCTACGGCTCGGCGCTGGCCCGGGGCGGATCGAAGTTCATCGTGGACAGCCAGTCCACGCCGGGCCAGGTGTATTACGTCGGCGTCCAGTCCGAGGACCAGATGGCGGCGGAATACAATTTTCTGGCCGAGTTCAGCAACGTCCCGTTCAGCCAGATGAATCCGAACGGCGAACTGGTGACGTTCTCCCCGGTGGCCATTCCCGACGGCGACGCGAACCAGCCCGGCTACACCAACACCCTCGGCCTGGCGATTTACCCGCTGGAAATCCAACGGGCCATCGTCACCAACGTGCTGGAACAGCAGAATGTGGGCGACCTGGTCGTGGCGATAAGTCACGACGCCGGTGCCGGCAGCAGCGCGGTCACGCTGTTGTCGCACAACGCGCCGAATGCGCCCGGCATTTACACCAACATTTACGATGACAGCGGCCAGGGCGACATCCTTGGCGCGCAGCCGTCGGCCGGGCCCGGCTCGTTGCAGCAATTCGTCCTGCAGGAGGGCGCGGGCATCTGGACCCTGCACGCGGCGGACAACTCGCCCGGCTTCGTGGGGAGCATCGGCGGCGACCTGTTTCTGGAGAAGCATCAGGATTTGACCGCCTTCGGCGGCATTCTTGTCACGGTGCCGCCCAACAGTTGGTATTACAATTATGTCGTCGTGCCGGTCGGCTACACCAACCTCACGGTGTCCGGGATTGATGTAACCACGCCAACTCCGAGTGTGTATGTGACGCTGGCGGTGCAGTTGGGGGCCGACCCGACCTTGTCGAACAATCTGGCCAGCGTGCAATTGAACATCCCGGTCTTGCCAGCCGGCTTGAGCAACTCCATTTCCATCGGGCCGCCGCTGACGCCGGGCACTTACTATGTCGGCCTTTACAATCCGGACACCACGGCGCACACCGTGCTGCTGGAGGTGTCGCTGGGATTTTACACCTCGGCGGCGGTGACGACGGTGGACTACGCCTCCACCGGCCCGGTGACATTGCAGGATGACGCGGTGACCTATGCCTACCTGGACGTGACCAACACGGATGTGATCCAGGGCGTGAACATCGGGCTGCGGGTGGATCATTCGCGCATTTCGGACCTGGCCTTCCACCTCGTCAGCCCGGACGGCACGCGCTATCTGCTCATGGAAAACCGCGGCGGCCAGAACACCAACGGCTGCGGCGCGACTTATTACACGACGAATGTCTTCAACGCCGCCGCGAATGGCAACGGATTGTCCGTCACCAATGTCTTCAACATCGGCACGCTGTCCGGCACGATCCCGATCACCTACAATTTCTACACGGTGCCCGACGAGATGACGGTTTATTACGGAACCAACGTGGATACCAACATGCTGATTTTCGACTCCGGTTTTGTCAGTAATCCGCCGATTGGCACCGGCGGCGGCGCGCAGAACACTTCTCCTGAAATTTTTGACATCCCCTATCCGGGCCCGGGCATGGCGACCAATTCGACTTACCTGACGATTGTCATGAACCAGTTCGGGACTTACCACAATGTCGCCGCCAATGGCACGGAATGGACTTACTCGCTCGGCGGGGTGGCGACGAATTACGCGTATCTGAGCTTCACCGAGGACACCAACCTGACGACGACGCCGATCAAGTTCGCGCCGACGCCGTTCGTGTCGCCGACCATTTTCACGCCGGTGCTCGCGGAAAATTTTGATTCCTATGTGCCCGGCGCTTACACGTCCGCCGCGAGTTTTGGCGGCGGCTGGATCGTGGCCACCAACCAAGTGGAAATCGTCACCAATCCCATCGCTTATTCACTGCCCAATTGCCTGCAGCTCGACAACGGTGTGGTCTATACCAATGTGCCCACCGAGCCGGCCCGGAAGTATAATTTCACCTATGAGCTGGCCAGCAATGCGGCGGGAGCCACCAATGTCACCTGGCAGGCGGGCAATTTTGTCTTCACCGCCACGGCGACGAACACCACTTTGGTGCTCGCCTCGGCGGCGGCGGCTTTGACCGGCCTGGCTTACTCGAACAGCGCGAGCGTCCAGGCCTTCACCTTCGCCACCAACGCCCTGCTCGACAATCTTGCGCTGACCGCGCTGCCGGAGAATCTGTATTATCTGCCCGAGCAGAACATCAGCGGCCTCACCGGCAAACGCGCCTACGGCACCATGGCCGGCGGCCGGCCGTGGCAGTTGGAAATCCTCGACAACCGCGCCGGCGCCGCCCTGACCAACGCCACCACGCTGGTCAGCTGGCAGTTGGAATTCACCTTTGCCAACACCAACCTGTTCTACTCGTCGGTCATCGTCGGCAACGGTGCCGGCGGCATCGCCGAAAGCAACACGGTGGCCGCGGGCGCGATCGACTGGTATGCCTTCACCGTGCCGACCAATGCGAGCTACGCCACCAATATCATTGATTTCGCCTCGCTGCCGGTGAACCTCTGGTTCAGCACCAACTATCCGCCGACCACCACCAACTCCGGCAACGTGGAATTGATTTCCAGTGCGACCAATGGTTCCGCGCTGTTGAGCACCAACGGATCGCCCGTGAATGTTCCCTTTGCGCCGGCATACATCGTCCCCGGCCAGACCTACTACTTGGGCGTGCAAAACTCCAATGACGTCGCCGTCACCTACGCCATCGAGGTGGATTTTGATCACGGCAACTCGACCAACTCAAATTTGCCGCAAGTAGCCTTGAGCAACGCAAAAGTCAACGCCGGCAAAGTCCAGTTTTCCTGGTCTGCCACCGCCGGGGCGCAGTATCAGGTGCAATGGACGACCAATCTGGCCAGGGCGTGGAACACCATCACCAATCCGGCCACCGTCTTATCGAACGGCATCGCGACGTTCACCGACGACGGCTCACAGACCGCGCCGCTCGGCCCGACGCGCTTCTACCGGCTGGTGCAGTTGCCTTGATCGGAAAAACCGCAGTTCAATCCGCCGCCGCCGCCGCGATTTTTTGAGGCGGCTGCAGGGCGGTTGGTTCGTGGCGCTGATGTTGGTGGAATTCACCGGGCTGGCGCCAGAAATGCCGCCCGCCATCCTTGGTTTCCGTCCTTGATTTTATCCGCATTAGGCGTTTTCATCATGTGTTCGGATTCGACAATTAAAAATCGCACATCGAAACTTTTATGGCCTACACCACCTGCACCGTGCCCGCTGGCGGGAAAATTTCCATCGCCAACGGCCAGCTCACCGTCCCGAATCATCCCATCATCCCTTTCATCCGCGGCGACGGCACCGGCCCGGACATCTGGGCGGCCAGCGAGCGGGTGCTGGACGCGGCCGTGGCCAAAGCCTACGGCGGCAAGAGGAAAATTGCGTGGATGGAAGTCTTCGCCGGCGAAGAATCATTCAAGAAGTTCAACAACTGGCTGCCCGATGACACCGTCGAGGCGTTCAAGGAATTTCTCGTCGGCATCAAAGGCCCGCTGACCACGCCCACCGGCGGCGGCATCCGCTCGCTGAACGTCGCGTTGCGTCAGATGCTCGATCTCTACGTCTGCCTGCGCCCCGTGCAATGGTTCACCGGAGTGCCTTCGCCCGTGAAACATCCCGAGAAGGTCAACATGGTCATCTTCCGGGAGAACACCGAGGACATCTACGCGGGCATTGATTTCGAGGCCGGCAAGGAAATGGCGATGAAGACGATTGAATTCCTCAAGACGAATTTCCCCAAGGAGTTCAAAAAAATCCGCTTCGGCGAGACGCCGGAAGTCGTCGGCATCGGCATCAAGCCCGTGTCCAAGACCGGCACGCAGCGGCTCGTCCGCTCGGCCATCGAATACGCCATCGCGCAGAAGAAGCAATCCGTGACGTTTGTTCACAAGGGCAACATCATGAAATACACCGAAGGCGCCTTCATGCAGTGGGGCTACCAGCTCGCCCGCGAGGAATACGGCGCGCAACTCATTGATGGCGGTCCGTGGTGCAAGATTCCCGAAGACAAACGCGGCGCGGGCATCGTTTTCAAGGACAGCATCGCCGACATCACGCTGCAACAGGTGCTCACCCGCCCGAACGAGTTTGAAGTCATCGCCACGTTGAATTTGAACGGCGATTATCTCTCCGATGCGCTCGCCGCGCAGGTCGGCGGCATCGGCATTGCGCCCGGCGGCAACATCAACAACGTCACCGGCCACGCGATTTTCGAAGCCACGCACGGCACCGCGCCCAAATACGCCAACAAAGACGTGGTGAATCCCGGCTCGGTGATCCTCTCCGGCGAAATGATGTTCCGTTACCTCGGCTGGAACGAGGCGGCGGACCTGGTCGTCAAAGGTCTCAACGGTGCGATTGGTTCAAAGCGCGTTACCTACGACTTCGCGCGTCAGATGACCGGCGCGACGGAGATCAAATGCAGCGCGTTCGGCGACAATCTCGTCGCGCACATGTAAGCGCCCCGGGAAATTCACACGGCGGTGGTCATCACGACCATCGCCGTTTTGCTTTGCCCCGGACTTGGAGTGGCCGATTCCACTCATCCAGTCGCCCGGGACGCCGCCGGCTGCCTGCAGGACATCCACTGGAGCCTTGGCACCATTGGCTATTTCCCGGCCTACTCGCCGGGCAACTTGAACGCCGCGCAACTCATCCGGCAGGCGCAGAACGATTGCCCGGCGCTCGAAATGGAGCTGGCGCAAGGCAAATCAGGAACCTTGCTCGGCTGGCTGCGTGACCAGATTCACCGCCATGGCATGAAACATCCGCCGCAGAAACTGATGCGCCTCGCCAACGGCGAAGGCGCCGGCACCACGGCGCGCTTGCCCGCGCCGCGGCAGAAATACGGCCAGCAAACGGCGCCAAAAGTCACCCTGAATCCAACACGAAAGTTTAATCATCAGAGGTTGAAGCTGTTTGGCTCTCGTTCATCCGCCGGCACGCGCTCGCTACTTTTCATTCAATCCGACTTTTCCCGGTTCATTTCCGCTTTGCGTTCCCGGCGGCTTGGCGGTTTAATGTCCGCCACATGAAAATCGTGCTCGCTTATTCCGGTGGCCTCGACACTTCGGTCCTGATGTCGTGGATCAAAGAAAAATACCACGCCGAGATGATCGGCTTCTGCGCCGACATCGGCCAGGAAGAGGAATTGAACGGCCTCGAAAAGAAGGCCATCAAGACCGGCGCCTCCAAGATTTACATTGATAACCTCCAGGAAGAATTCGCCAGGGACTTCATCTTTCCGATGCTTCGCGCCGGCGCGATTTACGAAGGCCAATACTTCCTCGGCACGTCCATCGCGCGTCCGCTCATCGCCAAGCGCATGGTGGAAATCGCCCGCCAGGAAAAAGCCGACGCCATCGCCCACGGCGCGACCGGCAAAGGCAACGACCAGGTCCGCTTCGAACTCACCGCCGCAGCGCTCGCGCCGGATTTGCAAGTCATCGCCCCGTGGCGCGACGAACGCTACCGCAGCGAGTTTCCCGGCCGCCAGGAGATGATTGATTACTGCGCCAAGCACAAGATTCCCGTGCAGGCCAGCGCCAAGAAACCGTATTCGATGGACCGCAACCTTCTGCACATTTCCTACGAGGCCGGCATTCTCGAAGACCCGTGGTATGACAGCTACGATTTGAAGAACCGCCAGTATTTCACCACGCTCTCCTGCCTGCCCGAAGACGCGCCGGACAAACCGGAATTCGTCGAACTCGATTTTGTCAAAGGCGATTGCGTGGCGGTCAACGGCAAGAAGTTGAATCCGCTCGCCGTGATGAAGGCGTTGAACAAACTCGGCGGCAAACACGGCGTCGGCCGCGTGGACATGGTGGAAAACCGGTTCGTCGGCATGAAATCGCGCGGTGTTTATGAGACGCCCGGCGGCGCGATCCTGCATTTCGCGCATCGCCAGATGGAATCACTCACGATGGACCGCGAAGTCATGCACCAGCGCGACGCGCTCATCCCGAAATATGCCGAACTGGTCTATAACGGCTTCTGGTATGCGCCCGAACGTTACGCGCTCCAGGCCTACGTCGAGGAATCGCAGAAGAACGTCACCGGCACCGTGCGCGTGAAACTTTACAAGGGCAACATCATGGTCGCCGGTCGCAAGTCCAAGGTCAGCCTCTACAACCCGCATATCGCCACGATGGAGGCTGACCCGACCAAGGCCTACAACCAGGACGACGCCACCGGCTTCATCCGCCTGAACGGCCTGCGCCTGAAAGTCGCGGCCAAGGTGCATGGGAAGAAGAAATAATCGCTATGGCAATTAAACTGAACATGGGCGCATCAACGGTAGGGCGGGCAGTCCGCTGCCCGCCGCTGTTTGCAGCGAAAGTCTTCTGATTCGCCCCGCCGTCGCGGCAAATCCGAATGCGTTGGTTGCAACCGGCGGGGGGCAGAGGACTGCCCGCCATACAAAATCCCAACGAGACAAAAATATAAGGGCGAAGGCGGACGCGGCTTGGCCGCGCTCAGTCTATTGCCCCAAGCCTGACCGGTGGTGTCATTTGCGCTGTTGCGCCCTGCCAATTACTTTGCCGCCGCCGATGGAGCGTCTTTTTTGGCTTCCGCAAGCAATTCGCCGCGCGGCTTGAGCAGCGGTTCCACCACATAACCGGGCACCAGATAAATCCACTTCGCCAAGCGCGACGCACGGGCGAGTTGATCGGCAAGTTTTTTCTGTTGGTCGGCGAAGGCTTTGTCGAGCTTGGATTTGTCCGTTGGGTTTTCGTCCTGGCCCGCCACGCGCGTTGTCGGCAGATCCGCCCGGACCATTAACACCAGCGGGATATTATCATCATGTTTTTGGCCGAGTTTGACGGTGTAAGTGAAACCGTCAAAAGTTTCCACCACGACCGTCGTGACGTTGGTCAGGCCGGCGGCTTCCGGCTGGGTGTCGCCGGGCAAAACATCATTGAAACTGGCCGAACTGAACGGACTGGTCACGCCGGAGCTTTTTGAATCATCGAGTTTCTCGCCGGCGCTTGAATCCGCGAGTTGCCAATCGTTCGTTTCGGTGACGCGCGTGAGCTTCCACGAATTGGTCGCCTCGGGAAATTGCACGGCGATGCTGCGCGGATTTTCAACGCTGAAGAAGTCTTTGTTCAACCATGATTCCGGCTTCGGTTGCACGCCGTCGAGCGCGTCGGAAATCAAGGCGACCGTATTCGCGCCATCCACTTGGACATAGCGGCCATCGGGCCAGCCTTCATCCCCCATGCCGCCAAACTGGGAGCCGCCGGACGGCTTGTGCAGGTGTTTTTTGCCGAGCAAAACCGAGTTGCGAACTTTGCCGCTCGCGTCCTTGAATTCCATCTGCGTGCCGGTGTTGGCACCGGCGCCGGCGGGCAGCAGTTCAAAGCGTCCGAGCTGCGACGGCCCGATGTCCTCGACCTGCGCAATTTTCAGGTCGGCGAATTTCAGCAGGAGCTCGCTGATCTGCGCAAAATTCGCCGGATAATTGCCGCGCTCGGCCACAGTCCAGACGTCGTCGCGCCGCGCGAGGTTGAGTTGGTTCGTGCCGGACTTGATGGTGATCTGCGCAATGTCATTGACGGGAAAATCCGGCAGCAGTTTCTGCCCGATGGACGGTCCGGAGCGGTGCCAGGATTGCTGGCTGCGCTGATGGATGACCAGCCCCGCCGCGCCGAGGACGACGACGAGCCCGAGGAGGATGACGAATTGTTTCCGGTTCATTTTGCCGAGGTCTTTTTCCGTTTGATGAGCGCGATGCCCACGCCCGCCATCGTGACGGCGAACGGCATCGCCAGAATGTTCAGCCAGGTCAGCCGCGTTTCCAGTGACACAACTTCCTTGCGCAAATCCTTCTGCGCCTGCTTCAGCGCACGGCTGACTTCCGCCTGCTGCTTGCGGAAATTTTCCAACTCCGCCTTCTGCTCCGGCGAAAGGATGAAGCGCTGGTCTTTGTCTTTTTTCTGCGACTGCAATTCGCTCAGCCGCTGCTGCGTGTCGTTCAAGCTCTGCTGCAACTCGTCAATCTTCGCCTGTCCGCGCGCCTCGGCTTCCGCCTCCATCTTCTTGATGAGCGTGAACGGCCGGCTCAGCGACGCGCGGCTGCGCACGCCGATGAGATGGCTGTCGCCGGCCATCTGCTCGACGAGGTTTTGCGCGAAATCAAGATTTGCGTTCATGGGGCTGATCATGTTGCCGAACGGGGTTTGAATTTTGCGCAGCGAAAAATCATCCGCCAGCAGGTCCGAATCGCCGACGAGCACCACGGAGGTTTCCACTTTGGACTCCTTCAACGAAGTGTCGGCGGCCTTCGCCACCGCGTTGGTGCTGCCGGCGTCAGACGGTTTGCCGTCGGGGAAAGCGGTTTTGAATTTGCCGGTGAGCCGCACGGCCAGATTGTAATTCACGCCGGCCGGCTTGAAGCCGTTCATGACCGCGCCGCCGCCCATGCTGGCCATGAAACTGTCCACCAGCGCCGCGTCCTGGCTGCTGTGGAGCAGGACGGTTTCCTTGAGACCGGCGATGGGGGTGCCGGTGAATGCGCCGCACATCGGCAGCCAGATTTCGTCGATCTGGCTGGTGACGACGTCATCGCGGTTCAGGCCGTCGGCGGTGAGGGCGAGCCACGCGGGCGCGTCGGACGGCTGGCCGTTGCGATCCTGCAACTGCATCTTGAAATCCAAATCCGCAACCACTTTGCTGGTGTCGAATTGGAGTCCCCACGTCTTGAGCAATTTGTCGAGCGATGACGACGTCCCGCTCGGAGCGCCGCCGCCCAACATCGGATTTTGCTGCTGCCGGCCGGCGATGGCCGACATGGGGTCAAGGAACGCAATCAATTTTCCGCCGCGCAAAACAAACTGGTCAATCGCATATTGCGTCCTGTCGGAAATTTCTTTGGGATGAATGACGAGCAGCACTTTCACGTCGTCGTCAATCTTGTCCGCGTCCAACTCCACACGGCGCACGGTGAAATCCTGCTTCAATTGCTCGATGATGGTCCATGCGGGTTCCGGCGGCTGACCCGACTGCATCATCATCGGATTCATTTCACCCCCGAACACCGGCAGGCCGCTCATCACGCCGACCACCGGCTTGTCCGGCGACAACACCTGCGTGATGGCGCGCGTGATGTCGTATTCAAGCTGCCGCTCGCGGTTCGGCGCGAGGAACGGGATCGCCACCCGCGTGTCGGCCAGGCTGACGGCGAGGCCGAGATAGAAATTGTCGCCGCTGGCAAGTTGCTGCGATTCCAATCCGTCCAGCCGCGCCGAATCCTCGGCGTCGGAATCCGGCTGCGGATCGTATTTTTCGATGACCAGATTTTTGCCGGCGACTTGCCGGTATTCGTGCAACAGGTCTTCCACCTTGCGCGCGTAATCCTTCAGATAGACCGTTTCCGGCGTCGCCGTCTCGCTCTGCGTGCAGTAGAAGCGGATTTTCACCGGCGTATCGAGTTTCTGGAGCACGGCCTTCGTGCCGGCGGAAAGCGTATAAGCCTTTTCCTGCGTCAAGTCCGCGCGCAGCGGCCACGCGCCGGTGATGACGTTGACGGCGAGCAGAATCACCAGCATTACGACAATGCCCGCCGCCGAATAGAGAATGGTTTCGAATGACTTCTTTTGCATCGTGGCCTCCGGAAATTAGCTGGTGCGGTGTGTCCGCAAAATCACGCTCGTGGTGAAGAGCGAAAACCCGATCACCGACAGGAAGAAAATCACGTCGCGCGAATCGAGCACGCCCTTTTCAAAACCGTCGAAATGCGTGATGACGCTGAACGAAGTAATCGTGCCGACGAGCCATTGCCAGTTGTGCGTGAGATTTTGCAGCAAATTGATGACTGGCGGAAAGCCCGCGAGAATCAGGAACAGGCACGCGACGACCGAGATGATGAAGCTCACCACCTGGCTGCGCGTGATGGCCGACGTGATGCAACTCACCGCGAGATACGCGCCCGCCATCAGCCAGCTCCCGACGTAAGCGGAGAAGATCACCCCGTTGTCCGGGTGGCCGAGATAGTTCACTGTCAGCACCACCGGAAACGTCAGGAACAGCGCGAGGCCGAGAAACAGCCACGAGGCGATGAATTTGCCGACGATCGCCTCCCACGGCGCGATGGGCATCGTCAGCAGCAATTCCAAAGTGCCGACACGGCGTTCATCCGCCCACAACCTCATGCCGACCGCCGGCACAAGAAACAGATAAAACCACGGATGCCACAGGAAGAACGAGTTGGCGAGCGACGCCTCGCCGCGCTCGAAAAACCCGCCGACCATGAACGTGAAAAATCCGTTCAATAGCAGGAAAATCACGATGAAGACATACGCCACCGGCGACGTGAAATACGCCGACAGCTCGCGCTTGCAGATGGTTTTGATGTTGCCCAAAGAATTCATATTCAGGAAATGCGGTGCGAAAGTTAAAATTAGTTTTTGGTGTCCGGCAGCGTGATGCGGCGGAAGACTTCGTCCAGCCGGCCTTCCTCGGTGCGCAGTTCCTCCACCGGCCAGCCACTGGTGGCCTGAATGACTTCACGCGTCAGATCGCCGTCGCCCGCCGTGCGCGGAAAAACGGTGGCGGTGACGCGATCGCCGGTGGCCGTGGCCGCCACTTTTTTGGCCGTGCGCAACTGGTTCAATTTCTGCTCGACGGCGTTGGCGGCAATGCCGTTCACACGCAGAGTCACCGCGCCGGCCCATTCGGATTTGCGGCGCAGTTCCTCCGGCGTGCCGTTGGCCACGATGCGACCACGGTCAATGATGATGGCGCGCGAGCAGACGGCGTCCACTTCCTCCAAAATGTGCGTGGAAAAAATAATGGCCTTCTTCTCGCCCATGCGGCGGATGAGCTGCCGCACCTCGTGCTTCTGGTTCGGATCGAGACCGTCGGTCGGCTCGTCCAGAATCAGCACGTCCGGGTCGTGGATGATGGACTGTGCGAAACAGGTGCGGTGCCGGTAGCCCTTGGACAGCGTGTCCACGCTCTGATGCAGCACCGCTTCCAAGAAACACATTTCCACCGCACGATGGACGGCGGATTTTCTTGCGTCGCCGCGCAGGCCGCGCATTTCCGCCGCGAAATTCAGGAAGCCCTGCACCGTCATGTCGGTGTAGGCGGGCGCATTTTCGGGCAAGTATCCGATCAACCGCTTGGCGGCGACGGGATTTTCCACAATGTCAAAACCGCCCACCGACACCGTGCCGCTCGTCGGCGGAATGAAGCCGGTGATCATCCGCATGGTGGTGGATTTGCCCGCGCCGTTCGGACCCAGAAACCCCAGCACCTCGCCGCGCTCGACAGTGAAGGCAATTCCGTCCACCGCCCGCTTTTTTCCAAAAGTTTTGGTCAGGTCTTGAGCTTTAATCATATTTTCCGCCAGCGATTTCAGCGCGCGTCGGTTCCAAATTCATCGCAACCGCCGGCTGTCTCGCAATTTCAGAATTTGACAATTTGCCGGCAAAAAGTTCAAAAAAAAGTCTGGCACCCTCCCGGTCGGGCCGCTGCCGGTTTATTTTTTGCCATAAAATTCCGCAATGGCGTCGCACACCCGGTCCGCCGCATCCCGGCCCATTTCACCGTGAATCGGCAGTGAGAGGATTTCCTTGACGGCCTTTTCGGTGTTGGGAAGTTTCGGAATGTAGGGGAACAGGCCGACGACCGCCGGTTGCAGATGGTTCGGCTTGGGATAGTGGATGCCGGTCTCGATGTTTTTCTCCTTGAGAAATTTCTGGAGATCGTCACGGCGTTCGGCGCGGACCACATACATATGATACACCGGCGTGGCCCATTCGCGCACCGGCGGCGTCTGCACGATGCCCTGGAGGCGTTCGTTATAGAGCGCGGCGATCTGGCGGCGGTTTTCGTTGAAACCGTCGAGATGTTTCAACATCACGCGGCCGATGGCGGCGTTGATTTCGTTGAACCGGATGTTGTAGCCGGTGAATTCGTGGTCGTATTTGCCTTGGCGACCGTGGTTGCGCAGCATTCGCAGGCGGTCCGCGTAATCGGCCTTGTTGGTCGTGAGGCAGCCGCCATCGCCGAGGACGGTGAGGTTTTTTGACGGGAAAAAGCTGAACGCGCCGAAGTCGCCCATGCTGCCGACGGTTTTGCCCTTGTATTTTGCGCCCTGCGCCTGCGCGCAATCCTCGACGAACCACAGCCGGTTTTTCTGCGCCAGCGCGAGGAACTTGTCGTTATCCACCGGATGCCCGTAAAGATGCACGCCGATGATGCCAACCGTGCGCGGCGTGATGAGCGATTCGACGTGCGCCAGGTCCATGACGAATGTGTCGTCAATGTCGGCGAACACGGGCCGGGCACCGAGATGGATCAGCGGCTCCATCGTCGGAAACGCCGTGTGGCTCGGCACGATGATTTCGTCGCCCGGCCCGATGCCTTGCAACTGGTGCAGACAATACACGATCATCGTCCAGGAACTGCCGAGGACGCATTGCGTGGTGCCGGTGTGCGCGGCGAGTTCGGCCTCGAACGCGGTGGATTCCTTGCCGAGGATGTATTGGCCGGAGCGGATGGCGCGCAGCGCGGCTGCCTCGACTTCGGCGTTCACGAAACATTTTGATAACGCGATTTTGCTCATAAATTATGATCAGCCACGGATGAAACACGTCGGTGGCCCTGGCTAAAGCGAGGGGAAAGTTAGCAGATTGCCGCCAAAACTAAAGACCATTTGGTTGAACCATGCAGAATCATTGCGGCCGTTGCCAATCCACTGTTTTCCGGCCAGGGGCGCAAATCTTTTTCCAGCCGGGCCACCGCGGGGGCAAAGGCGGCGGGGGCTGCCAGTTTTAGAAATCGGGTGGGGATGGTTACGGACGACTGCCGCCGAAGCTTTGCCGGTGACCGAGTCCAGGCGCTCCCGTTTTCCTCAACGTCGCGGAATGCGAGAGCCGGAAATTTTTTAGTTTGCCGCTTGACATGCAACTAAATGGTTGCATATAGTTGTGCGCGATGAATGCGGTGTTCAAAGCCCTGGCGGACGAAAGCCGCCGAAAATTGCTCGATGTGCTGCACAAGAATAACGGGCAGACGCTCGGCAAATTGGGCGCGCACCTCGACATGACGCGGCAGGCGGTCACCAAGCATCTGCGGTTGCTCGAAGCTGCCAACCTGGTCGCGGTCGTCTGGCGCGGGCGCGAGAAGCTGCATTACCTCAATCCGGTGCCGATCCACGAGATCGCCGAGCGCTGGATTGGCAAATACGAACGCCATCGCCTCCAGGCGTTGAGCGATCTGAAAAAAGGCCTCGAAGCAAACCAACCAAACTAGCAGGCCGTTGAAAAACGGGTGATTTTTCAGCGCCACGATTTTTCATGGGTGATTTTTTCAAAATTCAGTGTGCGAACCGTGGTAACGGCTGCCCCAACCGCAGCCACAAGTTGGCGGTTGGCC
>JAJXXW010000011.1 GCA_021780905.1 bacterium
AAGACTGGCATATTTACTGGCGAGGC
Source organism: bacterium (assembly GCA_021780905.1). Taxonomy (GTDB): domain Bacteria; phylum Verrucomicrobiota; class Verrucomicrobiia; order Limisphaerales; family UBA11358; genus UBA11358. Next base: position 27 of record JAJXXW010000011.1, read on the forward strand.
TTTTGGGATGCACTTTCACCTTTGTCCATTCAAAGGGTGCCGCCGTCTGGTTGTGGGCCGAGATAAAAGCGTCAATCGCCTGCCGCAACTCACGCACGCTGCGAAAGCTGGCCCCGCGCAGGGCGGCTCGGCTTAAGCTGCTGAACCACACCTCGACTTGGTTTAACCAGGACGCGGGCGTTGGCGTGTAATAAAAGCGCACTTGGGGATGCTGCCCCAACCAGCGGTCGGGTTTGGGCTTGTGCGTGTTCAGGTTGTCCAGCACCACATGGATCGCTCGCCTCGGATGGGCGGCCACGACTTCATTCATGAAATCCAAGAATTCCCGGCGGCGACGGCGCGCATAGTGGCCGGCCTGCACCTGACCGCTGGCCACGTCCAAGGCGGCGAACAGGGTGCTGGTGCCGTGCCGGGTATAATCATGCTGATAGCCGCTGAGGGCTTGACCACTGGGCAGACGCAACCAGCCCTGCTGGCGTTCCCAGGCCTGAATACAGGGTTTTTCGTCCACGGCCAACACCAGCGCGTTGTCCGGCGGGGATAAATAAAGCCCGACAATGTCCGCGGCCTTTTGGGCGAATTCGGGATCGGTGGAAACACCCCAGCTACGCCGGCGCGCCAAGCTGATCCCCAAGCGGCGCAACTCGCGCCATACTTGATGGGTGCTGTTTGCCGAGTCATTGGAAGATTACATTGCCGCTCAAAACCCCGGCCGTTTCCTCGACGTGTTCGTTGGCTCGCCCGATTTGCACACGTTGGGATTGCGGACGCGGTTGTCGCCGCGCGGGGTCCCTGCCATTCCAAAACCGGGTCCGAGTGCGCCAGAATGTGCGGGGCACCACGAATTACACTGGACAGGACCCGCCGCCCGTGTTAAAAAAATTTCCGCTTAAAAATTGAACGCATCCATTCCAACCCAGTCCAAAAACCTGTCCGCAAATTTACCTGCCCATGAATATTAAAATTGTTGCGCTGCTCGCTGCGAGTTTTCTCTCGACGGCACTGCTGGTTTCCCCCCGCCTGCTTGCGGCCGCCGAACCCGAACATCTCGAAATGGAGCCGACCGGCAAGTGGCATGTCCACGATCCGGCCCGGCCGCAGCCGGCGGTTGTCACGCCGGGCGCGACGTTCAGCCAGGGCGCGCCGGCGCCGTCCGACGCCGAAGTGCTGTTCGACGGGCATGGGCTGGCGAAATGGGAGAGTGTTCACGGCACGGAGGCCACCTGGAACACGCACGATGATTTTGTGGAGACCGCGCCGAAGGGCGGCGGCATTCGCACCAAAGGCAAGTGGGCGGATTTTCAATTGCACGTCGAATGGGCCTCGCCGAATCCGCCGCACGGCACCGACCAGGCGCGCGGCAACAGCGGCATTCTCATCAATAATATGTATGAGGTGCAGGTGCTGGACAGCTACCAAAACAAGACCTATTCCGACGGTCAGGCCGGCGCGATTTACGGGCAGTCGCCGCCGCTGGTGAACGCCTGCAAACCGCCCGGCGAATGGCAGACTTACGACATTCTGTTTGAATCACCGCGCTGGAACGAAAAAGGCGAATTGGTCAAAAAGGCGGTCATCACCGTGCTGCACAACGGCGTCGTGATCCAGAACCATTACGAACTCGTGGGGATGACGGACGGCATCAACCCCGAATTACACTGGCGTTCGCCCTCGAAATACCCTCCGCCGCATCCGCCGGAGGTTTTCATCCAATTGCAGGACCACAACAATCCGGTGCGTTTCCGGAATATCTGGATTCGTTCGATGCGCCTCGGCGAAAACCAATAAACCACCACGTCCGTTCATCCGCTAATGAAAAAATTATTTCACATCACGCGCCGTTCGTTTCTGGCCCGTTGCACCGCCACGGCGGCGGCCACGGGTCTGCCCTTGTGGTTTGTCCAGGAACAACTGACCGGCGCCGCGGAAACGGCGGCCAGTCAGCCCAAGCTGCCCAGCCCGAACGACCGGCCCGGCATCGCGCTCATCGGTTGCGGCGGCCAGGGGAGCGGCGATGCCCGAAACGCCAGCAACTACGGCGAGATCCTCGCGGTGTGCGACGTGGATGATAATTCCGCCCGGGCGGCCGTGAAACAGTTCACCACGGACGGCAAGACGCCCGACAAATACAACGATTTCCGCAAGGTCATGGAGCGGGACGACGTTCACATCATCGTCCAGGGCACGCCCGATCACTGGCACACGCTGGTCAACATGGCGGCGGCGAAGGCGAAGAAAGACATTTACGGCGAGAAGCCGCTGACGTTGACGATTGACGAAGGCAAGCATGTCGTCAAAGCGGTGCGCGAGAACAGAGTGGTTTTCCAGACCGGCACGCAACAGCGCAGCGACTCGCGGTTTCATCTCGCGTGCGAACTGGTGCGCAACGGGCGTCTCGGAAAATTGCAAGCGGTCAATGTGTTTGTGCCCGCCGGCTTGCGCGCCGGGCCGTTTCACTCCGTGCCGGTGCCGGCCGGATTGAATTGGGATTTCTGGCAGGGCCAGACGCCCAATGTGGATTACGAAAAGGAGCGCTGCCACGTCATGTTTCGCTGGTGGTTCGACTATGCCGGCGGCCCGGTCACGGATTGGGGCGCGCATCACAACGACATCGTGCGGTGGGGCATGGGCCTGGACGGGCCGGTGGATGTCGAGGCGAAAGTGGTGACCGGCCCGATCCCCGGCGGCTACACCACGCCGAGCGAATTTGAGGCCACGCTCCACTGGGCCAACGGCGTCAGGCAGGTGATGAAAACCACGACCGACGAGACCTGGGGCGGCGGGATCATCAACGAAAACGGCCAGCGCAACGGCATCAAGTTCATCGGCACGGACGGTTGGCTCTGGGTGAACCGCGATGAAATCACCGCCAGCGACAAGGAGCTACTCCACGCGCCGCTGCCCAGCAATGCCATTCGCCTCGAAGTCAGCCACAATCACATGCGGAATTTCTTTGAGTGCGTGCGTTCGCGCCAGGACCCGATCAGCAACATCGAGGGCGGCCACCGTTCGGCGTCCGTCGGCCATCTCATCGTCATCGCGCTGCGCTCCGGCCGCAAGTTCCAGTGGGATCCCGAGCAGGAAATTTTCGTGGGCGATGGGGCGGAAACCGGCAACGCGCAACTCGCCCGCGAAATGCGCAAGCCCTACGACTACAGTTTTGTCGCCTAACCCGGATATTTCATAGGGGTATTTGATTTTGGGAAAAGGCGGTGCGGAGGCGGTCTCCGCCGGCTGGTTGGGGGAAAATGGAAACCTCAACGACTGTTGTGACGCCGGAAGGCTCGCTGCTGGCAGTTTTTGGCGACACCTCCGGCAAGGGACTTTGCTTTCCAGAATAAAGCCGGCCTCAACCGCTGGCGGGAGCCAGCGTTCTGCGTCGCTGCTGGCAGCGGCGGAACAAGGCTTGCAGCGGGTTAGGCGCGGCTCAACGGCACATGGCCCCGGCGCACCCTCACGCGCACTTTTGGCCGGCCACTTTCAACAACTTGACCCGGACACTGCCCGCCGTCGCCCGCGCCAGTTCCGTTCCGGCCAGCGCCGGCCTCAAGCGCTCCACCAGCACGGAGTTTTTCGCCAAACCCAGGCCGTAACAGACCATCGGGCTTTGCCGCTCGCACCAGGCCAGAATTTCCTCCCGGCAGAAACCGCTGTCCCCGCGCACCATGATCCGCGCCCGCCGGCAGCGTTTCCGAATCGCCGCCACGATCTTTTCCAGCGCCGCCACCCCCCCCTGCGGCCGCGTCCTGGTCACCGGTGCGCCACTGCGCCCACAACGGAATGTCACCGGCAAAAGCGTAGAGTGGCAGATAACAATAGTCGCCGTAGTCAGCGTTGAAATGCCGCCCTTCCTGGATTCCATGCACCCAGTGGCCCATGGCCTCCAAATTCACCACGATCTCTTGGGCCTGCTTGGGCAGGCAGCGCATCCCCCATTTCCAGCAGACACGCCTCAATGGGTCGGCTTGAAAACCGGTCCCCGCCCAGCGGATCAGCCTGCTTACAGGCCACCGCCCACAACGGATCCAACCGCAGGTGCGCGTGATAGTTGTGATTGTCATAACCCAGCGCCCGGCGCCGGTGGCCCTGTAAAAGGTCTTCCGCAGGCCGACGTAATCCACGTGGTAATATTCAACGCTCGCTTCGAACAGCAGCCCGACGATTTCAGAGAAAGGCATCGTTCCAGCCAACGTGGCGTCAGCCGCTTTTTTTGACGAGTTCGGTGTTCGTGTTTGGTTTTTGCCGGTCAGGATGCAAGAGCGGCTGGGATGTTGGCAAGCTCCTGCCACAGTTCTTTGGCTGGTCGGGTAGAAATTGTTTTTCCCAACAGCGTTCATCCCGAATCTCAGCCAATTCCGCGCGCGGTTCCTCGGAGACGCGGTCCATCCGGCCGGCGCGGTGAGGAGTGAGGGCCATCCAAAGAAACATTTTGCGTAAGCCGCACGACTTCAATCCAATTCTCAGTTTGACTGCACCGCCCGCCTGAACTAATCTTCATCTAAAGTCGGACTTATGTTTACCATTATCAAAGCGTGTTTATCGCTGGTCGGTGTTGTTACCTTAATTTCGGGCTTTGCTTTCCTGGGCGCATTCTCTGCGGCCGCAGTCGTCGTTCCGCCGGGCGGACTGGTGGCGACGCCTTCGGGCAAAGATTTGCAGTTGTCGTTCCCGACCACCGTCACGAATTATTACGGGGTGCAGGTGTGTCCGGATTTGTCGCAGCCGTGGACCAATGTCCAAGCCGGGCTGCAAGGCTACGGACTCATCAAGACGGTTACCATGAGCAATGCGCTGGCGGCGGGCAAAGGTTTTTACCGGACGGTGCTTCAACCCAAGCCGACGCAACTGCTGTTGTCACAGTCCGCCGCCTTCGCCATTCTTGGCTATTGGTGCGGCGGCATCACGGAGGAGGTTTACGCCACCGGCTTTGATCCCACCAATGGATTTCCGACCGGCAACGTTTACCTGAGGACTTCTTGCAGCACCGGCAAGGCCGGCAGCCCACCTTCCATACACACAGCTTCGGTCGCCGTGATCTGGGATTTTGCCGGCAACGTCATTTCCACAAACATACCCGCAACCGGGATGCCGGCCAATCCAATGTTCATTGCCACCGACGGGTTCAACGACATTCTCTATAACGCCGGGGCGAATGCGTATCTCATCGTGCCGATTCCCGCGGCGCCGACCGGCGTGACCGTCGTTCAGTCGGGCGATCAATTTCAGATTTCGTGGACGCCAAACGGTGTCAACTCGAACGCCATCACTTCATCAACGCTCACCGCGACGCCGGTCAACTCAACGAATTCAGTTCTCACGACCACTGTGACCGGGCCGGTCACGAACGGAATTATCACCACTTTGCAGCCGGCGACAACGTATCAAATCACCGTCGTGAGCGCCACCCTCGGCGGACCCGGTCCGGCCTCGGCCCCGATCAGCGTTACCACCGCTCCGGCCACGGTCCCACCGTCGGCCCCTGCCGGCGTCACGGCGAACTGGTCAAACCTTAATCCGACAGCCACGAACGACACGCTCGTCGCCAATTGGCAGCCGGCCAATCCCGGCAACAGCCCGGTGGACCAATATCTCATCACCATTACCGGCAGCGACGGGGCGGGCACGTTCCCGCAGACGGTGTCCGGCACGACGCTTTCGACCTACTTCAACGTGGACTTTATTCCGAACTGGTCGGTGACGGTGCAGGCGCACAACGCCGCCGGCTGGGGGCCGGTATCGTCCACCTATAATTTGGGAGGCTTGTGACCGAAAATGGCTGGCGCTTCACGCGTCGCGCCGGGAGCGGAGTCCGGCCTGAATGGCGGCCAATTCCGCGCGCGGTTCGTCGGTGAGGTGGTCCATCCGGTCAGCGCGGCGATACCAATAGCGGGCGTTGCCGAGGTCGCCCTCCATTTTGTGCAGCACCGCATGAATCCACGCTGCCGAGGCATCGTCTTCGTATTGCTGGACCCGTTCATGCGCGGCGTCCCACTTGCCGGCCAAAGCCAGTTCAATCGCCCGACGCAGTTCTTCGATTGGCGCGCTCACGGTTCTTGTGTTATCGAGGAACGGGCCCGGCAGCAATCCCGTTTGCGCTTGCGTCCGTAGAAGCGCTTTCGCAAGCTGTCAGCAGCCATGAAAATCACCGACGTCTTGCGCGCGGAACACGCGGTGTTCCACAACCTGTTCGACCACATCGAAGCCAGCGTGCCGAAGCTCAAGACGCTCGGCGAGGTCAAGGCGCTGGCCGCCGTGGTGGAGGAGGTGCACGCCCCGCACTCGAAACTGGAAGACGATTTGTTCATGGAGCCGCTCGATCCTTACTTCGACCAGATGGGCCAGCAGAAAAACTTTCACGACGAGCACGAACACATCGAAGCGGTGCTGCACGCAGTGCAGAAGGCGCGCACACTCAAGGTTGCGAAGAAAACCCTGCTCAACGCCATTGCCGCGTCCCGCAAACATTTCGACAAGGAAGAGCGCATCGTGTTCCCGCTGGCGGAACGCATCCTCAAGGCCAAGACCCTGGGCGATCTCGGCCACCAATGGCTGAACCGCCGCGAAGGCCGGAAGTGACGGCGCGGACAACGCCATCATTCAGACCAGCTCGATGCCGACCGGGGCATGGTCGCTGCCCAGCACATCCGGGCGGATGAACGCTTTTTTCAGGCGCGGCCGCAGTGCGGGCGAGATGAGAAAGTAGTCTATGCGCCAGCCGACGTTCCGCGAACGCGCGCCGCTCATCGGACTCCACCAGGTGTAATGTCCCCCGCCCTGCTCAAACTCGCGGAAGGTGTCCACGAAACCGGCGTTCACGAACGCGCTGAAACCGTCCCGCTCCTCGATGGTAAAGCCGTGGTTGCGGACATTCGCCTTGGGATTGGCCAGATCCATCTCCGTGTGCGCCACATTCAGGTCGCCGCAAAAGATCACCGGCTTTTTCTTCTCCAGCTTCTTCAGGTAGGCGAGGAAATCCTTGTCCCAGATTTGCCGATACGGCAGGCGCTCCAACTCGCGCTTTGAATTCGGCGTGTAAACGTTCACCAGATAAAAATCGCGATATTCGGCGGTCAGCACACGGCCTTCTTTGTCGTGTTCCGCGATGCCGATGTGCGGCACAACCTTGAGCGGGCGTTCCTGGGTGAAGATGGCGGTGCCGGAATAACCCTTTTTCTCCGCGCAATTCCAAAAGGTCGTGTAGTTCGCCGGCCACAGCTGCTCCACCTGGTCCGGCGTGCATTTGGTCTCTTGCAGACAAAGGATATCCGGCTTTTCCGCTTCGAGAAACTCCAGAAAGTTTTTCTTCAGCACCGCGCGCAGGCCGTTGACATTCCAGGAAATGATCTTCATCCGAAGAAATTAAACGACGGATGGGAACAAATAAACATGGATTTGAAACGCCGTTATCGCGCGAAGGCCACGAAAGGGCGAAGGGAAAAATGATTTTCTTCCTTCGCCAACCTGCCAGCTTCGCAGCCTGCGCGCGACGCTTTGGGCTTCATTCCGCCTGAAACACACTGACGCTCAACGGCGGCAGATTGAATTCCGCCGAATGCTGATGACCGTGACTGGACTGGCTCTGCGTCGTGACGCCGCCGTAGTTGCCCTGGTTGCTGCCGCCATAGATCGCGGCGTCGCTGTTCAACACTTCGCGCCATTGGCCACCGCGCGGCAGGCCGAGACGATAATGCGGCCGCGGCACCGGCGTCAGGTTCAGGACGACGACAGTCTGGTTTTTTCCATCCGCCGTCTGGCGCAGGAAGGACAGCACGCTGTTTTCGCGGTCGTTGCAATCAATCCAATGGAACCCGTTAGGGTCGTAATCCGCCTGCCACAGTCCGGGCGAGGCGGCATAAAGCCGGTTCAGGTCCGCGACGAATTTCTGCACGCCGCGATGAAACGGGCCGGCGTCCAGCAGCCACCAGTCAAGCTGGGCATTCTCGTTCCACTCCTTCGTCTGGCCCAATTCGCCGCCCATGAAGAGCAGTTTCTTGCCGGGAAACAGCCATTGATAGCCGAGCAGCGTGCGGAGGTTGGCGAATTTCTGCCAGTCATCGCCGGGCATCCGCGTGATGAGCGAACCCTTGCCATGCACCACTTCGTCATGCGAGAGCGGCAGGACGAAATTTTCGTGAAAGTGGTAGAGCATCGCAAACGTGAGGTCGTTCTGGTGATATTGGCGGTGGATCGGTTCGCGCTTGAAGTAACCGAGCGTGTCGTGCATCCAGCCCATGTTCCACTTGAGTGAGAAGCCCAGGCCGCCAAGGTAAGGCGGACGGGTAACCTGCGGCCAGGCGGTGGATTCTTCCGCAATAGTCATCACGCCGGGAAATTCCGTGTGCGTGACGTGGTTGAACTTTTTTAGAAATTCGATGGCCTCCAGATTTTCCCGGCCACCGAACTGGTTCGGAATCCATTCGCCCGCCTTGCGCGAGTAATCAAGATAGAGCATCGAGGCGACGGCATCCACGCGCAGGCCGTCAATGTGGAAACGCTCGCACCAGTAAAGCGCATTGGCGACGAGAAAGTTCACGACTTCATGCCGGCCGAAATTGAAGATCAGCGTGCCCCAGTCCTGATGCGCGCCCTTGCGCGGGTCTTCGTGCTCAAACAGCGCCGTGCCGTCGAACTTCGCGAGTGCCCATTCGTCACGCGGAAAATGCGCGGGCACCCAGTCCACAATTACACCAATGCCGGCCTCGTGCAGTGCGTTGACGAGAAATTGGAAATCGTCCGGCGTGCCAAACCGGCTGGTCGGCGCAAAAAAACCGGTGACCTGATAGCCCCAGGAGGGATAGAACGCGTGCTCCGCCGGCGGCAGAAATTCGACGTGAGTGAAACCCATCTGTTTCATGTATTGGGCCAGCGGCGCGGTAAGTTCGCGATAGCTCCACGACTCCGTGGCCGTCTTTTTCTGCCAGGAACCAAGGTGAACCTCATAGACGCTCATCGGCGACCGCAACGCGTCGCGTTCGCGGCGCTGCTCCAGCCAGGCGTCATCGGTCCACTGGAATTTTTTCGTGTCCCAGACAATCGCCGCCTGCTTGGGCGCGACCTCGAAGAAAAAGCCGAACGGGTCGGTGTTCAGCTTCACATGGCCGTGCGCGTCGCGAATCTCGAATTTGTAATGCGCGCCCTGCCCCACGCCGGGAATGAAAATTTCCCAGACGCCCGACACGCCGAGCAACCGCAGCGCATGACAGCGGCCGTCCCAGCGGTTGAAATCGCCGACGACGCTCACCCGTTGGGCGTTCGGCGCCCACACCGCAAAGCTGGTGCCGGGAACGCCGTCAATCGTCCGCAGTTGCGCGCCGAGCTTGTCGTAGATTTTCTGCTCATCGCCCTTGCCGAACAAAAACAAATCCGCCTCGCCCAGTGTCGGCAAAAACGAATACGCATCCCGCGTGCGGCGCGTCTGGCCAGCCTTGTCCATGATGACGAGATCGTAGGCATAGACCGCATTGGCCTGTTTGGTGACGCCCTCAAAAACATCCGTGTGGGGAATGCGTTCCAAAGCGAACTTGGGCTTGCGCTTTTCGTGCACGGGCTGGACTTCCACCGTCTGGGCGTCCGGCAGCAGCACCCGGACGACGACGCCGGACCCGTCGCCGAGCGGGTGCATACCAAGCAGCGTGTGCGGCGACGGCTGGGTGAGTTCGACTAGGCTGCGCAGTTCGTCAGGCGTCAGAATCATGCCGTGACCATAGCAAAGCCCGGCAACGGGAGCGATGGATTTCTCGCATCCCTGACCGAAGAAGGCCGGTTGGCGGCGGTGGGACGCGCGCTAGTTTTTCAAGACCGGGCGCAGGATCAGATTGCGGTAGGCGATGCCGGTGTCTTCGTCGCCCTGCAGGTAAATCGGGCCGGGCCGGTCCATTTCCGGCCAGAGCGCACCGCCGGTCGGGCCAAGCACAGGCTGGTTGTCAATGATCGGGGTGCCGTTCAGGGTCACGCTGACGTGGCGGTCCACATAAATAATATCGAGCGTCTGCCATTGGCCCGCCGGTTTTTCGGCGGACACCCGCGGCTGGATGCGGCTGTAAAGCGCGCCCATGTTGTGCGAATCGTTGGGCCGGCCGTAGCTGTCATATACCTGCACCTCGTCCGTGCCGCGCAGGAAAATGCCGCTGTTGCCGTGCGGCGGCACGCGCGTTTCGGCGTGCAGCGAAAAATCCTCAAACTCCGCCACCGTCCGCAGATTGCCAAAATCCCGGGGCGGCGATCCGGGCGGCAGCGTGACGTCGTTGATCAAAAGCCCGTCCTGGGCGCGCCAGCCGTTCGCCGCATTCGTCTCGACCAGCCGCCAGCCGTCGAGATTGGTGCCGTTGAACAATTGGATCGGCGGACCGAATCGCACCCGGTTCAAGTCCGGCGCGGGCGGCAGCGGCGGCTGGCGATGCCCCGAAAATTCCACGCGCACCGCGCCACCCTCCGGCTGGGGTGTGACGCTGACAAAATAAAGATTATCCCCGTCCATGGTGGCGGTGAGGGTTTCGGTGACATAGATCGGTTTGCCCTCGGCATTTTTCCGCTCCGTCTTGCGGCGGTGGGTGAGGACCAGCTTGCCGTCCAGCAGCTTCGCGGAGTCCAGCGGGACCACGCTGGCGATGCCCCAGAGCGCCTCCGCCTTCAGGCCGTCGCCCGTGCCGCTCACATGCAGCCAGCCCGCTCTGCCATCGGGCAGGTGCAAGGACCAGTAACCGGCAAAGGGATCACCCGCCGCGCGCCCTTGAAACCCGGCGGCGAACAGGGCGACCAACAAAATGAATCGGGCCAGAGACGTTTTTAGTGATACCGCTTTTTCTTTTGCACTCATGCGCATTTTTTGTTGGCAATTATTGCCGGTTTTCAGGCTCAAATCAAATCCTTCTGCGCCGCGTTGCTCCCGGCGGGTGGATCTTGACCGCTTCCTAAAAGCGGAGTCGGCGCGGCTGAAGCGCGCAACCGCGCCGCCCGGCAAAACAAAAAAGCCCGCTCCATCGAGTGGGCTTTTCTTGGGACAAGATGTGACGGTCAGGCCTTGCCAAGGGCTTCCTCGACGACCTGCTTGAAGTTGTTTTCGCCGGGCTTGACGATGCCAAATTCGCGTTTGGCGTTGTCGGCGGAGTCGCTGGCGTGGGCGGCGTTGACCATGATGGTGGAGCCGAATTCGCGGCGGATGGAGCCGGGCGGTGCCTTGGACGGGTCGGTCGGGCCGAGGACGTCGCGGATCTTGTTGACGGCGCCGACGCCTTCATAGACCAGCGCGATGCACTTCTCGGTGCCGGGCTTGTCCCAGTTGCTCTTGGGGATTTCGCCGGGCGCGTGGCCGGACATGAAACGGACGATGTTGTCGAACTGCGAGTCGCCTTGAAGCGGGCCGAGGATTTCGCCGAGCGTCTTCTGGTCGTCCGCCGACATCTTGAAGCCGAATTCCTTTTCGAGAATTTCCCGGGCCTTGGCGCTGACGCCGTCCTTGAGCTTGGCGCGGAGAAATTCGCGGACCGGGCCGTAAAATTCCATGGCCTGCGCGGTGCTCATGCGGAGGACTTTCGCGCCGACGATGTAAAGACCGGTGCGCGAGAAGAAATCAATGACGTTGCCGGGCCGGCCGGTGGCGAACTTGAAATTGTCCGGCTTGATGAGGACGAGCGTGCGCTCGGGGGTTTCGCCCGGCGCGTATTGGATGACGTTTTCCAGCACGCCGCCATCGGCGTCCGAGTAGCGCGCCCACATTTTGAGTTTCTGTTCCGCCTCCTCGACGTTCGGCGCGGCCAGCACCGCCGGCTCGAAGTAGCGGACATTGCCGTTTTCGTCGAGAATGAGGTCGCTGTAAGTGTCGCGGATGGTTTCGCCGCCGCGGCGGTTGGGGCTGAGGTTGCCGACGACGGAACGGACTTTGCGCACGGCTTCATCGCCGCGAAAGAGCAGCATCATGACGCGGCGACGGCGGCTGGTTTTGGGATCGGGTGCCAGATCGGTCAGGACGTATTGCTTTAGCAGCTCCTGAATCTTCCGGTCCTGCGTGTCATGCGCGGAAACGATGGTTTCGGCGTATTCCCGGACCAGTTCCGGGCTGGGCGCAAACATCCGCAGGCCGACCAGATCCAAGCCGGTGCGAGTGATCAGCCGGCTCAGGATACCGCCGGTGCGGGACTTGTGGAGGGAATAAGGGGTGACAATGACGTAGGCGAGCTGTTGCGACATAATTCAAAATCAAGCGGCGGGCGATGGATTGGGATTGGTCGGAGCGGTGGCGGCGGCTTTGCCCAGGATTTTGAACATCACGGTGCCGCAGGTAGGACACTTACCCTTGATGGCTTTGCGGCCGTTTTTCATGGTTTCCTCAACACCGTCGGCGATGGGCTTCTTGGCCTTGCACTTGACGCAGTATCCTTCAGACATAAAGAGTTTTACCGTCAACGCTTCATGCGTCGAACGGTGCAGGAGGCTACCGGCAAAGCCCGGCCGCGTCAATTCCAAAGGGATCAACCCATTTCCACATTGCAAAAGCGCCGTTTCCGCGCATCTTCTCTCGGCACATGAAACTGCACCACGGCCGGCACCTCGCCTATTGCACGAACATCCACCGCGGCGAAACCTGGGGTGAAATATTGAGCGCGCTGCAAAACCACACTCTCGCCGTGCGCGACCGCGTCGGCCCGCAAAAACCATTTGCCATCGGCCTGCGTCTGGGCGAACGCGCCGCCGTCGAGTTAAGCGAACCCGCCGCGCTGCTGGCCTTTCAACGCTGGCTCGGGGCCAACGACGGCTATGTTTTCACCATCAACGGCTTTCCTTACGGCCGCTTCCATGGCACACGCGTGAAGGAAAAAGTTTACCAGCCGGACTGGTCCTCGCCGGAGCGCCTGGCCTATACGAACCGGCTATTTGATCTGCTCGCGCAATTGGTGCCGGCGGGTATCGCCGGCAGCGTCAGCACGCTGCCCGGCTCGTTCAAGGAATTCCAGCCGCCGCCCGCTGCTTTGAAAGCCATCCGCCAAAACCTCTGGCGGGCGGTCGAGCACGTCGCGCGCGTCAGCGAACAGAGCGGCCGGCACCTGCACCTCGGCCTCGAACCGGAACCGCTGTGCCTGCTCGAAACCAGCGCGGAGACGATTGATTTCTTTGAACAGCTCCGCGCCGAACATCCGCGGGACGCGCGCCTGGACGCGCACCTCGGGGTCAACTACGACTGCTGCCATTTCGCGGTCGAATTCGAGGAGCCGCAAACCGCCCTGTCCGCCCTGGTCAACCACGGCATCAAGATCAGCAAAATCCACTTAAGCTCCGCGCTCAAGGTCTCGCCCACGCCGGCGGCGCGCGCGGCGCTGAAAAAATTCACCGAGGACGTCTATCTGCATCAGGTCGTCACCCGCGACGACACCGGCAAGCGCTCCATCCACCGCGACCTGCCCGATGCGCTGAACCTTCCGCCTGCAACCTTGAACGTCCACCAATCAGCCGAGTGGCGCATCCACTTTCACGTGCCGCTGCACGCGCCCGCCGCGCCGCCGTTTGCGAACACGAACGACCATTTGCTCGGCGCCTTGGATTGGCTGCAAGCCCGCCCGGAGGTTTGCCCGCATCTCGAAATGGAAACCTACACCTGGGAAGTGCTGCCCCCGGAACTGAAATCGCGGAGCGTCGTGGACCAGCTCGCGGCGGAATACGCCTGGACGCTGGCGGAACTCGCCAAACGCGGACTCGCCAGCCGCTGATTTTTTTGCTTTCCTGCGCGCGCCATGAATTCCGCCCCCTCATTCCGCACGCTACTCATCCTCGGGCGCGTGTCGAATTTGCCAACCGTCTGGTCGAACTGCCTCGCGGGCTGGTGGCTCGGCGGCGCCGGGAATTTTCCAAAGCTGCCGTTCCTCCTGTTTGGCGTGAGCCTGCTCTACACCGGCGGCATGTATTTGAATGACGCCTTCGACGCGGACTTTGACCGTCAGCGCCGACCGGAACGCCCGGTTCCAACCGGAAAAATCTCGGAGCCACTCGTTTGGCGTTTGGGCTTCGGACAGCTCGCTGCGGGCATTTTCCTGCTGTTGTTCTGCGGCCAGTTGGCGGCGGTCGCGGCGTTTCTGCTCGCGCTGTTCATCCTGCTCTATAATTTTTCGCACAAGTTCTTCAACGCCGCGCCGTGGCTCATGGGCTTCTGCCGCTTCTGGGTTTACATCATCGCCGGCGCGACCGGCGCGTGGGGGCTGGCCGGCTGGGCGATCTTTTGCGGGCTGGCGCTGGCGTTTTACGTCGTCGGCTTGAGCTACGTCGCGCGGCGCGAAAGTTATCGCGGGCCAGTCCCGTTCCGGCCGCTGCTCCTGCTGGCCGCGCCCATCCTGCTGGCGTTGGCGATGAACACCGGCAGCTTCCGGCTGCGCGCACTCTGGATTGCCGGCGTCCTGATCGTGTGGGTCGGGCGCTGCCTTCGGCCCCTGTTCAACGGCGGCACCGGCAATAGGGCGCTCATCGTCGCGAACCTGCTCGCGGGCATCGTTTTTGTGGACTGGCTGGCCGTCGTGCCGGATGCCGCGCGCTGGTTGAGCCTGGTTTTGCTGGCGCTTTTTGGTTTGACGAAATGGCTTCAACAATTCGTGCCGGCAACCTGACCGGGTTTTTGCGGATGGCAAGAGGGTGGCCGCAGCCGGGTGAGCGCTGGATTAGTTGACCGTTGGCTGGTTGCCTCGCACCGCCGGGTGCGCCTGGACGTAGGCGGAAATCATCTGGTGGCCCATGCCGGCGCAGGAATACGTCACGCCGTCCCAGCGGAGAGCCCGCTCAATTTGCCTGGCGGTGGTGATGCCCTGCTGGTGAAGCTGCTTTTCCCAATCCGCAAACAGGTTCAGTTCGTAAAAACTCGTCGCCAGCGCCGGTGAATTGGTCTTATCCGTGGCCGCCAGTTGCCAGCGCAGCAATGGCAGGTAAAACCGCCGCCGGTTCTCCGCCCACCACGTCTCATTTTTATTGGGCATCGCCGCCAGTGCCGCCGCCAGCCGTTGCGCCGCTTCCGCCGCATTGTCGGCGGGGACAAAGGCGGAAGTAGATTCTGCTTCCGTGCCGCCCGTCGGCTTTGATTCCCATTCCTGCCGGGTGCAGTAATAGGGCGGCGGCAGTTCGTCCACCAGGTCCAGCGCCACGCCTGAAATCATCGTGTTCATCGAATAATTGCGGTTGATCTGAAACGTCAGCTTCGTCGGCCCGCGCACCAGAAACCGCTTATACACCCCGCCCCAGAAATCATGCGCCCGCGCGTGCGCCAGTTCCGGCTTCTGGTCAAACTCCACGATGTCATAAAACGACCGCATGATCGTGGTGTTGCCAATGTGCGAATCCAACGATGTGCGCCCCGGATGCGGCCGGATGGATATCGTATAATCCCGAAAGCGGTTGCCGCCGCTATGCCCATTGGGGTCAATCTCGTAAAGCGACAGGTAAAACAACCCCGCCGGAATGCTCAATGAACAATACATATGCGGCCCGTCCTGGCTCATCGGATACGTCTCGCCATGATCGTCCCATTCCGCTTCCCGCCGATCTACGTCCCACGTCGTGAGTCCTTTCAGCACGCGGCTGTGCAGATAGGTGGGTGACATTTCCAGGCAGCGGTTGTCCTTCGTCGCCAGCCACTGAATGTAATATCGCAGCGAATCGCCCGGTGCGCAGTTCGGCCCCAACCGCGCATCATAGCTCACGCCCCAGCCCGCGCCCCAGACATCGTCCTTGGGCGACCAGTTGGCACACAGCGCAATCCAGAACCGTCCGTATCGCCCGATCCATTGGCCTTCCGTCCGCCAGTCATCCTCCAGTCCAACCACTGCGCCGTTCGTCATTCTCACAGTTGGCACTGCTGCCATCTCCTGTAGCAAACCATTCAGCTCCGCCAAGTCCGGTGCCTGGGCGGACGTGGGAAACGGCGCGTCCAGTGCCACGTCCGGCAATTCGGGTTTCACCACGATTTTATGCAACAACCTCCGGGGTGCCGCCGCCCGCAACAACCCCCCGCCATAGCTCGCCAGCCACGGACGAAAATCCGGCATCGGCAAAATCGCCCGCCCGTAATCCGCCCCACCCGTTTTGGCAGCAGACACTTTTTCCAACTCCTCATATCCATAGCCGGACAAGGCCAGCAGCCCATGCTGCCGGAAATCCGCCCAGATCACCCCCGCATCATCTTCCGCCAGACACGTCACATAATCCTCCGGCGGCACATTCTTGGGAACGGACTTGGCCGACCAGCCCTTGGGCGGACCACCGGCCAAGCCGCGCATCTTGTCCGCAAAATCCTTGCCCCGGCGAAACTGCCAGGTGGTTCCGCCATCCCAGCTCCACGCCAGCCCGCCATCCGTCGCCGCATAGACGGTTCCATCCGAGGTCACCAGCAAATCATTGATCAGCCTGGACGGCAGCCCATAGCCGGCAAAGGTTGGTATGTCTTGATTCGCCAGCGGCGCTTGCCGCCAATCCGTATAATCCGAAGCCCGGCTCGCCAGCGCAACCCCATCACACTGCGTCCCGACGTAGAGGTTGCCCTTCGCATCAAAAGCCAGTGCGCTGATTTGGTCGCTCGGCAGTCCCCTCACCCCGTCCCTCTCCCCATCGGATGGGGAGAGGGTGGCCGACAGGCCGGGTGAGGGGTTCGTTCCATCGTAGGAGCCGACGTGAGGAGGCTCTGACTGATTCCCGGTTTTAATTTGAGCCTCGTCACCTCGGCTCCTACAACTGCCCTTCGTATAATGTTTCCACTCATCCCTGCCCGCATCATACCGTGTCAGCCCCGCGCTCGTGCCGATCCACACATCTCCGTCCGTGGGACAGACCGCGATTTTGAAGACCCGCTCGCCGATGGGTCCGTGGGGCACATCATAGTTACGCCAGCTTGTGCCGTTATAGACCGAGACGCCGTGGTTCAGATGACCCACCCAGATGCGACCCAGCTTGTCCACCGCCACGGAATAGGCGTAGTCATCCCCCAACCCGTCTTTGGTGGTGAATTGTTGCCATTCCCCCTTCTCCGCCGCTTGCGGGGGAGAAGGGGGCCGAAGGCCGGATGAGGTGGTTTCCGCTTTCAGCTTCTCCCCTTCTGCATTCGGCGCGTAACGCCACACCCCGTTGCCCTCCGTGCCGACCCAAAAATTGCCCATCCCGTCCCGCGCCAAGGACATGATGAAGGAACTGGGCTGCGGGAAGGTTTGCCAAGTAGGATTGGTGGAAGCCGCTCCCGCCAACAAACCAACCGGGGTAGAGAAAAGAAGACCAAGCAACAGCCTTAAAACAAACTGCCGACTCCGTTTCATAGAATCGAATTCGTGATATGCGATGGAATGACCGCATTCAAATACGCCGCCAGTGAGGCAATTTGAATGTCCGTCAACGGCCCGTTCTCCGTTTTGGCAAAGGCGGGCATAAGCGATCCCGAACGGCCGTAGGAAATCCATGTGCTCCAAAACAGTTCATCTGTCGGCACAGTCAGCGTGTGCAAATCTGGAACCATGCTGGCGCGGTGCGCCGCCTCATGGCAAACGCCACACACTAAGTCATAAAGCTGCTTGGCATATTGACCTTCAATTGATTTTACATGGCAAGTGGCACAATTCCCATGAAACACCTCCTGCCGATTGGTCTGAGATATTTGCATGTTTTGCAGACGGCCAGCCTCAGACATGGCCGTTGTGGCTGGCGGCTCAATAACGACTTTGACCACGAGTGTTTTGGTGCCTTGATCCGTGCCAACCGTGACAGTCTTAGCAGTTTGTTGAAAAACGTTTGAACCAGCGAAGTTGAAGTTTGTCTGTAACCCATGCGCGGAAAACCTCAAGCCCAGCCGGACTTTCTGACGGTCATCAATCTCAACCAATGCGTGCCCGCCGA
>JAJXXW010000086.1 GCA_021780905.1 bacterium
GCCAACCGCCGACTGGCGGCTGCGGTGGGGACAGCCGTAACCACGGTTCGCATACTGAATTTTGAAAAAATCACCCATGAAAAATCGTGGCGCTGAAAAATCACCCGTTTTTCAACGGCCTGCTAGAGGGAATCAATCCCCCTGGGGAGCTTTCTGCTCGACGGCCCCTCATACCAAGCAATTCGCTGCCAGACCCCAACTTTCCGGAAGAACCGAAAAAAAGTCAGATCACTGCTCCAGTAGCGGAAGTCGGGCTAATTTTTTGACAATTTTTCAATCTGGTGTATAATTTCTCTCAATTGCTGGCCGGTTGCAACTGGGCTTTAAAACTCGTGCCATTGAATTCAATGGCCGTTATAGTAAATCAGTAATTCAAACCAGAAAAAACACCACATGCTTATCACGCTGCTGCGCACATTTTCTATCCGATTTGTCACCGGCTTCCTATTTCCAGGTTCTTTGGGGTTGGGCCGCAACCTGATTCGAAACAGCCACAAATTTAGTCCGCTGCTCCTGATGCTGGGCTTGGCAGCCGGGTCGTTTTTCCTATCCGGACAAACCGGATTGGCTTCAACGAACGCCTTGAGCATTGTGCTTTCGGACAATCAGGTCGTTCTTTCCTGGCCGGCGACGGTTACGAATTATGTTTTGCAAACCGCCACCAATCTGCCAGCGACGGCATGGAACCCGGTGTCCAACACGGTGGCGGTGGTCAATGGCTATGCCACGGTGACCAACTCCATCTCCCAACCGCAGCAATTCTACCAGTTAAGCCAAGTCAGCCCACCGGTGATCCCGGCCGGCATGGTCCTGATTCCTGCGGGTTCGTTCACCATGGGGGACACTTTGGATGGCATACCCGACGCCGTGCCTGCTACGAATGTGACCGTGTCCGCATTCTACATGGACGTGAATTTGGTGAGTTCCAATCAATGGCGGTCGGTCGTCGCCGGGGCCACCAACTATGTTTTTGATAATGCGGGACTTGGCCAGGCCACCAATCAGCCGGTGCAGACGGTGAGCTGGTATGATGTGGTGAAATGGTGTAATGCACGGTCGCAGCAGGCCGGGTTGACGCCGGTCTATTACACGGATGCGGGTTTGACCCAGATTTACACCAACGGGGACATTGACGCAGTCTATCCAAACTGGGGGGCCAATGGCTATCGCTTGCCCACCGAGGCGGAATGGGAGAAGGCGGCGCGGGGCGGATTGAGCGGACAGCGGTTTCCGTGGGGCAATATCATCAACGAAAGCCTGGCCAATTATCTCGGTTCCACCAGCAGCTACAGTTACGATTCGGGACCGACCGGCTACAATTCGATTGGAATTTCTAATGGAAGCCAACCTTATACCAGTCCTGTGGGATCGTTTGCGGCCAATGGCTATGGATTATACGATATGGCTGGAAACCTGTATGAGTGGTGCTGGGATTGGTATGATCCGTCGCCGTTTCCGGCTGGCAGCGCATATTTGGGCGGGACCGATCCACGCGGTCCGGCTTCAGGTTATTTCGGCTATCGTGTCCTGCGCAGCGGGCCATGGAACGGCACTGCTGGCAGTTCGCGATGCGCCGCCCGCAGCTTCTCCACGCCCAACAGTCCCAACGGCAGTATCGGCTTCCGGTGCGTGATTGGGTTGTAAACCTGGACTATTTGCGGGTTGGCCGGATAGCAACGACTGACCAGTTGTGTGCGTCAAGTTCTGCAAATTGGTTTTTGGTCAGCCATCAACTGCGACCAGTCCTGAAAGGACGGTAACGAAGAAGTGCTTCCGCAAAGTCATGGGCAACTTTTGGATTTCAACCCGCGAAGGTCGAATAAAATTCCATTGTCACGCCGCGGCAAAAAATTAAACTGTCCGCTCGTTTTCATGAAAACTTACAACATCGCAGCGCTCGCCGGCGACGGCATCGGCCCGGAAGTCATGCGCGAAGCCATCAAGGTTTTGCGCGCCACGGAAAAGAAATTCGGCTTCCGCCTGAACCTCACCGAAGCGCCCGTCGGCTGGGCCGGCATTGACGCGGCTGGCAAAGCTTTGCCAGATAAAACTTTGGCCCTCTGCAAAGAGTCGGATTCGATTTTGTTCGGCTCCGTCGGTTTGCCCGACCGCGACCCGACGATTCCGAAGGAAGAACGCCCCGAACGCGCCGCGCTGCTGCGGCTGCGGAAGGAATTCGGTTTGTTCGCCAATTTGCGTCCGGTTTCGCTGCCGAAAGTTCTGGCGCACGCGTGTCCGCTGGCGAAGGAACGCCAGGGCGACGGCATTGACATACTGGTTGTTCGCGAACTGACCGGTGGCATGTATTTTGGCCAGCCCAAGAAGACGGAGGATTTGGGCGGCGGCCATTTTCGCGCGATTGACACGATGGTTTACACCACGCCGGAAATCGAGCGTATCGCCCATGTGGCGTTCAAGGCCGCGCAGTTGCGCCGGAAGAAATTGACGAGCATTGACAAGGCGAATGTGTTGGAGAACGGCATTCTCTGGCGTGAAACCGTCACGCGCGTCGGCAAAAATTATCCCGACGTGGCGCTGGAGCACATGTTCGTGGACAACGGCGCGATGCAGCTCATGCTCAAGCCCACGCAGTTCGACGTGATGCTCTGCGAAAATATGTTCGGCGACATCTTGAGCGACGAAGCGGCGGCGCTCGGCGGCTCACTGGGAATGTTGCCCAGCGCGAGCCTCGGCGCGACGAATGGCAACCAGACCTTTGGTTTTTACGAGCCGGCGGGCGGCACCGCGCCGGACATCGCCGGCAAAAATCTGGCGAATCCCATCGCGCAAATCCTGTCGAGCGCGCTGATGCTGCGACACAGCTTTGGCTTGAATGACGCGGCGGCGGCGATTGAAGCGGCAGTCGGCACGGCCATCAACGCCGGCCACCGCACCGGCGACATTTACAATCCGATTGAGACGAGCGCCAAGCGCGTCGGCACCACGCAGATGGGCGATGCGATTGCGGCGGCGGTTTGATTTCCATCGCCAATCAAAAGAGCGGCCCAAAATAGCCGCTCTTTTTTCACGGTCGGAAAATCAGTTTCAGGGAAAGGTATTCCAGATCATCTCCGGGTTGTTGGTAATGCCCGTGGAAGTGCCGTTCCAGTATTCCGATTTTCTGAAATGCTTCGCGTGACCGTCAAGGAAGGAGAAGTAGGCGCCATTGTGCAGGTTGGTTACGGAGCCGCCGTCGCCCAAGGCGGGTTTTTTTTCGTTGTCATAAATCCAAACCACCGCTGTCGGCGCGGCGGGAATGGCGGAGAGCGTGATTTTGGGATGATCGTTGGCGCTCACGCCGTTGAACCCTTGATTGAGCGCGTAATGGAAAAGATTGTGACTATTGCCGGATGCTGACACGTTTGCGCGACGCCGGTTGGCTGGACAAATCCAGATCGAATGATGGGGCGCAAGGGTAGGATTCATGCGTTCGGGCATGTCCACATAACGTGGCAACAAATTAATCGCCGCCGGAAGCTGGGCATACCACGCTTGATAAGTCAGATCCGCGAGGTCGCTGTCGAGTGGGGTGGGTTTGCCTTCCGGCGGCAGCAAATCATTGTTTTCCGCGACATAAACCTGCGTCGCCAGACCCCATTGCTTGAGGTTGTTCAGACAGACAAGTCCTTGCGCAGTCGCCTTGGCCTTGCTCAACGCCGGCAGCAGCAGCGCCGCCAGAATGCCGATGATGGCGATGACCACGAGCAGTTCGATGAGGGTAAACGCCGGCCTGGTCGCCCGCCCAATGCGGCGGCGGTGACGCCGGGAAAAATTGACTGGAGCAAAAGAGTTCATCGGTTGAATCTCTTTTTATCGGCATCCCATCCTCACACGATCCGCGACGGTTGGCAAGTTTTTCCCGGATGCGGCGCTGAAAAATTTCCGTGGCGTGTGAACGCGAAGCCGGTAAGCTGCGTCCAATCGAACCGTTGCATTTAACATGAAAAACATCGCCGCCCTGCTGCTCCTCACCGTCACGCTGCCGCTCCGCGCCGCCGACACCAACGCGCCCGCCGCCGTCAGGGAACCCAATCTCCTCGCCCAAATCCCCGACGCCTCGCACGCGCCCGTGCGCGTGACCAACACGCTCAGCATCGCCGGCGAGCGCGTCACCTATGTCGCCGAAACCGGGATGCTGCCGCTGCTCAAGCCCGACGGCACGTCGCGCGCGTCGGTTTTTTATGTGGCTTACACGCGCACGGACGGCGCGGCGGGCGTGAAGCGGCCGGTCACTTTTAGTTTCAACGGCGGGCCTGGCTCCGCATCCGTCTGGCTGCACCTCGGTGCGCTCGGCCCGCGCCGCGTCAAGATGAACGACGACGGCTCGCTGCCCGCGCCGCCGTTCGCGCTGATGGACAACCCCTATTCCATTCTGAACGACAGCGACCTGGTGTTCATTGATCCCGTCGCCACGGGTTTCAGCCGGCCGGCGAAGGACGAGAAACCCGACGAGTTCTTTGGCGACGAGGGTGATCTGGATTCCGTCGGCGAATTCATCCGGCTCTGGACGACGCGCCACGACCGCTGGCTCTCGCCGAAATTTCTCTGCGGCGAAAGCTACGGCGTCTTTCGCGCCGCCGGCCTTGCGGAACATCTGCGCCGGCGCTGCGGCATGTATCTCAACGGCCTCATTCTTGTCTCCGGCGTGCTGGACTTCGGCACCATCAGCGGCGGGCCGGGCAACGACCTGCCATATCCGCTGATTTTGCCGGCCTACACGGCGGCGGCGCATTTCCACAAAAAATTGCCGGCGGACTTGCAGTCGGATTTGCCCGCCGCGCTGGCGGAGGCGCGCGCCTTTGCCAAAGGCGAATTCTCCTCCGCACTGCTGCAAGGCGCGGACCTGCCGGCGGACGAGCGGAAAAAGGTCGTCGCCGAACTCGCGCGGCTCACCGGCCTGAAGCCGTCCGTCATCGAGGACAACAATTTGCGCGTGGATCCGTCGGTGTTCCGCAAGCAACTGCTGCACGAGGACGGCCTGATCCTCGGCGCCTACGATGCGCGCCTGACCGGCCGCGACGGCGACCCGGCGTCGCCCGGCGCGGGGTTTGACCCGGCCAGCGCGGCCGTGATGGGGCCGTTTTCGGCCGCGATGAATTCGTATGTGCGTCGCGAGCTGAAATTTGAAGATGACTTGCCGTATGAACTTATCGCCGGCGTGCAGCCGTGGAATTACGGCGTGCGCAATGATTTTGCCAACGCCAGCGGGCGGCTCGCCGCCGTGATAAACCAGGAGCCGGACCTGAAAATCCTCGTGCTCGGCGGACGCTGCGATCTGGTCTGCCCGATTGACACGATCCGGCACAGCCTGAACCACATGGCCCTGGCCGACGGCTACCGGAAAAACATCTCCTTTGCCGAGTTTGACGCCGGCCACATGATGTATATCAACCTGCCCGACCTGAAGAAAATGCAGGCGGAGATTGGAAAATTTGTGCGGCCATAATTTTTGGCTGATTTAATTGTTGGGCGGCAGAGCGTATAGATGTTTGCAAACCCATCGTCGTGCGGCCGGCGTTGGCCATTCAACTGTCAGCCCACTTGCTTGTTTCCGAACGGACGGACGCCGGTTAAACTGCGGCTGCCAATGAAAAAAATCCCAGCCTTGGCCACCGTGGTTTTCACCGCGCTGCTGGCGCGGGCGGTGACGGCGGACGACACGGTGTCGCTCGCCGGCCGCTGGCGCTGCCAGCTGGACCGCGCCGACGCGGGCATCACGGAAAACTGGCCGGCCCGTAACCTCTCCGGCCACATTCATCTCCCCGGCTCGCTGCCGGAAGAGGGCCTGGGCGACGACATCACGACCAACACCGTCTGGACCGGCGGCATCGTGGACCGATCTTTTTTCACCGCGCCGGAGTTTGAAAAATACCGCCAGCCCGGCCATGTGAAGCTGCCGTTCTGGCTCACGCCGGCAAAGTATTACGCCGGCCCGGCCTGGTTTCAGCGCGAGGTGGAAATTCCCGCAGCGTGGCAAGACCGGCGCGCGGTGCTGACGCTGGAACGGCCGCACTGGGAAACCCGGGTTTGGGTGGATGCAAAATGTTTTGGCACCAACAACTCGCTTGGCACGCCGCACGAATATGATCTCGGCCGGCTCGCCCCCGGGCCGCACACGCTGACGATCCGCGTGGACAACCGGCGCATCGTGGACGTGGGCGAAAATTCCCACAGCATCAGCGACCACACCCAGGGCAACTGGAACGGCATCGTGGGCGAAATCTCGCTGCGCGCGACGCCGTGGGTGGGGATTGAGGATTTGCAAGTGCAGCCGCACGTCGCGGCGCGATCAGTGACAGTGACCGGCAGCGTCGGCGGTGCCGCTACCCGCCCGGGGGCGATGGAATTTTCCGTGGATGGAAAATTGACGCCGCCCATCGCGGTGGACTGGGCGACGAACGCGGGTGGGGAGGCGTTCACCGCCGAAATTCCCCTGGGACCCCACGCGCCGCTCTGGGACGAATTTTCTCCGGCGCTGCATCAACTGACCGTGCGGCTGGGCGCCGCGACGCGCCGCACCACGTTTGGCCTGCGCGAAATTACGGCGGATGGCCCGCAGTTTTTGATCAACGGCCGCAAAACCTTTTTTCGCGGCACGCTGGAATGCTGCGTGTTTCCGCTCACCGGTCATCCGCCGACGGTCGTGGATTCCTGGAGGCGCATCATCGCCATCGCCAAGGCGCACGGACTGAATTTGATCCGCTTTCATTCCTGGTGTCCGCCGGCGGCGGCGTTTCAGGCGGCGGATGAGCTGGGGTTTTATTTCCAAATCGAGGCGTGCTCGTGGGCGAACCAGAGCACCACGCTCGGCGACGGCCGGCCGGTGGACGCCTGGGTTTACGCCGAGACGGAGCGCGTCCTCAAGGCTTACGGCAATCATCCAAGCTTCGTGCTGATGGCCTGCGGCAATGAGCCGGGCGGAAAAAATTACAGCCGATTTCTGGCGGACTATGTGCGGCATTTCAAGGCGCTGGATGCGCGCCGGCTGTGGACGGGCGCGAGTGGCTGGCCGGAGCTGGCCGAAAACCAGTTTGACGTGACGCCGAATCCGCGCATCCAGCGGTGGGGTGAGGGCTTGAATTCGCGCCTCAACGCGCAGCCGCCGGAGACGTTGACGGACTACCGCGATTACCTCCGCCGCCGGCCGGTGCCGGTCATCAGCCACGAGATCGGCCAGTGGTGCGCGTTTCCCGATTTCTCCGAGATCCAGAAATACAAAGGCTATTTGAAGGCCGGCAACTTTGAGATTTTTCGCGAGGCGCTCGCCGCGCGCGGCCTGGGCGACGAGGCGGAGCGGTTTTTGCATGCGTCCGGCAAATTGCAGGTGCTGTGCTACAAGGAGGAAATTGAATCCGCCCTGCGCACGCCGGGCCTGGGCGGGTTTGAACTGCTCGGCCTCACCGATTTTCCGGGCCAGGGCACGGCGCCCGTCGGCGTGCTGAACGCCTTCTGGGATGACAAAGGTTGCGTGACGGCCGAAGAATTCCGCCGCTTTTGAAGTGCCGTCGTGCCGCTGGCGCGGCTGCCCAAGCGCGTGTTCACCACGGAGGAAACGCTCACGGCGAAACTGGAGGTTGCCAATTTTGGCGCGGCTCCGCTCGCCGGCGCGACGCCGTATGTCCAACTGGTGGCCGACGACGGCCGCGTGCTGGCCGCGCAGATTTTTGACCGGCGCGAGTTGCCGCTGGGCAACGGCATTCAACTGGGCACGGCCGCGTTCGCTTTGGAAAAGATCCCCGCGCCCGCGCGCTGCCGGCTGGTCGCCGGTTTTGCCGGCACGGACATTCAAAACGACTGGGACGTGTGGGTGTATCCGCCGGACTTCGCGCCGGCCGTGCCACCCGGCGTGCAGATTTTTCACGAGTTGGACGCCGCCGCGCTGGCGGTGCTGCATGCCGGCGGCACGGTCCTCTGGCTGTTGCCGCCGGAAAAAGTCCGCAACGATCCGAACCGGCCGGTGAAGTTCGGTTTCAGCAGCATTTTCTGGAACACCGCGTGGACGAAACGCCAGGCGCCGACCACGCTGGGCATTCTGTGCGATGCGCGCCTGCCGCTGTTTGCGGAGTTTCCCACGGAAAATTTCAGCGACTGGCAATGGTGGTATCTGGTGCGGCGCGCCCAGCCGATGATCCTGGACGACCTGCCCGCGCCGCTACAGCCCAGCGTGCAGGTGATTGACGACTGGACGACCAACCACAAGCTGGCGCTGACGTTCGAGGCCCGGGTCGGCAGCGGGAAGATTTTTGTCTGCAGTGCGGATCTGGAGCACGATCTGGAGCACGACCCGGTGCGCCGGCAGTTCCGCGCGAGCCTGCTGGATTATCTGGGCAGCCCGGATTTCCAGCCGAAATGGCCCGCAAGCGTTGCCGGATTGCAACGGCTCGCGGGAAAATAAACTTTGCCCGCGACATTTTTTGCCGCCACAATAGCGAAATTTGTTCATGAGCAATCCTGTCATCACCGCCGGCCCGGACACAGCGGAAAAAATTTCCTCCGCGCCGGCGGATTTTTCCCGGCCAGTCGTCCGCCCCAAAAAGGGCGCGTTCAACCTGTTCAAAGAAGTTCTCAACCACGGCGGGCCGGGCTACCTCCAATTCGCCATCACGAACATCTGCAACGCCGACTGCGGCTTCTGCGGTTTCGCGCGTTCGCAATTTGATCCGAAGGCGCGGCGCAGCGTCACGCTGGACGAGGCGCAGCGGGTCGTTGATATCGCGCTCAAAAACCACATCGGCTATCTGCTTTTCGTCGGCGGCGAGCCGATGGTGCACCGCGACATCCGCGCGATGACGCGCTACGCGGCGGAACGCGGCATTCACCCGATGATCTGCACCAACGGCGGTCTCTGGAACGACCAGAATATGCGCGACCTCGCCAGCGACGGGTTGACCAGCGTCATCATGTCCATCGACGCGCACGACGTGGCGAAGCACGAAAAAAATCGCGGTCTGCCGGACGTCTGCAAAAAAATCCAGAAGGCGAACGGGTTTTTTCAGGGCGCCGGCATCCAGACCACCGCGAGCATCACGGCCAGCCGGTTGATTGACGATTACGAGAAGCTGCCGGAGTTTTTGGAGACGCTCGGTTTCAAGAGCTGCACGTTCAGCTATCCGCTGACGTCGCTGGCGAGCAGTTATCTGAGTTTTAGCGACAGCGGACTGGTGAATTTCAACAAGGAGGAACTCATCGCGCTGTTCGAGAACATCAAGCGGATGAAAAAAAACAGCGGTTTTCCCGTCGTCAATCCGGCGGAATCGCTCGACGAAATGCAGCGCCATCTGCGCGGCGAAAAGGAAAAATTCGGCTGTCTCGGCGGCCACAAGTATTTCTATCTCGACTGGAACCTCGATTTGTTCCGCTGCCACGCGTGGCACGAGCCGATGTGCAAGGTTTGGGACTGGGACGATTCCAAGCTCATCCGCGACGGTTGCACCAAGTGCATGATTGATTGCTACCGCGACCCGAGTGTGTTGCAATTCGTCGCCATCAGTGCCAGCGACGCCTACCAAAACCTGAAGCAGGGCAAAGTGGTTGCCGCCGCGAAAAATATCTTTGATGCCCGCAACCTGACTTCGCTCAAGGCGGTGTGGGAGGACCGCAAGTGGATCGGCGGCGTCTGAGCGCGCGGTTTGCGCATTTCCCGGACCGGCAACCGCCTTCCTCGATCGTGGAAACCAGCGCAGCGCAAGCGCCCTAACTCGGATATTTCATAGTGGCATTTGATTTTGGGAAAAGGCGGTGCGGAGGCGGTCTCCGACGGCTGTTTGGAGGGAAAATGGGAAGCCCAACGACCGTTGTGACGCCGGAAGGTTCCCCGCTGGCCGTTTTTGGCGACACCTCCGGCAGGGGGACTTTGCTTTCCAGAAAAAATGCCGGCCTCAACCGCTGGCGGGAGCCAGCGTTCTGCGTCGCTGCTGGCAGCGGCGAAACAAGGCTGGCAGCGGGTAGGCGCGGCTCAACGGCACAATGACCCGGCGCACCCTCACGCGCACTTGGCCCGCCACTTTCAACAACTTGACCCCGACACTGCCCGCCGTCGCCCGCGCCGCCGTGACGCCCAAGCCGGCGTCCACCTGACGCCACAACAACATCCCGCCAGCGCTGGCGAGCGGCTGAAACAGTTTGCCCGCTGGATCGAGGGCAAACGGCTAACGTATCGCCAAGTGTCTCAGACTTTGTGCGTTTGTTAAGTATATAAGCCCACCACCGCCCAGTTGATGACACGCGTGGCGGCCGGCGGAAAATCCACCTGCGTCTTTTTCGCGCCGGACGGCATGGACAACGAATATGTTTTCAAGGAAAGCGTGGGGATTTCGACGGCTTGCCCCGGAGTTGCGTCGGGCATCGGCTCGACCGGGTAAATATAAACCGTCTGGGTTCGGACGCGGTCTTCGAGGTGAGACCGCACGGAGAAGTGTCATTTTCCGTTCTGGCGCTGACCCGGCATCAGGCTGAGCACTGTTTGAAAATATAAAATCCTTGGGGCGCGGAGCGGTTGGTCTGGTCGGAAGACGATGTGATTAGCGACGTTGCGGAGTTGCGTGTTTCCGCCATCGGAAGGAACAATTTGAGCTTTGCGGTTTATCCCAACCCGGAGCGGCCGCTCTTGGGGCCGAACGGCCGACTGTCGGGCTCCGCCGCCGGAATTTTCACCCGTTACGCAATCGCGTTACCCGGTGTGGCACCGGCCGCGCAAATCGAACACTTTGGTGACGACAAATTGCTCGTGAAATTAGCGCCGGGAGCTTTCACCAACTTTTCCGCCCCGGAGAATGGCGTTGTTGAACCACCCGACTTATTGCGCCGGCGTCCCCGTAAGAGGCACGACCCGGTAGAAGCGGGCCGGATTGCCCGGCGCGTCCGGGTCCACATAGTCAATCGCACCGTTGACCACTTGATTGGTGCAGACCGGCAGCCAGTGGACCAAATCAGTGGAGTTCTCAATCACAAACCATGCCGTGTCCGGCCCGTTGGCGGCGAGATGGAAGCATTGGCCGGGCAGCATTCCGGAAGTTGGCCGGGGGCCGACGCTGTCCAAGATGATGGCGGCGGCGCGGGACGGATTGCCGACAAAATAATCCGGCGGCGTATTGGTCGCGGGTGCCAGCGTCAGCACCACCGTTTTGTTCACGTCCGGCGGGCCGTCGTCCAGCGGCACAATGTTGATGAGCGCCCGGCGATCGCCGGCGGGAACCGTCACCGAGCCGGGCAGCGCCACATAATCCACGCCGTTGCTGGCCGTGCCGCCGAGAGCATAGTTCACATTCAAGTCATCATTCGTGGCCCCATAACGAAACACGGTGAAGGTCGCGTTTTTGGGGCCGCAGTTGGTGAACCGGGGCAGCAGCGCGGCGGTGGCGCCGATCCAGTTGCTCCACGTCGGCGGCGAATTTGTCAGGCCCGGCCACGTCCAGCCGTTGGTGCCTTCAATTGCCACCGGATCGGTTGCCACGATGCTGACGATGACCGGCCGGTTGGTCGGCGGCGGCAACGGCGACAGGATGCTGATATGCACTGGCGCGGAAACCGTGCTGTTGCCGTTGTTGTCGGTCGCCTGCGCGGTCAGCACGAGGTTGGTTCCGGGCGCGGGATTCGTCCAGACTAGTTCCCAGTAGTTGGACGCGACCAGCAGGATGGGCGGCTGCGCCGCGCCCGGCGGCAGCGGCGGCGGCATGGCGGTCACCGGCCGGCCGGCACCCAGGTCATTGCCATCCGCAAAAAATTCCACCGCCGTGATCGGGACATTTGGCTCGGCGGCATAGGCGTATAGCGGAAGGTTTAACGGCGCGCGGAACATGGCCCCGTTCGGCGGACTGGTGATGCGCACCACCGGCGGCGGGTTCGTGGGCGCGGGACCGGGCCAGATCGCAATCGCCACCGGCGCGGAGGTTGAAGCCAGCCCACTGTTATCCGTGGCCACGGCGGTCATGGAAAATTTTCCCGTCGGCGCGTTCATCCAGCTTGCCAGATAAACCAGCCTGGAAATGCCGCCGCCGCCTGCCAGCGGATCTACCACCACCGGATGCCCGGGACCCAGATCGTTCGTGCCGGCAAAAAATTCCACGTTCGTCACCGTGCCGTTCGGGTCGGCGACCGTGGCCAGGAGCGGCACGGTGGCCGGCGTGTAAAACACCTGGCCGTTTGTCGGGTTGACCAGCGTCACCACCGGCGGGACGAGCGGCGCAATCTGAACCGTGGCGCGGCTGGGCGTGCCGATTTCGTAATTCACCGGATTCAGCATCGGCGAATTGGTCAGGGTCACCACCACCGTCCGGGCGGTGCCGCTGGGCGACAGGCCGGGCAGCGGCGTGATGACCATGGTGTTGGAAGTCTGGCCGGCGGCAATGGTCACCAGATGTTCGGGAATCGGCGCGTAATCCACGCCGTTCGAGGCCGTGCCGCCGAGGTCATACCAGATGTTCAGAGTCAGATTCGTGCTGCCCGCGCGGAACACGGTGAACACGCCCGGACTCGCCGGGTTGGAGGCCACCGGCAAGGTCGCCTGAATGGTGACCAGCGGCACGCCGGAGCTGCCGATTTGGGCCGGCAGGATTGGCGCCAGTAGGAAGAAGGAAAAAAACAAAAGCGGACGGAAGCCGGATTTCAAGCAGCAAAACGATGTTTTCATGGGAAACGAATCTTTCCTGACCCGCCCGCTTGGCGGATCAATTTTAATGATCCCATCAGGAATACTTACTCCAGTCCCGCTGGCTGTCAAGTTTTTTTAGGCCGAATCCATGCAGGTGCGCTCCGTCTAAAAAAACGAAAACACTTAAAGCGAATCCGACAGAATCCGGGCCAATCCAACCTCATCCGACCCGTTTTTCAAGTGGGCTTCCGCCGGAGTCGCCGGTAGCAGTCACTACCCCGGCGAAGAGTCCAACCGGGTCCAACTTGATCAAACCACTGATGCCGCAATGGTGCCGGTCTGGCGGTTGGACCATGCGGAATGCCGGCATGAATTCATGCGGGACACCGGATTCAGCTCAGTTTATGGCTTCAAAAAGTGGCGAGCAGTTGGCAAAGGAAGGGGAGTTTTTCCGGTTGTTATCCGCAAAAAATGGGATGTGAAATGTCGTTGCTCATTTCTATCGGCGCTTTGCCTGCTCGCCGCGTTGCTGGTGGTGGCCGGCGTCAAAAACAGCGACTGCCTTGATTGCCACGGCGACAACACGCTGGCCAAGACCAACTCCGCCGGCAAGGTCATTTCGTTGTTCGTGGACGCGGCCCGATTGAAAGCGTCCGTCCACGGCACCAACGCCTGCATCAGTTGCCACGCGGACGTGACCGCCAAACACCCGGATGACAACCAGGCCGTCGCCCCGGTGAATTGCACGCCGTGCCACGCGCGGCAGGCGGCCAGCTACCAGGCCAGCGTTCACGGCCTCGCGCTGCGGGGCAGCCACGCCGACGCCGCCACTTGCACGGATTGCCATGATTCGCACGCAATCATTTCCAACAACTCGCCGACCTCGCCGATTTATTTCTCCCGTCAGGCGGCCACCTGCGGCGCGTGCCATGACCGGGAGGCGCGTGATTGGGCGCAGAGCGTCCACGGCCGGGCGGTGGCCGCCGGTTCGCTGGACACGCCGAGCTGCACCGGCTGTCACGACGAACACAAGATCCGTTCGCTCAAAAGCAGTTCCACCATGAGCATTTCCGAGGACGTGTGCAGCCGCTGCCATGCCTCGGAGCGCATCAACACCAAATACAATCTGCCGGCCGATCGCGTGAGCACGTTCTTCGAAAGTTATCACGGGCTGGCGGCGCAATACGGTTCCACCGTTGCGGCCAATTGCGCAAGCTGCCACGGCTACCACAAAATCCTGCCGTCGTCGGACACCAATTCATCCATCAGCAAGGTGAATCTCGTGGCCACCTGCGGCCAATGTCATCCGGGCGCGAGCCGGGAATTTTCGGTGGGCCGCATCCACATCGCGCCGGACGGGCAGGGCGGGGGAACGGATTTCGGCAGCCGGCTGAACCGCTGGGTGCGGCGCATTTATCTTCTGCTCATCTTCGGCACCATTGGTGCGATGCTGGCGCACAACGTCACCCTCTTCCTGAAAAAAACCGCCGCGCGCCTGCGCCGGACCGAGCGGCCGGTGGTGCGGATGACGGCGTCGCAGCGCTGGCAGCATTTCGTGCTGGCGGCCAGTTTCATCGTGCTGGCGGTGACGGGGTTTGCGCTGAAATTTCCGGATTCCTGGCTGGCGAAAATCCTCGGCTCCAGCGAACCGTTCCGCCGTTGGACTCACCGCGTGGCGGGCCTCGTGCTGTTGTTGGTGGGCGCGTATCATCTGCTCTACCTCCTGGCGACGCGGGACGGACGCAAGCTGGTGGCCGATTTGCTCCCGGTCAAAAAGGACGCGCGGGATGTCTGGCAGGCGGTGCGCCATCTCGCCGGCTTCACGAAACAAAAACCGCCGATCGGCCGGTTTGGTTACGCGGAAAAAATGGAATACTGGGCTGTCGTCTGGGGCACGGTCATCATGGGCGCCACCGGCCTGGCCATCTGGTTCAAGATTGACGTGACGCAGTATCTGCCGCGCTGGCTGGTGACGGTGGCGACGACGATTCATTATTACGAAGCGGTGCTCGCGTGCCTCGCGATTGTGGTCTGGCATTTTTACCATGTCATTTTCGATCCGGACATTTATCCCCTCAACACCGCCTGCCTGGACGGGCGCATTTCCGAGGCGGTGCAAGCCCACGAACACCCGCTGGAACGTGCCGAAGAAGAGCCGCGCGTGGACCCGCCGGGCGAAACCCAATAAGGTAAGGAAATCTGATCTTAATGGTTAGTAAAAAATGCTCGTTTAATCAGGTCAAGCGTTGTTTGGTAAATGACAAAAAATGGTGGGCACGCATTTTCAATTAAACTTAAGTTTATCCAACCAGCCGGCAACCGGCTGAAAAACTGATCATGAAAATCTTTGTGGCAGGACTGAGTTACAAGACCACGCCCGTGGAGGTGCGGGAGAGGCTGGCCGTCCAGCGGTCGCGCCTGCAATGCTGCGGCTGCCGCCTCAAGCTGCGCGGCGGGCTGGCGGAAGTCGTCCTGCTCTCCACCTGCAACCGGGTGGAGATCTACGGTGTGTCGCCGTGGATACACGGCCGCGTCGTGCCACTCTTCCAGGAACTGACCGGCAGCGATTTTGATTTCACCCCGCATCTCTATGTCAAGGAAGGCGCGGCGGCGGCGGAGCACCTTTTTGCCGTGGCCAGCGGGCTGGACTCGCTCGTGATCGGCGAGACGGAAATCACCGGCCAGGTCAAGAACGCGTATCAGGCCGCCAAGGACGCCGGCCTCGTCGGCAAGCGGATGAACCGGCTGTTTCAAACGGCGTTCGCCGTGGTCAAGGCGGTTCGCACCAACACCGGCATCGGGCGCGGGGCCACCTCCGTCGGCAGCGTCGCGGTGGAACTTGCCGAGAAGATTTTCGACCGCGATTTGAGCGCGAAGACGGTGATGATTTTGGGCGCGGGCAGGATGGGCGAAGCCTGCGTGAAACATCTGGCCAAGCGCGGCGCGAAAACCGTTCTGGTCGCCAACCGCTCGGTGGAACGCGCGGAAAAGCTGGCGGCGGAATTCGGCGGCCGCGCGGTGCGGCTGGAGGATGCGGCGGCCGCGTTGACTGCTGCGGACATTCTGGTCAGCTCGACCGGCAGTCCGGAGATCGTTTTGCGGCGCGAGGACGTGGCGAAAATTTTGCCCGCGCGCGGGAACCGGCCGCTGGTGCTGGTGGACATCGCGGTGCCGCGCGACATTGATCCGGCGGTGGCGGAACTGCCGAATGTTTTCCTTTACGACATTGACGACCTGGAAGCGGTCGTCCGCGAGAACACAAAAAACCGTGCGCAGGAACTGGCGTTTTGCCAGGAGATCATCGCCGGACATACGGCGGCACTGATGGCGCGCTTTGAATCGCCCTTCGCCCAACGCGCGCCGGCGGCGGTCGAAACCGCGCCTGGCTGGGCGCTGAACACAGCGACCTAAAGCAAAAGAATTTGCCATGAGCAACCCACTTTCAACGAATAATCGGGCACAGAGCTCTGTGTTTGGTTTTTCGCTGGAACACCGGCATCCAGTTGATGCCGGATTGAAAAACAAACAACAACAGCACGTGCAACAAATCAAACCTATGAAAAAAACAACACTGCTCCTCGCCTTGGGAGCCACGGTGGCCTTGATGCCATCGGTCAGCAAGGCCACACTCATCGGCTCAACCCATGACTTCAGCTCCGGCACCAACGGTTATGCGACCTATATCTACGGCGGGAGTAGTCAGACCTACAACAATCCCTGCCAGATCTGCCACATCCCGCACAAGGCACCGGATGCCGGCCTGACCCACGCCCCGTTGTGGAACCACGCCGCGTCGCAGAACAGCAGCTACGTCACCTACGACCAGGGCAACAGCGCGACTTTTAATGCGCTGAACCTGACCGTGACACTCGGCTCATCGGCGGCCTGCTTGAGCTGCCATGACGGTTCGGTGGCGGTCAACCAGAGCTATGGCGCGACGGCCCCCAGCCAGTATGGTTCGACCAACGGCGCGACGGCCTTCTACGTGCCGACGTGGGCGGTGGAAACCGCAGCGCAAACGGCTGGCAACTATGTCCGGCCCAGCGGCGCCGGCCCGTATCTGGGTTACAACAACCTGACCCACATGCACCCCATCGGCGTCAGTTACCCGCAGGCGAAGACGGCGGATCCAACCCTGCAAGCCGTGCCGGCACCGGGCACCACCTTCGCGCAAATGCTGAAGGGACCAAGTCAAACAGTGGAATGCGCCTCCTGCCATGACATTCATCAGGTCATCGGCCAGTCATCCACAATCAGCCACGACCTGATTGTGGATTTGAACAACGCACAGCTCTGCGAAACCTGCCACCAGCAGTAATCGCCGGCTTTCGTCCTGCGGAACAGCAATAACGCCCGGGGCTCTGGCAACACCAGGGCCCCGCTTTTTTGGAAAATACTGCCGGCCGGCGGCGGGCCTGAAACGCGATCAAAAGACCGGGATCGCAGATCGGAAAAAAACGAGACTTCGCAAAAAATGCGGATACAAAGACAAAATCAGGTTGGTCGCCGGCGACGATCTGGAAGAAAATTCATGCGTAACCGGCGGCAGGTGCGGGGAATGCCGGCTGCCGCCAAACTAAACAAATAAATCTAAATATATGAATGCTTCCACCAGACCGTCCTTAAAAGTGCTCCCGTCCGCCGGTCTTCGTTCGGTAATCGGTGGCGCGGTCCTCTGCCTGATGGCGGGCTGCGCCACCTCGTCCAAGACGGCCAAGACGGCCTACGAATTTTTCCCGCCGCCGCCGGACGAGCCGCGTCTGCAATATCTCACCAGCTTCCACACCGAGAAGGAATTTCGGGGCGGTGACGACCGCAGTTTCATGTCTTATGTGACCGGCCAGAAGCCGCCGACCAAGGAGATTTCCAAGCCCTACGGCCTGGCGGAGCACGGCCACAAGTTTTACATCTGCGACACGGACTATGGCGGGCTGATCGTGGCCGATTTGCAGACCCGAAGCATGCGCCTGCTGGCGTGGCAGGGACCCGGCCGGCTCAACCTTCCGGTGAATGTCGCGGTGGATCAGGACGGCATCATTTACGTCGCGGATTCGGGGCGCGACCAGGTGATGATTTATGACAAGCAGGAAAACTATGTGGGAGCGCTGGGCAAGGTCGGGGAAATGAAGCCGCGGGATGTGGCGGTGAGCCAGGATCGAATATATGTCGCGGACATCCAGAACCGCTGCGTTCACGTTTATGACAAGGCCACGCGGACCAACCGGTTGTTTGACATTCCCCGGGGGAAAGAGAGCACGAACCTGGCGAGCCGGCTGTTCATGCCGACCAATCTGGCGCTGGATTCGCAGGGGCGGCTGTATGTGGCGGATACGGGCGCTTTCCGGGTGCAGGTGTATGACACCGACGGGCATCATCTGCGATCTATCGGCGGCATGGGCGACAGCCCCGGGCAGTTTGCGCGGGTCAAGGGCATTGCGTTGGACCGGGCGGACCGGCTTTATGCGGCGGATGCCATGTCGCAAGTCATTCAAGTCTTTGACGAGCAAGGGCGCGTGCTGACTTGGTTTGGCGAGCCGGGGGTGGACAGGCGGTTGCAAATCCTGCCGGCCAAGGTCGCGGTGGATTATGACGACGTGGGTTATTTCCAAAAATTTGTCGCCCCGGATTTCCGCGTTGAATACCTCGTGCTGGTCGTCAATCAAATGGGGGCGCACAAGGTGAGCGTTTACGGATTCGGCCATAAAAAGTAGGCGGATTTTACAGGTTCAACTCAAATGACACAGCCAGGACACAGCAAACGGGCCGGCTGGGTTGTAATGGCCGCCATCGTTCTGGCCGCCGCCGTGGTGCTGACCTCCGGGTGCAGTTCGACCACCCAGCATCGGTGGCTCACCTTTTTCTTCGACGGTGTGTCGCCGACCAACGCCGCCCCTGGTGCGTTGGCGGCGAGGACCGCAAACACCAACACCGTGTCGGGGCAGGTGCGTCAGGTGGCGGCGGCGCCAAAGCCGCCGCAAAACATTTTCCATCCGCCGTTTATTCAAAACCAATGCGCCGACTGCCACAAATCCGCGTTTTCCCAGGATCTGACGGTGCAACCGCCCAAGCTTTGCTTCAACTGCCACAAGGATTTTCTCGCCGGGCAGAAGGTGCAGCACCAGCCGGTGGCAGAGGGCGAATGTGTCAGTTGCCATTCACCCCACCAGTCGCCCAACCAGCATCTTTTGGTCAAGAAAGGCAACGCGCTTTGCCTGACCTGCCATGACGACCCGCTGGCCGCCGGCAAGGTCAAGCATCAGGCGGTTGAGGCCGGCGACTGTCTGGATTGTCATGCGCCCCACGCGACCAATTTTAAGGGTCTGTTGAAAAAATCGGTCAAGGCCACCTGCGCCGACTGCCACGATGACATCCCCGGCAAGAAAAAATTTGTGCATCAGCCGGTCGGCGACGGCGAGTGTCTGGACTGTCACGCGCCCCACGCGACGAAGTTCACGGGTCTGTTGAAAAAGTCGGTGAAGGCCACCTGCGCGGATTGCCATGATGACATCCCGGCCAGGAACGCCAAGGACGTGCATCAGCCGGTCGGCGACGGCGACTGTCTGGCCTGCCACACGCCGCACGCGGCGGACAACAAGAATTTCCTCAAGAAAACCGCGCCGGCCCTGTGCTGGGACTGCCACGACAATTTCCTGGCAAAGGCCAAGTTCCAGCACGACGTGGTCGAGGACTGCACCGGCTGCCACAAGCCGCATTCGGCGGCGGGAAATTTCCTGCTGGCCAAGGATGTTTTGAAAGTGTGCGGCGACTGCCATGACGACAAGGATTTGAAGGCCGACAAGGGCCACGCCGGCGCGGAAGGAAAATCCTGTCTGGTCTGCCACGACCCCCATGTGGGCACGGACGCAAACCTGTTAAAACCCTCCGCCAAACCAAAATAACCGGAATCCCGCATGTCGCCCCGCCACTCCAAGCGCGAACTTCGTCTGCCAGCCACGCTGCTGCTGCTGGCGCTGACGGGGGAGGCGTCGCGCGGACTGGCGCAGGATGCCGGCTGGGGGATTTACCGGGAGGATCCGCTGTGGACCTTGATGGTTCCGCATCTGGTCTATCTCAAGACGGATGTGGAGGCGCAGCGGAGCACCTACCAGTCGTCCGCCGGCGGCAGTGTGCCGGATTTGACCTGGGTGTCGGTGATGCCGGCGGCCGGCATTCAATGGAATAACTACATCTATCACCCGGATTTGCTCACCTATTCGCTGTTGTTCGAACCGGGGTATTACTGGCAGCAGACGAGTTCCGGCGCGTTCAGCTATCTGACGCAGGAGCTGATGTTGAACGGCAGCGGTTCGGTCAATCTGCTGGCGCTCAAGCCTTACGCCACCACGGTTTCCTTCAACCGGTCGCATCAGGACGTGCAGTATGATTTCTTCAATTCGGAAATTGTGGATTCGCAGGGCTGGGGCGTCTTTACCGGGTATCGCGAGGGGCCGGTGCCGGTGACGGTGGATGTTCAGCAGTTGGATGAACAGCGCAACGCCTATTTTCAAAATTTCGACACGGCGCAAATCAAGCTGGACCTGCACGCCAGCAACGAACGCCAGAAGCAGGACCGGACCGAACTGGACTACCAGTTCAATCAGTATGACAACCAGACCCAGGGGCCGGGCACCAGTTACTCCAGCCTGAGCAGTTCCCACCACGTCACCCTGACCGATTCAGAATATTTCAAAAAAAGCACCTTGTCGTCAACGGTCTATTACACGGAGCAGGCGTGGCAGGGGTCGGACAACGCGAACTTGAACGCGATGCTGAACTACAATTTTGAGCACACTCCGAATCTGAACAGCTTTTACAATTATTCGTTCAACGACAATTACGGCGGCGGTTACGACGCGATTCAAAACTTCGCTCTGGCCGGCCTCAGCCATCAGCTTTACGACAGCCTCAACTCCCGTGCGGATGTGCATGGTTCAACCCTCAACAGCAGCTACATCGGCTCCAGCCTCGATTCCACCAGCATCGGCACGTCCGGCTCGCTGGGCTACACCAAACGGCTGGGCGACTGGGCGCATTTGTCCGTCAACAACGGCGTGACCTATGACCTGACCGATCAACAGGCCAGTGGCGGGGAGACGATCATTCCTAATGAGACTTACACCTTGCCGGCCGTTGGCCCGCTG
The DNA here is from genome assembly GCA_021780905.1 of bacterium. Lineage (GTDB taxonomy): Bacteria > Verrucomicrobiota > Verrucomicrobiia > Limisphaerales > UBA11358 > UBA11358. Next base: position 20,731 of record JAJXXW010000086.1, read on the forward strand.
ATCGTCACCCTGCGCACGCCGGGTGACCTCGCCGTCAACAGCATCACCAAGAATAACGTCCCGCTGGATGCCAGCGAATGGGCGCATATTCCCGGAACCGATCCCTGGCAGATTCAGTTCTTTAGCGGCGGGGCCCATACCATCACCGGCGGCGACGTTCTCGCCATCACTTACGTGGTGCAGGCCAACCCTTCCGGCAGCTATTCTGTGTTCACCTATCAGGGTCAGATTGACTTGCGTTTTTGGAGGGATCAGGCTGGCATCCATGCCGGTTACAACCAAACCAAGAACGACGCCAGCCAGCCCGGGTTTATTTTGCAGGACGTGGAGGAGATTGACGCCGGGGCCGATGTCTCCTGGCATGGGTTCCATGCCGGCGCAACTTATGCCGACCAGCGCGCCACCTTTGCCTCCACCCGGATTTATTCCCTGGTGGAAAGCTATTCAACCCCGCTTTCCTCTCATTCCACCGTGGGCATCAATCTGAACCAGCAATGGAACAATTTTTCGGCGGGCATGGAATTTGGCGCCGTTCCGCCGCAGGATATGGCGTTTTACAGCTACATGCTGCATTATGACTGGCATTCGCTCGGCGGTTTGAGCCTGAACACCGATGTCGGCTACCAGCAGCAGCGCGGCGGTTTTTATGGCGAGGATTTGTTGGCCGCCCGCGCCTATCTGGACTGGATCGTCGGCAAGCTGGAATTCCATCTGGGGTTTCAGCACGACAACCAGCAGTTCACGACCGAAACCCGGAATAGCGACTATCTTTTCGTGCATATGCGGCGCAATTTCTAAACATGAACGCCTGTCCCAACATCAAGCGGGTTCTGGTCGGACTGGCGGCCGGCCTGCTGGCCTCCTGCGCCACGTCGCCGCCGGCCACCGGGGCCAAATCAGCGCCGCCGGTCTGGCCGCCCGCGCCCAACGAGCCGCGGATCTGTTTCGAGCGGAGCCTGCGCGGTCCGGCGGACATCGGCCAGCGGCCGGCGTTTTGGAAGACGCTGGCCAACTGGTTCACCGGCGACACCGGTGAGAGCCTGAATCTCCGCAAGCCGTTCGCCGTCGCGCTGGACGAGGCCGGCAACCTGTGCGTCACCGATACGGATGCCAACCTGGTTGACTATGTTGATTTCACCCGCAAGCAATGGCGGCGCTACACCGGCGTCGGAACCACCCAATTTGTCTCGCCGGTCGCCGTCGCCCGGCGCGGCGGAATTTTTTATGTGGCTGATTCCGGGCTGGGCAAAGTCCTGGCCTTTCGCGACAGCGGCAAAGCCGTCTTTGAAATCGGCGCGCCGCTGCAACGGCCGGTCGGCCTCGCCATGGCCGGCGACGCGCTTTATGTTGTGGATTCGCAGGCGCACGCGGTTTTTGTTTTTGGGCTGGACGGCCGCTTCCGCTTCCGCTTCGGCCAACGCGGCACCGGTCCCGGCGAATTTAATTTTCCCACCTGCGCCGTTCCCGACCGGCGCGGGCATCTGCTGGTGGCCGACACCATGAACTGCCGGGTGCAGACCTTTGATTTGCAGGGAAACTTTGTGTCGCAATTTGGCGGCAACGGCGACACCTCCGGCCACTTCGCGCGGCCCAAGGGCGTGGCGGTGGATTCCGCCGGACACGTCTATGTGGTGGACGCGCTCTTCGGCAATTTCCAGATTTTCAACGGCGCCGGGCAGTTGCTCTTGAACGTCGGCAACAACGGCGACGGCCCGGGCGAGTTCGCCCTGCCGAACGGCATCGCCATCGGCGCCGACAACCGGATTTTTGTCGCCGACGCCTTCAACCATCGCGTGCAAATTTTCAAATACCTCGATCAGCCATGAAAAATTTATTGCCAATGCCGCGCGGGACGGGGCGGGGAGTGTTTTGGGTTTTGCTGCTCCTCTGCCTGGCCGCCTCGGCGCCCGCCGACAGCGTCCTCAACTCCGTCCACAACCTCGCCGCCAACGGTCCGGGTGCCATCAAGTCCGCCACGGAAAACAACCCCTGCATTTTCTGCCATACCGTCCACCAAGCCATCGGCGAGACGCCGCTGTGGAACCACAACGTGTCCTCGGTTTCCAATTATGTGGTTTACAGCAGCACCCGGCTCCAGTCGTTGAACATCACCATTCCGCAGCCGAACGGCTCCTCGCGGCTCTGCTTGAGCTGCCACGACGGCACCGTGGCGCTGGGCAGCATCAGCAGCAGCGTCACGCCCGTCCCGGTTTATCAGAACGGCGCGCCGATCACGACCCTGCCCGCCGGGGATCCCGCCAATCTCGGCATAGATCTGTCCGCCGACCATCCGGTTTCCATGAGCTATGATGCCTGTGTGCAGGCGGACTCGACCTTGCAGCCGCGCGCCTCGCTGAATCCGGTGGTCAAGCTGGAGCTGGTCAACGGCGGGTATTGTGTGCAATGCACCTCCTGCCACGACCCGCACAACAATCAATTCGGCAATTTTTTGGTCATGAACAACACCGGCTCCGCCCTGTGCAACGCCTGTCACCAGCCGGGCCAGTGGAACACTTCCGCCCACGCCATTTCCCCGCTGCCGGTGCCGGCGACGATCGTGGCGCGGCTGGCCCGGAGTTCGGGCGCGGCCGGCAAGCTGGTGCCGTCCAGGCCGGCGGCCACCAGCATTCAGGCCGTCGGTTGTGAGAATTGCCACATGAACCATCGGGCCGGCGGCCGACAGCATCTGCTCGCGGCGGCGGCACCGGAACAAAATTGCCTGAACTGCCATAACGGCGTCACCGTGAAGAATAACATCGCCGCCGATTTTCAAAAAATCAGCATGCATCCCATCACCCTCAACCCCCGGGCGCATTCGCCCCTGGAAGATCCCGTCAACCCCAAGCAGCGTCATGTGGTCTGCGCCGACTGCCACAACGCCCACGCGGCCAGCGCCGGAACCGCCACCGTGCCCAACGCCTCCGGGGCGCTCGCCGGACTCACCGGCGTGACCGCCGGCGGCGGCGTCATCAGCCCCTTGTTAAAGGAGTATGAACTCTGCTTCCGCTGCCACGCTGATAGCGTCTCGCGTGGGCCGGCGCTGATCACGCGACAGTATCCGGAGACCAACACGCGCCTCCAGTTTTCCACCGCCAATCAGAGTTTCCATCCGGTGGAGACACCCGGCAAAAATCCGGCCGGCGTGCCCAGCCTGATCATGCCCTGGCGGCCAACGAGCTTGATGTATTGCACGGACTGTCATAACAGCGACTCCGGGCCGAAAGCCGGCGGCACCGGGGCCAACGGCCCGCACGGCTCCATTTACCGCCCAATCCTGGAGCGCAACCTGGCCCTGACGGATTTCCAGCCCGAAAGCCCGGTGACTTATGCCTTGTGCTACAAGTGCCATGACCGGAACGTGGTTTTGAGCAGCCGGAGTTTCCCCCCTCACCGTTCGCATGTCGTCAACGACAAGGCCGCCTGCACCACCTGCCACGATTCCCACGGCGTCGCCAATGCGCCGCACCTGATCAATTTCAACACCACCTATGTCACCAACGGTTCGCTCGGCGCCGTGAGTTACACCGCCACCGGCCTCATGCACGGCACCTGCACCCTGAGCTGCCACGGCTACGATCACAAAAACACCACCTACTGAATCACCGCAATCAAAAACCATGAACATGAAAACCAAATTATTAAACTCACTTGTTTTGCTCGGCTGCCTGGCCTGGCCGCTCGCCCCGGCGCGCGCCGCCGATCCCGCACCGCTTTCCCAGACCGAAATGTGCAGCTTCACCGGGACGGTGGCCGATGCCACCAACACCGCCGGCTACACCTACGTCCTGGTGGACACCGGCCGCCAGCAGGCCTGGGCGGTCACCACGCAGTTTCCGGTCCGCAAGGGCGATGCCGTGACCGTCAACAGCGGCATGCCGATGGCCAGATACCACAGCCAATCCCTCAACCGCGATTTCGCGGTCGTCTATTTCGCCGCCAGCATCACCGTGGCCGGCGCGGCGGGCGCGGCGGTCCCGGCGTTGCCGCCCGGCCACCCGGCATTGCCCGGCGAACCCGCCCCGGTTTTGCCGCCGGGACATCCCTCGCTCACCGGTTCGCCCGCCCCGGCGGCTGTGGATTTGACCGGCGTAAAAAGGGCCGCCGGCGGAAAAACCATTCAGGAGATTTTCGCCGCCAAATCCGCGCTGGCCGGCAAAGCGGTCGCGGTGCGCGGCAGGGTGGTCAAGTATAGTGCGATGGTCATGGGCAAAAACTGGCTGCATATCCGCGACGGCTCCGGCGGCGCGGAAACCAAGGACAACGACCTGACCGTCACCACCTCCACCCCGGCGAAACTGGGCGACACCGTGCTGGTGACGGGCGTGGTTGCGACCGACAAGGACTTCGGCGCGGGCTACAAATACCCCGTGATTCTGGACGACGCCCAAGTGATTGTGGAATGATCCGCCGCGGTTTCCCGGCGCGTTGATCTGCGTCGCTGGTCCCTCGTCCGCACTCGAAACATTGCCGCTGGCTGTGAACGGGGAAGCGCCAGCGCCGGACTTCGCTGCGCCGCCTCGATTTGCCTCGTGGTTACACCTTGACCAAAAACCAATTTACGGAACTGGACGCACACAACCTATTTTCACTGGATTAACGCCGGCAAATCCGCCACTGTGCGCCCGGCATCATCCGTTGAAAACACTTCCGAAATATCTGGTTGGCCAGGTGCTCGCCGCGCTGCTGCTCACGGTGGCGGTCTTCACCGCCGTGCTGCTAATCGGGAACGCGCTGCGCGAAATCCTCACGCTGCTCGCCAGCGCGCACGTCAGTCCGCTGCTGATCGCGAAGGCGGTGCTCTACCTGATTCCCTTCGTCTGGGTCTTTGCGTTGCCGATGGGGATGCTGACGGCCACGCTGCTGGTTTTTGGCCGGTTCAGCGCCGACCAGGAACTGACCGCCGCGCGCGCCAGCGGCGTCAGTCTTGTGTCGCTCGTCATGCCGGTGCTGCTGTTGAGCCTGTTCTGTTCTTCGTTGAGCGCGTGGTTCAACCTGGACCTGGGTCCGCGCTGCCGGGTGGCCTATCTTGGTCTGATCCAGGAGGTCAAGCAGGACCTGGTGAACGCGCAACTGCCGGCGGGCCGCTTCATCAAGGATTTCAAGGGCTACATTTTTTTTGTGGAGAAAAATGACGCCGGCCAGCTGAAGAACGTGATGATTTATGTGGTTGAAAATGAAACCAACGTGGACACGACCATACGCGCGCCCCGGGGCGAAATCAGGGCGGACCGGGCGAACCAGCAGTTGGTTCTCGATTTGTATGACGCACAGACCATCTCCCTCGGCGCGCACGGCAATAATGTCGTGCTGGGCACGATTGCGCATTATCCTTTTATCTTGAGCCTGACCAACGGGAGCAGCAGCGTGAGCAAGCCCAACGTGAACGACATGACATTTCTGCAACTGCGGCAGGAACTGCATGATCTGGAAAATTTGCACGTTCCTCCCGGCACCAATTCGCCGGCGGCGTTGAAGGCGCAACTGGCCGCCCTGCGCCGGCAGCAGCAGGATTTCACCGAGCCGGTGCGCGTGGCGATGAACCGCGAGGTGGCGTTCTCGTTCGCATGTTTCGGCTTCACGCTGGTCGGCATCCCGCTTGGCATCCGCGTGCATCGCCGCGAGACGAACATCGGCATCGCCCTGGCGCTGATGCTGGTGGTGGTCTATTACGCCTTCATCATGCTGGGCCAGTCGCTGTCGTCGCGCCCGGAATTTTATCCGCACCTGATTTTGTGGGTGCCGAATTTCCTCTTCCAGGCCTTCGGTGCGGTGCTGCTCTGGCGGGCGAACAAGGGAATCTGAAGCCAAGGCGGAAGGGGGAATGCGGAAACACCGTGGGCGGAGCTTTCCGACTTCTGCATTTTACCTTCTTACTTCTGCCTTCTCCGAAACACTTTTCCCATGTCCGCCTGGTCGGTCGGCTTGACGAGGATTTCGTCAATGTTCACATGCGGCGGACGGCTGGCGACCCAGACGATGATTTCCGCGATGTCGTCGGCCGTGAGCGGGTTGATGCCGGCATAAACCGCGTCCGCTTTTTCCCGGTCGCCCTTGAAACGCACGTTGGAAAATTCCGTCTGGGCGAGGCCGGGATCAATGGTGCCCACGCGGATGCCGGTGCCGAACAACTCGTGGCGCAGCGCGCGGGTGATGGCAAGTTCGCCGGATTTCGCCGCGCAATAGGCCGCCGCACCCGCATAGGCCGACCGTCCGGCGATGGAGCCGATGTTGATGATGCTGGCACCGACGTCGTGCGGCAGCAGCGGCAGCGCCGCGCGCGTGACCCGCAGCAGGCCGAGGACGTTGGTTTGGAACGTCGTTTCCCAGTCCGCGTCCTGGGCGGCGGCCACCGGGTCGAGACCGTGCGCCCCGCCGGCATTGTTGACGAGGACGTGGAGATTGGCGGAGGACGATTTGCGGTTGGTGAGTTGCGCTTTGGCCCACGCCATGAATTTTTCCACGCTCGCGGTCTGGGCCACATCCAGTTCGTGAAAGAGCGCGGCGGCGGCGCCGGATTTTTCGGCCGCCGACGCGACCTTTTCCAACCGGTCCGTGCGCCGGGCACCCAGCAGCAATTTTGCGCCGTGCGCGGCAAATGCCGTTGCTGCCGCCGCGCCGAAACCGCTGGACGCGCCGGTGATCAGCACCCACTGGTTTTTCAAGGGAGATTTCATGTCGTTTAATTTTTTTCTTGCGCCATCATCCGGCGGTTCGAAAAATTTGTCGAACACAAATTCCGCGCCGCTCGGCGGCGGAATGATTTTGTATCGCCACGCGGCGGGGAATTGATATGATTGGCCTTGAGATTGAGCCGGCCGACTTTTGAACCGTCATTAAAATGAGAGCGCCCAAGCCGAAAAACGAAGTCCAGCGCATCAAGATCCTCTGGCAATACGACGTGCTGGACACGCTGCCGGAAGCGATGTTTGACGAACTGACCCGGCTGGCCGCGCTGCTTTGCGATGCGCCCATCGCCCTGATCTCGCTCGTGGACGAGGATCGTCAGTGGTTCAAATCCAAGGTGGGTGTGAGTCTTGGGGAAACGAGCCGCGACGTTTCCATGTGCGCGCACGCCATTTTGAAGAAGAAACTGTTCGTCGTTCCAGACGCGACGAAAGACCGGCGGTTCAAGGACAATCCGCTGGTGGTTTCCAGCCCGAAAATCCGCTTCTACGCCGGGGCGCCGCTGATTGCGCCGGGTGGCCACGCGCTGGGCACGCTGTGTGTCATAGACACGAAACCGCGCCAGTTGACGTCGAGCCAGAAGGAGGCGTTGGCACTGCTGTCCCGGCACGTTATGACGCTGCTCGAACATCGCCGGCGGACGCAGCCCGCCGCCGGTCGGGCGAAAAAATAACGCCGGCCCCGAAGCCGTTCGCCCGCTGCCTGCAATTCGCCTTTTCCATCCGGGCGTTTCCGATTAGCCTGTCCGCGTGGAAACGGCGATGCTTTTGGCGGTCTTCGGGTTCGCGGGCGCGAGTTTCTTCTTCGCGCTGGCGGAGACCTCCCTGTTTTCCCTGAGCAAATGGCAGGTGGCGCAACTGGCCAAAAGAAATTCCGGCGCGGGCAGGATTGTTTCGCAACTGCTCGAACGCCCGCAGGATTTGCAGGCCACGCTCGCGCTCGGCAACACCTTCGCCAACGCCGCCATCCTGGCCGCCGCGCTCCGCGTGGTGTTTGATGCGCGCTGGGGTTTCGGCCTGACGCTGCTCGCGCTGGCGGCGGCGGTGCTGATCGTCGGCGAGGTGCTGCCCAAGACGCTGGCGGTGCGGGCACCGGAGCGCTGGGCGTTGCGCGTGGCGTGGCCGATGCTGGTAATCCGCCGCGTCAGCAAGCCGTTTTATCGCGCCGCGCAATGGACGAACGCCGCCATTCTCAAGCAGGCCGCCGCCGCCGCCGCGCCGCCCGCCGCCGTGACGGAGGCGGAATATCAGGAACTCCTCGAACTCGCGTGGCAGCAGGGCACGCTGGAAGAGTCTGAACGCGAAATCATTCTGCAAATCATCGGCCTCGACCGCCGCACAGCGCGCGATGTGATGCGCCCGCGCGCCGGCATGATCTGTATTTCCGACGACGCCACGGTGGCCGAAATGCTGGCGGTCGCGCGGAAACACAAGCACCGCCGCCTGCCGATCTACGACGAAACACCGGACACCATCGTCGGCATCCTGAACACGCGCTCGCTGCTGCTGGATCCGAAAATTGACCTGGCCGAGGCGGTCGAATTTCCGTCGTTCGTGCCGGAGTCCATGAATTTGCTCCAGTTGTTTCGCGCGCTGCAAAAGCAGCAGCGCGGCCTGGCGATTGTGCTGGATGAATTTGGCAGCGCCGCCGGCCTGGTGACGATGGAGGATATTCTCGGCAGTATTGTCGGGAAAATCCGCAGGGCGGCGAAGCCGCAGGGTTTTGTGCTGGAAAAACTCGCGGCCGGCCGCTGGCGGGTGAACGGCACGATGCGGCTGGAGGATTTCCGCCGCGAATTTCCGCCGCTGCCCCAGGTCGGCGAGGTTGAGACGATGGGCGGCCTGCTGACGCATCTGCTCGGCGTGGTGCCGGCGGCGGGCGAAACCGCGACGTTCGCCGGACTGAAATTCACCGCGCAGGTCGTGGATGAGCGCCGGGTGCGCGAACTGCTGGTGGAGCAATGGCAATGACGAAAAATCCAACATCCAACCTCCAACGCCCAACTTCCAACTGGCGGGTGCCCTGCGGGCTGGAACGGTCGGCGTTGAAGGTTCATGGTTCGATGTTTTCCGGCCCTCCAAAAAAATGACCGGCCAGATCATCACATTTTTGGGTTTGACGCTGTGCCTGCTGTTGTCGTTTTTGCTGTCGGGCATGGAGGCCGGCGTGTTTGCGCTGAACCGGCTGCGCGTGCGCCGGCTGGCGCGCACCGGCAACGCCCAGGCGCAACGGCTCAACGGTTTCCTGGAAAAACCGGAAAAATTCCTCTGGACGATCCTGGTCGGCAACACGCTGGTGAACTTTCTCGTCCTCGGCTGGGTGATCGCGATGCTGCATGAGTGGCTGCCCGGGCGCACCACCGTGAACATCGCGGTGTTCGCCGTCATCGTCTTTGGGTTCTATTCGTTTTTTGATTTGCTGCCGAAGATGTTGTTTCGGGCGTATCCCAACCGCCTGTGCCTAGCGTCGGCAAATGGATTTCGCCTCGTCTATCTGGCGCTGCGGCCGGTGGTGTTTGTGGTCGAGGGCGTCTCGCAATCCGTCCTGCGCTGGCGCGGCGCGCGGGCGTTCACCGGCCGGCTCTTCGGCAACCGCGAGGAGATGCGCGCGGTCATGGCGGAAGCCGCCTCGGCGCTCACCCCGGACGAGCACGCGATGGTCAACCGGATTTTGGACCTGCAGCATTTCACCGTCGCGCAGATCACGACGCCGCTGGCCCGGACCGTTGCGATCGAAACGACGATGCCGTTGCCCGCCGCCGTGAGGCTCGCGCAGGGAAAAAATCTTTCACGGCTGCCGGTCTGGGAAATGCGCGACGACCGGCGGCGCCTGGCCGGCATTCTCGACGTCAGTGCGTTGTTGTATCTTGAGTCATGGGACGCCGGGAAAACTGCCGGTGCTTTCATGTCGCCCGCGCTGTTTTTGGACCCCGGCACGCGGCTGGAAATCGCGCTGCGGCGGATGCAGCGCGCGGGCCAGCGGCTGGCCATCGTGCTCGCGCGCGACGGCCGGGAGACCGGCGTCGTGGCGCTGGAAGATATTTTGAAACTCATGTTTGGCGAGGTGAAACTGTGAACTGGAACACGGCCATGGATGATGCCTTCAAGCTGCTGGCCGTGGTGCTGCTGGTGCTGTTCAACGCCTTTTTCGTGGCGGCGGAACTGGCGCTGGTGCGCATCCGCGATTCCCAGCTCGCGCCGTTGGCGGGGCAGGGGAACCGCCGTGCGCGCACGGCGCGGCACATCATCGCGCACCTTGACTCCTACATCAGTGCGACGCAGTTTGGCATCACGCTCGCCAGCATGGCGCTGGGCGTTTTGGTGGAGCCGGTTTTCCGCGCGCTGCTGGAGCCGGTTTTCTCGCTGGTGAAAATCTTCAATGAAAACACGCGCAACACCCTCGCCATTGCGCTGGGCTTTTTCGTGAACTGCTACCTGCTCATCATCGCGGGCGAACTGGTGCCAAAGGCCATCGCCATCCGCCGCACGCTGCCAACGTCGCTGTGGGTGGCGACGCCGCTGCACTGGTTTTACCGCCTTTCCTTTCCGTTCATCTGGGGGCTGCACCGCTCGTCGCAGGGGGTGTTGCGCTGGGTTGGTTTTGCCGGCGGCGCAATGCACGACCGCCACTCGGAAGAAGAATTGCGCGTGGTGCTGGCGGCGGCGCAGGGTTCCGCCGAGCGGCGCAACCTGATTTTGAACGCGCTCGATCTGCGCCACCGCACCGCGCGCGAGGTGATGCGCCCGCGCAACGAGATCACCGCCTTTAACACCGCCGACTCCCTGGCGGACTGCGTGGCGCTCGCGGAGAAGACGCGCTACTCGCGCTTTCCCGTCTGCCCAAACGGCGATCTCGACCTGACGCTGGGCGTGGTTCACATCAAGGATATGTATGCGTTGCGGGAGCGGGCGAAGACGGCGGCGGAACTCCTGCCGCTGGCGCGGCCGCTGTTTTATATTCCCGAGACCGCCGCGCTGGACCAATTGCTGCGGCGTTTTCTGGAGCGCAAAGCGCATTTCGCCATTGTTGTGGACGAGTTTGGCGGCACGGTCGGCATCGTCACCCTTGAAAATGTCATCGAAGCGCTGGTCGGCCAGATTCAGGACGAATTCGACACGGAAAATTCGGAGTTGGTCCGGCTGGGGGAAAATGTGTGGGAAACCGCCGGCACGCTGGCGCTGCACGAGCTGGAAAAAATCATCGGCCCCGTGCCGCACGGCGAAAACACCACGACGGCCAGCGGCTGGATCACCGAAAAACTCGGCGGTTTTCCCAAGTCCGGCGATGTCGTGAACGTCGGCGATTTTGAACTGTGTGTCGAGGCGATGGACGGCCCGCGCGCGGCCAAGTTGAAAGTCTCCCGGAAAAATTGATTCACCACTTCGCGCCGCGCCACGAAAAAAATGACGCGGCACCCGCCAGCACCCCGTTGACTGCCACCGCCGCCCACTGGCCGGCCTGCGCGTCGGCAACCGAAAATAGCACGATGGCACCCAGCCACAATGCCAGCGGGCTGAAGTCCGGCGTGCTGGGATTGCCCGGCTGCTTGCGGATGAGGTAAGGCATGATGAAGGCGAGAATCAGCAGCGAGACGAAAGTCCACCCCAGGAAACTCAGCGGCGACGCTCCGTGCCAGGTCAGCGCGATTTTTGTCGGCTGCCACAGCCACAAATGTTTCAGCCGGGCGAACGGTTCGAGCGCAAAATCAAATACCAGGGCCAGCACCGCCGTCAGGCCCATCAACAAAAATCCGTAGTTCTTGACCCGCCGCCACGGCCGCAGCACCAGCCGCGCGACGCCGCGGGAGTTGAACAGGGCGACGATCCACAACAATCCGACGGTCCAGGGCACTGTGTTGAACAGTTGCGGGCCGCTCGTCGTGCCAAACGACAACGGGCCGAAGGGCAGGCCGGTGCGTGCGCTCAAGCCGTGCGCGGCTCCACCAATGAGCGCCGTGATGAAGGCGGCGAACAACACGCTTTGCAGCGGCAACTGGCGGGCAAGGGCGCTGATGGAGCCGGCGGCCGCCAGCACGAGCAGCAGCGCATCGAGGTTGGTGGTCGTGTCGGGCCGATTGAACGCGGTGGCGGCTGCCAGTGCCAGCGTGAAGGTCAAAATCAGGAGATGCAGCCAGCCCCAATTCTTCAAGGCGGTTCCACAGGTCGTTCGTCGGGCTGCGGCCGGGGCCGGCTGCGTTTTAGAAAAGTCTGACGGCATAAAATCGTCCAACGCTCTCACACTCCGGGGTTTTGGTCAATCGTTTCGGCTTGTTTGCCGGCCGGTTTGTCGGCTAATTATTGCCATGCCGAGTTGCCCTCATGCCCAGGCCGAAACGGATGTCATGTTTTCCGCGCTGGATTACATCAGCGGCGAGACGTTTCAAGTGGTGCGTTGCCGCCGGTGCGGGCAGGTGGTCACCGCGCCGGTGCCGGCGGACATCGGCAAATACTATCCCGCCGGTTACTACGGCGACACGCTGGGCCGGCGGTTTCCGGCGGTCATCGAGTGGGTGCAGGAAATGCTTTGTGTCTGGCGCTCGCGCCAGGTGCTCCGCCGGTTGCGGCGAACCCATGCGCGGGTGCTCGATGTGGGCTGCGGGCGCGGCCTGCTGCTGCGGGCCTTTCAGCAGGCCGGTTGCGAGGTGACCGGCACCGAATTTTCCGATGGCGCGTGCCGGTTCGCGCGCGAAATCCTGAAGTTGCCGGTGCGGGTCGGATTGTTGCCGGATTTGAATTTTCCGGACAACAGCTTTGACGTCGTCGTGATGTGGCACGTCCTCGAACACGTTTCCGACCCGCGCCCGATGGTGGCCGAGGTGGCCCGCATTCTGCGGCCTGGCGGCCTGTTTCTGGTCGCCGTGCCCAACTTTGGCAGCCCGGAAGCGCAACTGACCCGGGCCGGCTGGTTTCATCTGGACTGTCCCCGCCACCTGTCGCACCACACGCGCGCATCGCTGTCGCAGATTTTGCGCGAAGCCGGCTTGACACCGTCGTGGTTCAGTTCGCTGGCGCCGGAATACGACAGTTTCAGCTGCGTCCAGTCCCTGCTGAACTGGCTCGGCTTGCGGCCCAATCTCCTCTACAACTTGCTGCGCGGCCAGAGCGCCAAGGTCATTGACGGGAAAAGCCAAACCGGTTCGGTCATCGTCACCGTGCTGCTCACGCCGCTGCTGGGGCTGTTCAGCCTGCCGGCCACGCTGCTGCTGGCGTTGGTGGGGCTGGGCGCGACCCTCACCATCACGGCCGTAAAAAAAACTCCGCCGCCGGAATTGCCTTGAGCGGCGGCGCGGGATTTGCTCTGCTCGCACCATGACGCTGGACGAATTGTGCAAAAAAATCAAAAATTGTGCCGGGTGGATGAACGCCCGCTACGGCGGCATCGTGTTCGACGAATGGGCGGTCGTATCGCTCGCAGAAAACAAGGCGCGCGTGTTGTTCTACACCGGCCCGCGCAACGACGAGTTCCTGCAAAACTTCGTGGAGGACCTCGGCCCGCTGCGCGCGGAACTGACCAGCGCGAATTACGGCACGGGCGATTTTGAATTTTCCCGGAACGCCTGCGGCACGCGCATCGAGTCCTTTCTCGTCGTGGGCGCGGGCCTTTTTCTGGTCTGCAACAACACGCAGTCGTCCATGGACGCCATCGCCAAAAACCCGCGCTGGCTTGAGGCGCAGGTTCCGTTCGTGGAACTCGCCGAGGCCGTCCGCGCGAACCCGCTCGCGATTTCTTGGGACCCGAAGGCGTTCCCCCCAAAAAAATGAAACATTTTCGGCGCGGCGGCGTCTAATGCCGCGTATGAAAAAGTCTTTTTTGATTGCACTTCTCGCGCTGGCCGCCGGCGGCGGCCTGTTGACCAGCGGTTGCGTCGTCCGCGAACGCACCGTTTATCGTCCCGTGCCGGCCACCGTCGGCACGGAAATCATCGTCACCGAAGCGCCGCCGGCACCGCTGGTGGAAACCATCACCGTCGCGCCGGGGCCCGGCTATGTCTGGATTGGCGGCTGTTGGGTCTGGCGCAACCACTGGGTCTGGGCGCGCGGCCACTGGGCGTATCCGCCGCGGCCGGGCGCGGTCTGGGTGGCGCACCGTTACGAATACCGCAACGGCGTCGGCGTCTTTATTCGTGGCGGCTGGCGATACTGAACCGGCCTGGATTTTCAACGCCCGTTTCCGTGAGGAGCCGGGCGCCTTTTCGTTTCCGCCGCAAAGAAAAATTAACTCGCCTCCTCGGCGCCGATTTCCGACATTGCCGCGCATGAACGAGAGGTCAACCAGCCCTGAATCGTCCGCGAACAGGTCGGACGCCGAATACGAGTTGCCGCTCGCCGGCTTTACCGGCACGCCGGAGGAAAAAGACCGGCAGTGGTTCGAGCAATGCTATCGCGGCGATTCCCAGCGCCAGCTCACCGTGCGCGCCGTCGTGATGGGCGGCATTCTGGGCATGTTCACCGCCGTTTCCAATCTTTACACCACGCTGAAAATCGGCTGGGGCTTCGGTGTGTCCATCACGGCCTGCGTCATCTCCTTCGTCGTGTGGAACGCCATCTGCAAGATTTTTCGCGGGCGTGTCACGCGGATGAGCGTGCTGGAAAACAACTGTATGCAGTCCACCGCCACCGCCGCCGGCTCCTCGACCGGCGCGACGCTGGCGACCGCGCTCGGCGCGCTGCTGCTCATCACCGGCGTGCATCAGCCGTGGCCGATCGCGGCGGCGTTCGTGCTCTTCACCGCCGCGCTGGGCGTGTTCCTCGCCATTCCGATGAAGCGGCAGATGATCAACCATGAGCAACTGCGCTTTCCCTCTGGCATCGCCACGGCGGAGACGCTGCGCAGCCTTTACTCGAAGAGCGGCGAATCGTTGAAGCAGGCCTACTCGCTGCTGATCGCGCTGGGCGCGGGCGCGGTCATCGGCGTATTGCACAATTACAGCGGCCTGGCGGACCAGTTGAAGGACAAGGCGCACTTTATACCGAAACTGGCGGCGCTGCTGGGAAAGGTCAGCCCCCATTTCTGCAACCTGCTGGAAAAAGGTTTCCGGCACGGTTCCCTCTGGCTCCAGAAAGCCGCGGACAAAGTCAACCTGCCCGATCTGCTCGATTTCACCGGCCCGCTCAATCCGCTGGCCCGCGGCCAGATGACCGGTCTGGGATTCGAGCCGAGTGTCCTGCTCGTCGGCGCGGGCATGATCACCGGGCTGCGCGTCTCGCTCTCGATGTTTGCCGGCTCGGTGCTGTTGTATTACGTCATCGCCCCGGCGCTCGTGGCGCACGACGCGGCGAACGCGGCGGTGGCGGACTTCATGCCGTCGTTTCACTACGCGGACAACGGCGACTTCAATCCCGTGCGCTGGGCGCTGTGGGGCGGCACGGCGGTGATGGTTTTTTCCAGCCTCACGCAGGTCGCGCTGAACTGGCGCAGCGTCGTGCAGGCGTTCTTCATTTTCAAAAAGGAGGAACGCAACGCCCTTCACGATGCTGCCGCCGCCGTCGAAGTGCCCAATTCATGGCTCTTCATCGGCCTCATTCCGATCACCCTCGGCATCCTCGTCGTGCAGTATTTCGCGTTCCACATCGCCGTGTGGCTGGGGCTGCTCTCGGTGGCGTTTTCATTTGTCGTCTCGCTCGTGTGCTGCCGCGCGACGGGCGAGACAGACACCGCGCCGATCGGCGCGATGGGCAAAGTCACGCAGCTGCTTTACGCGGTGCTGCCGGGCGCAAAAGGCATTGCCGCCATCAATTTAATGGCCGCCGGCACCACCGCCGCCGCCGCCGGGGCGGCGGCCGACTTGCTGACCGACCTGAAAAGCGGCTATCTGCTCGGCGCGAATCCGCGACGCCAGTTTCTCGCGCAATTTTACGGCGTGTTTTTCGGCGTCGTCGCCGTCGTGCCCGCGTGGTATCTGATGGTGCCGGACAAAAAAGCGCTTGAAGCCTTCAACCCGCCGGCGACAAACATGTGGCGCGCCGTCGCGGATCTGCTCACACAAGGCGTCAACCACCTGCCGCACACCGCGCTGCTCGCCATCGTCATCGGCGCACTGGTGGGCATGGTGCTGCCCGCACTGGAATTTCTCTGGCCGGAGTCCAAGCCGTTCCTGCCGTCTGCGATGGGGCTGGGCCTGGCGTGGGTGGTGCCGTTCCAAAACGCCTTGTCGTTTCTGATCGGCGGGGTGATTGTGACCGTCTGGCAGAAATGGAACCGGAAGAACTCGGACACGTTTGCCATCCCCATCGCGTCCGGCCTCGTCGCCGGCGAATCGCTGGTGGCGGCGTTCATCGCCATCGCCTGCACGCTGGTCGGGTTTCTGACGGGGAGGTGAAAGTATTTGGGTCGGCGCCACATTCATCAGAATCGCTGCGCCATCACCATTACTTCACGATTGTGACCAATGGCAGCAGGTGGGAGAAGCCGTCCCCCGCAAATTGACCGAAGCGCCGGATCGTCCGGCCGCCGGTGATTTTGGAATCGCCGGCTGTAGCTCTCGGCGGCGGCTTTGGTGAACACCTCGTTGGACGAAGCGACATTGGTGGCGATCGGCGTCCGGTTCTGGAGATCCGTCGAGGCAAAAATCACATGAATCTGGCCGGCGCTGCTGGCCTATGTGCCGTTGCCGAAGCGAACCATGTTGTGCTGGGCTGGCTGGCGGGTGGTGGATGAAGTTGCGCCCCCGCCGGCGGAATCATTATTTGCCGGTTGACGCTTTGGGTTTGCGTCTGGGACAGGTAATTTTGACTCGTCATGAATCTGATTTTTCCGACGATTTTTGTCGCGGCGCTGACCCTCTGCCGGTCGGTTGCGGCGGAGAACATCCTTTTCACTGCCGACTTTTCACACGGCATTACCGGCGGCTGGGAGAATGTGGCGTTTTTCAAAAAGCAGACGGATTATTCGGCGGCGCGCGAGGGGACCAACCGTTTTTTGCACGCGACGGCGGTGAATTCCTGCTCCGGACTGACTACGAAGCTGGATCTGGCACCGCCGGCGACGCTGAAGCTGCGCTGGCGGTGGCGAATCGCCGGCGTGAACCCGAATGGCTCAGAGCGCGATTTGAAAAAATTTGACCACGCGGCGCGGGTGTTCGTGGCGTTTGACACGTTCATCGGGCCGCCGCGCACTCTGAATTACCTGTGGGGCAACGTCGAGCCGGCGGGCGCGGTGCTGGGACATCCCAAGTCCGGGCGCGCGCAGATATTGGTAGTGGAATCCGGCAACGCCAGGGCGGGTCAATGGATTTCGGAGGAGCGCGACGTGACGGCGGATTGGAAACGGGCGTTTCCCGACCGGCCAATGCCGAAGATTGCCGGGCTGGGGGTGATGACCGACAGCGACAGTTTGGGCGGGACGCTGACGGGGGATTACACGGACCTCGAATTGATTGCGGAATAAAAAAAGCGCCCCGTTGCCGGAGCGCTCTTTTGACAGTAATTGAAATTGCTTACTTGGTGCCGAGGATGGCGTCCTTGGCGGCCTTGGCGACGCGGAACTTCACGACGCGCTTGGCCTTGATCTGGATGGCTTCGCCAGTCTTGGGGTTGCGGCCCATGCGGGCGGCGCGGTTTTTCAAGACGAGCTTGCCGATGCCGGGGAGGGTGAAAGTGTCCTTCGCGTGCTTGTAGGCGAGTTCCGCGATGTAGTCGAGAATCTCGACCGCCTGCTTTTTGGAGAGACCGTTTTTCTCGGCGACGAGCGAGGCGATTTGGGCTTTGGAGAGTGCTTTTGCCATAATTATTCTTTTGGTTGTGTTGTTGTTGTTTGTTTTGTTGTCCGAAAAGTCACAAGACTTGCCACGAATTAAAATCCAAAGCCGCCGGCGTGCAAGCGAAAAAGTTAAAAAAATCAAAGTTTTTTCGAGCATCCCGGCGCGCCGGACTTGACATCGCGCACCGATTTCCGACCATTTACCCGTGCCGCTTTTCTCCATCCAGAACGAATTCCGCTATGAAATCACCCGGAAGATTTTCGAGGGGGGCATGGGCATCGTCTATGAAGCCGAGCAGCACGGGGCGCGCGATTTCGTCAAGCGCGTCGCCATCAAAATCATCCGGCCCAATTACGGCAGCCAGAAAATGTTCATGGATAATTTCATTGGCGAGGCCAAGCTCGTGGCTGACCTGATCCACACGAACATTGTCCAAACCTACCATCTGGGCGAAGTCAACGGCCTGTGCTTCATCGCCATGGAGCTAATCCGCGGCGTCAATCTTGAGCAATTCACCCAGCAACTGACGGACAAGCGACGCACCTTGCCGAAGGAACTGGCGGTCTTCATCACCAGCCGCGTCGCCCGCGGGCTGGCCTACGCGCACAACAAGGGGGACAAGGACGGCAAGCCAATGGGCATCGTCCACCGCGACGTAAGCTTCAAAAACATCATGATCGCCTTCGAGGGCGACGTGAAACTCACCGACTTCGGCATCGCCAAGGCCAAGGGTTTTCTCACCGACCAGGAGGGTGAAGTTGTCGCCGGCAAGCCGGACTACATGAGTCCCGAGCAGGCCGATTTTCAGGTGACCGACAAGCGTTCGGACATTTTCTCCGTTGGCGTGGTCCTGGCGCACCTGCTGCTGGGGCGGAATATCTTCAAAGGCGCCACCGCCGAGGAATCGCGTAACCGCATCCTGCAGCAGCCGATTCCCGACTTCCGGGCGCTCGACGCGCGCATTGATGATAATTTGAACGACATTCTGCATCATTGCCTCGCGCGGGATTTGCCGCACCGCTACGCGACGGCCGACCAACTGTTGACCGAGCTGGAATACCACATTTATCACGGCGGCTATGGCCCGACCAACGAGACGCTGGGCAAGTTCATTCGCGAACTGTTCGGCCAGAAACCCGTCAAGCCCGCGTCCGCCGACCAATATGGCAAGACCATTATCCTCGACGGTGCCTCGCGGACGCCGGCCTCCCCGCTTTAAGCCATGAAACGTCCCGCCTCGTCCGCCGTCCTGCTCGGCCTCATCCAGACCGACGTGTCCGCGAATCCCGCCGCGAACCTCAAGAAAACTGCCGCGCTGATCGGACGCGCCGCCATGTCCGGCGCGCAAATCATCTGCACGCAGGAATTGTTCCGCTCGCAGTATTTTTGCCAGAGCGAAGACCACGCAAACTTCCAGCTTGCCGAAAAAATTCCCGGGCCGACCACGGACATTTTCCAGAAACTCGCGAAAAAACACAAGGTTGTCATCATCGCCTCGCTGTTCGAGAAACGCGCGTCCGGCGTCTACCACAACACCGCCGCGATCATTGACGCCGACGGCTCGCTGCTCGGCATCTACCGCAAGATGCACATTCCGGACGATCCGTTGTTCTATGAAAAATTTTATTTCACGCCCGGCGACCTTGGCTTCCAGACCTGGAAGACGCGCTACGGAAAAATCGGCGTGCTGATCTGCTGGGACCAATGGTATCCCGAAGCGGCACGGCTGACGGCGATGCAGGGCGCGGAAATTCTCTTTTACCCGACCGCCATCGGTTGGCATCCCGGCGAAAAAAAAGAATATGGCGAACGCCAGCACGGCGCGTGGGAAACCATCCAGCGCGCGCACGCCGTGGCGAATGGCTGCTACGTCGCGTCCGTCAACCGCGTCGGCCATGAAATTCTTGCCGGCGTGGGCGGCGCCGGCATCGAATTCTGGGGCCGGAGTTTCGTCGCCGGCACGTCCGGCGAAATCCTGGCCAAGGCGGGTTCCGCCCGGGAGGAAATTCTCATCGTGCCGGTTGACCTTGCCAAAGTGGACGTGACGCGCACCCACTGGCCCTTCCTGCGCGACCGCCGGATTGATGCGTATGGAAATTTAACGAAGCGGCTGGTGGATTGAACCCAACCGCAGCAAGCCGCCGACAACTGCCGGCAGAATTGCGGTATGCGGAGGCGCGGGGTCAGGCGTTCCAGCCTGCCGTTTCACCCGACTTTCGAGTCCGTTGCCCGGAACCGGCGACTGGAACGCCCCCCGTCCGGCGGACAAGAATGTCGGCCCGACATCCCAACAGTGGCCGCCAGCGAAGCCTTCTATTTGCTTTTGCAGTAGCCGCGCTCGCTGGCCCGCAGGAACTGGACGAGATGTTTCACTTCCGGCAGCGCGGGCAGTTCCGCCTCGACTTTTTCCAGTGCGTTTGTCGTGGAAAGGCCCGCGCGGAAGATGATTTTATAGGCGGCGCGCAAGGCCGTCTGCGCCGCCTCGGAAACCCCCGCGCGCTCCAGACCGATCTTGTTGATGGTGCGCGTCTCGCCGGGATTGCCGTCCACGATCATGAACGGCGGCACGTCCTGCACGATTTTTGAGCAGCCGCCGATCATCGAAAATTTTCCGATGCGGCAGAACTGGTGCACGGCGACGTAGCCGGCGAGAATCGCGTGATCCTCCACCACGCAATGCCCGGCCAGCCCCGCAAAGCCGGACATGATGATGTGGTTGCCGAGGATGCAGTCGTGCGCGACGTGCGCCTGGATGATGAACAGATTGTGCGAACCAATGACGGTCGCCTCACCGTCGTTCGTCGCGCAATGCACGGTGACGCCTTCGCGAAACACGTTCTGGTCGCCGATTTCCAGCCGCGGTGCGCCGCCCGTGTATTTCAAATCCTGCGTCTTCATCCCGATGGCGGCGAACGGAAAAATCTCATTGCCGCTGCCGAGCTTGGTATGCCCGTCAATCACGACGTGCGAATGCAACCTGCATTCTTCGCCGAGCGTGACGTGTTCGCCGATGACGCAATACGGCCCGATCTCGCAGCCGGGGCCGATTTTCGCCCGCGAATGGATGATGGCGGTGGGATGAATCATGCGTCGCGCAGCATGAAAGTCACTTCGGCTTCGCTGACGATTTCGCCGTCCACTTTGCAGACGGCTTTGGCCTTGCCGATTTTGCCGCGGGCCTTGGTCAGTTCACATTCGATGACCAGCACGTCGCCGGGCACGACCGGCCGGCGCCATTTCACATTGTCGGCGGCCATGAAGTAGGCGAGTTGATTGGCCGCCTTGACGATTTTCAGCAGCAGCACGCCGGACACCTGGGCGATCGCCTCGAGCTGCAAAACCCCCGGCATGATGGGCTGGCCGGGAAAATGCCCCAGAAAATACGGCTCGTTCATCGTCACGTTTTTGATGCCGACGATTTTCATGCCGTCAATCTTCACGATTTTGTCCACCAGCAAAAACGGCGGGCGGTGCGGCAGGAATTTCATCAGCTCCACGATGTCCATCGCGCCCTCGGCGGTGGGCGGCGGCGCGGGCGCGTCCTTGGCCGGCGGCGGCGCAAAGGTCTGCTGCGCGCGGATGGGCTGGTTGATCTGCCCGACGATTTTTTTCACCAGCTCGGCGTTGGCCGCGTGGCCGGGCCGCACGGCAACGATGTGGCCACGGATGGGTTTGCCGAGCAGCGACAGGTCGCCGACGATGTCCAGCATTTTGTGCCGCACAAACTCCTCGCGATACCGCAACGGCTCGGTCGTCAGCACCGCGTCGTCGCGGATGACCACGGCGTTTTCCAGTGAACCGCCCTTGATCAGCCCGTTCTTGAACAGGAATTCAATCTCCTCGTAAAAACAAAACGTCCGCGCGTGCGCCAGCTCCTTTTCCCATGTCTTCGGCGTGATCTCGGTGGAATAAAACTGCGTGAACCGGCCCTGCTTGTCCGCGCTCGTGCAGGTGATTTTGAAATTTTCGTCGGGGAACAGCGTCATCACGGTCTCGCCGTGGCGGACTTCGATCGGCTCGGTCGGTGTGAAATGCTCCCGCTTCTCGCCCTGCGGCACGATGCCCGCCGCCGTGATGATTTTGCAAAACTCGCGCGAACTGCCGTCGGCGATCGGCGGCTCGTTGGCGTCCAGTTCCACGATGGCGTTGTCAATCTCGTAACCGGCGAGCGCGGCGAGGACGTGTTCGACCGTATGGATTTTTACGTTGCCCTTGGCGAGCGTCGTGGAGCGATTGGTCTCGGATACATTTTCCACGCGCGCCTCGATCTCCGGTTTGCCGTCGAGGTCCACGCGGCGGAACCGCACGCCGCTGTTGGCGGGCGCGGGCAGAATCGTCATATTGACGCGATTGCCGCTGTGCAGGCCGATGCCCGAAAAGCTGGCCGGGCGGTTGAGAGTCTGCTGGTTGAGCACACCAGATTGAACAAAACACCGGGAGGGTTGGCAAGATTGGTTTCAGCCTGGCTGGCAATTATGTTTTCAAAGATGAAACCCCCGGCTAGTCTGGGGGGAGCCTCAGACCGAACATGAAAAACATATTTCCCGTTATTTTTTTGTCCTGATGTTGGCCGGCACGGGATTTTCCGACGATTTGTCGCTTTGGTATCGCCAGCCGGCAACCTCGTGGGAGCGCGAGGCGCTGCCCATCGGCAACGGGCAGATGGGCGCGATGATTTTTGGCGGCGGGTCACAGGAGCGCATCCAGTTCAACGAGGAAAGCTGAATTTCGATGCGAAAATTTCCCGATTCACCGCTGGAGAAAATATATTTTCATAGCAATTTCAGCCCGTCCGTCGGTGAACTCGTTTTCGCGTGAGCGATGAGGAAGGTTTTTGGCGAGTGCGGCAGTCCACTTTACAACAGGCCGCGCGAGCCATAAAACCGACCGAATTCGGGGGTGGAGACAAGAGGCGAAACCACGATAAAACGAAGTGAACAAAGGGGGTTTTCAAATCACAGGGTATTGGTCATCGCCTACGAATCGCGTCAATGCGGCAAACTTGAGCTTCGCGAATGGCTCACCAACCGCAAAGCGGCCTACTCCTCGACCATCGCCAAAACGTGGGATTGCGGTCTGCTGGCCTGCGCGGCCGCCCGCGACGCCGCCTGTTGGTAATTGGACCGGACGGAAGCTGAAGTTTGTGATCTCCTCGAAGGTATCGAATCTTGCGTTGAAGACCTAAAGTCCAGATCGCGAGATTCGTATAAGTTCGCAGGGGACTGATATGTTTTTATTCATTCGACCAATCCTTTTTAATGCCGTCTTCCTCCCACCACTGGCGCACCAATGTCACCTGCTGTTCATCGGTAATACCCTTAAATTGTTTCCGGTCCAAACGGGCCGTCTCCATCACGGCACGCGTGGCCAATTTGCAGATTTCCGGATTTTTATGATATAGCAGTGACCCCAGTTGCGGCATGACCCGTCGCGGCGCGGGGCCGATGCGCTTGAGGGCGTAATTGGAGTTTCCGTTGTCGGCATTTTCCCGCGCCAGGATCAGGAGGGGCTTGCCCGGCTCCAAGCAGAAACAACCCAGCGATCCAGAGTTTCAGCCTCATCGGATGCGTAGCTTATAGATGTTGGCTTTGTTTATTGTGCCAGCTTCGGCAGCAGTCGTTCCGCCAATGTATCGGTGGCGTTTTCCAAGGCCGTCTTGGCGGCCGTCTGTTCCGCGATGTCCACGCCCACGCTGGTCTGCCGGTCCACGAAGAGGAGTTTCCCGGTCGCCACTTCGCTGACTTTGACCTCAACGCGCGATTTGCAAGAAATCAGGTTTCCCTTCTGCATACCGTAGGCGCTGAACGCTTCGCCAGAAATTTGCACATCCGGTTTTAGTTTGGAATCACCATCAACCACTTTGAAACCGCTTTGTTGCAGGATCAGGGTCAACTCGGTGTTTGCCGCCGGATCAATAATGTGCGGGCCATAATGGTGCTCGCTGATATTGACGGACACCACGGGCAGAGTTTTGCCGCCGATCACTTGCTTGATCTTGGCGATCCGATCCTCGCGTGTCAGAACTTTGGCCACCAGCGTGGAACCTTTTTCTGCCACCACGTTGGAAATCTTTTCCGCCAGCTTGGCGGAGAGATCCACAATGGAAGTCCCTGACCCTCAACGAATGATTCGGTCCCTCAAACAAAGCTGGGGCTCCTAAATCTTCCCGGTCTAGCAAAGAAGTCGGCGGATTTCGTCGAGCGCTTGCTAAAATCCGGGTGGCTTTGCCGTCGTCTAAGATTTCGATAATTGCATCTTTACCGGCAGCGTAAAGCTGACCTTGGAGCACAAATAAACTGTAATTGTTTCCGTCCGAAACAGGCAATACCTGCCATTGTTGTGTTTGATGATTATACTTTTGAATCTGCCCACCCCCGGAAAAAATTAACTCGCCGTGCCAGAGTGTGCTACTGCTATATCTCCTCGGGGTCGAGTGCGATGGTGCCACATATCACCGCGCCGCCACCGCGCGCGACCGGGATAAATTGCGGCAGGCCGTCCTTGAGGGACTGGGCTGGAAATTATATCGGATTTGGTCCACCGATTGGTGGCATGACGCCCCAGGCGAAATCCAAAAGCTGCTGAAGCACATGGCGGCTTTGGTGAAGTGAGCGCAACCTCCAAGCGCGGTGTCAAAATGCGGCTGTGGCCGCCACCAACATCAGCTCGCTTTGCTCGATGGAATGTTGGTTCGCGTTGCATTCCATTCGCGTGCTCAACAGGTCAACACGAACGCGCCAACCATTCACGGTCTCCATTTGCGAACGTCATCAGGCGCATGCGCGGACGCCTGGCGCTCATGCTGGCGGCGGCGGCTGACGCCACCGCGACGCCAGCACCGGGCCGCCTCCTTGGTTCACGAACGGTTTCTCACGGCGGCCCTTTCGCTACCCCGCGCACGCGTCGTGCGTCGCGGGTTATCGAAAGTTTTTCGTGCCTTTCAACCGTTCGGGTTGGCGAATGGTTTTGGGCGCGGGGTCAGGCGGGAAAAGTCAGTGGGTTGCTGACTCGTCACTTCGTTCCTCGCGGGGGCGAACGCGCACTGCGTATGCGGTCGCCTTTTCAATTTTCAGGTTTCTGCATTTTCCCCGTGGCTTCACAGAGCGGAGACTTGCGCTGAGTTCGCCTGATGCTGCCGCATCCCTGGTCGCCCACCGGCTTCCTTCGCGCCAAGTATTCGCAATGTTCCGCCCGCACCGCTGGCCGGACTCATCACTTTGCGCCCGCTCCACTCGCTGCCGCATCCGCTACACCGATTACGCGGATCACAAAGCAATCGTTCAAAGGCTTGTGCCTTCAGCGCGGCCTTGCCGGGTAGTTCCTGGCCTTCATTCACTGTTGCCTCCTACCGCGTGGCGGCGTTTGGATTTTTTACCACCGCGCAAGATGCGTTCAATCTTGCGGAGCGTGGACTTGTCGCAACGGGAACGGCGCATGAAAGTTTTAGCCATTGCTGGCCTCACTTTCCGGCGCGGCGGCTTGGCAGCTTGAACGGGGCGGCGGCACGGCGGGCGCAACGGAGCGGGCGCGCGACTTCGGCGGGAAGGCCAAGCGGAAGCGTTCAAGCCATGCGTCGAGATCGGCGCGGCGGTAGAGCGTCACCTTTGCTGTCGGCTTGAAACAGGGAAGGCCGCGCGTTGCGCGCCATTCGCGAATTGTGCGGGGTTTCTGGTGGAGATACGGGGCGGCTTCGGCTTCGTTGAAAACGTCGCTCGCTCCGCTGCCCGGTGTTGGTTTGTCGTTTGGTGTTCTCACGATGTCGAGAGACTAGCTCGACACGGCAGAACACTTCAAAGCGTTGAACCGGAAACAAATTGCCGCAAAGTTTCCACCCTACTTTCGGCGACGCGATTTTCCTCTGACGTGAAGATTGCCATTTTCATCAAAAACCTTTTGAGCGAATTTTTTGCCGGCGTCTTGGTTTCGCTTTGCCCATTTGCGCGCTTTCAGAACATCTTCGGAAGTTACCGCAACGCCGCCGGGCGAGTGTTCAAAGGCCAGCGCAATCTCACCGTCTTGCAATTCCCAAAGTGAAATATATCCAAGTCTGTCAGGCTTTCCGGCAAAACCGCGCTCCCATTTGACGGCAGTGTTTTGAGAGAGAAATCTTTTGAGTTTTCCCGCCTTGCTCTTTTCGAGATTGCGCCATTTGCCACGAAGAAAGTTTAGAAGCGCGGCGGCAAGGTCTGGTTCGGCGGCATAGGCGAGAGCAAAATTCACCCTGAAATGTTGGTTTAATACACCGGGCGAGGCCGCGCAAATTTCAATCATTTCTATCCATGACTTGTGCGCCAGCATAGGCTCCGGCCATTTCAATGCGAATTGCAGCGCATCTTTTTTGAAAATTGGTGCGAAGCCGCGCGTCGAAACATCTTTTCTCTTTTGCATTTTTGGCCTCACTTTCAATTCATCTGCAAAACGCGCTTGCGGCTGGCGACGGGCGCGGGCGTCGGCACGGTCACGCGTGGCGCGGCCTTGTCTTTGGCCGGGGCGATGGCAAACCAGAGCAACGCATCTTCGGGCGTCACCAGTTCGCGGTAGTGTTGGAAAATCATCGCGGGCGAGTTGCCGCTTTCGAGCGCAATGCGGTTCACGTCGCCCGTTTCGGCGACACGGTAGGAAATCGCGGAGTGCCGGAGCGCGTTTTGTTTCCATTCCACGGCGGCGAGCGCGGCGCGGCCTGTCTTTTCGTCGGCTTCGTGTCCCGTCGCGGCGGCGGTGTCGCGCTGCAATTCGTGGAAATAAGCGCGCGTGTGCGGAAAGACTTTGCCGGTTTTCTTCGCGTGCGGGGCGAGCCATTCGCGCAAGTTCGCGGAAATCGGCACAAGGCGACGGGCGGCGGTTTTGGTTTTGTCCGCGCCTAGCTCGATATGGCCGCGCGAAAGTTTCACGTCGCGCCAGTCGAGCCGCATGACTTCGGCGGAGCGCAAACCGGCGAAGGCTTGCAAGGCGATCACCGGCTTGAAGTCATCCTTCGCGGCGGCGAGCAACCGGCGCAATTCGGCGGGCGTGAAAATGGCAATCGGTTCGGCGTTGCGGATTTTGATTCGCTCCGTGCCGGCGACGGGGTTTTCACCTTTGGCGATATAGCCGCGCGCTTCGGCGAATTTGAAAAGGCCACTGGCGGCGGCGCGGAAATTTTTCACGGAGCGCGGCGCGGCCTTCATGCCGTCGAGCCACATTTGCACGTCGGCGGTGGTGACGCGGGCAACGTCCATTTGAAACGCATCGGCGACGCGGGCGAGCCGCCAGCGTGAATCCTCGACGGTAAGCGCGCTTTTGCCGCGCTTGGTTTGCAGTTCAATCAATTCGTCGGCGACTTGGCGAACGGAGCGGGCGGCGCGCTTGGCAGGGTGACGGCGGTTGAAATCCTTCGCGGCCTCGACGATGCGATCACCGCCAAGAATCTTGAACGCCTCGACGTAGCGCGCGGCAACCAGTTCAAGCGGCAAATCAATTTCTCGCAAAAGCTCCATTGCTCGCCCAAAGCTGGCGGCGTCGGCGTTCGTGAGTGTGGCGGCGGCGGTTTGCCCGGTGGAAATCAGCTTGGCGAGCCGTTCGGCTTCGGCGGCGGCTTCGGCAAACGTCGAAAAACCGCGCAACGCCCGCCGGCCTTTGCCGTGTGTGTTGTCCACGACCTGAAAAACGGAGCGCGCGCCGGGGCGTTTGCCGCGGCGGGAAACCGGGCGGGCGTGTTCGTAAATCTTCACGGTGACGTTGCCCAAAGTGCCAGTGTGAACCGTGCCAGAGATGGTTGCGATAGCGTTGAATTTCATGCCTTTTATGTTGGCATAGTGTTGGCAAATGTCAAAATACGAATTAAAAACGGAAGGCAAAAACCGCGTAAATGGCTTGTATTTATGGCGATACAGACGAAATCAAAATGGCGACCCTACCGGGAATCGAACCCGGGCTACCTCCGTGAAAGAGGGTTTAATATATTCCCCTTATTCAACGAAAACTTTAACGCATTAAAACCAGCGTAAAATTGCTCTTTGTTTTCAATGTGTTTTCCGCACGGTTTCATTAGATTTGGTTGCCGGAAATTCTGTCAATTTATTATACCTGCCTACGGGTTTTTTATACGGACGAAAACTTTGTCAGAATTTGTCAGAAGGAATTCCGGGTTTTATTGGGGTTTCCAGAGATTCCTCGATTCTGATACCAAAATGGACGGGAAACACGCCCCTGACCGTCTGGCGCAACGCCAAGACCATTCTGGCCGTCAAACACGGTCAAACGATTCAACCGATACCGACACGCCAGCCGCACCCAGCCCGAAAATGTCATTCTACGCTGTCGTAATGGTTTTGTGACTGGCGGCAGCGAGCCAGATAACAAAAACGGCCAGCGGTCAACTCTGACACACTGGCCGTTCGGGGGGCGGGATGGGAAAACGGTCAATCCTTAATCAAAACCGGCACGATTTCAGCCGCACCACGCTTAACACTATTTTTTCGCCAGTAACGAATTCCGAAAAGAATTCCGCCCAACGCAAGCAAAGCGTATTCGCTTGGTTCGGGAACGGGATTTGTTGAAAATGATATTTCGTCTAAAACGTAATATCCAAAACCTTGCGGATAATTGCTTACAGCAGTAAAAGCAAGATTTGCCGTCTGTCCAGAAAAGGCTGATATATCTCCGCCATACAGAGTATAATTTGCCGTTATCAGCAATGGCGAAATGCTAATGTTTTGCCCATTTATTGTAACTGATAAAGTTGGCAACCCGCTGCCTGAACTGTAAGACTCAAAAAGCAACGAAAGAGAATTCGCTGGTATGAGTCCTGTTTGACTTATCGAAGCATTCCCCGTCGCTCCAGCAGTAAGTGCCGCTGAAAAATTTCCAGCGATAGATGGAGAAAATACATTGTAGCCCTGAATTGCAATAGCAGAATTTCCGAGTGTTCCATTATTATAGAGAATCGTTGATTGCGATACACCACCGATGGATGCGCTCCATCCCGGCAAGCCAACAGTCGTTGCTACTGTGCTTGGCGTCCCATTGGATGCTAAAGTTGTTGATTCAAAATTCAAATTCACAAACCCTTGTGCAAATCCGTCAAATTTTGAAACAAGCAGGAATGATGTAACAATTATGCTGGTAGTTAAATAATGTTTCATAGATTTTGTTTTATCTGGTTACAAACGGGTCTCCGACGGCTTGGAAAAACGGAGTGCGCTGTGCGTTCCATGCGCAGATTCCAAAATTTTTTCCAGATGCCCACAATCCAAAATAAACTTGTGAGTTTTCTACGTTTGGTGCGTAAGGTTCTTCAACGTGGGTCACAGCCCCAATCGGCGTATTTGAGTAATTTGTCCCGCCAAATGCGTTTGGCAAAAGCCATTTAATGAAAGTTCCCTGACCCGGGTCGCCACGCATACCATTAAAGGACTCTATGGTTTCAATTAAATACCAAGAACTATTGCCCGTAAAGATAACGGCTCCGTTTGTTGGATAGCCTCCACCTAATCCTCCGTTTGCTCCCCACGTTAAATATCCGCTTACATTAGTGCCACGGGTAATATGAGTAGTATTCGTAAATGACAGATAATCTACTGCTGATGGCGGCACGCCGTTGGATGTTACGCCTTGTGTCGCTTGAAGCGCAAATGGGTATGAAGAATAAAGACCTTGAGCATCCTCAAAATAATAGTTTGTGTTTCCATAGTTATTTGCGCTTGCGCTGACGACAAGGGTTCCCGGATTGTTTGTCGCCATGTTTGCGATTTTATCCACGTAGGCCATACAATCATTAAGTGTGCCAGCGTTAATGTAATTTACAAACGGTTGCCATCCATTTTGAAAAATATGTAGGTGGTAACTTACGCTGCCGTAATCTGAATAAGGACTATACCAAGTTAAATCTGTTAGCCTTGTTGGTATATCGTAAAAAAGAATAATGTATTGTGGCCGCTTCGTGGGATTGTTTGTCAGCCAATTCAGCAAAGGAGCGACGATTTGGGTGTTACAATTTGTTGATGTCGTAAATTCGCCAACATCGCAAGCAACGCCAAGCACATTTACACCTGTAATCATCGGACGGTGAGCAAGATAGTAATCCTTCAAAGCAATGCTGTTGGTTGAATTTGCGTTGTAAATTAACAGCAAATCTTTTGTCACATCCAGTGGATACGATGTTGTTGTTGAAAACTGAACCGCCAGCGTAAAATCACCACCACCAGCAATCAACTTCACGTTGTTCAATCCGGTGATTACGTTGGTTTGTCCAAACGTATCGTCTCCCCAGACAACCACAGTGCCATCGTTTTTGAGCGCAATGTTGTGATTTTCTCCTGCCGCCACATTAAGCACATTGCTCAATCCGGCAGGAACATTTGTCCACGCTCCCCACGCAATGACTGTTCCGTTTTGCAGTAAAGCCAATGCGTGTGCACCGCCCGCAGCAATCGCAACCACATTGGAAAGTCCCGCAGGAATGTTGGTCTGCCCATAATCGTTTGCGCCCCACGCCACGACCGTAGAATTTTGCAACAACGCCAAATTGAAATTTGTCCCTGATGCAATCGCAGTCGCATTGGTCAAACCAATGGGAACCGACACATTGGTTTGTCCCCATTGAAAAACAGTTCCGTCCTTTTTCAACGCAACGCTTTGTTGTCCACCCGCAGAAATGGCGATAATGTTGGTTGCGTTAATCGGCACATTTGTTTGTCCAAAATCATTCAGCCCCCACGCAATCACCGAGCCGTTCGCTTTTAATGCGATGTCATGGCGTGAACCGGCGGCAACTGCCAAAGCATTTGTAATCGTTGGCGGTGTTGATACAGAAACAAAATTTGTTCCTGTCCAATACGCACCCCAATTTGTCACGTTTCCGCTGTCCAGTGCGACAAGGCCGTGGGCTTTTCCAGCCGCAAGTGAAATAATGTCTGTGAGTAGCGTCGAGGCGTTTATCTGCCCGTTTGAATTTGAACCCCAGCCGATAGCACCACCCGGATAAACAACATTCACCTGCCAAGAAACCGTTGCGCTGCCCGCCGCATTGGACACGATGACAGAATACATTCCCGAATTACCAACTGCAAAAGTGTAGGTTGCCGATGTCGCCCCCGAAATGTTTGTTCCGTTCAACTGCCATTGATACGAAAGCGGAAATCCATTCGTTTGTCCTGGTGCGCTGGCCGACACGCTAAAAGATAAACTCGTTTGGTAAAGGACGGTTTGATTGGTAGGAAACGATTGGGAATTGATGACGGGTGCTGTCACCAAATAAAGATTTGCATTTGAACTGACAAGGCTACCCATGTAGCCGTTATCCGTCACCACGACACCATAATAGGGAACATCCATTCCCGGCTGCACGTTGGTTAATGTCAACGTGGCGTTCGTTGCCCCTGAAAGATTCACACCGTTAGTTTGCCACTGATACGTCACGCCGTAAAGCCCTGCTCCTCTGGCCGTGAAAGTCGCCGTCTGACCTTGTGCTTGAAATCGGTTTGTCGGTTCCAGCGTAATGACAGGGGTTGGCGGGCCTGTGCGAATCGCCAGCGCATGATACAAACCACCGGCAATCGAAATGGTGTTGTTCAAACCCTGCATCGGATTCGGAACGTATCCCGCACCCCACGCAACCACGGTTCCGTCGCTTTTTAACGCCAGACTGTAAGGCCGTGGCTTGCCGCCCATGTAAGGGTCGCTGACGAAATAATCACCACCGGCAGCAATCGCCACAACATTGCTCAATCCGGCGGGAACATTACATTCGCCGTAAGCATTATCGCCCCACGCTTCCACCGTCCCGTCGCCTTTCAAGGCGAGACTGTGATAACCGCTGGCCGCAACATCCCAAACATTGCTTAAATCCATCGGCACGTCGCATTGACCATACCAATCATCGCCCCAAGCCACCACATAACCGCCGGAAACGGCCAAACTGTGTTCACCACCCGCAGCAATCGCCGTTACATTGGTCAAGCCATACGGAACATCGCATTGCCCGAAACTGTCATAACCCCACGCCTCAACGGTTCCGTTGCTGCATAACGCCAGCGTGTGCAAAGATTGCGCCGAGATTACGACTACATTGGAAAGACCGGAAGGCACATTCAGCACGCCGAAAACGTTCGCACCCCACGCTTGCACGGTTCCATTGGTCAGCAACGCAACATTATGGTCCCAAGCCGCCGAAATCATGGAAACATTGCCGACAAGATTTGTCGGAACCCAGCCAGCCGCACCACTGCTACCCCAGCCGACAACCGTTCCACCGTTCAACAAACCGAGGCTGTAACCATAACCAGCCGCTGTCATTAAAATGTTGGTGAGTCCCGAAGGAACATCGCTCTGGCCGTAAATGTCGCCACCAAAGCCAACCGTCATTGTTTTCGCCGGATTCACGAGCCGGTAAAAGGCCGAGCCGACGGATGAATCGGCGTAAAATGAGTAACTATTGCTCGTGTAAGCGATTCCTTGCCAACTCCAATTAGGCGCTGCAAGGTTCGTTGTCATTTCGATGTCCCACGGCACGAAATTCGTTCCCCCATAAACGGAAAAGCCAAAAATTAAATTTCCGTAGCCGTCAAAAGTTTTCGTCAAATTGCCAAGATAAATCGGATTGCCGTAAGCGTAGGCGGTGGAAAGGCTGCTCGCCATCATGCTCATTCTCATCATCGGCGAGGCTGTCACCGGCTGCGCCGCCGCCACCGCTTCGGCCAAGGCTGCATAATCCAAGTTTCTGTCATCGAGCAGATAAACATTGTCGCCCAATGACCACACGGGAAGCCCCCACATATTGCCGGGAAGTGGCGGCCATGCTTCGGGTGTGCCGGGCGCATGTTGAGCCGACCAAAAAGTTCCGAACTGCTGATTTCTTGACAAATTGGCGAATGGCGTTGGTGCAACGGATTCAATCGCCTGCAACATTATTTGCTCATCGGTGGGTGCGGCTTCAAGGCTGACATTGATGCTTGAGAGCGAATCTTGTGTTGCTGTGGTTTCTTGTGCGTTGACAAGGTAGAAAGATGCAACCAACACGACCCCGCATAAAAGAAGATTTCTGATTGATTTCATTTATTGTTTAATGCGTCCCCGTCTCCTAATCAAGAGGGCGTGACTACTCACGCCCCAAGACAGGCACTGGTATGCCCAAGAAGGAACGCTTTCAGCACGCCCCATTTGGGCGTGCTTCAAGCAGTGTCCTTCTTGTGAAATTACCAGTTTCGTCTTGGACAGCAGCCGAAGCCGCAAATTATTTTTTGATTTTAATTTTTACATTTGTTCCCGATGAGACTCTTTGCGAAGGTGTTCTACGACTTTCGGGGATGATTGCCAAGATAATTTTTCCACCGCCACGCATACAGGAATTGTTGCGCCAATGGCAAAATATGCCTGACAACCGCCAGTGAATTTTTACTTGGCTGGCCGCTCTTTTCTCAAACTGAATAAACGTAAATCTGATTTCCCGACGATGCGGCCTTCCCGTGTCCGTGTGACATCATTTCTTGAATCGTAATACGCCACCAATTTACCTTGGCCGTCCCTTAACCATGCGCCGTCATACTTCGCAATTATGCGTCCCTCACGATTCCTAATGTAATTATCGCTCATATATTTTAGGTGGTTTGAATTTTCAGAATGTTGCGGACGGTGGCGGGATACCAGTTCTTTCCGTTCCGTGTCGGAATACCACGGCGATTCAGACATTCACAGATGCCTTGAAGCGTTTCAACACCAGCCGATTTGATTTCTTGGATAATGGGAAACACCTTGGCGGCGAATTCCATCTTGGCCGCTTTGTTTGCCGTCGCCATTTTGATTAAGGCGTTTTGGGGATTCGGATTTCCAAGTTTAACACCCTTCGCCTTGGCTGCGGCCAATCCCAAACGTGTGCGTTCTGAAATCAATTCTCTTTCCCGCTGTGCGAGTAAAGCCATAACCCCGATAGTGAAGCGGTCGGCATTCGGCGCATCACAACAAACGAAATCTGCACCGGAGTTTTGAAGTCTCAAAAGGAATTCTGCATTGCGCCCCAGACGGTCTAATTTTGCGATTACCACCGTTCCGCCGATTCGTTTTGCGTGTTCAAGGGCTGCGGCCAGTTGCGGTCTGTCATTATATTTACCGCTTTCAACTTCACTGAATTCATTTTCCAGAATTCCGTCTTGTGATTCAACGAACCGGCGAACGATGAGCCGCTGCGAACTCATTCCATTGCCATCAAGACCTTGGGTTTTTGTGCTTACGCGGTAATAAGCGATGTATTTTTTAATCATGCACAACCAGTAATTCATTACAGCGGCGAGTGGCGAAGCATTTCTTAAAAAATCTAAACGGAGAATAGGACTTCGCTCTTTAGCGCAGAAAAATAGTTTTAGCGCAAATGTTGGTATGATTCTTTCTCCTGTGTGCTGCTACTTTTTAGCCAGCCGCACTACACTGGTTTAATCATCATCCGCACAGAATGACCGCCCAACGTGCGCCAGAACGGTTCTGGCCGTGGTTTGGACGGTGAAAGGGGATTCAGACGGCAGGAAACCAGTGCGGCCAGACGCAAAACGACGCAATTATTAACGTATTCACGTTAGAATGGGCGGCGAGGCTCCCGAATAATGTAAAGAATGTTGGATTTGGCGCGAGAATTTGCGTTTAGACCAGAAGTGATTTTTTTAATGCCGTTTCGTGTTGTCACGATTCTGTTTTGCCAGAAACTTTTTGCGCCTCTCTACCGACTGGTGCTTTCGTAAAACGGTTTTCAGTCGAGCCGTCTGATTTTTGAAACCGTCAATGCGATTCTTTAATGAATCCGCCCGACTGTCGGACTCTGACAACTCCGGCGGCAATGCGGCGTCAAGTTGCGCCAGTAGGATTTCAATGGCGTATATCAAGCGCGTGGGGTTTGATTCATTATCATTCATCGGAATTTTTCCCCTTAAAGATTTCCTTGGCTCTTTGTGTCAATGCCTCACGTCTGCGGGCTTTGGCTTTTAACCAATTTCTTAAACCAAGTGCGTCACGTTCGGCTTTCTCGGCCTTTAACCGTTCCATTTCTTCCGGTGGCGGACATCCAAGCCACGCTTCACAGCCTGATTTACGGAGTTCGTTCACAATTTTCTGTGCCAACGATTCGCCGGAGTCGGCGGCATCGCTTTTGTTTTGTAAATTCATTTTCAGTTCTCTTTCTTTCTGGTGGCGATTGATTCCGCCACCGCAAATAAATATGTGACCGGCAGCAGAACACCGTGAGAATTAAAAATACCGTTCCGGCAATACGTTTGTATTTATCTATGGGTCAAATTTCAAGGTTACTTCAAAGCCTCGGTTCTCACTTTGACCCAATCCCCACGTTTAGCGCGTGGGGATTTCATTGCGGTAAAAGTTTCGCTCAATAGGCTCCACTGGTGGGGGGCTGAAAATAAAAAATCAAAATCTCTCGCCAGATTGATTTTTATACGCACCATGAGATATGTATTCGACAGAGAACTACAATTACAGATTCCCATTACGGAAATAGTGATTGCGTTTTTAACCGATAACACGGCGGATACCGTGTTCGTTGGCCATTCCCTTGTCTGAAATATGGCAAGGCGTTGGCAAATCCAAAGAGAATCGCTGTGAGTAATACTCCCTTGAACAAGGATAATGACCGGCAGCGTAAGATGGAAAAGTAGGAATCGTTGCATCATTGAATCACAGTCTCAATAGGGAGACTGGCAAAAAAGGTGGAGTGCCAGCCATGAATTCAACTGAAACCGTAAGGACTTTTCCATCAATGAACTCTCACCGAACTTGGGTGCGAACCAAGCGAGGCTGGGAGCGTGGTTGAATAAAGAGAAACGAAGGCTGAATGAAACCTAATCAGTTTCGCCGGATAATCTGAAAATCAACAAACCACCAAATTCTTGACGATACCAAGAAGACGTTAAAAGCGGGATGCAATTCAAACGTAGGTTAAGGTGGGCTATGAGGGTAAAAGATTCCTCTGGCGCAGTGACGGATTGGCGAAAGCGAATCCTTCATTTTTTAATCCCCTGATTCACAGGGATTATACTGCGTCAGAGGGTAAGAGATTCTTCAGGAAAAGCAGCGCACAGTTAAAGTGTTGCCTTGTGTAACAGGAAGCTAACCGCACCGATTCTCACCTGCCCACTTCACCAAGGAAAGTTTCCTTTGCGGTTTCCAAATCCATTTGCCCTAAATGATTGTAAAATTGCAGTTCCGGCTTAAAGCGATTCTCCGCCTTTAACTTTTTGTATCGCTCAATCGCCTCTGGTCGCCACCATTCCATTATCGTATTAACGTCGCCTTGAAATAATGGTTTCAACTTCAATTCATCTTCGCCAATCTTGCCAGTGAGAAATTCTTTGGTGTTTTCGTAGAACGATGAAAAATAAACGCCACGCTCGTAGCCGGTTTGGAATTCATCAATCGGAATTCCTGCGGCCTCGTAAATCAATTTCAGCACATGGCCTTTGTAGTTCGTGACGGGTCCGCTGGTGTCTTCGTCCTGCTTCATCATTTCAGCGAATTCCTTTGCCTTGGATTTCTTCACATATTGCAGCCATTTCTTGTAAATATGTGCGTCCGGCTGAATCGAAACTTTCCCTTTCGTCACGTCGAGACGCTTCCACCATTTCATGCCGTCATACATGGATGGAAAACCGTAAAGACTGGTCGTTGTCATACCCGCAAGGACATCGCCAAATCGCAACTGCCATTCGTTGCGGATGATTTCAGACGTAATCAGCGCCGCAATCAATTTGCCGCCAAGAAAATTGAATCCGAAAGGCTGCGTCGGAACGATGGTTGCGCCGTTGGCCGTGTTCCTTAACTTGCCATCGTGTTTGCCTTTGGAACCGTTCCGCTGGCTTGGTGTCCAGCCAATATAATCGTCACGACATTTGATTGCGTGAAAATCGCTGCTGACAACGCCCAATCCTAAAACCAGCCAGGGAAAATCATAACCCAAGCGGACGCCCCTTGTGATATGCCGTAGCGGTCTGCTTTCCTCTTGGTTTGTGTCCACCACCAGAAATTTTATGAATCGTCCCGGCGTCTGATTAAAAATGCCGGTGCTGACATACAGGCGATAAATTTCCCAAAGTTTTTTTAGCTGGTCGTCGTCACAAATGACCACCTTTGGTTTCAACTTTTCAATATGGGCGATGGTTGACGATTCATCGTTGAAATCATTTGGTTTCCACAAACACGCTTTTGCATCGTGAACCGCCGCCCGCACAGTAACGAATTTGTCTTGAAGCTCATCGCATTTTTTGTGGAATGTGAAATCCACAACATCGAGCGACTTTAGGAACCGCACGTTTTTCAGCAGTTCCGCCTTCTCCGCTTCAAGGTCAAATTGTTTCATGGCAGCATCGCCTTACTTTGCCTTGGCGATTATGTAGGTCGTGCCACGGCCTTTGCCGTTCTTTTTCAACTGCTTGCCGACCAGAACGCCAATGCCGGATTCTTTGTTGTGAATGTTGGTCGTTTTGATGCCCTTCTTATTCAACGCAGCTTTGATTTCAGACATTTTGCGTTCCTTGCCGTCGCTCATCACTTCCAAAATACCGGCGAGCAGTTTAGTTGAGCCTTTCCCTGTATCGCCAGATTCAGGTTTTGTTTTTTTGACTGAAATTTTGAAGGCTTCGACGATTTCAGAAAATTCCGGTTCGGCGAAGATGCCCTCAAACGTGTAACCGCACTTGGGCGACACGAGTTTTTCGAGCTTTAATTTCGCTCCGTCGAGCATGGTTTTCAATTCGCCTTTTAGCGTCTGCTTGGCCGTTTCAATCGCAAGCCATGCGGAATCAATTTCGTTTTCAGCCTTTGAATCAATGTTTTCACTCATAACTTGGTTTTGTGGTTTGTGTAGTTTTTTACATTTCGGGCATATCGCCGGAAAATCTTCAATCAATTCGCCCCACGGCGAAAACAGCGGTGGAATGATTTTCTTGCCGCAGCCGATGCACGGACGGCGTTTCTGTTCCAGTTCGGATTCTTTGTATTTGGGAAGTTTCGTTTTCCATTCGCCGGTTTCAAATTCATGTGCGCCGTCCCGCTGCTGCATTATCTTTAGAAATTTCTGATACCCTTCCGCACCAACGAAGATTTTTTCCGCCAACCATTGCCGCCGTTTGGGGTCTTTGATTTTGGACAACTCACGATTCAGCCAGTATTCCGGCGGAATCGTTAATGCGTCGTCTGCGTTCATTTTCGTAGTGTTGTAATCCATCGCAGAATTAACGCAAGAAAAAATTAGCGGCAATGCTGTTGCCAGTTTTTGCGTCCCGTGAAATCGTCCAGTCACAAACATTAAATCAATGACGGTTTAATGAAAACGAAAGACAACAAAATGAAAACGAACAAAAACAACAAACCCGTAACGCAGGATGAAATCAGCCGAGTGTTGGCCGCACTCGACGCAACGGAATTGAGCCGGTTGGCGAACGAAAAGAAACAGGCGAGCCTTGAGCCGATGATTGCCGAATACGGCCAGACGGAAAATCGCTTGGTTGAACTTCGCAAGACGATTCGTGAAGTGAATCCGAATTGGAATCCGCCGACACTCGCCGACCGGATTCTTGGATTCATCAAATCCAAGGGCAAGGCAACCGCCGACGAAATTGTGAAAGAATTCACCGGCTCGGCCACGTCGTATCTGATTCGTAACGTCTTGAAGAAAAAGACGGATTCACTGTGGACGGCCAAGGATGGAAAATTCTCCGCCGTGACGCCGGCCTGACAGACGGCCAAACAAAAACCCCAAAGGTTAAACGCCTTTGGGTTTCTTTTTGCGCCAGATTCGTTATGGCGTGTGTTTCTGAATCCACTGATTCACTTTGTCCAAATACGCCTTAACGTCTGTGGCGACGTTATACGTCAAACGGTAGGGAATCGTTTCACCCTCGGCGTATGAGCCGTCATCGTTGCCAACGTCAATCGGAATTCCGTTGGAACCTTCCCAGAACGGCGTGGCGAACACCAAAAACCACACGGAACCATTTACGATGATTCCCTTGTCAGCGGCCAGCGGCCACATGAGCGAGCCGCCCTTGTTGTCCAATTCAATCCGTTTGTCGGCCTTCAAAATTGCCGGAAACAATTTTTCGTATAGGTAGTCGAGTTTTTTGTCTGTCGTTTTTGTTGCTGTTTTCATTGTGGCAGCAATTAAACACGGTGGCCGCACATGGGCAACAATGATTTCACTGGCAACTTTTTTTAATGTGTTTTGAAAATATAAAAAATTTATCTGCCATGCGTTTTGAGGTAAGATTGTCCCCGTAACAAAAGGACGGACAGGCTTCGTTAGCGGTCTTCATTGGGATGATGATTCTCGTTGCCGGGAGTTCCTCTTTGCGTATCCAGAGGGAAAATTATGAGAATAAACACAACAGATAAATACATCCCCATTCGTAGGGGATTTCCGAAAGTCTATCGCTACCAAAAAGAGGGTAATGATTATTTTTTGGTGGATGGACGGTCAAGAACGTGGGGTTTGAACATCCGCAAGAATTTCAATTTCAAAGAAGACGCCTTGAACTTTGCCAAGGAGATTGAAAATCAAATTCAGGCGAACGGAAAAGCCGTGGCCGAAAACAGAATTTACCAAGACAGGGAAATTGAGCGTTTGGACACGATGCTGAAACCATTTGGGAAAACCTTGCCTCAAGCGGTGACGTTCTACGTTCAATTCATGCAGGACGAAATGAAAAAATCAGTTATTCCGCTGATTAAAGATTTGTGCCTGAAATGGTATGAGTCCAAGCGTGACTCGAAAAATAATCCATTGCGGCCAAAAACCAAAAGCGAACTTAAAATTTATTGGCGGTTCATCACTCAAAACTTGGGCGAATACAAGCCGCACGAAGTGACGCACGACATGGCCGAAAAATTGATTCAAGACGTGAACAGCAGCGACACGAACTACACGAGAAAAACCTATCTTAAATTCGTTCGTGACTTTTTCAAATGGTGCGTTGAAAGGGGATATGTTTCAAAAAATCCGACGGAAAAAATTAAGGTGAAATTGAATCCTGACGTAATTGAATTCTATGAGCCGAGCGAAATTGAATATCTTCTGCGTTTGTGTGAGGATAAATTTCCGTCGCTGGTGGGATATTATTGCCTGACGATATTTGGCGGGTTGCGCCCAACCGAAGCGCAGCGGATGGAATGGAAAGACGTTAATTTTGAAACCAAGCAAATCTTCGTGAACAAATTCGGAAAGGTAGGGGCGAGACGGGTTGACTTGAAAAATACGGATGCGCTTTGGGTTTGGTTGGAACACATTAAAAACAAGCATTCAGACCAACCGCTAAACCCATTAAAAAATCACGCCAAATTACAACGGAATTCCCGTGAGGCGTTTCGTGAATGGACGCCTCGCAAGAAATGGATTCAAGATGGCTTGAGACATTCGTTTGGGACGTATTATTACAACCTGACACGCAACATTTTTGAAACCGTGTATGTGATGGGCAATTCCGAACGAATCGCAAAGAAGCATTATCTCCGTGAGGTTTCGCCCAAATGGACGGAAAAGTATTGGGCAATCAGGCCAACGCCATGACGATACCGAAAAACACCAAAATTCGATTAGCCCCAGCGAAACTGGGGCTTTTTTATACCCAAATTTGATTTGTCAGAACCTTGTCAGAAGAAAAAAGGGTTTTACGACCTTTGAAAATCATAAAACCCTTGTAAACATTATTGGCGACCCTACCGGGAATCGAACCCGGGCTACCTCCGTGAAAGGGAGGTGTCCTAACCGCTAGACCATAGGGTCGCAAAAGGCGGTCAATTTATCAGCCGCACCGGGCTTGTCACGCGGAAATTCACATTTGCTTCGACCCGTTTTTTCCCGTAGCTTGATTCCCTTTGCATGAAAATCTTTATTGACGGCAAGTTTTGCAGCGAACGGGACGCCAAAGTGTCCGTGTTCGACCACGGTTTGCTTTATGGCGACGGTGTGTTTGAGGGCATTCGCGCTTACAACGGCCGGGTTTTCAAATTAAAGGAGCACATTGACCGGCTATTTTATTCAGCGAAGGCGATTCTGTTGGAAATTCCGATGACGCCAGCGCAGATGATGCAGGCCACGGTCGAGACCATCCGCGCGAACAAATTGCGCGACTGCTACATCCGCCTCATTGTCACGCGCGGCATTGGCACGCTTGGCTTGAACCCGCGCAGTTGCAAAAATCCGTCCGTCATCATCATCGCCGGCAAAATCCAGGTTTATCCGGCGGAACTTTACGCGCGCGGCATGGCCATCGTGACCGTGCCAACCGTGCGCAATCTGCACAGCGCGGTCAACCCGGCCATCAAGTCGCTGAATTACTTGAACAACATTCTTGCCAAGATCGAGGCGAACAACGCCGGCGTGGAAGAGGCCGTGATGCTGAACGCCGAAGGTTTTGTCTCCGAATGCACGGCAGACAATTTGTTCATCATCAAAAACGGCGCGTTGCACACGCCGCCGCTTTACGCCGGCGCGCTTTACGGCATCACGCGCGGCACGGTGATGGAACTGGCCGAACAGCTTGGCGTGAAAGTTTCCGAAACAAATCTGACGCGCTACGATTTGTTCAACGCGGACGAATGTTTTCTGACCGGCACCGGCGCGGAAATCATGCCCGTGATCAAGATTGACGGGCGCATGATTGGTTCCGGCAAGCCCGGTGCGTTGTCATTGCAATTGATTGCGGAATACCGCGCCTTGACGAAAGTCTCCGGTGAGCCGATTTATAAATGATATGCAATGCTGCGTGTGCAAGGAAAAACCGGCGACGGTGCATCTGACCCAGATCGTGGGCGAGAAGATGCAGAAGCTGGATTTGTGCGAGGACTGCGCCAGGGCCAAAGGCATCACCGACCCGACGAGCTTCGCGATGGCGGACTTGATGCTCGGTCTCGGCGCGTCCCAGGAACT
Source organism: bacterium (assembly GCA_021780905.1). Lineage (GTDB taxonomy): Bacteria > Verrucomicrobiota > Verrucomicrobiia > Limisphaerales > UBA11358 > UBA11358. Next base: position 62,007 of record JAJXXW010000086.1, read on the forward strand.
GGATCCGTCGGCGGCGGGCGCGGAATTATTGAAGTGTCCGCGCTGCGGTTTTTCGCAGGCGGATTTCAAGAAGTCCGGCCGGCTCGGCTGCCCGGAATGTTACCAAACGTTTGCAGAGGGCCTGGGCGGACTGCTCAAGACGATGCACAAAGGCACGCGCCACACCGGCAAGGCGCCGGAGGCGTTGCGCAAATCGCGCGAGACCGGCGACCGGCTGAAGCTGCTCCAGAAAAAATTGAACAAGGCGGTCGAGGCTGAAGATTTTGAGACGGCGGCGGCCTTGCGCGACGAGATCAAAGCCTTGAGCGGCGCGGCCCCGGCCAAGACGATCAAATGAAAGACCTGCATCAATTTTTAATTTCCCCGGCGGACGCGGCGCAATTGCACGGGCCGAACGACCGGATCGTGATGTCGAGTCGGGTCCGGCTGGCGCGCAACCTGCGCGACTTTGCGTTTCCCGGCTGGGCGAAAAAACCGGAGCGCGTGAAAATCCTGGAGGCGGTGTTGCCGGCGGTGAGCGCGCTGCCGGAGATGGCAGACTCGTTTGCCGAGGCGATGGACAATTTGACCGCGCTGGACAAACAGGTGCTCGTGGAGCGTCATCTCATCAGCCGCGAACACGCCGCGAAAAATGTCGGCAGCGGCCTGGTGCTGAACCGGGCGGAAACTTTTTCCGTGATGATCAACGAGGAGGATCATTTGCGGATGCAGGCGCTGCGGCCTGGTTTTCAGATCCGCGAGGCGTGGAATGCGATTGACCGTTTTGACTCCGCGCTGGAAAAAAAACTGGCTTACGCCTTTGACAATGAACTGGGGTATCTGACCGCGTGTCCGACCAACCTCGGCACCGGCATCCGCGTGAGCGCGATGCTCCATCTGCCGGGCTTGGTGCTCGCCGAGCAGATCAATCCGATCATCCAGTCGGTGAACAAACTGGGCCTGGCGGTGCGCGGGCTTTACGGCGAGGGCACGGAGGCCCTGGGCAACGTCTTCCAGGTCTCCAACCAGATGACGCTGGGCGAGAGCGAAACGACTATCGTGGAGAGGCTGGAAAAGGTGTTGTCCCAGATCATCGAGCACGAGGAGAACGCGCGCCAGATGCTCTTGGAAAAAAGGAAAAAGGTGATGTTCAACCATATTGGCCGCGCCTATGGCATCCTGGCCAATGCCCACTGCATTTCCTCGAAGGAAACGATGAACCAGCTCTCGTTCCTGCGGCTGGGCATTGACATCGGGTCATTTCCCGGCACGGAGCGCGCGCTGGTGGATGAGTTGTTCCTGACCACGCAGCCGGCGCATTTGCAAAAGCAGGTTTCCGACAAGCTTTCGGCCGAGGAGCGCGACATTATCCGCGCCGACATGGTGCGCGAGCGGCTGAAAGCCGTGAGCCGTCCGGTCACAAAATAGCATCAGGCGTTCCGGGCGCGCAGCACGAGCAGCGGAATGCTGGTTTCGTGACGAACCTGGGTGATGGTGCTGCCGTGGAACAGGTCGCCAAAAAACCGGTGGCCGTGGCCGGCCATCGCGATCAAATCACAATTTTCGGCTTTGGCGGCCTTGATGATCTCGGCCGGCGGGTCGCCCAGCGCGAGTTGGATGGCCACGGTGAAACCCTCGGCGTGAAGCTGGCCGGCAATTTTTTCCAGATAGGCGCGGTCGGTTTTCATCTCCTCGGACTCGGCCAGCTTGAGCTGGTTGAAATTGCGCGCCACCCAGCCGTCGGCCACATGCAGCAGCAGCAATGTTGCCCCGGTCAATTTCACCAGCGGCTTGACGTGTTCCAGAATTGCCCGGTCGGTCGGGCTGTTTTCCAGCGGAATGAGGATGCGTTGATACATGGCTGCTATGGTTTGGGCACCGGCAATCCGAAATGGCCGTAAAACGCCTTCAGCGCGGCCGTCGGCACGAACGTGTCGAACAGCAACTTCAAGTTCAGGATGATGATGATGGCGGTGGTCGTCCAGCCGAGAATTTTCAGCCAGCGCCGGTTGACGAACACGCCCATCTTGGCCGGCTCGCCGGTGAACCTCATCAGCGGCCACACGGCGAAGCTGAGCTGCATGGACAGGACGACCTGACTGGCAACGAGCAATTCCGTGGTTTTGCTTTCGCCGAAATAGCCAATCACAACCACCGCCGGAACAATGGCGATGAGCCGGGTAAAGAGCCGCCGCAGCCACGGGCGCAGCCGGACATTGATGAAGCCTTCCATCACCACCTGGCCGGCCAGCGTGCCGGTGAGCGTGGAATTCTGGCCGGACGCCAGCAGCGCGACGGCAAACAAAATGCCCGCCCCTCCGACGCCGAGCACCGGGCTGAGTAGCTTGTAGGCGTCCTGGATTTCCGCCACATCCTGATGCCCGGACCAATGGAACGCCGCCGCCGCCAGCGCGAGGATGGCGCCGTTGACCAGCAGCGCGAACATCAGCGCCACCGTCGAGTCAATCGTGGCGAACTTGATCGCTTCGCGCCGGCCCGCCACGCTTTGCTCGAACTTGCGCGTCTGGACGATCGAGGAATGCAGATAGAGATTGTGCGGCATCACGGTCGCCCCGATGATGCCGATGCTGATGTAGAGCATGTCCGGGTTGGTGAGCAATTGCGGGCCGGGAACAAACCCGAGGAGCAGGCCAAGATAACCGGGCTTGGACCAAATAAGTTCCACTCCGAAACAGACGGCAATGGTGGCAATGAGCACCATGACCAAGGCCTCGACGTAGCGAAACCCTTTGCTCTGCAAAAACAGCACCGCGACCACGTCCACCGCCGTGATGAGGCAGCCCCAGACCAGCGGTATGCCGAAAAGCAGTTGCAGCGCAATGGCCGAACCGACGACTTCGGCGAGGTCGCACGCGGCGATGGCGATTTCGCACCCGATCCAGAGGAACCAAACCACCGGCACTGGATAATGGTCGCGGCACGCCTGCGCCAGGTCGCGGCCGGTGGCAATGCCGAGCTTGATGCTCAAATGCTGGAGCAGAATCGCCATCAGATTGGAAATCATGACGACGGACAGCAGAGTGTAACCGAATTGCGCGCCGCCTTGCAGGTCGGTCGCCCAGTTGCCGGGATCCATGTAGCCGACCGCAATGAGAAAACCCGGGCCGGAGAAGGCGAACAGTTTGCGCCAGAACGAAGCCGTCACCGGCACCAGCACGCTGCGATGCACCTCCGCCAGCGAAGCCTGTCCGGCCGGCTTGCGCCAGCCAGCTCGGGAGGGGGAGGACTGCCGCGGGGTTTCCATCAATTTGTAGCTTTAGTTACATCACGGCCCGACGGCCGTCAATCATAATGTAGCTTCGGATACAAATTAAATCCTCGACTAAACCGCGGGCTTGATTTTAACTGGCCTGGCTGATGGCGCGTTTCAAATCAAAAATGGGTCCGCTGGCACAACCGCTGCCGCCGCAGGCGGAGCATTTTCGCCGGTTGCGCCACGACCATGCCGGTGAAATCGCCCAGGATTATGCCGAGGCCATCGCCGACCTGTCGCAGTCCGTTGGCGAGGCGCGCGTGGTGGACTTGGCGCGGCGGCTGGGCGTGACCCATGTGACGGTGAACCGCACGCTGGCGCGACTCCAGCGCGCGGGTTTTGTGAACACGCGGCCTTACCGGGCCATTTTCCTGACCGACGCCGGCCGGCGGCTGGCCGAGGAAAGCAAGCGCCGGCACGAGACGGTGGTGGCGTTCCTGCAATCGCTCGGCGTTTCCAAAAAAGCGGCTCTCATGGATGCCGAGGGCATCGAGCATCACGTCAGTCCGGAAACCTTGGCCGCGTTCGAGCGGCGGATCGGGAGACGCTGATGCGACCACTGGACTTGCAACCCATCGGGAATGAACTCGCCGTGAAATGGGACGACGGCACGGAGGATTTTATCACCTTGGAGAAATTGCGCCGGGCGTGCCCGTGCGCCGGTTGCAAAGGTGAAATGGATATTCTCGGCAACTTATACAAGAACCCAGAGAAACCTTACGCCGCCAGTGCCTTCACGCTGGTCAAAATCGCCCGCGTGGGCGGCTATGCCATCCAGCCGTCGTGGGCGGACGGACATGACACGGGCATTTTTGCCTTCGACTATCTTCGCCGGCTGGCGGCGACCAAATAAAATCGGCGTGTCCGCCAAGACCCGCCGGTTTGGTTCAGAACCACTTCAAGGCGAAATCAGCACGCGGTAAAACTTGCTCTGGCCGGCCGATGTGTCGTCATACTCCAGGTCCTGACCGGTGCCGATATTGGTGCTGATGGCCGTCCAATTGGTGCCGTAGAGCGAGGAGGCGCGTTGGATGACATAGGTCACGCCGCTGACTGTCGGCCAGTGGATGGCGGCGGTGTAACCGGCCGGCACCACCGGTTTGGGATGCAGGCTGGGGAAATTGTTGGCGACATTCGGGTCCACCCCGGCGACAAATTTTTTCCAGTTGCTGATGCCATCGCCCGAAGGGCAGGCGTTGGAGACGGACAACAGGTTGTTCGTGGTGCCGAACCAGAGCAGGCGCCACCAATCCGGGATGCCGTCGCCGTAGCTGGATGTGTTCCGACTGGTCGTGGTCAGCAGGCCGGTCGTGGTCTGTTTCGGAAACGAAGCGATCCCGTTGGGCGACGCCGAAGCGTGGTCAAAATGAACGGCATAAGCTGACGTGGCTGTGACACCGGCCGGCAGGGTGACCAGCAGGTTGCCGAGGGTGACCGTGCCGGTGAGACCGGCGTTGCCGCTATTCAACCAGACGGCGGAGTAATTACCATTGCCGATGGAAGCCGTCGTGTAAGGCGTGCCCAGCACCGTCGCCGTCTGGTTGAAACTGACCGCCGTGGTCAGCGCCGGCGAACCATCCAGCGGCTCGACCGTGAGGTTGAGCATCAGGACGCGGAGCGGATAGCTGCCGAAGATGCTGGCGTTGATGGGGACCGAAATCACCTGGCCGGCGGAACCGTTGGTGATGATGCCCGCACTGAAGTTCACCTGCGGCGAAACCGTTGAGCCACTGGATACGTTGGATTTCACGGAGGCAACCACCGCTGACTTTAAGGCGACGTTGGCGGAGATGTTCGGGACGGTCATGGCTTCTCGCTGGCCGTTGCTCCAAAAACGTTCAAAGTCGATTAAACTCGGGTCAAGCGAACGCCGGAACGTCACATAGACGTCGCAGACATCCAGCACTCCGTCACCGAAAACGATGTTGTTGATGTTGGTGTCGGTGCCGCCGAACAAACTGGCCACGTTAGCATCATTAGTTAAGAAGGTGCTGCTCGGAGAATAAGAAGTGGATTGGACGTAGATACCCGATCCATTGTTGGTGCCGTAGTTTCCGCAGGAATCCATGGCATCAAAAAAATCACTGTTCTCAGGCGGCGAATTCAATTGATAGACGGCGGTTTGAAAAACCTGCTGCACATCCGCATTCATGAGGCTATTGGTGCCGAAGTCTCCGGCATTAATCCAGCGGAACGGATAAACGCTGCCAACGAGATACATGATCTGATTGGTTACGGTCACATTTTGCAGACCGGTCAAAATCCCATTTGTCGGACTGGCAATATACACGCTGGAACCGGGAGCACCCACGCCGTCGGAAGTCGCGGACGGCCGGCCGATCTGGATTTGATACTGATCGCCCGGCAAGGCATTGGTCGGAACCTGAAAGGCATAGGCACCGACGATGACACCGGTCGGCTGCTGTGCATTTGGGAATAAATCGTCGTGAGCCAGCGAATAGGAGATCAGTGTCTGGGAAAGCGAGTCGTAAAGATTAGTTTCCCCGTAGCGTTCCACCCACCCAACGCCGAGCAGGTTGTCATTGGTAAAGAGACCGCTGACAAAACCACTGTTGGTGAAAATCAGAGGTTGAATCGGCGTGTATAAGGCGTAACCGGGAGGATAGTTGGTGGGAATCGGGACAATGGGTTTCATGAGCATGGATTGAAACCCAAAGCTGTTGGCCGCAACGGGGTTGGCGGCCGCAGCATTCGTCACCGTCAGGTTGAATTGCAGACTGTAAATCTTGGTGGCCGACAGGGTGGTGAGTGTCACCGGGGCGTAAAATGTCTGGCCCGGCGTGGCCAGAAACACGCTCGACGCCTCACCACTGCCAAAGCCGAAGCTGATCGTGTTGGCCACGTAGTTGGACGGCGAAAACGCGGCGCTGACGACGGAACTGGTTTGAAAATTGGGATAAACCGCAACGACTTGAAACAGGGTGTTGGTGATGATGTTGAAGCCGACCGTCCACAAATTCGTCGGCGCAGCCACCGAACCCAGGCTGATGGCGGCCGGGTTGGTGGCCGGGTTGGAGCCATCCAGGGTGTAATAAAGAGTCGCCCCCGCCGTCAGGTCACTGATGTTGAATTGCGCGGCATTATTGCCGATGATGACCGGGTTGGCCGTGACATACTGAAACCGGGTCTGGACAATCGGGCTGTTGGAATGTCCTGTCTGCTCGCCAATGGCCCGGATGGTCATGTCCGGCAGGACGGGGCTGGGAGGATAGCCCCCAATGGAATAACTCAAAACCGCACTGAGTGATTGCAAGCCATCCTGATAACCGGAGGGCGCGGACGCGGAACTGCTGGTCGGAACCGGAATGCCATTGGTCGGCGGCTGCGAAATAATTGTGGTTCCGTAATTAAAGTAAGTCTGACTGCCGTCGGCGCCTTCAATGACGATCGGCTGGTAGTTGTTGAAGGTGGCTCCGGCGGCAGAGACCGGATGAAATACCGAGGTATAATTCGGTGCCGGGAAATCAACATAGCCGATCTGCGGCGCGGGCACGGGCGGTAGGGGAATCGTGACCATCACCTCGGCTGAGTCGGGACCTTCGCCGCCGGCATTCAAACCTGAAACCACATAGAAATAAGTGTTGCCGGGGATGACATTGTTGTCCGTGTAAGTGGCGCTGTTGGTGTTGGCAATGGTCTGCTCGGAGCCGCTGGACGAGGAGCTTTTGATGTTATAGGAAGTGGCCGAAGCAACGGCTGACCAGTTCAGCACCACCTGACCGGCGTTGCCATTCAGGCTGGCGGTCGCGGTTAAGTTGCCGGGTGCCGACGGCGGCGGCGGTGGCGGGGCCGGCAGACCGGTGCCGGTGGCTTCGCGCAGCAGCATATATCCTTGTTCAGTGTCATAAATGATTCCGCTCGCGCTTATCGCCAGTCCGTAAGGCAAATCAGCCTCCACCGGGTCAATGGATTCATTCGGATTAATACTGCCATCGTTCCAGCCGGGAGTCCCGCCGCCCCAGTAAGTGGAATTAACCCCAAACAAGCGGTTCACGTTGCCGGAGGCATCAATCCATTTGACCTTGTTGTTTTTGCAATCGGCTACCACCAGCACGCCGTTGCCGGCCAGGACAATATTTTCGGGGTCATTAAAAGCCGCCCAGCCAGGCGGTCCCAGCACGTCGCCCACGCCCTGAAAGCCGGTGAACGGGGTGGCATTGGCATAGATGTTGGTATTGGCGGGGTTCATCAGCCAGATGCCGTTGTTGCCGGCATCGGTAAGCGCCAGCACACCATTGGTCATGACCGCCACGCCGCGGAGCGAAGTGTATTTGTTGGTGATAATGCCGACCGTGGTGATCGTGCCGGTTCCGGCCGCAATGCGAATGACCGTGTTGCTCTTGACGGTGACGTAAAGATTGGCGGCACCGTCGAGCGCTAGGGAAGTGGCGTTGGTCAAATTGGCGGCATTGGTGGCAAGCAACTGTTTGTTATTATAAGTGAGATAATAATATCCGTTGAACTTGAGCACACTGCCATTTTTCCCGTTGCCATAGTTCAGCACATAAATGTTGGTGTTGACATCAATGGCGACGGCAATGGGGGAACTGATGCCATTCGTGCTGACAAAGGCATCGTAGGTGTAACTGCTGACCTTATTGCCAATTTGGCTGACCCACCGGATGGCGTTGTTATTGTCATCCGCCAGAAACAAATTGTTACCGGAAGGATCCAGGGCAATACCGGCCGGATGGTTGAATTTTGCGTAAGTCGTCAACACCGGGGTGGTGGAATCGGTTCCAGAACCAGCTTTATATTGGATGTTGCCCAGTGAGATGACCGTTCCCTGCTGGGCGTGGGCACCCATTCCGCCCAACAGCAGCAGCACTGTCAGCATCATCAGCCTGAAGCCACGCTGCTGGCAGCATTTCAACAAACTTGCTGGAAGGATCATTTTCATAGGCTGGCGTCAGGGGTTGCGTTGGCCTGCTTACTTGGTGGTATCGGTGATCGGATCAGTCCATTGACCGACCGGTGCCGCGCTGTCCCAGCGGGTGTTGGGATCCATGTTTTGCTTGAGCGCGATGGGCGTGCTGTTCAAGAAATCGGCCGAATTGGACGGCTTGAAGTCCTGATCCTTGACGATGGTGGGCGTGATGAAGATGATCAGGTTATCCTTGTTCAACTGCTTGTTTTCGCTGCGAAACAACAAACCCAATCCCGGGATGTCGCCCAGCAAGGGCACCTTGGTAAATGATGCCTTGGGATTGTCCTGCACCAAGCCGCCCATGACCAGGGTGTTGGCGTTGGGGATCAACACCTGGGTGGTCAAACTCCGGTCGTCAAAGACCGGTGCGGTCAAAGTCTGGGGAGCGCCGTTCAAGCCGCCGCCGGTGGTTTGGGAAAAATTGCCGAAGAAACTGGACACTTCCGGTGAAACCTTGAGCCAGATGTAATCGTTGGCCGAAATGCGCGGGGTCACACGGATGATCGTGCCGACGTTGGAGTAAGTCACCGAGGAACCGCCGGCGGTCTGCACCGTGCCGGCCTGAACCTGGAAGACCGGGTAGCCGCGCGTGACCGCAAGCGTGGCTTCTTCATTATCGAGGGTGACCACGCGGGGGGTGGACATGATCTGGGCATCCGCCGAGGTGTTCAGGAAGGACAGGACGGCGGACAAGCCGCTGGCGTTCAAAAAGCCGATGTCGGGCGTCATGCCGCTCAGGGTGTTCCAGGAAAGGCCGCCGCCGCCAATAGCGGTCGCGATGGAGCCAAGGGTGCTGGACGAACTGGCGGGCAGCGGCAAACCAGCGCCATTGTTGCCCGGGCTGGTGCCGGGGACGGTGGTATTGAACGTGCCGGAGGAATTGCCGTTGCCGAAGGTGACGTTTTGCGCCTGGAGCGTGCCGGTCCAATCCACGCCTTTCTGGGTGGTCGGATTGCTGGAAATCTCCACCAGGCGGGTTTCAATGAGCACTTGCCGGGTCGGTTTGTCGAGCTGAATCACGAGCGTTTCGACCGCCTGTTGTTCGGGGTCGGTGGCCACGACCACCAACTGGCTGGTGCGGGTATCGGTCAGCACCTTGCTGCGCTTGTCGATCAGGACGGACTGGGCGGATAGCAGAATGTTCGAGACGCCGGTGTATTTCAACTGGATGACCTTGGTGAACAGCGGCGGCGGCGCGGTGGGGTCTTTCATGGTGATGCGGTCAATGCCGGTGGTCTTGTCGTGAATCAACTGCAGGTTGTAATTGTTCAGCAAGGCCAACAGGGCGTTCTCCGGACTGATATTTTCCCAGCGGATGGACAACGTCGGCTCCGCCTTGATCTGGCCGTTCGCGTCGGGCTGGCCATAACCGATCTTGGGGTCCAGCATGTAATTGACCCCGGCCATCCGGGCCAGATTTTCGATGGCCACGGTGATGGGCACGTCGGAGAACCGGATATGCGCCGGGATGCCGCCGCCGGCCGCGTCCGCCGCCGGCGAATTGGTGCCGGGGACCGGGTTGGCCTCGCTGGTCAAGGCCACAACGGCATTGGTGTCCACGACGGCGGCCGTGGTGGCCGTGTTTGTCTGGGCTTCAATGGTCAGCCCGCTGGACAGCGCCAGCAGCAGGAGGGAACAGATGGTTTTCATAGGTTATTTATTGGTTCTGGATGATTCAGCCTCGGTTGAATGATGATGTTGCATTGGCGGTTGCTTGGCAAAAGTTATTTTTATTCGTTACTTACCGAAATCCGCTGGACATGGCCGTTCAATTTCACGACGACGAAGGTCGGCTGAATGTCCAAGCAGCGAAGGTGAACCATGCCCGCGTCTGTTTTGACATCGCCCTCCTCGCCTACCTCGAAAGTGTGATTGTTGATGATCGCCAGCAGATGGCCCGGCTGGCCGCTGATCCCAGGGACTTTCAGAGAAGTCGCCTCCACGGTCCGGGAGGGGACCACTTCGGTTCCATAGACCCGGTTGGACTCCGGATAGAAAGGATCGCGACCCTCTTGAAATGACGTGGGCAGGGTGAACACCGCCTGCATCTGGGCTGGCGGAGAGGATACGGCCACGGTCGCCGGTTGGTTTTCCGCCCGCGTGCGCTGGCCGGGCGTCAGCAGGAGCGCCGCCAGCAGCGGGAGCATCAATAGATTTGAATGTTTCATGGCCTTAGGGTTTGGGAATCACCAGGGCGGCAATGTCCATGTGAAAGGCGAGTTTTTCCCCCGCGATTTCGGGACCGCCGTTGTCAATGCTCAAATTGATGATGCGCAGGTGGGGGAATTTGTTTTCCAGGTCGGCGGCGAACCGGCCGATGTCGTGATAATAACCGTTGCCGACGATTTGAAACTTGATCTGCCGGAAGGGGAAATCGGGAAGCAGATCCACCGGCCCTTCCGCCGGCTGGCCGATGGAGGTGATGTCCACGTGCCGACCCATTTTGAACTGGCGCAGGGTGTCGTAAGTCCAGGCAAAAAGATCGCCCGAGGCCAGGTCTGCCTCGGCCGTTTCGGTCTGGGCGGCGATTTGCGCCACCAGATTGCTGGTCGCGCCTGTCTGCTGGAGCGCCTCCTTCATCTGCCTCAATTTGGCCGCCTGGCCATTGGTTTCAACCTCCAGTTTGCGGTTGCTTTCGTTCTGGGGGACAATCAGGAAAAAATACACCAAGCCGATCACGACCAGCGTGGCCGCGATGACCATGATCAGTTTGTTCCGCTTGTCGGAAGAAAGTTTTTTCATCGGGTTTTATCAGCAAAGCGGCATTCCAGGGTGAACAGAACATAAGGCTTGCCGCCGACGGTTGACTGGGGAGAGGACAACGAGGCCAGCTTGACGCCGCTGGCCGGATCCAAATTGGCCATGAAAAAACTCTGCGCCGCCAGGGCCTCTTTGAAGGGATTCACCTTGTCGCCCGCGTTGGAACTGGTATCGCGGGCGTCCAACGTCAACAGTATATGCTCGGTGATGGTGGTCGGCCGGCCCAAAATCGTGAAGCCGTATTTGTTGGTGGTCGTCGGCACACCCTCCGTCTTGGTGTAGGATTGTTCTAGCCGGAGATGTTGCAACTGGACGTTCGGCACGTAAATTTTCTGCAAGGCGTTCAGCAGGTTTCCCTGCAAGAAACGGTTGGTGCTCAGTTGGGTCAAGGCGTTCAGGCGAAGCTGGCCGTCCTCCAGGGTCTTGTGATCCGCCAGCACCTCCTTGTAATCATCGGCGCGCTGGCTGATTTCAATTTCCACCTGCGCCTTTCGTTCCTGAATGAGCTTGCCATCCAGCCACGAGGTGCTGAACACGACCAGCGATGACACCACGAGAAAGATGCCGATTAAAATGGCGCGTTTCACCGGGTCGCGGCGGCGCATCTCGGCCTCGGCCAGGGCCTCGCTCAATAAATTGATTCGAATGGGCATAGGAAATTCAGTAGGCCGCCAGCGCGGTGCCGATGGCCACCGTCAGTTGCGGGCCAACGTGTTCAATTTCAACCGCCTGCTGGCCGGTCAGCGCCAGTTGCAGCGAGCCGGTGGGATTCCAGATCTTACAGTCGGCCAGCAAATCCGCGTGCAGCATCTGCACGATCATCTCGGAAGCCGTGGAACCGCCGCTCAAATAAACCTCCGTCACCGGCCGGTCCTGCTGGTGCTCGAAAAAATCCAGCGAGGCGCGGATCTCCCGGCCCAGCGGCGTCACCTGCGCCAGCAGGGCGGACTCGACCTCCGGGGCCATGCCCACCTTGATGCCCTCGGCCTCAGCATAACTGATGCTCATCACCTCGGCCAGGCCGGCGGTGAGCTGGTCCCCGCCGATGTTGACCGTGCGGATGGTCGCCAACTCGCCGCGATCCAGCACGCACACGGACGTGTGCTGGAATCCGATGTCCACGAGCGCAACGGTTTCCCGGGTGAAAATTTCCGGCAGCGATCTTTCAATCGCGTTGATCGGGCCGACCAGGGAGGGCACCAGCGCGTCCGCCACCAGGCCCGCAGACGAGGCCGCCTGCATGATATCACGGATCAGTTGCTCCTTGGACGCAGCCACCAGCACTTTGAGCTTGTTCGACAGATTGATCTGGGCGGTCCGGTTCGGCTCCGGTTTTTTGTCCCCCGCCGGCGGAGTGTTTTGCGGAATGATGCAGCAGTCAAAAACATGGTTCGGCAATTCCTGCTGGAGATAATTCTTGTGGTTCATCTTCAGCACGACGCGCATCTGGTCAAGCGGGATCGGCGGCAACTCCACCTGGCGCACCACGGCGTCGCCCAGCCCCACCGCCACGGCGATGTATTTGGTGGTGCCGCCGAGTTCCTTCACCACGGTCTGGAAATGATCCGACAGCAGTTCGGCGGAGATTTTTTTTTCGAAGATGGGGGCGTCTATCAGGGCATAACGCAGCAGCGCGTAACCCTCTCCCCGCCGCTCGAGCAGCACCGCCTTGGTGGTCCGGCTGCCCAGATCAATCGCCACAACCTGCGTGCGCTTTTTCGGCAAACTTCCATTTAGGAATGGCAATGTGAAACCCATGGGTGCCTTTTTTATAAATTTGTTTGTCTGATTTGCAAGCTATAAATCCAGTCTCAAATTCAAAGCAAATGGCGCGCCATCGGCCACGCATAGTCCCAATTCACCTTGAAGCGCCGCTTTCGCCTTATTTTGGAACGACACTGTCCATGCTTGGGGCTGCCTTCCGGATCATTCCCGATCCCGCCGCCCCACGATGAACTTGGGAGCCGGAAACACCCGTGGAAACGGACAGCCGGTGAAAAGCGGCGCTGACCGGTGAGTTTGCGATTGGACAGCATTCGGGAGCGCGGTGAAATGGGTGGTTTGGTTGGGACCGGATTTCTATTGTTCTTGCCAGGAGGCCACCACGAATCCCCGGGAGAGGCCGTTGGTGGCCAGGGCCGTGTCGTAGTGGAAATCATAATGGCCGTTCAGGGTCACGGAATTGACCACGGCCGCGCCGATGAGATTTTTGTTGTTGCCGCCGCCGTTTAAGTTTAGCACGGCTTCGGGAGAATAGATGGCTCCGACAAAGGACGAGGTGCCGCTCAGGGTGATGCTGGTGACCGCCGGCAACCCGAAGACATAAAGGTTTTCCGGCCGATTGCCGGAAGCGCCACCGTTGGAGTTTCCCGACAAGGTGATGCTGCCCGATTCCTGGTAGATGTTCAACGTGCCGGAGTTGGTCGTGCCGCCGTTGATGTTCACGGTGGTCGGATTCCAAATCGACGGCTTGATGTCTAGCGTGGCGGTGACCCCGGGCTCGACGGTCACGGGATAGGTATCGTTGATCGTGTAAAAGCCGCTGGTGGTGATATCATGGATGGTCACAGTGCTGTCGCCGGAACCCGTGGTGATCTGCGGGGCGTTCTGCCAGCCCAGGCCGGTGGCCGCAGGCAGCGACACGTCCGGGAAATACAGGTTGGCGTCCGTGTAAATGGTGCCCGTCACATTGGCCGGGGCACCCGTGAAAATCGCGTTCCCTCCCAGCCACAAATTGCCATTGATGATGTGGTTGCCGATGTTCACGATGCCTTTGACCGACGCCACATCGCCATGGTTGCCCACATAGCCGTTGTAAAGTCCATTGCTGCTCTGGGTGGGATCGAACGAGTTCCAACTGTCCGTGGCGACGCCGTTGCCGTTGAACTGGATGTTGTTGATGGCCACCAGCCCCATCGTGAACATGGCCGACTGCACCGAGCGGACGATCACCGTGCGCGAAACGGTGTCCCCGGTTTTGGGCACCATGACGGTGCCAGTGGATTTAATATAAGCCCGGTTGGTGGCCGACGCACTGAAGAACCAGGCCTGATAGCTGCCGTTGTTGAACTGGCGTGAAAGCACGTTGAAATAGTTGCCGGAGTTCAGGCTGGCCAGTGATTCCTCCACGCCCGCCTCGGCAATGGCCAGCGCGGCGTTCCAGCACTGGGACCGGGCCGTGAGCTGGTAGCTGTTTTGAACCATCCGCAGGTAGCTTTCGACAATGACCGCCAACGTCATGATGAAGATCATGGTGACTACCAGCACGCTGCCGCATTGCTGAAGTTTTTTCCGGGGTTCGGTTCGGGGCGGTGGAATTTTCATGGGAATCTTCGGGTTAATTTTTTACCTGGTTGCGGAGCATGACCTGGGCGGTCTGCACCTCCTCGGTGTTCAGCTTGGAGCCGAGCACCTTCCGGGTGCATTGCCAGGTCAGGTTGATGACCTTGGTGAACGTCGGATCAAGCCGGCCGGTGGTGGAATTGGTGGATAGATAAAAAGTGCAGGTGTTGCTGTTGACCAGCGGATACCGGTTGAACAGGCTGAAACTGAAAGCGGTGCAGTCGGAGAGGAGCGTCACGGGATTCTGGCCGGGCTTGGTCAGGGTGAGCAACGACTTGGCCGGATTGAATGTGATGGTCGCGCCGTCCGGCCCGTAGGTGTTGGTCAGTTGAAGCGTGACCGGGTTGTTGGTGCTGAAACTGACCAGGGCGGTCGAGTTGCGGATTTCCTTACTCAGCTTGTTTAGCGTATTGCCGTTTTCGTCGTCCATGTAGGTGTAATTGTAAATGGTGGCAAAATGCCAGGAGGTCACAATGGCCAGGGACAACACCACCCCGATCACCACCGTGCCGATGGCCACCGCGACCAACATCTCCACAAACGAAAAAGCGGCGGTTCCGCGCCGGCGACTGGAACTGGACATGGTCGGGTGCAATTGCATCGTCAAGGGCCGAAAAGGTAGTTCTGCATGCCGCCGAGGGCGTTCATCGTCTGCACCTGCCGGGTGTGAGGAACCTGATTGCCGGCAAAATTATTCGTCCATTTGAGGGTGATGGTGATGAGGTGGATGTTGGTCCGGTAGCCGAGGGAACTGGGGATGTTGGTCGCGTTGCCGGTGGCGTTGATGGTGCCGATGTAGACGGTCCCCGCCGAATTGTTGGTGACGCCCATGGGATAGTAATAATTCACAAACGTGGTGGGCGTGTTGGAAAGCTGCCGCCAGGTGAACAGCCGGAAAGATTCGGTCTTCTCCATCAGGATTTGCGTCGCCCGCATGTCGTCACGTGTGACCCGGAGAATGGCATAACCGCCGTCATACGAGGCGAACAGGGTGGACACCACGAACGCGGCGATGCCGATCGAACAGAGCACCTCAACCAGGGTGAATGCCGCCCTCCCCGGCGTCGCCTTGCTGGTTTTCCAAGCTGGCTTTTTCATCCGCCAAAATCCCGCCGGTTGGTGCATGGATTGCATATAAAAAACGACAACTACACTCTGCCCGCGATTCTTGAAAAGCAAGGAATGTGCCATGATGGCAGAATAGCCAGCGGCGCAAAACGCCGGCCAGCTTGGCTGCGGGTGAAGGGCCGTGTCTTGAAACCGATGCAAGCCGTCCAGTTTTCAGATCATCGCGCGGGCGCGCTGAGGGGCCAGGTCCAGAAACGCAGCCAGCAACGGCTTCTGCTTGCCGCACCCCAGCGCGCCGATCAGCGCCGGCGGAAAATCCGGCCGGGGCCGCGGCCGCATATTGGCCGGAACGCCGGGCGCGGAGAACCGGTTTTGTTGTATAAATAAACATTGAATTGCCAGCGTGTTTGGTTCACCATGCTAATCACTCCAGCCGCCATGAAACATCCCGAGGTTGAAAAAATTTACCAGGCGGGGCTTATCACCGCCGAGCAGCGGGACAAAATCATCGCTCATTTCGCACTCAAGGACGATGGCGGTAATAAATTTCTCGCCATTGTCTCCATCATCGGCGCGGTGCTGATCACGGCGGGCATCGTCCTGCTCATCTCCGCGCATTGGAACGAAATCCCGCGCGGCGTTAAGATCGCCGCCGGCCTCGCGCTCATGCTCGGCGCGCACGGCGGCGGCTGGTGGCTGCGCGAAGTCCACGGCCAATACCGCAAAACCGGCGAGGCGCTGCATCTCGCCGGCTCCGGCTTATTTCTGGCCAATATCGCGCTGCTCGGCCAGATCTACAATCTCGTCTCGCGTCCGCCAAACGCGTTTCTGCTGTGGTGGCTGGGCATCGCTGCGCTGCCGTGGCTGTTGCGCTCGAAGGCGCAGCACGCGCTGGTGTTGCTGGCGTTCGGCGTCTGGTTCGGCCTCGAACTCAACGAGCACGGCGACTGGTTTTTCTGCGACGACGCGCGGCAGATCCTGCTCTACGCGCTGCTCGGGCTGATTTACCTCGGCGGCGGCTGGTGTCTGCGCGCGACGAGCTTTGCCGGATTTTCCGGCGTCACGGAGAAACTCGGCCTGCTCGCCTTTCTAATTTTTTTCTATCCGCTGACGTGGAAGGAATTTTTCGGCTGGAACAACGCGGAATTTGCAACGTGGCTGTTGCCCGCGCTCGGTCTGGTCGCGCTCGGGTTGCTGGCGGCGGGGGCGAAAAATCTTCGCGCGCTGACCGCGCAATGGCGCTGGACGTGGCTGGCCGCGCTGGCGGGCATGATGATGTTCATGGGCACGGTCTGGTTCGGCTGCTGGCAGATCGAAGCGGGCGCCGGCCCGCGCTATTTTTACTGGGGCGAATCGTGGAGTTACCTTATTGGGACGCTGGCGTTGTTCGTTTTTTGCCTGCTGCAAATCCTGGTCGGCTTGCAGGAACGCTCGCCGGCGCTGGTCAACCTCGGCGTCGCGTTCGTCGCGCTGGACATCTTCGCGGCGTATTTTGACCTGTTCGGCTCGCTGGCGCGCACCGGCGTGATGTTTTTGATTTCATGCGTTTTCCTGATTGTCTTCGGCCTCTATCTCGAAAAGAAACGCCGCGCGCTCATGCGACAAATCAAAACCGCCGCCATCCCGGAGTCCCGATGAAACTCAAGCTTTTCCTCCTCGTCCTCGCGCTCCAATGCGCGTGGCTGCTCGGCACCACGTTCCAGCAGGAACGCGCCCTGGCCACCGGCAAAACCATCCTGCTCGAAACCGAGCGGGTGGACCCGCGCGACCCGCTGCGCGGCGACTACCTGATTTTGAACTACAAAATCAGCACCGTGCCGACCAGCCTCTTCTCACCGCCGGTGAAAACCAATTTGCCGGCGGGCACGAAGGTGTTTGTCGCCGTCCGGCCCGGCCCGGATGATTTTTACGTCGTGAACCGCGCCAGCACCAGTCCGTTCACGCCCGCCGCCGACGAACGGCTGCTGCGCGGCCAAAGCAACGGCCGCTGGTGGAACCAGGGCAGTTCCATCCACGTGAAATACGGTCTGGAAAAATATTTTGTCGCCGAAGGCACCGGCAATCCGCATGGCAAGCTGACCGTGCTGGCCGTGGTCTCCGCGTCCGGCCGCGCGACCATCAAGGAAGTCTTTGTGGACGGCAAACCCTACGCCGAGGCCATGCGCGATAATCATCCATAACCCCTCCCGCCCACTGCATCATTTGGGATTGCTAAATAGGTGTTGATAGTTGGACTGAGAACATGGCGTAAAGTGTCCCCGTCCGCTTGAATCGAAACAATCCGTGCCCAACCCGCTGAAACCGGACCTTTTTCCTGGTTTTTGTGCTTCGGGTTAGAACGGAGGTTTGAATGGCGTCATTTTTTACTTCTCCAGAAACGTCAAATCGCCTATCGTATGAGTCCCGTTGCGCATATGGTGGAATTGGCAGACACGCTACTTTGAGGTGGTAGTGCCGCAAGGCGTGCAGGTTCAAGTCCTGCTATGCGCACCACTTTTCCTTCGGAAATTGAGGGTTTGCTTGACTCCCGCACAGATTCCGCACAGATTCCGCACAGATTCTGCCCGAACCTGAACCCCCGAAAATGAAATTTCCGAAGGTCATTCGCCACCGGAAAGCCGAGGTCACCATCTACGGCAAAAAGAAAAATTATGCTTTTTACCGGATTGCCTACCGGGCAGATGGGAAACGTCACTTGGTAAATTTCACGAAATACAGCGTTGCCTTAGCAGCTGCTGAGAAAAAAGCAAAAGAACTGGCCGAAGGCAGTCCTGTAGCTGCTTTAACTGCTGCTCAGGCGCGAGATGCGCTCACCGCATTTCAAATGCTGGATTCATAGCGGCATCAGGGCCAACGCCTTTCACTTTCATCGGTTGTTTCTGAATCCATTGAGTTGTCCAAAAAATTAGGTGACCGGACATTGCGTGAAGCTGTGGATGGCTTCGTTAAAACCGTCGCGACTGTTACGCGCATAGACGTTGGCAAAGCAGTAAAAGAATTTTTGCAAGCAGGAGATGAGCACGCTAAAGCCAATGCGGGCCAACGAGCTCAGCTTTCGTCGAAATATGCCTACAACCGCCGGCTGCAACTTGAGAAATCTGCCGCCACTTTTCCACCTTTTCGGCTCATCAAGGTATTGCTCGGGCTCGTTACACTGTGTAACAGCGGATAAGATTTTCAGTTTGTGCTGTTACACATTTTCGGATCGCGGGTGCGGTTGGCGTGGGACAGGGTGTTTTTCGGCGGGGCCGTGGCCGCACGCAGCGCCGCCAACGGGCCGGAGTGAAGGCGCAGGGCGTCGCAGACGTCGTTGAGGCCGAGG
>JAJXXW010000075.1 GCA_021780905.1 bacterium
TTTCTTTGAATTCTGCGAACGCGGACGACATGACTTCATTCAATCAGCTTCGCGCCAAAAGTAAACCAGCCAGTCTGCGCCGTTGCCGCGCTCAACCTTGCTGGCAAAACCTTCACCGGCCAGTTTTTCGACCAGCGGCGACGGCAGGAACGGCGCGACGACGATCAAGCCTTCATCCGGCTTGAGTGCGTTCACGCGTTTATGAATTTCGGGAAAAGGCTCGACGCCGCGCCGGATCAGGTCGCGCACGTCGAACCGTTTGAAGTGGTTCAATGGAGGCATCATGGTTTCAATATTTAACCGGTTTACAATGGCTGACAATCGCAAACGTGCGCGGCGTTCACGCACCACGCGCGGCGTATTATTTAGCTGTCGCCTGCTGCTGCAATTGGCGGACATAAGCCACGATGTCGGAAATATCCTGCGCGGATAGCGCCGGATTCCCGCCTTTAGGCGGCATGGGCACATGAGTGGTGTTGAGCGGATCATTGGCCGCACGACCTTGGGTAATGAAATCCGCCAGCTTGCTGTCGCTCAAACCAGCGGCAAACTGGCTGGTTTGAAGGTCTTTGCCGAGATGAGGCAGCCCTTGTCCTTGTGGTCCGTGACAAGTGGCGCAGGCCGTGGCGAACAGTTGTTTGCCGTGTTCAGCCGAAGGTGCCGCCGGAGCCGCTGCCGTTTCGCTGGCCGCCGTTTGATCCGAAGCGGAGTCGGAGTCGGAGGACGACGGGGAATTGCCTGAGCTCTGGCCGCAACCGGTCAGGCCGGCCAGAGCAATCCCTGCACCCAGCAGCAGAGCAAGGTGAATTTTTCGAGTGATTTGGTTGGATGGTTTATTGGTGTCGTTTTTCATAAGATGATTTTCAATGGTTCATGGGTTCACGTCCGGCTTCAGCGGGCGAACCGGCTTTCAGCTTTCCCGCCTTGAGCAGATTGCTCCAGTTCAGCGCCGGGCCATGAACCGGAAGGGTCGAGAAATCACTTTCCGTCGCTCCCGCAACGATCCCCGACCCCATTGGCGTCGAGAACTGGTCACTCTTCAAAAAAATGGCCGAAGTCGCATCCAGCCACTGGGCGGTGTTCACGTCTTTGACCCATGTCGCCGCCACTTGCACTTCGGGGTGATGCTGCCGCCAGGACAACAAACATCCGATGTCATCAAACGAGGAGATTTGCGCCGGCGAACCCGGACCAGTCCGCCAGGCGAGAGCGGCGGCGTAATGCGCATCGTTAATAATCATTTTGCAATCGGCGCAGGTTTCCATCCCGTATTGAATCTTTGGCGGGACCAACGCGGTTTGCTGGTCGCAGCCGGCTACAATCAACACCACCAGTATCAAACACAGGAAGATTTTGTGAAACCATCGGTTCATGGCACCTCCGATTTTTTTAGAAACCACCAAGCCAGCGAGAACGGCAGAATGATCCAGGCGGCCAGCGTGCCGGCAAAGATCGCCCAAATGCCATGACCGTAGGTTTCCACAGCATAATGGCCCACCGGACCCAGCGCGCTCAGCGAGGCGTGGGTGCCGGTCAATGTCGCCATCTTGAAAACTTCCAGTGGGTTCGCCAGGGCCAGCGTGAACAGCGACCACAGATGCAGACGAAAGACAATCGCACTGCCCATCAGTCCCAAGTCGCCGGCAAAGGCCAGCGCCAGCCAGACGACGATGGCGATGCCGACGGCGGCGGAACTTTTCCGGCTCAAGACGGAAACCAGCAGACCAACACTCAACATGGCCAGCGTCAACAGGGCGGCCAGAACCACCATCGTGAGATAAGTGAACATCCCCGCCGTGCCGCCGTTGAGACTGATGATCGCGCCGCTCAAACCAAACCCCAACGCGAGCGCCGTCACGAGCGCAAGAGACAATCCGATGAATTTGCCGGTCAGCACCTCGATCCGGGTCACGGACATGGAAAGCAGTTGCGCCAGCGTGCCACGTTCCCGTTCGCCGGCCACACTGCCCGCTCCGGTTTGCAGCGCCATGAGCGGAACGATCAGCATGATGAGGTTCACCAGACCAGCGGCGGTCTGGTTGAACCCGGCAAAGCCGTATTGATCCGCCCCGGCCAGAGACAGCCACGATACGGACACCGCCAGAATCGCAAAGGCGGCGCTGTAAATTAGGAACCAGCGGTTCCGCAGCGCATCGCGCAGTTCCTTGCGGCTCAAAATGAGAATATTGGTTGCGTCCATAAATGTTCAAACGTTGGAAAACGGCCCGTTGCCATCAGGGGGTTCGTCTCGATGAATCAAATCCATTTCCTGAATTTGGATGCGGCGTTCCCAAAGCAACTCCAGCGGTGCCAGTGCTCCGTGGCCGTTCACTTCCACCAGAAGATTTTCGCCAGCCCGGCGATATTTGAGTCCGGCGGTTCCAAGCAGCGCCGCCGCTTGTTCCATTTGGCCGGCGGGCAAAGTCATTTTCAATGTCCGTCCAGAAATGGCGGCTGGCTTCATTTCGGCAACCTCACAACGGCGGATAATTTGTCCCTGATCCATGAACAGCACCTCATCGGCGAGCGCCTCCACTTCATCCATCCGGTGCGTGGCGAACAACACGGTCAACCCTTTGGAACGTTGCCGCGCCAGCAGCGCAATGAGCGCTTCGCGGGCTTCGGCGTCCAGGTTGGAGGTGAATTCATCGAGCAGCAAAACCTGCGGATGGCCCAGCAGGGCCACCGTCAGACCGAGGCGTTGTTTCATACCGCCGGAAAGTTCAGCAATTTTTTTCCCGGTCTGGGCTTCCAAGCCAACCTCTGCCAGCAGCCGTTGCGCCTCGGTCGAATCCACTCGTTTAATACGGGCGCAGAAATCGAGCATCCGTTGCACCGTCCAATCGGGATAGAAACTTAACTCCTGCGGGACATAACCCAGCAGACGCCGCGCCTGCTTCCCTTGCCGGACAACATCCAGGCCACCCACGCGAATTGAACCTTGAAAGTTGAGCAAGCCAAGAATGCACTTGATGGTGGTGGATTTGCCCGCGCCGTTGCCGCCCCAAAAGGCAATAGCCCGACCGCGCGGAATGGCAAAACTCAAGTCGCGCAAGACCTGCCGGCGTCCGAAGAACTTGCTTAAACCGTCCACGGTGACCAGCGGGAGCGTCGCATCCGCCGACACGGGGAGCGGCGGTTTGGATTTTCCATGCCGCCGGGTTTTCACTTCCGCACCGCCAACCACGACGGCCATGCCGGCCAGGAGCGCCAGTGAAACGCCCAGCAGCCCGCCAGATTTTTCCGCCGGCAGCGGGGTCGCCTGGATGACCGGAGGTTCCATCAGCGGATGATCATCGGTCAACACCACTTCGGGTTGAATCAACGGAAACGCCTGGGCCGCCAGACCGATGGCCTCCTGCGCGGGGCTGAAACGGAACAGTTGCAGGTTCGGATATTGATCCGCCAGCGAGTCAAACAGGTTTTGCACGCGATAAGGCAAAGCGCCAATGGTCGGATCGGAGCCGGGATAACCTTTGTAATCGCTCCAGTAATTGCCGCGATTCTGGAAGGAAAAACCAACGCGTTCGAGCGCGCCGTCGCCGTCTCTGGCCACCTGCTGATTGTTGTTCATAAAGGTATTTTCCGTGAAGAGATTGCCTTGATCGGAGGCGTCCAGCATCAGCCCGGCGCCGTTATAGGCCAGAATGTTGCGTTGAAACCAATTGGTGACTTCGAGAGCCGAAGGACTACTGTTCATCCAGATGCCGACGGTGTTGTCCAGGATGCGGTTGTCTCGGACGCGAATGTCATCAATGTTTTTGATGCCCAGCCCGTAACCGCTGACGCCCCGGTTGTTGAGACAGACATTGCGTTCAAAATTGATACGCCACGAATACATCAGGAAAGCGCCGACAAAATTGTCGGCCAGCCAGTTGTTGGTGATCTCCAGCCCGTCGTCATACATCAGGTGCAGGCCATAGCGGTCGTGGGCAAAATGGTTGTCGGCGATGATGTCGTGCTTGGAAAACCAGATGATGTTGTCGCGGCTGTTTTGAACATCATTGTTGGCAATGAGGCAATGGTCGGAATACCAGAGCCGGATGCCATCGCCGCGCACCGGCAATGGCAAGTCATCGCCGCGCACTTCGTTGCCCACGATCTGACTGCCAGGCGATTGCTTGAGATAAATACCGAACAAAACGTGATCCAGCCGGTTGCTGATAATGCTGGCGCGCGGCGCTTTGACCATGATGCCGCAGTCTTCGGACGCCAAATGCCGGCCTGAATTACGGATGGTAAATCCACGCAGTTCCACGTCCGGGGCTTCGATGCGCACGACGGTTCCCTCGCCATCGCCTTCGATGACCGCCCCGGAATCGGCAATCAGTTGCACCGACTGGGTAATGACGAGCGGACCGGAATAAATGCCCGCTGGAACGTGAATCACGTCATTGGTCGCGGCGGCGGCCAGGGCGGCCGTCAGATTGAAAGCACCCGCCTGCGCCGGGGCCAGCGCCGCGCCAAAACCCAGACCGATGGCCAAGGACAATGTTGCAAACGGTTTCACGCTGGGTCTCCTTTCAGCGCCGCCTGAAACTGGCCGTCGCGCAGCGGTTTGTAGGCGCGTCGCTGGAGCCAGAGGCCGGTGAGAATCAATACCGTTGCAATCATGGCGAGGATCAGGCCGCTGCACGGCAGCGCCACGGATTTGAACTGGCCAACGTAGCCCACGCCCAGCACATGCGGCACAAACGGTTTGACGGACATATTCAACGGCGCGTGGGGATCCAGGTTCAGCCCAAAATCGGCCAGCCAGAATTGGAGGTCCGCCAGGAAAATCAGCGGATAGAGAATCGCCGGCAACGCCAGCCAGGTGGCGAACGGGCTGTGAATCTTCACGGCGGCGACCACCAGCAATGCCATCGCCACAATCAGAATCACCGCAAACCGCTTTTCCATCGGCGCGGCGGATTCCAACGGTTTCATGCCGATGTATTGATTGAGAATGTTCACCTCGTCCACCGCGCCAGCCATGCGGTTGACATAAGAAGTCACGGTCAGTCCGGCGGGATATTGCGGAGCGAACATCGTGATCTGCCAATAGGGCAGAAACAGCGAGATCAACAACAAGCCTGCCGCTGCCGCCAGCAGCCCGGCCGGCAACCGATAACGCAGCGGATGACTGCGTTTCAGTTCAGCCGGAGTTCGGGGACCGACGATGCGTTGGGTGATGTCATTCATGTGAAATCTCCGGTCAATTAGCGCAGGGCGGTTTGGGTCGTTGCCGGTTTGATCACCAAGTAGCCCGCCATTTCCAAGTGCAGGGCCGAGCAGAACTTGGTGCAATAAAAACTGTAAACTCCGGCGCGATCGGCGACAAAGTGGACGGTTTCCGCCTGACCCGGATTAACCGTCAGGTTGATGTTGTAAGCCGAGATCGCCAGGCCGTGAGTGGCGTTGGGCGTGCGTTCGATGTTGGTGACGTGCCAGGTCACATCGTCGCCTTGATTCACTTGAACGATCTCCGGCGTATAATGGCTGCGCACAATGGTCATGTTGACGGTTACATGATTTCCGTTGCGCACGATGCCTTCTTGTCCTGGCATGGCGGCGTTGGTGTCCACGCTTTGCGTCAGCGGATTCCAGCCGACTTCCGGGTAGGCCTGCCACGGATGCAGTTTGTCGGTGGCGATAATCTGGGCGTAATGAGTTTCGCCCATGCCCAGCGGCGTGTCGGACAACAGCCGCATCTCTTTGCCGCTGATGTCAATCAATTGCAGATTTTCCGGATAGAGCGGCCCCACATTGTCGAACCGGTCAATAGACCATTTGTTCAGAGAAAGGAGATATTGGCCGGTGGGATGCGTGGTGTCACCGCCGATGACGGTCAGGTGTCCCGGATTGTATTGGACCGGGAGCTTTTGCATAAGCGTCCAAGGCTTGACGTCCGGATGCAATGTTTCGGCGGAGCCGCCGAGCGACCATTTGGCAATGGCACTGTCGAGAAAGAGAGTCGTGTAGGCAAATCCCTTGTCGTCAAACTGCGTGTGCAGCGGGCCGAGGCCAACTTCCACCCGCGCCTCGACTGCGTCCTCCATGGGAATGATCGGCACGCCGTAATCATCCGGCTGTAAATTGCCGGCGGCGATGGCCTTCTGGATTTTCTCAAAATCATAAACGGTCACATGCGGATCGAGTTTTCCGCTGACGACGATATAACGGCCATCGGGCGATACATCCACGCCGTGGGGGCTTTTGGTTTCCGGCGTTAAATAGAGAATAT
This sequence comes from bacterium, assembly GCA_021780905.1. Classification (GTDB taxonomy): domain Bacteria; phylum Verrucomicrobiota; class Verrucomicrobiia; order Limisphaerales; family UBA11358; genus UBA11358. The sequence goes on from JAJXXW010000075.1 coordinate 6,227, forward strand.
GATCGGCGATTTCTGTTTTCAGCGGAATTACCGGGAAGCCATTGATGCGTTCAAATTTTCCAGCCTCGAAAGCCTTGACCGCCTGCGACAGGTGGATGATGTGCATGTAATCCGTATCCCGGCTGGTCGCACCCGCTTCAAACGAGGGCTGGCCGTCCAGATCATCGCCGTGGTAGCGGGCGACATTGAAGGAGTTGCAGAAAATCCAGTCGTCGCTGACCAGCTTGCCCGAAATGGCCAGATCCTGCCAGTAAGGCGGCAACTCCACGGCAAACGACTGGTTCGTGTCAACGCGCCCGGTTTGACGGTCAAACCGCCAGAAGGTCATCTCTCCACGGTAAGTCTTGTCATAATTGGTGATGGAGTCATAAGCCCCGCCCAACGGGGCGGCGTATTGGCTCGCCTCGATCAGATAGGTGGTGTTGGGGGTGACAAACACCGCGCCGTGGTCGTTGTAGAAGATCGGATTTTTGACGATTTGCTTCGTGGCAAAATCACGCAGATCAATCACCGCGATGCGCCCATTCGCCTTGTCATTGGCAAACAGCCATTGGCCATCATAGACGCCATTGGATTCGCTCAGGTTGCAGTGATGGAGATCGCCCCAATTGAGTTCCTTCGCCGGCCCCAGGTTTGAAGCAGGAATATCGCCTCCCCGCAACACCTCGTTGCCGCTGCCACCAAACCCCCAGCCCGCCATCGAGTCCGGCGTGAAGACGGGGATTTCGTCGAGCAACCGCATGGAAGGGATGCCGTAAACCAGAATCTGCCCGTTCTGCCCGCCGGAGGCGAACATGAGATAAGGGTCATGCGCGCCCGGGGGCACGAACGTCTGCAACGCGCGGACGACATCATCTGGCTTGAGCTTTCGCTGGGCGATCACATCGGCGGCTTTGGTGGTTTCACCCTGATAGGTGGCCTGTTTGGCCGATTGTTTTGAGCAACCCGCCCCCAAGCTGGCGGCGGCAATCAGCCCCAGCAAGGCCCCGGTTTTAAGCGCATGTTTCATAATCATATTCTGGATATTAGTTGGTTGAGTTGTTCGGTTCCTTGATCGAAGTCAAAGAATTGGCAGATTTCCCGGCTCCGGGTGGAACCATCATGTTTGACGCCGCATTTGAAAGCATGGCTTTGGCGGCGGCGACGCCGGTTGCAATTTTTTCATTCGTCACCGGACACGAGCCTTTACGGAGGCCAAGCTTTTGCAGTTCGAGATGGTCGAAGTGTTTGAACCCGGCAAGTTCCAGCGTGTGGCGCGTGCAGTTCAGCGGGCAGCCGTCAATCGCGAGGATGCGTTCCGCCGCGACCGCCCGATTGACGAGCGGCTTCACGCGGCCACCGATGCCAGCCAGACAAGACATTTCCGCCACGCCTTCGCGTGTGAGCTGACGGGCGATGCGGTCGGCCAGTTCGCCCGCATCCGAGCAGCCGGAACACGCATAGACCACGGTGCTTTTTTTCAGCGACGTATTTTGGTTTTCGTTCATGACATTTCTTTCGTTGTCACGACAACAAATTGCCCCAAACGCCGCCGGAAGGATTTGACCCAGGTCAATGAATTTTGAATTTTCCAGGCGGAAAAGTTAAACGACCTCCACCTCTGAAAGCCGCTGGAAGATAGAGGTGAACGGTATTACAAGCCGGTGGCGCTTCTCCAAGTCAATGCCAGCACCAGCACCATGAGCGCACCCAGCACGGCCTCGGTGATGCCGACAATTTTTGCCGTGACCCGGGGACGCCAGAGCAGCAGCCACGCGGTTCGAGCCGCCAGAACCAAGGCGAACCCCAACGCCATCCACGGCGCGAGCCGGAGCGCGGCCAGCCATGCGACCAGAAAAATTCCCGCGCCCGCCGTCAACAAGGCCGGGGCGATGGCATACGGACGACCTTTGCGGATGCGGATACTGGTGCGCACCGTCAGCACCGTCGGCACGCTGCGCACGAGCATGATGGCTGCCAGTGCGAGCGAAGCCGCCACGCTCCAGCCCGCCAGCGCGCCGAACGCCGCCGGCAGCAGGCTGAACGACACCACGCCCGCAATTTCCGCCGCGCCTTCGCGGGCTTCATTGCGGTTGTCGCACCACGCGAAGACCACACCAGCCAGCGTCGCCGGAAGCAGCGGCCACCAGCCGCCGGGAGCGCCGAATCGCACGGCCAACAGCAAACTCGTCAGCCCCGTTAGCGCGAGAATGGCCAGCCCCACCGCCGCCAGCAATTGACGCGGATCGCTTTTGCGCGACAGCAACAGTTTCATCGGTCGCCGCAGAAAAAATCCCGACACAGCGGCGAGCGCCAGCGCCGCACCGGCCGCCGAGGGCGCGACGAGCAGGCCAAACGCCACCGGCTCCAGCGCGAGTGACCAACTGCCGTGCTCTTTCGGCAACGACAGTTGGGCCGCCGCCCGCCAGGTGAATTTTTCCACGGTCAGCGTCATGACTTGATTTTCAATGTCCGCCGCAGCACTCCGTTACATCATCCGCCGGCGCGGTGTCCTTGAGCTTGGTGATTTTTACGCGGAACTCTTCCGGGCCTTTGACCAGGTGTTCCCAGGTGAAGGCGTTGGGCCATTGCGCGGCGAACTGGTAATAGAGCGGCACCGGATCGTGGTCGTTGAGGAGGATGAAATGGTCGCCAACCGCCAGATCCAGCCATTGCTTGATGATCAATCCGTGTTTGACCGAACAAGGAATGGGCCGCACGTCCATGACTTTGTCCGCGCCGACGAGGCTTTCTGTTGATGTGTTCATGTTGTTATTGATGTTTTGTTTTGGTGGTTGGTTAAGCATTGCGAACGCCCGTCATAGTCCGGCCCGTTTCCGTCATCATCGAGGGATGCCAGGGTGGATCCCAGACGACTTGAACGTCCACGTCGGTCACGCCATCGAGCGTCTGCAAAATGTTTTTCACGCCTTCGGCAATGCTGTCGTGCATCGGGCAACCGGGCGTGGTGAGCGTCATCGTCACCGTCAATTTGCCGTTGGCGCAGGCGTAGCTGTAAACCAGGCCGAGGTCCACGATGTTGACGCCGAGTTCCGGGTCAATGACCTGGCGCAAGGTTTCGTAAACCAGTTCGTCGGTGAGAGGTGTCTGGGTCATAAGTTTTTTACGGGCACAGCCGTCTTGAGTGCGAACGCGACGATCCTTGGCCGGACAAAATGCGAAAGAATGTTGCCCATGTTGATGGCGAAGATGGCGAGGCTCAACGCCAGCAGACCGCCAGCCCAGCGGATGCCCGGCTGATTGGCCCAGGCGGTGGCCACACACAACGCGCTCAAACCGGCCAGAAAGCTCCAATAGCCCACGATCTGGAGCGGCACGGAATACATTTCCCCCAGCGACGGCACTTTGGCGCGGCCGATGTGCCGGCTGTAACTGTGAAACCAAACGAGGAATGGCACGATTTTATAGAGCATTCCCAAGATCGCCAGCCCCACGAGGCCAGCCAGCGCGAGCAGGCCATAGACACTTTCCAACTGCATCGTAAACGCCGTCACCGGCAACCGCGACCACGACAACACCAGCGCCAAGATGGACAGCGGAACGAGCAGCGCGATGGCCGTGAGAAAATAGCGCATCCCCCAATCGAGCGCCCGGCGGTTGCGCGCGCGCAAAATCGCCTTGATTTCAATTCCGTAAAGCACGAGGCCGGCAATGATCACCAAGGCAGCCACCGGCTTGAGTGGACTTTGAACCAGCAGGGCCGCAAAAGCGCCAACCAGCCCCAGGTTCAGCAACGCAATGGACCACCACGCCCGACGGGCATTTTGCAGTTCGCTCAAGGTGAACATCGGCACGAGCTTGTAGCTCACCGTGACGATCATCATCACAAACACGCCGATGACGCCGAGGTGCGCGTGGGCGTGCATCGCGGCCAGCGGTTGAAACGAAATTAGATTCCAGCTTTTTGAAGCGGCCAGGAAAAGTCCGACCGAGACCGTGGATGCCAGCCAGAACAGTGCCGAGGCGATGCCGAATTTGATTGGATTCCAGCCCTTAACTTTCGCCAACGTGCGGGCAAGGTTGAAAACAAACAAACCAACACCCAGCGTCAGCAACGAACCGAACGCGCCGACCAGCGCCATGTTAAAATTCCAGAACGCCCACACCATGCCGGTGAATCCGATGACGTGCGCGGCAAACTGCCATTTTACGAGCCGCTCGCTAAAGAGCTGCGTTTCCAGTGTCACTGGCACAAGCTGATACATCGCGCCCATGACGATGGAGCAGATGAAACCGAGCACGAACAGATGCGTGATGGCGATGAGGTGCGGCGTGTAATGATACATCGCCAGCAAATCCGGCTGCGCCAGGAGAAATCCAGCGCTGACCAGCAACGACAATAACCCGGTCAACACAAAACACAGCGGCAGGCGAACCGACGCGGCACGCAGGCCGGCCAGATTGGGCGTGGCCGCCGGACGAACCATTTTGCGCGATGCCGTCTTTGATTCAACGGCGGCAGATTTTGGTAATAAAACTTCCATCATTTTGTTCCTCGGATTCACCAGTGAACCCGCGTTCTTCCAACTGCGGGTAAAGGTGCATCGGGCGGCGGTCCGTGTGGGCGCGCAATTGCGCATCGGCAGGCAAATCCGCGAGCGCTTCCAGAATGGTCACCAGCGGCTGCGGCGGTTCGAGGCCGCGCGCGTCCACTTCAATCCAGCGCCCGCCCTTGGTTTCAACCTCGCGAACCGCGCGTGGAACCGGCGCGGTAGCTATTGCGACATCCGGTTTTTCACCGCTGCGCGTGAACAACACTTCCCAGTCGCCGTTTTCGATCTCTCGCGCTGTGTAATTGAAACCCTGTTTGGCCAGAACACCGAAGAGCGGTTTGGGTTCAAACGGCGCGAGCAGCAAAAGATTTTCCTCCGGGCGCAATTGCGCCACGGCGTTCATGATTTTTGAAAACGGCTCGCCGCCGTTACGAATCGCCTCGCGCACATCCAGCGTCACAGTTTGACTGCTCATGCCGGTAAATTTAGCGCATGGCCGGCAAACCAGCTTTGACCCAGGTCAAGCTTTTCGCGTTTTGAAAACCAGCAAGTTCAGCCGGCGGGAAGATTTATCAACGCTTGGCGGGCTGGTAAGAACCGGGCACTTTGCGAAACGCGATGGCGAGCCGGTTCCAGCCGTTGATGGTCACAATGGCCAGAGTCAGGTCAGCCAGTTCCTTTTCCGTGAACTGCTGGAGAACCAGATCAAACACATCGTCGGGAACATGCGTGTCGGCGACGCGCGTGACGGCTTCCGTCCACGCCAGCGCAGCGCGTTCGCGGTCGGTAAAGAATGGCGTTTCCTGCCAGGCCGACAGCGCGTAAAGACGCTGCTCGGTTTCACCGCCGGCGCGGGCGTCTTTGGTGTGCATGTCGAGGCAAAAGGCGCAACCGTTGATTTGCGACGCGCGGGTTTTGACCAATTCCAGCAGGGAATGTTCGAGGCCGCTTTGCCGCACATAACTTTCCAGCGCGCTCATGGCCTTGTAACCGTCCGGTGCCGTCTTCATGTAATCCATTCTTGGTTCCATAAACTGTTTCCTTTCTTCATTTGATGTCGCAATCAATCCGTTCCGATCAAAATTCTATTTGCCGGCGGATGGTTTTTCCTTGTGTCCGCGTTTGAGTTGTCCTTCCAAAAATGTTTTTAACACCTGGGCATTGTTGTGTTCCAGGTCGTGCGCACTAAACAGCAGAGTCACCGCACCGGTTTTCGCCGTCTCCAGCAATGGCTCCCACGTTTCGGGTTTGCCGTTCAGTTCGGCGCGGTAGCGTCTTTGAAATTCTTTCCATTTGGCCGGTTCATGATTGAACCATTGTCGCAGTTCGTTGCTGGGTGCCACATCCTTGAGCCAGGCGGTCATGGGCAGCGCTTCCTTTTTAATACCGCGCGGCCAAAGCCGTTCCACGAGAAATCGATCTCCGTCAGACTTGACGGCCGGTTCGTAAACTCGTTTGATCTGGATCATAATTTTCTCCGGTTCGGTCGTGAACAGTCATTTTCTCATTCCACACGAATTCTGCGTCCCGGCGTTCGCGGAAGAAACCTCGGATGAATCTTCCAGTCCCGTGATGATGCGCGAGCCGAGTTTGTAGGTAAAATAGGAATAGGTCCATTGCAACAGCACCGCCGCCCGGTTGCGGAAGCCGATGAGGAAAACTAAATGAACCAGCAGCCAGGTGACCCAAGCCGGCCAGCCGGAAAATTCCAGCCGCCCGATCTGCGCCACGGCCGCCGACCGGCCAATGGTCGCCATCGTGCCTTTGTTCCAATACTTGAACGCCGGACGCGCGGACAAATTTTCCTTGCCGTGGTTCAATTCGGTTTCAACGACGTGAGCCACATGCCGCGCCATTTGCATGGCGGCGGGAGAAATTCCCGGAACTGGCTGGCCGCGTTCATCCAGCACCAGCGCCAGATCGCCGATGGCAAAAACTTCGGGATGGGCGGGCAGACTCAAATCAGGATTCACCCGCACGCGACCGGCGCGGTCCAGTTCCACGCCCAATTTTTGCGTCAACGGATTCGCGGTGACGCCGGCGGTCCAGATGATGTTGGCGCTCTCGATTCGCGCGCCGCCGGCCAGTTGTAGAAAATTCTCGCCGATGTTTTCAACGCGGACATTCGTTCGAACCTCGACGCCAAGCCGGGATAATTGCGCCGCCGCTTTGGCCGACAATCTCTCTGAAAACTGGCGTAACAAACGCGGGTCAGCCTCCAGTAAAATCACGCGCGCCTGCCGGGGATCAATTTTGCGGAAGTCGCGTTTCAACACCCGCCGTGTGAGTTCGGCGAACGCGCCGGCCAGTTCCACTCCGGTTGGGCCGCCGCCCACTACGACAATGGTCATCAACCGTTCACGTTCGGCGGGGCTGACGCCATTTTCCGCGCGCTCAAAGGCCAGCAGAATTCGTCGTCGAATCCGCAGCGCATCTTCCAACGATTTCAGTCCGGGTGCGTAAAATTTCCAATCGGGATGGCCGAAATAACCGGTGACGCTGCCGAGCGCCAGCACCAGATAATCGTAAGGCAAAACATCGTCGCCCAGCCGCACTTCGCGTAGCGCCAGGTCAAAACCCGTCACGTCGCGCAAAAGCACGGACACATTGGGATGATTGCGCAAAATGGAGCGGATGGGCTGGGCGATTTCCGGCGCGGACAAACCCGCTGTGGCCACTTGATACAGCAGTGGCTGGAACAGGTAATGATTTTGCCGGTCCACGACCGTGATTTGCGCAGTCGGGTGCGAGAACGTCTGACAAAAAGTCAGGCCGCCAAAACCGGCACCCAGCACCACTACGCGCGGCGGATGATTGTTGATTGCGTTCTTCATCGAAAATCTCTACGCTACAGGATAATCTTTCGTGCCGCCAAAGGTTTGACTCAAGTCAAGGAAATCGCAATCGCGCTGTTTTAAGCTGCAACCGTGAATCACGCTTTCACCATAGCACAGGAAACGTCAGGCGCGCCGATTTCGTCAAAACTTGCCGGGGCCGGCCATGTTTGCGCACAGCATTTTGGCCGCACTGTTATCTTTAACGAAATTTTCGAACCATGATTAAGGAGACAATGATATGCAACTCAACACTGCCATTTTAGCGACGCTGCCGTTTCTCAAAGGACTGTCCGCGCCACAAATCGAATTGCTGGCTGATAATGCCATGCCGGCGGAATTCAAAACGGGCGAACTGATTTTCAAGGAAGGCAGTCCGGCCAACCGCTTTTACATTATTTTGAGCGGGGAAGTAACGCTGGAGTCACCTTGCCCGAAGTGCGACGACGAACGCGGCACCGTGTTGATTGAAACGGTTGGCGCGGGCAGCGTGCTGGGCTGGTCATGGCTCTTTCCGCCGTATTATTCGCACTTCGACGCGCGTGCTGTTTCTCCGGTTAAAACGATATTCTTCTACGGCACGCGTTTGCGCGAGCAGTGCGAGAGCGATCCTAAACTCGGCTACGAATTGATGAAACGGGTCTCTGCAATTTTCATCGAACGGCTGCAAGCCGCCCGCCAAAAATTAGCTGAACAAGGCAAAATTCTGCCGCTGGCGATATGATGCACCAGCTTGGATTATCTGGAAAAGCGGTGTTTGACATGTCCATTTTCGCACGAATACCATTAACTTCTGAAAGCATCGGTAAAAATTTATGAACCAAACCTCCAATAAAACTCCGCTGATTTCCAAGGGCTGGATTCAAGCGGTGGCGCTCGTGATGTTGTTCGGATTCTTTGTGATGGGGCTGCTCGCGTATTACACTTACACCGATGAGCCGCCGATTCCGGACAAGGTCGTGGATACGAACGGTCAGGTGCTGTTCACCGGCAAGGACATCATTGCCGGCCAGGAGATTTTTCTCAAGAACGGGCTGATGGAATATGGTTCCATTTTCGGACACGGCGCGTGGCTGGGGCCGGATTACACGGCGGATTACCTGCACCGCGCCGCCGAAATGACGATCACTTACTACGGCGGTTCGGATTCGGCCACGGCCAGGCAGCAAACGATCACCGATTTCAAAACCAACCGTTACGACGCAGCGACCAGCGTCCTGACCTGGAGTGCGGCGCAGGCTGACGCCTTCAAAAAATTGACCGCTTACTACGCCGATTTTTTCGGATCACCCACCACGAAATACGGTCTGCGGCCCAATGCCATCACCGACCCGGACCAAATCCGGCAGCTCACCGCGTTCTTCAGTTGGTCGGCCTGGGCGGGTTCCACGTTGCGACCGGGCAAAAATTATTCCTACACGAACAACTGGCCGCCCGAATCGCTGGTGGATAATCACGTCACGGCGGACGCGATTCTTTGGAGCGTGCTGTCTTTGATCACGTTGCTGGGCGGCATTGGCCTGATGATGGGGGCGTTTGGACGGTGGAGATTTCTGGGCTGGCACGGGCGCGAGGAGCAGCGCATTTCGTTTCGTCCGCCGGATGAAGTAATGCTGACGCCGGCGCAACGCGCGTGCGCCGGATTCTTTCTGGTCATGGCGGTGCTGTTTCTGATGCAGACGCTGCTTGGCGGCGCGTCGGAACATTATCGCGCGGAGCTTTCCAACTTTTTCGGCTTCGATCTGGCGCGCGTGCTGCCGTTCAACATCGCCCGCACCTGGCATCTGCAACTCGCGCTGTTCTGGGTCTCCACCTCTTATCTCGCTGCCGGCATATTCCTCGTGCCGATGATCACCGGCCGCGAACCGCGCGGGCAAAACCGGCTGGCCTATTTGTTGCTCGGCGCGCTGGCGCTGGTCGTGTTTGGCAGCATGGGCGGCGAATACGCGGGCGTCTTCGGCTGGATTCAACACGGCTGGTCGTGGTTTGGCGATCAAGGTTTTACTTTTCTCGACCTGGGCCGGTTCTGGCAAATCCTGCTGACGGTGGGGTTGTTCTTCTGGGTCGTGATTCTGTTCCGTGGCTTGCGGAATAAATTGCGCAATGAATACATGGGCAACATGCCGTGGCTGTTTTTCTTCGCGGCACTTGCCATTCCTGCCTTTTACGCCGTCGGGTTGCTGGTGCAGACGGACTCCACTTTTACCACGACGGATTTCTGGCGGTTTTGGGTCGTCCATTTATGGGTGGAGGATTTTCTCGAATTGTTCACGACGGTCATGGTCGCCTACATTTTCGTGCTGCTCGGCGTGGTGAACCAGCGCGTGGCCATGCGGCTGATTTACCTGGACGTGATTCTGTATTCAGTGGGCGGCGTCATCGGCACCATGCACCATCTGTATTTCTCCGGCGAACCGGCCTTGCACATGGCGCTCGGCGCATTCTTTTCGGCGGCGGAGGTGATTCCACTGACGTTCCTCACGGTCGAAGCCTGGAGCTTTCTCCAACTCGGCGCGCAACAAAGCGCGCAGTCGCGCACGCCCTTTCCGCATTTCTGGTCGGTGATGTTTCTGGCGTCGGTCGGGTTCTGGAATTTTCTGGGCGCGGGCATTTTCGGCTTTCTCATCAACCTGCCGGTGGTTTCTTATTATGAAATCGGCACAGCGCTCACGGCCAACCACGCGCACGCAGCGATGATGGGCGTTTATGGCATGCTGGCAGTCGGCCTCGCGTTGTTTTGCCTGCGTTACATGATCCCTGAAAAATTGTGGAGCGACCGCGCGGCCAAAATCAGTTTCTGGTCGCTGAACCTCGGTCTGGCATGGATGGTGTTTGCCACGCTGTTTCCGCTTGGATGTATCCAGCTCTATCATTCGGTTAGCGTGAGTTATTTCGACGCCCGTTCGTTGAAATTCATTTCCGGAAACGCCAACTCCCTGCTGGAATGGTTACGGCTGCCGGGCGACGCGGTGTTCATTTTGGGAGGGATTTTACCCGTGCTCTACCTCTGCTGGCTCGGCGTGCGACACCTGAAACCCCAGCCGCCGCGCGAAGAACCGGACGGCATTTTGTTCGCGGAAATCCAGGAAAACGAAAAATTCGGCGGCGAATGATTCACGGCATCCACATCGAAGTGCTCCTGGCCGGCGGCTACGCGCTGCTGCTCGTGGGCGTTTCGGTGATCCTGGAATTCGTCGCGCGCCATGCGCACAATCGCTCGGAACATTTCCGCAACTCCGGTTTCGTTTACCAAAAGAAAATGGACGTGTGGCAATGTCCGACGGGCATTCACCTGACGCGCGAGCAGACGGATTTCCAGCGCAAGATCGCCATCTATCGCGCCCCGGCCCACAAGTGCAACGGCTGCCACGTCAAAGGCGACTGCACGGATTCCCATCACGGCCGGGTTCTGGAAAGCCGGCTGGATGCGTGGCTGCAATCGGAATTGAACCGGTTTCATCGCGGCATTTCGCTCGCGCTGCTGCTGCTGGCCGTGCTCATTCTGGCGGCGGAAATGTTCCTGCATCAGGGCGGACGCGACTGGCTGGTGCTGCTCGTGCTGTTGCTGCCCATCGGCCTTGCGGGTTCGCGCTATTGGGTTTCCTTTTCGGAATCGGCACGAAAAAGCTGACTTCGCCGCGATTCCGCACTTCATTGCCAAGCTGTTTTCATCTGAAAAAAGCTTGATGCAAGTCAAAGAAATCGCCGACGCCCAAATGTAGATTGTGAATGTGAATTCACTTTCATACAAAGGCAGGAGCCGACCAACGCTCAAAATTAAAAAGGGCGCCCGCCAGGAGCAGATTGCCCGGACGGCATTGGCTGTCGTAGCGCAGCACGGGCTTAATTATCTGAACATCGGCACTCTGGCCTGCGAAGTGGGGGGTTCGCCATCAGCCATTTACCGGTATTTCCCAAGCAAGGATGCGATGCTGAAATCCGTGCTGGAATTGATCGCCAAGCTTCTTCAGAAGAATGTAGTTGTTGTCTGCCAGAAGACGCCTGATTCCCTGGAACAACTTCATCAGCTGATGCAACGCCATGTTAATTTAGCCAGTCAGAATGCGGGCATACCCCGAATCCTCTTTTCGGAGCAAATCTTTGCCGGGGACGCCGGGCGGCGGAATTTGGTGGACCAGACCTTCCATGGATATTTGGGCGAGATTGCCAGAATCATCCGCGCTGGCCAGCGCCAGGGACACATCCGGCCAACAGTGCCGGCGGATGTGGCGGCGGTCATGTTCCTGGGCTTGATTCAGCCAGCAGTGATTCTCCAGTTGGTCAGCGAGGGAAATTTTAACGCCGCCCGACATGCCGAACACGCCTGGAAGCTATTCCGCGAGATGCTGCAAGTTCCGGGATCATTACCACCAGTTGCGCCCCTTAACAAACGCGGGCGGAATAAACTCCCCAAAAATTTCCACCCACCAAACAACCAATCCCAAAAATGAAAAACATTCAACTCGGCCAAGAACAGGAACCTGACGGACAACCGCACATACCCGAGGATGCCACCGCCATTGAAAGCCTGTCGTGCGAACACCGCCATATTGAAGCGGTAGTCAAATCGCTGCAAGACGCCGTCGCTGCTTTGGATGCGCGGCAGCGACTCAACATTCAAAAGCTGCGAGCCGTGGTGGAATTTCTTCGGGTGTATGCCGACCTGCGCCATCATCAACGGGAAGAAGGCATTTTCTTTCCCCTCCTCGTAAGACGCGGTGTGCCGCCGCAAGGCTGCCCGATCGGCGGATTGAACAATGAACACGAAAAAGGCCGCGCTTTGGTGTCGGTTCTGGACAAAGGCATCACCGCCTACGAGCAAAAGCAGTTGGGAGCGGATCACGCCGTGCGACAAACACTGCAAGAGATCATTGATCTTTACCGCAAACACCTCTGGATGGAAGACGCCATGGTCTTCCCGATGGCGGAGAAACTCATCTCCAAAACCGATGATGAAGAACTGAAAGAAAAATTTGCCGACCTGGACAGCAAAATTGGTTCAGACGTGATTGTGCGACTGGAGCTATTTGCCGGGAGCCTTTCTTTCCAAGCCGGAACCGCCGACTTCGGTTCTGGCTGCTCCAGAACGACATCAATATAAACCGCACGAACAAAACCAAAAAGAAAGAATACAACTATGTCACAGAATAAAAATTCAACTGAAATCAAGTTTGAGCCGGCCCAAGCCGTGCAAGTTGGCGTGTTGGTGGACTATCAGAGCGGCTCCATCGTCAGCCGGGAAATCGTCAAAGGCGCGACCGGGCGGGTCACGCTGTTTGCCTTCGATGAAGGGGAAGGTTTGAGCGAACACACTTCACCCTTCAATGCCTTGGTCCAGATCATCGAGGGTGAGGCCGAAATCACCATTTCCAACCAACCGCACCACGTCAAGGCGGGTGAATTGATCCTGATGCCGGCCCAGCAACCACACGCATTGAAGGCGATCAAACGGTTCAAGATGGTTTTAACCATGATCCGTTCCTAAACCGCTGGTAACTTTCACCGAGCAGCTCATGCTCTGGGCCTAAATCAACGAAAGGTTGGATTAACCAAATACAATTCTGATTGGCGAGTCTCTTAAACTCCGGTTTGCGGAACGCGCCCAACCGATTAAAGTTTGATCGTGCAGCCACGTTGCCACGTCCAAATGGCAAAGGAAAAACATGGTGAAACCAAAAACAAAAATTCAAACACGAGTGGAGTCGGACAGTTTGGGCACGGTTGAAGTGCCAGCCAATGTCTATTGGGGCGCGCAGACGGCGCGCTCGCTCATCCACTTCAACATCGGTCGGGACACGATGCCACCGGAACTCATTCGCGCGTTCGGAATCTTGAAAAAAGCGGCAGCACTGGTGAACGCGGACTTGGGCCAACTGTTGCCGGAGAATGCTCGTCTGATTGCGCAGGCCGCCGACGAAATCATCGCCGGCAAACTGGATGACCAGTTTCCGTTGCGCGTCTGGCAGACCGGCAGCGGCACGCAGACCAACATGAACGTGAACGAGGTCATTGCCAACCGTGCCATAGAACTGACGGGCGGTGTGCTCGGTTCCAAAAAACCCATTCATCCGAACGATCACGTCAACCGCTCGCAATCATCGAACGACACTTTCCCGACGGCCATGCACATCGCAGCGGCGAGTCGGCTGCGTAACGATCTTATTTCGGCTATGCAGCGCGTTCACGATGCCATTGACGCCAAGGCAAAAGAATTTGCGAACGTCGTCAAAATTGGGCGCACACATTTGCAGGACGCCACACCGTTGACAGTCGGGCAGGAAATGTCCGGCTGGGCGAATTTACTGGCCCGCGACCTTGACCGGCTTAAGCTGGTGCTCACCGGACTTTATGATCTGGCTATCGGCGGCACTGCCGTTGGCACCGGCCTGAACGCGCCGCCGGAGTTTGCCGAACGCGCCGCCGCCAAAATCGCCGAACTGACCGGTTTGCCTTTCCGGTCGCATCCCAACAAGTTTGCCGCGCTCTCGGCGCACGATGAACTGGTGTTCGCGCATGGTGCCATTCATACGCTGGCCGGATCGCTGATGAAAATTGCCAACGACATTCGCTGGCTGGCGTCCGGTCCGCGCTGCGGTCTGGGCGAACTGCAAATTCCCGAAAACGAGCCGGGTTCCTCCATCATGCCGGGCAAGGTCAATCCCACGCAGTGCGAAGCGATGACCATGATTGCGGCGCAGGTTCACGGAAACAACGCGGCAATTGCCTTTGCCGGGTCCCAGGGCAATTTCGAGCTGAATGTTTTCAAGCCGGTCATCATTCACAACTTTTTACATTCGGTGACGCTTCTTCACGACGCCAGCCACGGCTTTGTTGAATATCTGATCAAAGGCATCACGCTTGACCGCTCTCGCATCGCTTCCTATGTGAATAATTCACTGATGTTGGTGACCGCACTTACTCCCGCAATCGGATACGATAAAGCCGCCAAAATTGCGCATACGGCCCACGCCGATGGCATTGGCCTCCGCGAGGCCTGTTTGAAACTTGGTTTCTTGACGGGCGAGGAATTTGACCGGCTGGTTCGCCCGGAAGCCATGACACATTCCTGACTGTTGTTTTCAGAGTGGCAGGTGATTTGCGCTGGCTATATCTTAAAATTAACATGAGTAAAATGATGGCTAATGAAATGGCAACGCCCAGTCACTTGAGCTTGGCCTATGTGGAGGACTTGTATGTGGATTATCTGCGCGATCCCGCATCGGCTCCGACAGAATGGCAGCGATATTTTGCCGCGTTGAAGAACGGTGAACCCAACGACGGGCCGGCGATGTCCAGCCCGACATTCCACCCTTACAGTGTTTTTAACCCGCCGACAGCCCGCCGCAACGGATCGCCGCAACGCAGTGAACCGGAGTTGGCGGATTTGCAGGAACGTGTTGACTCACTGATTCGCAGCTACCGTGCGCGCGGGCATATCATCGCGCTAATTGACCCACTGCGGCAGCCGAAGGCGGAGCCGCCTGAACTTGATCCGGCTTATCACGGCCTGACCGCTGCAGATTTGGACCGACACTTTGCCTGCGCGACGATGGAAACGGACCGTTTGCTGCCGTTACGCGATATTATTGAACGGTTGCGCAGCACCTACTGCCGCTCTATCGGCGTCCAGTTCATGCACATTGACGATTATGCGATGCGGTATTGGTTGCAAGAACGCATGGAACGTTCGCAAAACCGGCTGGCACTCAGCCGTGCGAAACAACTGCGCATTCTCACGCGATTGACCGACGCGGTGGTGTTTGAGGAGTTTATCCGAAAAAAATTCATTGGCGCAAAAAGCTTTTCACTGGAAGGGAGTGAAAGTTTGATCCCCTTGCTCGATCTGGCCATTGAGCACGCCGGCGAACAGGGCGTCACCGGCATCGTTTTGGGCATGGCACATCGTGGCCGGCTGAACGTCCTTGCCAACATTCTCGGCAAAAGTCCGCGTGAGATTTTCCGCGAATTTGCGGACACCGATCCCAAACTGCAAAAAGGCGGCGGCGATGTGAAATACCATCTGGGTTACAACAATGATTATGTGACCGCTTCCGGGAAAACCGTGCATTTGTCGCTGTGTTCCAACCCCAGCCATCTGGAATTTGTGAATCCCGTGGCCGCTGGCCGTGTGCGCATCCGACAGGATTGCGGCGGAGACACGGAACGCAGCCAGAACCTGCTTGTGTTGATTCATGGTGACGCGGCGTTCATTGGCGAAGGCGTGGTGCAGGAGACACTTAACATGAGCCGCCTGCCGGGTTACACCGTCGGCGGCGCGCTGCACATCATCGTCAACAACCAGATTGGTTTCACCACCCCGCCCGACGAGGGACGGTCTTCCATGTATGCCACGAGCGTGGCCAAAATGCTGCCGGTGCCGATTTTTCACGTCAACGGCGAAGACCCCGAAGCCGTCGCACAATGCGTGCAACTGGCGCTGGCCTTCCGCGCCAAATTCAAGCTTGATGTCGTGATTGACATGTATGGCTATCGCCGCCTCGGTCACAATGAAAGCGACGAGCCGACCTTCACGCAGCCGGTGTTGTATCGGCGTATTGCCGAACGAAAGCCGGTGCGCGAAGGCTATTTGGATTACTTGCTGAAGTTGGGCGAAGTGACCCAATCCGAAGCGGACGAAATTGCCGAAAGCCGCCGCGCTTTGCTCGAACAGAACCTGGCGGAATCCCGCCGCGCACCAGCCCAACCACCGGATGGCACCCTGACACTTGACGGAAAGAAATATGTCGGCGGGCCGGAACCGGCGGACGAAACCGAGACGAGCGTGGACAAACAAACGCTGGCGGCTCTGCTCGATGCGCAAACGCAATTGCCCACCGATTTTCAGACGCATCCGAAAATCCAAAAAATTCTCGAAATACGCCGGGAGATGGCGGCTGGCCGGCACGCGCTGGACTGGGCTGCCGCAGAATCGCTGGCCTTTGCCACGCTGGCGACAAAAGGCGTGCGCGTGCGGATGAGCGGGCAGGATTGTGGGCGCGGGACATTCAGTCACCGGCACGCGGTGCTGCACGATTTTAATGATGGTCATCTCTACACGCCGTTAGCGCATCTAGCGGCTGAACAGTCACCCATTGAATTTCACAACAGCCCTCTCTGTGAAACGGGCGTGCTTGGGTTTGAATACGGTTACAGTCTTGATTGTCCTGGCGGATTGATTTTGTGGGAAGCGCAATTCGGCGACTTTGCGAACGCGGCACAGGTAATCGTGGATCAATTCATCATCAGCGCGGAGAAAAAGTGGGGCCATTTGAGCGGGCTGGTGTTGCTGTTGCCGCATGGATTGGAAGGCATGGGACCGGAACATTCCAGCGCGCGGCTGGAACGGTTTCTCCGGCTGTCCGCCGAGGATAATATTCAAGTGGCCAACCCGACCACGCCCGCGCAATACTTCCACCTGTTGCGCCGACAGGCGTTGCGGCGCTGGCGCAAACCGCTGGTCGTGATGACCCCGAAAAGCCTATTGCGCCATCCGAAATCGGTTTCGACTTTGGATGAACTGGCGGTCGGGCAGTTTCAAAGAATTATTCCCGATGAAACGCCAAATTCAGCGGCGTCCAAAATTAACCGTGTGCTCTTATGCAGCGGCAAAATTTATTTTGAATTGGCGGAGCAGCGCGAAAAATTGAAACGCGAAGAGGTGGCGATTGTGCGCGTGGAACAACTTTATCCGCTGCCGGCTGAATTATTGCAATCCGCGCTCGCACCATATCGCGACGGAACGCCGGTGTTTTGGGTGCAGGAAGAACCGGAAAATATGGGGGCCTGGTATGAATTTCGCGTGCGCTTCGGCGACCGGCTTTTCGGGCGCTGGCCCTTTGCCGGCATCTCGCGACCCGCATCCGCCAGCCCGGCCTGTGGTTCGGCGAACGCGCACAAACGGGAACAAGCCGCCTTGATCGCACAAGCTTTTGGAGAAAACTTATGATGATTGAATTAAAAGTGCCGTCCGTCGGCGAATCCATTACGGAAGTTGAAATCGGCAGTTGGCTGAAAACCGAGGGCGCGACTGTTACCAAGGACGAGTCGGTCGCGGTCATTGAAACCGAAAAGGCCACCGTGGAACTGCCCGCGCCGGAAACGGGCACGCTTGTTAAGATTCTAAAGCAACAAGGAGAAACGGCCAAAGTGGGTGAAACTATAGCCCATCTGGAAGTTGGGAAATCCGAGCCGAGAGTGGCAACGAATCCAGCGCCTCCGCCAAAAGTAGAAAAATCTCCCACCGCACCCGCGCGGGCAACGCCGCTGGCCAAACATGTTTTAGCTGAACACGATTTGCGTGTGAACGAAGTGCCAGCAACCGGACCGGGTGGTCGTGTGTCCAAGGCCGACGTGTTGCATCACGTCGAACAGCTTCAGAAAGAAAAAACTGCGGCCTCTGCCGCGAGCGTAGAAAATATTGCTCTATCCGCCCCGGCTCCAAAAGCCGGAACGAGTGCGCGCGAAGAACAAGTTGTGCGCATGAGCCTGCTGCGGCGCACCATCGCCAAGCGGCTAGTGGAGGCGCAGCACACGGCGGCATTGCTGACCACCTTCAACGAAGTGGATATGTCTGCCGTCCTCGCGTTCCGCCAGCAATATCAGGAAGCGTTCCAGAAAAAATACGGGATCAAGCTGGGTTTCATGTCTTTCTTCGTCAAAGCGGTGATTGACGGGCTGAAACAGTTTCCGCTGTTGAACGCCGAGATTCGCGACACGGACATCGTCTATCACAACTACCACGACATCGGCCTCGCCGTGAGCACGGATCGCGGTCTGGTGGTGCCGGTGCTGCCGGATGCCGACCGTTTAAGTTTTGCGGAAATCGAACAGGCCGTCGCCGACTTCGCCAAACGCGCCCGCGATGGCAAGATCAAGCCCGAGGAACTAACCGGCGGCACGTTCACGATCACCAACGGCGGCGTCTTCGGTTCGCTGCTTTCGACGCCACTCGTGAATCCGCCGCAAAGCGGAATTCTTGGGATGCACACCATTCAGGAACGTCCGATTGCAGTGGCGGGACAGGTCGTCATCCGTCCAATGATGTATGTCGCACTGACCTATGATCATCGTATTGTGGATGGCAAGGAAGCGGTTCAATTTCTTCGTCGCGTCAAGGATGTCGTGGAAAATCCAGCCCGGATGTTTTTGGAGATTTGACACCCTTTTCAAAAAGCGACAGCCAACTCGGGCGATTCCGTTTTCTGAAATGCTTCCGGAATTTTTGTGCCGCTGGCACTACAATTCGTGTTTGCCATCACCTAATCATCTTGTGAATTCAAGGGCAATTGTCGCTCAAATTATTCAAGTGCTCATGATCCACAGTAAAAGCAAATGATTCCTGTCCCGCAGCTTTGGTGATTTTGAATACAAAAATGGTGTCGTAATCGTTTCCCGGCCAGGGCAGAACCTCTTTTGTGTCGCCTCCGTGATGTTTGACCATCTGTTTGGCAAAATCATCGAGCAAGCCATGTTCCCACGCGATAAAAATGGTGGCGTTTTGATACGCTGGTTTTTCAAGTTCATGTTCAAGGCCATCAATTTCCGTGTAGCCAAACTTTGTATTAACCGGCAGTCCGCAGCGAATGGCGGTCGGTTCAATGGTCATCAGCGGGCGCACATAATAATAACCGCCGTTTCCATCCACTTTTTCAGTCGGATTGGGTGCAAAAACAAATTGAGGTTTGCCGTATTTTGCCAGCAATACATCAGGCAAAGCCAGTGCGCGATTAAGGCCACGGCAATTCAGTTGCCCCAATCCGCCATGCGGTTTTTCGCCGTGCCGGACGCAGACAATGGTTTCCACCGTCTGCCCGGCAGTCGCGGTTGCGGGAAGGGAATTGGTTTGCGCGCCAGCGCGGATGGAAATGACCAATCCAATCAGAACCAAGATGAAAGACGGCTTCATTCTTTGATTCTATTTTCTGAAAGCAAATTGTCCAGCGCCTTGGCAGAAATTTCCATTACTACGAGAGGAGCGGAGATTCCGGCGCGGGCCGGCTGGGAATTTTCGAGTATTTCATGCAGAAAAAGATTTATTTCGTTGTATGTAACTCGCTAAAGACTCGTTAACACGAACGGACTGGAAAAAATTGACCGCCGACCAGAAACAACGGACAATTTACCATTCGCTTTCAAGCAGATGGAAACGGCCACAATTATTTTGACGATTTTCGCGATTACCTACATCGGGATCGCAATGGGTCGCATTCCGGGGTTGAAACTCAATCGTGCCGGCATCGCGCTGTTGGGCGCGATTGGCATGGCGGTTTTCGGCGGCGTGACGACAGCGGATGCGGTTTCCTACGTCAACTGGCCGACGATTTTTTTGCTGTTCGGTTTTTTTGTCATTTCCGCCCAACTTCGATTATCGGGATTTTATGACAAAGTGGCCGAAGTTATCGCCGGACGGCTCGGACATCCCGCGCGATTTCTGTTCATCTTGATGGCGGTGACTGGCGGACTTTCCGCGTTTCTCAACAACGACATCGTTTGCTTCGTCTTTACACCCATTGTCTGTGCTGCGCTTCTGCGCAAACAAATCAATCCAGTTCCGTTTTTGATCGCTTTGGCCATTTCCAGCAACCTCGGCGCGGCGTGGACACTCGTCGGCAATCCGCAGAACATGATGATCGGCCAGATTGCGCATTTGGACTTTAGCCGTTACCTGCTTTGGAGCAGTGTTCCGGTCATTTTTGCGATGTTCGCCGCTTATGGAATTATCTGGCTACTGTCGCGAAAGCATTTGCAGGCTCCCCCATCCGCTCAAAATGAATCGTCGCAGCAAACATACCCCTTCAACCGAATTCATACCGTCAAAGGAATAATAATCCTTGTCACCGTCATCGGTCTGTTTTTTACGTCACTGCCCAGAGAAGTAATTGCGCTGGCCGCCGCCGGCATTCATCTGGCCAGCACGAAATTTCGCACCGAGGATTTGCTTGGACTGGTGGACTGGCCGATTCTTGTGCTTTTCATCGGATTGTTCGTCATCGCCGGAGCCTTTCAATCCACCGGCTGCGGCGAACAAGCTGTTCACTGGCTGGCGCAAGGCGGATTCAATCTCAATGCACCCGGCAACCTGATTTTGACGACGACGGTGATGTCTAATTTGATCGGCAACTCGGCAACCGTGATACTGTTGCTCAAAGTTGTCAACCTCGCGCAACCCGTCACCCCGTATGTTCTGGCGCTGTCCAACAGTTTTGGCGGGAACCTCATCGTCATCGGCAGCGTGGCCAGCATCATCGTCGTTCAACAGGCGCGCGCGATGGGAATCAAGATTTCGTTCTGGGATTTTGCGCGCTTGGGGATACCCGTGACGGTTGCCGCAGTGGCCGGACTGCTCGGCTGGGTCGTTTTGGTGCATTGAAATAAATTCAAGCGGTTGTTAACACTCTCCGCTCACTGTCGGACTTAACCCCGCACCTGCACGCTTGCTACCCGAATATGGAAAAAATCATTGAAGGTTTTTGGGGAATGGTTCCGGCAAAGTTAACCGGGTTTGACCCATGAGATTTTGTGCCAATTTTTAAGTGCCACAATTTACCGTCAAAGAATCGCAAGCCAGCGACAGCGGGTAAAAGTATTTTCTGCTAAGTTTTTGCCGCATGAAAATAAAACGCGGATTCACTTTGATCGAATTGCTGGTGGTGATTGCCATCATCGCCATCCTTGCGGCAATGCTTTTGCCCGCCCTGGCCAAGGCCAAAGCCAGAGCCCAGCGCACGGCCTGCCTCAGCAATTGCCGTCAATGGGGATTGGCGGCCATTATGTATTTGGACGACAACCGGCAGTTGCTTCCGGATTTCAGCATTGATAAGACCACTCCGGGCGCGCCCGGCGGTTACAGCCAGGACAAAATCAAGTGGACGGATCTGGCAGCCTTTGCCGCCGCCGGCACCGGCAACAGCGCCTGGTTTAATGCCCTGCCGCCTTACGTCGCACAAAAGCCGCTCGACCAATACGCCTCCGCCCCGGCGGACTTTGTGAACAGCAAAAGCATCTTCAATTGTCCCAACGCGGTGTTCCTGGCGTCAGACGGCGTGGATCCACTGGTGCGCGTAGCGTTCAGCTACGGCATCAATTACCGGGGCAATCTGGGAGCTGCGAACACCAGCCTCCCGCTCCGCGCCGGAGTGGTGCGGCATCCTTCCGCCTTTGTGGTGTTTACAGACTGCCGGGCCAATTCCCAAGAAAAAACTTACGCCACCACTTCCACGGACTACGGCGTGCCGCGCGGTTCTTTGCGCCACCTGGGAACGCGTCACGACATGGGTGCCAATCTGATTTTCCTCGACGGCCATTCCAGCTATTTCAAATATGACTATCTGGCTTATCCCAATGGCGCCAACGTCGGCGACCCGGGCCGAACCGATGTCAACTGGACTTACGACGGCACCGCTTTAACATCGCCGTAATCAACTGGACTTACAACGGCCAGCCTGTGCAATGATACTTACGCGAACATGAAATCACCGGAAATGATTTTAGGAAACAGACCGGGCAAACATGAGCACTGTATTGAAAACTGAAACGCCTAAAAGGCAAACGCCGGTTGTGCGACCAGTCCCGCTCTGGAAATTGGCGCTGGTCATGTTCGGTCCCGGCTTGGTGGTGATGTTGGCTGACACCGACGCCGGCAGCACCATCGTGGCGGCGCAAAGCGGCGCGCAATGGGGCTATCGCCTGTTGCTGCTGCAACTGGTGCTCATGCCCATTCTTTATGTGGTGCAGGAATTGACGGTTCGGCTGGGATTGACCACGCACAAAGGACATGGCGAACTGATTGCCGAGCATTTTGGCAAGGGTTGGGCCTGGCTGTCGGTCAGCACCCTGCTGGTTTCCTGCGTGGGAGCGATGCTGACCGAGTTTTCGGGCATTGCCGGCGTGGGACTGCTTTTCGGCATTTCGCCGTGGGTCAGCCTCTCCTTGACGGTGATTTTCCTGGTGGTGGTGGCGACGACCGGCGGCTATCGGCGGGTGGAACTGGTGGCCATGTTGATCGGCCTGTTTGAACTGGCCTTCGTCGCGGTTGCCTTTGTGTCGCATCCCAGCGGAACGGCGATGCTTCAAGGCATGGCCCACATGCCGCTGGGCGACCGGCAATATCTATTCCTGCTGGCCAGCAATGTCGGAGCGGTCATCATGCCGTGGATGATTTTCTATCAGCAATCGGCCGTGGTGGACAAAGGCCTGGATATTTCTCATATTAAGCCGGCCCGCTGGGACACGGCCATCGGTGCTTTCGTAACGCAAGCCATCATGGCGGCGATTCTGATTCTGGCCGCCACCACCATCGGCGCTAAAAATCCCAATGCTCCGTTGGATACCGTGCAGCAGATCGCTGGCGCGTTGACTCCCTTTCTTGGCTCTTTTTGGGGCAAGGTGATTTTTGCGCTGGGCATGTTGGGTGCGGCCGGGGTGGCGACCATCGTGGTTTCGCTTACGGCGGCGTGGGGATTGGGGGAAGTGACCGGTTACAAACATTCCCTGGAGCATCGTCCCCTTGAAGCGCCGTGGTTCTACGGCATATACGTGGTGAGCCTGCTGGTGGGAGCGGGCATCGTGCTTTCTGGCATCAACCTGGTAAAACTCGCTGTCAGTGTGAACGTGATGAACGCTCTGTTGCTGCCAATCGTTCTGGGCTTTTTATACATGTTAGCGCGCAAGGCGCTTCCGGAGCCTTGGCGGCTCAAGGGTTGGTATGCGTGGCTGGTCGGCCTGATCGTTCTGTTTACCGCCGGCTTGGGCGTGTATGCCGGCATCATGGGAATACTGTAAAGAATAACCTTTTCACCAAAGTCGAAATTTATTTTGTTCCGACACCTGCTGCGCGAACCGCTCCAGGAATAAAAATCTGTGAAAAATGCGCCCGTGCGGATCACCGGGGTTCAACCGCAAATTTGCATTGGCACGCGTGCCGCATCTGTCGCCTTGCCATAAGCTTGTTGATGCGGATAAGCGGAATCGGGTTCTCCTCGTTTGGCAGCATCTCAAAAATGTTTTCGTAAACTCGCGTCTGGTGATTCATGGGTAGTTCAAGTTTCAACCGTCATTATGGATTTGATCTGTTGGTCCGATGTCTTGCGATCCAGAATTAAGGCCGGTGAGTCAATGTTCGCCGCTCGTTTCACTTCTCTTAAATCTTTCACGCGGATTGAGGCCGGCCCTCGGATGGGAAAGTGCATCAGATAGACCTGGGTGCCTTCGATTTTCTCTTGCCAGCCGAAATCGCACTCGCGGCTGCCATGAAATTTGTTGAAAGTCACTTTGCCGATGAAACAAACCACCTTTGGCCGGTGTGTCCGAATGAGTTTTATTGTGCGGCGCACTCCCATTTGTTCCTCGCCCTTTGCCAGCAAGGTTACGTCCACCGTCGGGCGATCCACCAGATTGACAAAGTTCAATCCATATTTCGGAATGAACTTTTCATCATAAATACGCTTTAGCGATTCATCATTTTTAAGATCGCTTTCCGCTTCGTTCAGCAGGCCGGCCCGGTTGAGCAGATACCAGAACATCTTGTTGTTGGAAAAGGGCACGCCGCGCCGGTGCGAGCCGGGATGCGGATTGATGCCCACGAATAGAATCTTTGCCCAGTTTGAAATTTTATAGGCAATCATATCAAGCTGTGGCTGACTGTGACTTTGTGCGTTTGGCCGATGGTTTCTTTAACTTGTTCGGCAAAATCTCAGCCGGATAAGTGACGGTGTTGCCGCAGACTTTTGCAAATGGCGTCAGACTGTGAAGCTGGCGGCGGGTCGGACTCATAATGTCTTCAGTGCGGATGCCGCGAACCAACAAGGCATCGGCAATGAGCGAGCGATGACATCGCCACGGCACGGCTTCGGCGCACATCAATGCAATCCGGTCACGGTTTGACAACCTAATCAATTCTTCGAGGCTCCGTTCAAATTCGGGGGTCTGCATATAATCCGCATAACCACGAAAGGAGGCATTGCGCCAGCCCACATTGAGCGAATCACGTTTCGTATGACGCAAACCGCCCAGTCCCGGAAGATGAACGTATCCCAAGCCAGCTTTCTCCAATGCCAATGCTAATGAATCCTTGTTGAATTGTGGATTATGCCGGGAGCGTGGCACCGTCCGCACATCCACGACGCGAGTTACCGCGTGAATCTGAAGCAGGCGGATAAATTCAGCCAGCGTGCGCGTGGAATGACCAATCGTGAACACGATGTTCGACGGTTCTGTCGTTGACCTCCGCTTTTCTGGAGAGCCAGCCGTTTTGGTTTTAATTTTCACTGTGCTAATGAGTGAATGCCTTTGGCGATTCTTTTGAGCGCGGTGCCTTTGTGCATGGCCAGGTGATCGGTCTTGTCGCTCTTGATCAAATATTGCGACACTTCCTTCGAGGCGCGGACGGTGTAGGTCTTAAACCTCGTGGGGACGGTGACTTTTTTCTGGATCGTTCCCCGGACGCGGCCAGCTTCCGAGTTCCACTCCACATGATCGCCAATTTTGAATTCAGGTTTCATCGGTCATAGGCATGATTTTATTACAAATCTTTCGTGTCGGTGTGTTCCAGTAAGCGTTGTTGAGTAGCATTGAGATTTCGCACCACCACCTCCGCAACACGTTTCATGAGTTGGTAGCCCAGTTCGTGATTTGCGTCACATTTCTCCCGTAGGCGAGTCCCGTAGATGAAAATAGTCCGAGTCGGCTCCACGGCACAGGCGCTGAAGTGCATGTAGTAGGGAGGAAACAACCAGGCCCATCCCAAGTCATCTCCCGGACCGAGCGTGCGGATGGGGAGCACACCACGATCTCTCACTTCCGATTCAATCAAGACCTTACCTTCTAAAATGAGATAAAATCGGTTGGCCGACTCTCCCTGTTGGTAAATCCAAGCTCCCGGCTTGAAGTGCATTTCCAGGATGGAATCAGCGAGCAGTTCAACTAGGTTCCCGCTTAGTCCCTTGAAGAAGGGCTGCTGTGCGGTCAGGGCAAGCAGTTCACTGGATGCAGGATTGAAAGTCGAAACATCGGGTGGGGTTGTATGTTCGTCGGGCTTCATAAATCACGTTTTGCGATAATCGGCACACACGTTTATGCCGGAACGGATTTGAAACTCGCCCGGTCGTCCGCTTCGAGCCAGTCGAACGTCGTGCTTTTTTCCGGCTTCAATCCCACCTTGGCGCAGTTCTCCACAAAGTAGGCGCGCTTTTCCGGGTCATTGAACACGCTGTCGGCCTCTACTTTATCCGACCAGGCCTTGATTTCCTCAGGCGTCTTTTTTGCGCCATTGGTTAGCAGCCAGTCCCCGATCTCTTCATAAGTTTTCGCCGCTTGAACGGCTGCTTTGAATTGTTCTCCATTGATTCCCTTGAAGCTGAACAACACGTTGTCCAGCGGACAATCGTAATGATATTCGCCCAGCTTGCCAGCCACGCTGGCGCGGCATTTGTCAACGGTCCGCTTCGCGATGACGAATCCGCCGATGCGTTCACGCGGGCTATGCGGAGCTTGCTTGGTCAGGTTTCGGTCAATAATTGGGGTGCTCATAATTTTATTCTTTGTTTCTTTTTGATTTTGTTGTTCGGTGAAAATCATGTTTCATTTCGGCGCTTGCGAATGGGCTTCGACAAACCAAAGCCATTTATCTATGCCACGCGAAATCTCGGTGAACAGGTCCGCCGTATCCGCATCATCCAACTCATCCGCTTCACTGATCGTGTTGCGGGCCTCGCGCCCGAATGTCGAGAGAGCGCGAGCGACGGCCTCGACGTGGGCCAGACCGTCGGCGATGGCCAGCGGGTATTCGGCGAGCCGTGAACGCGCGGCGGACACGCGCACGGTTCCCTCGGCGACCCCGCCTAGTTGCACGATGCGCTCAGCAATCTGATCCACATAGGACTCCACCGCTTCGTCCACTTTGTCGAAAAGCTCATGCAAGCCAATGAAGCTTGGACCTTTTACGTTCCAATGGGCCTGCTTCATCTGGAGCTGCAAATCCACGGCATCCGCCAGGCGCTGGTTCATCAGCGCGTTCAGTTCCGACCGGCGCTTGAGCGAGATGTCATTTTCGGTTTCATACATCTTTGGTGCTTCCGTGAGTTTTTTATTCATAATTTTCTTTGGTTACAGTTTTCTCCGGCCACGCTGGCCGATTTGGTTTGAATCACATAAGAATGCGCGGGTCATGTTCCACGAGGCCGAACGCAGCCGGATCAAAAACCGGCGACCCAAGAACGGCCGCCTTGGTCAAGTCCACGAATACCTTGGATTCATCCCAACTGATCCGTTTAATCTGGCCGGGTGAAATCAGCAACTTTTTACCAATCAACCAGTGCCCGGCATCCACGACCAAGTGCTGAATCACCCAAGTCTTTTCATCCATTACAAAGTCGGTCACCCGGCCAATTGCTTCATCGCCAGCTTGAATGTGATAACCGACGATTGCATTCGCACTGCGTAAATGAGAGTCGCCCGTCTCTGTTTTTTTGTTTTCAACAACGGCCTGCTCGCCCAGGAAAGGATCGGATCGTTGCGATAAGATTGGAAAGCCGCTCATGCCCCACACGGCATCTCCCTTCCAATAGAACGGCCAGTTGTAATACCGGTGATACTCCTCCTCGTATTGTCGGGATACTGGCTTGTGCGATTCAATCGAAGGACTGTTCTCGATTTGTTGACGAGTCAAATTGACAAGCAATACCTTGCCGCCTTGATAGAGTTTGCCGAAAGCATAGGGAGAGATTAGCACCAGCCGTCCCGGCATCCACGAACCAGTGTCGGCGACCAGATAACGAACCGCCCAGTCCTGATCGTCAAAATACACGTCCTTCACATGGCCGATTTCGCCATCCGACGCGCCGAGTTTGTCTCCGCAGATTTGTTTAATGATTAAAAACATACCTAATCCTTTGGTTGATGGTTGTGCCGGCGATTTTTGGGTCAAGGCGTTCATCAGCTTGTCGAACGCGCGGTTAAATTTCTCGACGCCTTCGTCTTCAAGTTGCTGGGTCACTTTGTCAATGTTGATCCCGATGTTTGGCAGGCTCTGCAACGTGCGACTGGCTGACTCAATTTTTTGTTCGAGGCGAGCCTTTGGTTCGCCATGGCTACGGTAGGCATCCAAGGTTCCGACCGTGACCGTATTGACCGTGTCCGCGCCGATGAGCGATTCAACATATTTCAAATCGTTGTAGTCTGGATTTTTGGTGCTGGTGCTGGCCCACAACAAACGCTGGACGCGAGCGCCCCGGTCAGCCAGTTTCAGAAACGATTCACTACGG
The DNA here is from genome assembly GCA_021780905.1 of bacterium. Classification (GTDB taxonomy): domain Bacteria; phylum Verrucomicrobiota; class Verrucomicrobiia; order Limisphaerales; family UBA11358; genus UBA11358. The sequence continues at coordinate 33,812 of JAJXXW010000075.1, forward strand.
AAAATGTTTTTGTAGATTTGATAGGCCGCCACCGCGCTGGCGATGGCAACTTGTCCGCGCACTTGCTTCGCCGCATCGGCGGTCGGGCCGCCTTGCGCGATAAGATGTTCCAACATCGGATCCACCAGGGTATCAATCCGGCTCACAAAAAAGCTGGCCACGGAGGCGACGTGCTCCACGGATTCGCCCCTGGCCACACGCGCTTCCAGGCCGGCGAGGTAAGCCGCTGCCACTTGCCGATAACGTGGCAACCCAAAAAGCAATGTGATATTGACGTTGATGCCTTCGCTGATGAGTTGCTGAATGGCGGGCAATCCTTCCGCAGTAGCTGGCACTTTGGTGAAGACATTGGGACGGTTCAATGCCCGCCACAAACGACGGGCCTCGACAATGGTGCCTTTGGTGTCATGCGCCAGGTGGGGATTGACTTCCAAACTCACATAGCCATCCCGCGCTTTCGTCTCATCATACACAGCCAGGAACTCGTCGGCTGCGCCTTGCACGTCGCGCTGGCTGAGGGACTCGTAAATCATCTTCGGGCTTTGCCCGTCGAACCGCATGGTCTGTATGTCCTTCTCGTAAATCTCACTGCCGACGATGGCCTGCTCGAAGATGGACGGATTGGAGGTCATCCCTCGCAATCCATCTTTCTGAATCAATCGTTGCAGTTCGCCACTGGCGACCAAATCACGCCGGGTGTAATCGAGCCAGATGGACTGGCCGAACTCGCTTATTTTCAATAAAGGATTCTCTTTCATAATCATTTCAGGCGGCCTTTGAGGTCATCCGGGTGGAACGGGCCTGGTTCAGCGATCAGTGCGCGCGCTGCATCCACTTGTCCCCAGACATTCCACAGCAGCACGCCCCGCACGCGGGTGTTTTGAAGGTAATAGATAACGCCTTCTTTGTTGGGCTGCTTCCAGTCGGCAAATGTTTCGAGGCGCGAATCTAACTCGCCAACGGCTTCGTATCCCAAATCGAACAGGTCGGAGTAAAAGGACGGCAGGTGATGGTAAGGTTCTGATTTACCCGCCATGTTTCGACCTGCCAATCGTCCCATCGTATTGGCGTTGTCTTCGTGCTCAACCCGGACGTGTTTCCCCAAGTCGGCCGAGTAAAATACCGCCACGTCGCCCGCCGCAAAAACGTCGGATCGGCTGGCGTGCAAAAACTCGTCCACAACAATCCCGCCGTCCACTTTCAAATCCGCGCTCCGGGCCAGTTCGATGTTTGGCTCAATGCCGATTCCCGCCACCACGCCGTCCACAATGATTTTCCGGTTGGTGCTGGTATTCAAAACGCACTGGTTGGCGAGAGTTTTCAAACCAGTAATCTTTTCGCCGGCCAACACCTCAACTCCCTTTTGCTTGTAAAAGTTAGACACAAATTGAGCAAGCGCGCGCGGGAAGACACGATCACCAATGTCCTTGCCGGGGAAAATCATCACAACTTCCTTACCGTTCAGGGCCAGTGCCGCAGCGATTTCCGAACCGATAAAGCCGCCCCCGATCACGGCGAACCGCCGACCGGTCTCGGTCAGCGCGCGAAGCCGCCGGTAATCCGACAGGGTGCGGAAGTAAATGATCTGGTCATCACCGAACGGAAGTCGTCGCGGCCGGCCGCCCGTGGCCAGCAATAACTTCTGATAGGTGTAAACTTCCCCCTTGTCGTCCAGGACGCGCTTCAGTTTTGGCAGGATTTCCGTAACGGTGCGACCAAGGTGAAGCTTAACCGCTTTGCCCTCCGTCTTGCGCCAGATGGTGTCCAACTCTGTTCCTTTCCAAAGTGCCTTCGAAAGTGGAGGGCGATCATAAGGTGCGTCCTCCTCCGCGCAGATCACCCCAATGCTGCCGGTGGCATCCACTTCACGGATGCCATCCACTGCGGCTGCTGCGGTCATCCCGCCACCAACAATCAAATAATGGTAGTTCGTCATTGTGGGCCGACTCCTTTTTTTACTTCGTCAGTTTGGCTGGCCCACAAATCGTCTTTCCCAAATTCGGGGCAGCAGGAACCACAGCCCTCGTAGCAGTCTGGACAAAGTGTTCGATCACCGAAGTGGTAGGCCCCGAACTGTCCACAAACATCACAGGTCGCATTTTCATCCAAGCGAACTTGGCCGTCCGTCTCGCAAATATTTTGAACATCCTCTTTCATTTCTCAAGTATTACACTATCGTATTACGATATAATTGCAATCGCCGGTTTTTAAGCCCACGTCAAATCCCAAGAACAGCTCGCATCTTGGATGGTTGCTCCACGAGGTCGGCCAGCGTGTAACGGTCCATCACCGCAAAAAACGCGGCAGCCGCTTCGTCCAGGACGCCTTTCAAACGGCAGACCGGCAGAAGCCGGCAGAGATGGTTTTCTCCGTCCATACAGTCAATCACCGTCTCACTTTCCTCGCCGAGACGAACAATATCGCCCAACCGGATATGCTCCGGCGCGCGGGCCAGCGTAAAGCCGCCGCCGATTCCGCGCTGCGTCGCGAGATAGCCGCTGCGACCGAGATCATGCACCACTTTGACGAGGTGATGGCGCGAGATGCCAAACGTCAGCGCGACTTCCGCCACGGTGAGACGTTGCGGGCTGTTCAGGGCGGTCTGCATCAAAACCCGGATGGCGTAATCAGAATAGGCGCTCAGTTTCATTTCCAACCAACATGGCCCAGAGCCGGCGTGAACGCAAAATAAATATGCACTTGAAATACATCTTTAACGCGGTAAGCTATCTTTGTGACTATGAATATGAATACCATCACTGCTGAAACCACCGTTGGCGAGCTTGTCCGGGCCGTGCCCTCACGCTCGCGTATTTTTGAAAATCTGGGCATTGACTACTGTTGCGGCGGCAAGAAACCGCTGGCCGAGGTCTGCCAAGTCAAGCATCTGGATACGACGACGGTCATTGCCATGTTGTCGGCGTTGGGCGCGACCTCGGAACCATCGTCGGCCAATCCAGACACGATGACCCTCGCCGAACTCTGCGATAACATTGAAACATTCCACCACGGCTATCTGCGTGAGGAATTGCCGCGCCTGCAATTCATGACGCGCAAAGTTGCCGCCGTCCACGGCGACCGCGACCCGCGCTTGGTGGAGGTTTGGCGTGTGTTTGAAGCGTTCAACGCGGAAATGACCACTCACACCAAGGAGGAAGATGAAGTCATTTTCCCGGCAATCCGCCAGTTGGCATCGGCAAACGGCGACAAAGTGGCAATCGTCGCCAAGCTCAAAGAGTCGTTCGCCAAGCTGGAATCCGAACACGACCGCGCCGGGACGGCGCTGGTTCAACTCAAAGCCTTGACTGACAGCTATAACCCGCCGGGCTGGGCCTGCAATACCTTCCGCGCGCTTTATGACGGGCTGGCAAAACTGGAAAAGAACACGCACCAGCATGTTCACAAAGAAAACAACGTGCTCTTTCCGAAGGCGCTCGCTGCCAATTAAACCGCCGAACGCCTTTACGGAGGCACGCCCGCAAAACCGAGAAACAAAAATCATGAACGCGCTTGATCGCCAGACTCCCCTCGGCCAGCTCTGGCGGATCGCGCCGGAGCAGCGGCGGGTTTTTGAAAACCTCGGCATTGCCACGGACGCCGCCGATCCACGTTCGCTGGCGCAAGTCTGCCAGGCCAACGGGCTGGACGTCGAGACCGTCGCACGGCTGCTCGCCGCCTTTCAAGTCATCATGTCGCAACGTCCCGCCGTGGCCCTGGAGCTGATGGAGCTAGCCGAACTGTGCGATCACGTCGAGAACGCGCATCACGCCAGCTTGCGGAACGAGTTGGAAAATCTCGATCAATTGACCCGGACGATGGCCGGACAGCACGGTGCCGACGATCCGCGCATCCCGAAAATCCGGCAGGCCTTTATCGGTTTTCACCGGAAAATCCTTGCGCATCTGCGCGGCGAGGCGGAGGTGCTTTTCCCGCTTCTCCGGCAACTGGAGTCCAATCTGGACGAAAGTCCCGCCGTTTTCGTGCGGATCAAACTTTCGCTGGAGCGGATGGAACAGGAGCATGAAGAAGTGGAAGAAGCGTTCGCGCAACTGTGCGCCCTGACCCGGACGGAAGTGCTGCCGGCGGACGGTTCCGTTCCGGTGCAAATGCTGCACGACGCCGTGGTCCGGCTGGAGCACGACATCAACGAACCCATCTACAAAGAAAACCAAATCCTTTTTCAACGCGCCCGGGCGATGAGCCGGGGACACCGGTTATGAAATCAATACTCCCGCTCGTTTACTCCTGTTCCGGCGCATCCAGCGCCGCGCAGATGGCCAACCATATCGCCGTCAAATTAGACCGGCTCAAGGTTGCCGAGATGTCGTGCATCGCGGGCGTGGGCGGCGACGTGAAACCGCTGGTGCGCACCGCCAAATCCGGACGTCCAATTATCGCGCTGGATGGCTGCCCACTACATTGCGCCGCACAGATTCTAAAGCGTCATGGCCTTCAGGCAGACAAACATTACGACCTCAGCGAGCTGGCGGTAAAAAAGCGCCGGCACGAGGATTTTGATCCGACGGAAGCCGCGCGCGTGCTTCAGCACATTCTCACCGATCCTGAATTTCCCGGGTCCACGGCACCGGCCCACGAAGAACATTCCGCCCGCGCCATCGCGGCAATCTCATCAACACCGGGTAATGCCGCGTGTTTGTCTCCGGCGGATTCCACCAGTGAAGCAGAGAATGAACCGCGCGAATGCGCTAGTCCGCCGTGTTATTTATCAGAATTCACCGATTGAAAGAATCCGAACCATGAACCAGATCGAAGGCATTCATCCATTGCGTCCGTCCACGCTTTGCCTCCACGCGGGCACGTATCTCGACAAACCCACTGGCGGCGCGTGCAGCCCCGTCTTCACCTCCACGGCCTACGCGTTTCCAAATCCGGCCAACCAGAACATCTATCCGCGCTACTTCAACACACCCAATCAGCAGGTTATCGCCAGCAAGCTCGCCGCGCTCGAAAAGGGTGAGGCGGCGGTCGTCTTCGGCTCAGGTATGGCGGCGATTTCCACTTTGTTGCTGGCCCATCTTAAACCCGGCGATCATGCGATTTTTCAAAACGATCTCTATGGCGGCACAGTGCAGTTCATCACCCAAGAACTGACGCGCCTTGGTATGGAGGTTTCGTGGGGCGCAAATGCGGCGGATTTCGCGGCCGCAGTGCGGCCCGAGACCAGGGTTATCTACGTCGAGTCGCCGTCCAATCCACTTTTGCATTGTGTGGATCTGGTAGCTGTAGCCGCGCTCGGCGAGCGCCACCGCGTGCTGACCGTGATAGACAACACCTTCGCCACGCCGATTAACCAAAACCCGCTCACGCTGGGCATGGACGCCGTCATCCACAGCGCCACCAAGTATCTGAATGGTCACAGCGACGTGAACGCGGGCATCGTGGTGGCGTCTGCGGAAATCGTTCGTCGCGTCACGGCCAGCGCGGTGAACTTCGGCGGGATGCTGGGCGCGCACGCCTGCGCGCAACTGGAACGCGGCCTGAAAACGCTGGCCCTGCGCGTGCAACGGCACAACGAAAACGGGCTGGCCCTCGCCCAGTTTCTCCAAGCCCATCCGGCCGTGGCGCGCGTCAACTATCCGGGCCTGCCCACGCACCCCGACCACGCCCTCGCCGCGCGCCAGATGCACGGGTTCGGCGGAATGCTCTCGTTCGAACTGCGTCAACCCGGCCAGGTGGATCGTTTGTTAACCCGGCTGCGCATCGTTATGCCCGCGTTGAGTCTTGGCGGCGTGGAAAGTCTGGTCTGCGTGCCCAGCCGCACCTCGCATCGAACGCTGTCGCCCGCCGAACGTCAGCGCGCCGGCATCAGCGACGGCTTGGTGCGCGTCTCCGTCGGCATCGAGGACGAGGCGGATTTGCGAGAAGATTTTACCCAAGCCCTGGCGACAGACTGATGGGTAATCAACTCACGGCACGAGTCAGTTAAATTTATGAACCACACCGATAACAAGCAGCCCGCCCCGGCGATGATCTTGGGCGAAGTGGCCTCCTCCGGCCTAGCGCGAGGGCGCGCGTTGCTGTGTGACTGCGCCAAACAAACCGTCGTGCCGCGCCGCCAAGTGAGCGAGGCTGAAGCGCAAAAAGAACTCGCGCGATTCGATGCCGCCGTTACCGCCGCCGAGCAGAAACTGCTGGCAGTTCAAGCGAGCGTCCAGCGGGCCTTGGGAAAGGCGGAGGCGGAGATTTTTGAAGCGCAAATCCTGCTCATGAACGACCTGCAACTGCGGGATGCAGTCCGCGATCTTTGTCTTGAAAAGCGGATGAATGCGGAGGCGGCGCTCGATGAAGCGATCCAACATTTGACGACTTTGTTCAGCCGTTTGGAAGACCCCTATTTTCGCGAACGGGCCGCCGATCTGCGCGATGTCGGCAAACGGCTGCTCGATCATCTGGCCGAGGATTCGCGTCCGGCCATCCCGGCGCTCATAGACGGTTGCATCCTGATCACGAGCGAACTGTTCGCCTCCGTCGTGGCGCAGTTGGAAGGCCACAGTGTCCGGGGTTTGATTGTGGAACGCGGCGGCCTCACCGCCCACGCCACGATTCTTGCCCGTGCCCTCGGCATTCCCATGCTTGTGCAGGTGCCGGAGGCCACGGAGAAGATTCGCGCAGGCGACTTGGTGATCGTGGATGCTTTGGCGGGTCGGATATTCGTCAACCCCAAACCGGAGCTGCTGCGCACCTACGATCAGTTGGAGGCCGACCTGCAAATTCATCAAAGCAGCTTGAAAGGCTTGATTGATCTACCGACGGTTACACGGGATGGCGTCGAGATAAAACTGAGTGCCAACATCGGTCAAACGGCTGATGCGGTGTCGGCTGCGAGCGTGAAGGCGGATGGGGCGGGATTGTATCGCACTGAATTCATCTTTCTCGTGCAGGATCATTTTCCTTCGGAAGAAGAACAATACCAACTCTACCGCGCCACGGCCGAGCACCTTCAACCGGGTGAAACGGTGATCCGTGTGCTGGACATTGGCAGCGACAAGCCGCTCTCCTATTTCCCGCTGAGCCGCGAAGCCAATCCGGCGCTGGGCTGTCGGGGCACGCGGCTGTTGCTCGCGCACCCCACGGTGCTGCACACCCAACTGCGGGCCATCCTGCGTTTGAGCGCGTCCCATCCGGTCGCCATTCTCCTGCCCATGATCGGCGGCGTGGACGAATTGCGCGCGGCCAAAGCCGCTCTCGAAAGCGTGAAGGCGGAACTCGCCGCCGCCGGACAGTCGTTTAATTTCCGCATTCCTCTCGGCGCGATGATTGAAACGCCGTCCGCCGCGATTCTGATCGGGCTATTGGCCGGAGAAGTGGATTTTTTCAGCGTGGGCACCAACGACCTCGTGCAGTATTTATTGGCCGCCGACCGGATCGGTGGCGAACTCGCTTCCGCCTATGAACCACTGCATCCGGCAGTGCTCCAAGTGCTCGCCACGCTGGCGAAGGCGGCCAAGGCCAAAGGCAAGCCTATCTGTCTGTGCGGTGAAATCGCCAGCGATCCCGCTTACACAACACTCTTGCTCGGTCTGGGATTTCGAAGCTTCAGCGTGAGCCCCGGTCGGCTCCTTGAAATCAAACACGCCATCCGCTCGTCCCGTCTGTCCGAAGCCGAGGAACTGGCCGGGAAAGTTCTGCCATTAACCTCCGTTAAGGAAATCAAAGCGCACTTGCAGGAGGACTGGAACCGCCGCCGACCTGTTTCCTCACCGGATATCCGCACCTCGGCAACCGCCCTGACCACTACGCTCGCGGTCACGCACAACGCCAAGCTCCAGCAGTTTGAAGCGCAGATCGGTGACGCGTCACTTGCGTTTCTCCACTACAAGCACGAAGGGGAGCACGTCATCCTGGATCACACGTTTGTCCCCAATGAGCTTCGTGGTCGAGGAATGGCCGCGAACTTGGTTCGCGCCGCGCTGAACGAGGCGCGGAAGCTTCGCTGGTGGATCGTCCCCCGCTGCACTTATGTCGCAAGGTTCATTGAACAAAATCCCGAATATGCCGACCTTCTGGAGAGGCAGCCCACACCATGAAAATTCTCGAATTGAATCAAAATGCTGTTGGAGCAGATAATTCGTCGCTGCTTTGGAATCCAACATCATCGCCAGATGCCGGCGCGCTGGCCCGCGAAATCCTTGATCTCAAGCGTGCGCTGCGCGCCGTCATTCTCGCCCACAACTATCAAGTTCCCGAAATTCAGGACGTGGCGGATTTTGTGGGCGACTCGCTTGGACTCGCCCAACAGGCCGCCACGACCGACGCTGAAGTGATCGTGTTCTGCGGCGTGCATTTCATGGCTGAGACGGCCAAGATATTGAATCCGGACAAACTCGTCATCCTGCCCGACAAAGCCGCCGGTTGCTCGCTTGAGCAGAGCTGTCCGGCGGATCAGTTGCGTGCATTGCAGGCGACCAATCCAAATTTCTTCACGATTGCCTACGTCAATTGCAGCGCGGAAGTGAAGGCGCAGTGCGATATCATCTGCACCAGCGGCAACGCCGTCAAGATCGTCGAGTCCGCTCCCGCCGACAAAGACATCCTCTTCATTCCGGACGAAAACCTCGGCGCGTGGGTCATGGAACAGACCGGCCGCCCGATGACACTCTGGCGCGGGAACTGTTACGCCCACGTCCAGTTTTGCCGTGACAGTTTGTTGCGCCTGCGTGAACGCTTTCCCGAAGCTCGGGTGGTCGTCCATCCCGAAAGCCTGCGCGAAGTGCGGGAACTGGCGGACGCAGTTTGCTCCACCGAAAAAATGATCACTTATTGCCGGACGAACCCCGCCCGCCAGTTCGTCGTCGTGACCGAATCGGGCATCATTCATCGGCTGGAAAAAGAGTGTCCGGGCAAGGAATTCATCTGTGCGCCCACGTTCGACGCGTTGCAGTTGCCCACCGATGGCTGCCGCTGCAGCGAGTGCCGTTACATGAAGATGAATACACTCGAAAAACTTCGCGACTGCATGAAGCAGCTCAATCCGCGCATCGAATTATCAACAGAAACTCTGGAACGCGCCCGGTGGCCCATTGAGCGCATGTTGGCGATTTCCGCCAAAAACAAATGAAAACTTAACCCAATCACAATGACTGCATTTCCAAAAATCATCCAGGGCGGCATGGGCGTCGCGATCTCCAATTGGAAGCTCGCGCGGGCCGTGTCGCGTCTCGGACAATTAGGCGTCGTGTCTGGAACGGGCATCGAGACGATTCTCGCGCGGCGGCTGCAACTGGGCGATCCCGGCGGGGCGGTTCGCCGGGCGCTGGCGCATTTCCCGCTTCCCGCCGTGGTCGAACGCGTGCTGGCGGATTATTTCATTGAAAGCGGCAAGCCTGATGGTTCACCCTTTCGCCTCGTCCCGAAAGCCTCGCTGAAGCCCAGCCCACGCTTTGTGGAGCCGGTGGTCGTCGGCGCTTTCGTGGAAGTATTCCTTGCTAAGGAGGGGCACGAAGGTCTGGTCGGCATCAATCTCCTCGAAAAAATCCAACTCACGACCTTACCGGCGCTGTTCGGTGCCATGCTCGCGGGCGTGGCCTGCGTGCTCATGGGTGCGGGCATTCCGCGCGCCATTCCGGGAGCACTGGACCGGCTGGCCGTCGGTGAACCCGCCGGGTTGAAGATTGACGTCGAGGGATCGCTTCCCGGCGAAGAATTTGTGTCCACCTTCGATCCTAAGGCGTTCTGCGGCGGAACCGCACCGACGCTCCAGCGGCCAAAGTTCTTTGCGGTCATCTCCTCGGCGACGCTGGCCATCACGCTGGCGCGCAAATCCAATGGGCGCGTGGATGGCTTCATCGTCGAAGGCGACACCGCCGGAGGTCATAACGCGCCGCCACGCGGCCCCATGCAGATCAGCTCCAGAGGCGAACCGGTTTATGGCCCGCGCGATGCCCCGGAACTGGGGAAAATCCGCGCGCTGGGACTGCCGTTCTGGCTGGCCGGTTCCTACGGGCAGCCCGGAAAGCTTGAAGCAGCCCTGCACCTCGGTGCCGCCGGCATTCAAGTCGGAACCGCCTTCGCATTTTGTGAGGAATCCGGGCTCCACCCGGAATTTAAGCAGCAGGCCATTGAGCTTTCCCGCGCGGGCCGGGCGGAGGTTTTCACCGATCCCTTGGCTTCGCCCACCGGCTTTCCTTTCAAGGTGGCGGCCGTGCCGGGCACGCTTTCCGATCCGAAAATTTTTGCGGCCCGCGAACGCATTTGCGACGTTGGCGCGCTCCGGCGGCCTTACCGCAAGGCGGACGGCACCGTCGGCTATCGCTGCCCCAGCGAGCCGGTTGAAGATTATGTGCGGAAAGGCGGACGCGCTGAAGAAACCGAGGGACGCAAATGCGTCTGCAACGGACTGGTTGCCACCGCCGGCTTCGCGCAAGTGCTACCCGAATCGGGAACCGAACCGGCGCTGGTGACGGCGGGCAACGACTTCGAAAAGATCGCTCAATTTCTCCCGCCGAAAGCCAATTCCTATACCGCAGCCGATGTGATACGTTTCCTGCTCGGACCGACGTGTTGGACCAGCACCCCGCCGACGCCATTGATGCCTCAAGAATCAGCATGAATAATCAACACCCACCAGATTGGGATCCAAAATCCAATGAAGTCTTGCGCGACCAGCGCGAGGCTTACGATGACCTGCGCCGCCGCTGCCCCGTCGCCCACAGCGAGGCTTGGGGCTGGTCGCTGTTCCGGCACGCGGATATAATCCGCACGCTTCACGATCACAAAACCTTCAGCAACGCCGTCTCGCAGCATCTCTCCGTGCCCAATGGCATGGACCCGCCCGAACACACGGCCTACCGCCGCATCATTGAACCTTACTTTGCCCCGGAGCGGATGACGGTCTTCGAGCCGGTCTGTCGCGCCATCGTGGTGAAGCTGATGCAGGATGTGTCGGCGCGCGGGCAGGTAGAGTTCATGGCGGATGCGGCACTGCCGTTCGCGGAGCAGGTGCAGTGCGCCTTTCTCAAATGGCCAACCGAATTGCACGGGCGACTGGCCAACTGGACCCGCAAGAACCACGCCGCCACCCTCGCTCAGGATCGCCAGGCGCTGTCGGAAATCGCGCGCGAATTCGAGGAACTCATTGATGACCTGATCGAAACTCGTATGCAAGCCGGCACCGATCCGAAAGCGGACATCACCGCCGCGCTGATGAACGAGCAGGTCTGGGGGCGACCCTTGAGCAACGAGGAAGTGGCGAGCATCCTGCGGAACTGGACTGTCGGTGAAATCGGCACCATCTCCGCGTCCGTCGGTATCCTGGCAGAATATCTCGCCGGACATCCCGAACTTCAAGCGCAACTGCGTTCGCAACCGGAACTGATTCCGCCCGCCATCGAGGAAATTCTACGCCTCCACGGGCCGCTGGTCATGAACCGGCGGGTCACCACCCGGCCCGTCGAAATCGGCGGCAGAAAAATCGAGGCGGGCGAGCGTATCTCCCTGAACTGGATTTCCGCCAACCGCGACGAAGCCGTGTTCGACGAGCCGGACAAGTTCCGTCTCGACCGCGACCCGGCCAAAAATCTGCTTTACGGCGCAGGCATTCACTATTGTCCGGGCGCACCGCTGGCGCGACTGGAGATGCGGGTATTCATGGAAGAGCTGCTGGCCCGCACCTACGAGATCACCACCGTGCCGGAGCAATTCTCTACGATAGCCGTCTATCCCGCCAGCGGCTTCGCCACCCTGCCGCTGCGCATTCGATAAAGGTGGGATTGCCGCGCATATTCGCCCGGCTCGTCTGACGGCATCGCTTGTTTGACATGTATCGTGGAACGATATACTATGGACGCCAATATCGGAGCAATCCGGCTTTGCGGTTTGGTTTGCCACCAGTGGCAACACCGTTGTGTCGGGAGGCGACCGAGCCGAATTCACAACCAACCATTTTTATGGCACACATCTTTAACAATATTATAGAAACTGTGGGTCGCACCCCGCTCGTTCGTTTGAACAAAGTCACCGCTGGCATTGAAGCCACGGTCCTCTTGAAGTGCGAGTTTTTCAATCCCCTTGGGAGCGTGAAGGACCGCATCGGGATGGCGATGATTCAGGATGCCGAACAGCGCGGAATCCTTCACAGCGATTCGGTGATCATTGAGGCCACGAGCGGCAACACGGGGATTGCCCTGGCCTTCGTTGCCGCCGCCAAGGGTTACAAGCTCATTCTGACCATGCCGGACACCATGTCGCTGGAACGCCGGACGCTTCTGGCGATGCTGGGTGCCAGGCTTGTGCTCACTCCGGGCGCCGAGGGCATGAAGGGTGCCATAGCCAAGGCTGACCAGTTGGCCAAGGAAACCTCCAACAGCTGGATTCCGCAACAATTCGACAATCCGGCCAATCCGCAAATTCACCAGCACACCACGGCTGAAGAAATCTGGACCGATACGGACGGCAAGGTTGATTTTCTGATTTCGGGAGTCGGCACGGGTGGCACGATTACGGGTTGTGTGGAGGCCATTCAACCGAGGAAACCATCGTTCGCGGCCATCGCCGTCGAGCCGGTAGATTCACCGGTGATTTCACAATGCCTCGACGGACAACCCCTCAAACCCGGGCCTCACAAAATCCAGGGGCTGGGTGGCGGATTCATTCCAAAGAACTTGCATTTGAATGACTCGCAAGGTCGCCCGCAAATTGTCGAGTGCATTCAAGTTACAAATGATGATGCGTTTGCGATGGCACGTCGTTTGGCCAAGGAAGAAGGCATTCTCGCAGGCATTTCCTCGGGCGCAAATGTCTGGGCCGCCATCCAAGTAGCCAAGCGCCCGGAAAATAAGGGCAAGATGATCGTCACGGTAGCCTGCTCGACCGGAGAACGCTACTTGAGCACTGCCTTGGCCGCTGAAGCGCGTGCGGAAGTCGGCGGGTGATTGGCAACTGCGGCAGATAGCGGGAAATCTTGTCTCCGTCTTAACCGACTCGGATAGCTTGTGGTTCGACGTGTGACCAATCACGCAATTTGTCCTTCGGACGATTCAAATGTGAATCGCCAGGCCGTAAGCCTGGCCGGTGGCTTCATGGACAGCTTCACTCAAGGTCGGATGCGCGTGAATCGTCGCTTCGATTTCTTCGTGCGTCGCTTCGAGTGTGATTGCCAGTCCGAGTTCGCCGATCATTTCCGTGGCTTCGGAGCCGACGATGTGCGCGCCCAGAACTTCGCCGTTCGGTTCGCCGAAAAGGATTTTCACGAAACCGTCAATCTCGCCGACGGCACGCGCCTTGCCGCTCGCAGAAAATGGAAATTTGCCGACCTTGAACTTCAAGCCTTTTTCCTTTGCGGCGCGTTCGGTGAGACCGACGCTCGCGACCTGCGGCTGACAATAGGTGCAACTCGGAAACACTGTCACCTTTTTCGGCGCATGATTGGTGAACATGCCTTCCACCGCTTGAATTGCTTCATAGCTGGCGACGTGCGCGAGCAGCGGCGGGCCGATGATGTCGCCGGCGGCGAAAACTCCGGGCAGGCTCGTTTGATAGCAAGCGTCGGTTTCGATGTAACCGCGCTGCGTGAGTTTGATTGCCGCGCCACCGGCACCACCGGGCAACAGCGGTTGCACGCCGATGGCGACGAGGCAAACTTCGGCTTCCAGCGTTTCAGGTTTTTTGCCTTCGACGGAAATTTTCACGCCATCCTTACCAGCATCGGCTTTCACCACTTTCGTGTTGGTCAAAACTTGAATGCCCAATTTTGCAAAGGCTTTTTCCAATGTTTGCGAAACCTCGGTATCTTCGAGCGGCAAAATGTTCGGCAACATTTCGACGAGCGTGACCTTGATGCCGAAAGCGTTGAAAAAATAGGCGAACTCCACGCCAATCGCACCTGCGCCAATGATGATGATGCTTTTTGGCTGTTTTTTCAAAACCATCGCTTCACGGCTACCGATGACGGTTGTGCCATTAAATGGCAAACCGGGCATGGGCCGCGACACGACGCCGGTGGAAAGAAGAATTTTCTTGGCTTCAATTTTTTGAATTTTCCCGTCGGCGGATTTCACGCTCACCACTTCGGCGTTTTCCAGCGTTGCCTCGGCGCGGAGGTAATCCACCTTGTTCTTCTTGAACAAATACTCGACGCCGGAGGCGTTTTTATCGGCGACATCGCGGGAGCGTTTGATGACCTTGCTCCAGTCGAAGTTCAAGTTGTCAAAGCTGAAGCCGAATTCGTCCGCGCGATGCTTCATCAGATGGAACAATTCCGCGTTGCGCAACAGCGATTTGGTAGGAATGCAGCCCCAGTTCAGGCAGGTGCCGCCGGCGCGTTCCTTTTCCACGCACGCCACGCGTTTTCCAAGTTGCGCGGCGCGAATGGCACCAACATATCCGGCGGGTCCGCCGCCAATGACAATCAGGTCGTAGTTCATAAATTAAATCAGCATTAAGGTCGGATTTTCAATCAATAGTCGCAGTTCGGTGAGATATTGTGCGCCAATCGCGCCGTCCACCACCCGATGGTCCGCACTCAAGCCGATGGCCAGCCGGTGCCCGGCAACGATTTCATCCTGCGCGTTGACCACCGGTTTTTTCACAATCGCACCAATGGCCAGAATGATCGCCTGCGGTGGATTGATTACGGCGAAGAAATTATCAATGCCGTGGCTGCCAAGATTGGAAACGGTGAGCGTGCCGCCCTGATATTCTTCGGGCTTGAGCTTTTTGGTGCGGGCGCGCGTGGCGAGGTCTTTGACTTCTTCGCTGATCTGGCGCAGTGATTTGGCCTGCGCGGCGCGGACGACCGGCGTCACCAAGCCGTCTTCCACCGCGACGGCGACGGACAGATGCACATCGGGATATTCGATGATGGCATCGCCCGCGTAAGACGCGTTGACACGTGGCACTTTCACCGCCGCCGCGACCACCGCCTTCAAAATAAAATCATTGATGGTAAGCTTGCCCATGCCGGCCTTTTCCAACGGCGCATTCACCTGCGCGCGCATCCGCAGGAGATTGCCGGCATCCACCTCGATGTTGAGATAAAAATGCGGAATCTGCGTTTTGCTGGCGAGCAGCCGTTCGGCAATGATTTTGCGCATCCCGGAAAGCGGAATGCGTTTCGCGCCTGTAGGCAGCGGGCCGAGCAGAATCGGCGCAGAAGTTGTCGCTGTGCGCGGTGCTTGTGCCGTTGCGGATTCCAAATCCTTCGCAACCACGCGACCGCCGGGGCCGGAGCCTTGAATCATCGCCAATTGAACACCTTTGGCGGCGGCAATCTTTTTTGCGAGTGGCGAGGCTTTCAAGCGTCCACTCGAAGCTGTCGGAGCGGCGGCGACGGCGAGTTTGGTCGAAGCCGGCTGGGCGGGGTCAACTCCTTTTGCAGCATCAGATTTTTCTACGCTGGTAACTTTGTCAGTTTTCTTCGGAGCGGTTTCGCCCGTGCCCAACAGCAGCGCCAGATGATCGCCGACTTTGGCTTTGCCGCCTTCTGCGACGCAAATTTCCTTGAGCGTTCCATCATCGAACGCTTCCAGTTCCATCACCGCTTTGTCGGTTTCGATTTCGGCCAGCACATCGCCGACCATCACGGAGTCGCCGACCGTTTTGCGCCACTTGACGACCGTGCCTTCGGTCATCGTGTCGCTCAATTTTGGCATTTCAATGTATGGCATAATCGCAAAACTTTTTGATTCAGCGGATGCTTAAAACTTTTTCCACAATCCGTTCCACCGTGGGCAATTGCAACTTTTCCAGCGCCGGACTGTAAATCGCCGGCGCGTCCAGCGCACACACCCGCAAAACCGGCGCGTCGAGATCGTCAAAGGCCTTTTCCTGAATCATCGAAGCGATCTGGGCGCTCACAGCGCAGAACGGTTTGTTCTCATCCACCAAAACTGCGCGATGCGTTTTGCGGACGGACTGCAAAATGGCTTCTTCATCGAGCGGGCGAATGGAACGCAAGTCCACGACTTCGGCGTTGACGCCGTGTTCGCTCGCGAGAATTTCTGCCGCCTTGAGGCTCGTCAAAACCGCACGCCCATGCGCGATGAGCGAAACGTCCGCGCCTTCGCGTTTCACGTCCGCGACGCCGAGAGGAATGAGATATTCCTCGTCCGGCACTTCCCAAGTTTCGCCGTAGAGCAAGGTGTTTTCCATGACAAAAACCGGGTCGTTGTCGCGGATGGCGGATTTCATCAAACCTTTCGCGTCGTAAGCCGTCGCCGGGCAAATGACTTTCACTCCGGGGTTGTTCGCCAACATGCTTTCCGGCGTGTGCGAGTGCGTGGCGCCGACGTTGGTGCCGCCATTGGCCGGGCCGCGAATGACGATCGGACAATGAATCCGGCCGCCAGACATGTAACGGATGCAGCCGGCGTTGTTCACGATCTGGTCGTAAGCCACATACGCAAAGCTCCAGAACATTAGTTCAATCACTGGGCGCAGCCCCAGCATCGAAGCCCCAACTCCCAGTCCGATAAAGGCGGCTTCGGTAATAGGCGTGTCCAGCACACGTTTGTCACCGAACCGCGCCCAAAGGCCCTCGGTCACTTTGTAAGCGCCGTTATACTGCGCCACCTCCTCGCCAATGATGAAGACGTTTTCATCCCGCGTGAGTTCTTCCGCCAGCGCGTCATTCAGGGCTTTACGATAGGTGATCTTGGACATGGATAATAATCGGTAAAATAGGGTTTAATCGTTGAAAAAATGTTTCCCGGTTCGGCCCGCCGGGGTTTGCTGATCCACCTCATAATACACATCGGAAAAAATATCCACCGGTTCCGGCAGCGCGCTCGTCGAGGCAAACTGAACGGCGGCGACGGCTTCGGCCTGGGCGGCGGCATCCAGCTCGCCAATCTGCGGTTCCGTGATGACTCCCTCGGCCAGCAGTCGCGACTGCCAGAGTTGAAGTGGATCATGGAACTTCCGATATTTGTCGATCTCCTCGGGGTCGCGATATTTTTTCGTGTTGGCATCCGACACGGAATGACCGTAATAACGATAGGTGTCAATTTCCAGCACCGTTGGCCGGCATTCATTATGGGCGCGCTGGATGGCGGTCCAGGTTTTGGCGCGAACTTCGTAAATATCTTCGCCGTTAATCCGGTCCCATTCGAGGTTGTAACCTTCGGCACGCGCCGCGAGGCAATTTTTGAAAGCGGATGAACGTTCGAGGCTGGTGCCCATCGAGTATTGGTTGTTTTCAATGATGTAAATGACTGGAATGCTCCAGAGCGAAGCCAGATTCAAGGATGCCTGATAAACCCCTTGATTGACCGCACCGTCGCCGAGAAAACATAGGCAGCAACCTTTGCGCCCCTGATATTTCAAAGCGAACGCGAGTCCCATGCCGAGCGGCGTTTGACCCGCAACAATACCGTGGCCGCCCCAATAGTTTTTGTCCGGCGCGAAAAAGTGCATGGAGCCGCCTTTGCCTTTGGAACAGCCGGTCACTTTGCCAAATAATTCCGCCATGCACTCGTTCATGGACATGCCCATCGCCAGGGCGTTGCCGTGACTGCGATAACCGGCAATGACATGATCGTCATCGCCGCAAAGTGAAAGGGTGCCGACGGCGACGGATTCCTGACCGGTGTAGAGATGAAGAAAACCGCCCATCTGACCGCTGGTCTGATACTGTTTGAGCGCCGTCAGTTCGAAACGCCGGATGCGAAGCATCTGACGCAAGAGGTCAAGCTTCTTCTCCGGTGTCAACAGGTGGTTGATTTCGGCGTCGGCAAAGGTTTTGTTTTCAATCAATGTTTCCATCTTGGCCTTATTTAATCTGTTGGGAATGCCAATTGTGCCACAGTGTTCTCAAACCCGTCAACCGTTGCGGGCTTTGGCAGCCCGGCCATCGGGACAGCGGCGACCTTTTTGGCGGGCGTCGCCTTGACTGGACGCGGTGACACGCGCCAGAATTGCTTCGCCATTTCATCCCAGTGCCGCAGAATTTCGCCGGCCCGGGGTGACTCTGTGTTTTCCAGGTGCGCGTGGATCAATGCCTGCACTCGTTTGCTATCTTCAGGGTCGGACAGCCGTTCCATGATCACCATCGCCGGATTGCAGCATTTAGGGAAGATGTTTTTCGGATCGAACACATAGGCAAGTCCGCCGCTCATGCCGGCGGCAAAGTTGCGGCCGGTCCGACCCAACACCATTATCGTTCCCGCCGTCATGTATTCGCAGCCGTGATCGCCCACGCCCTCCACCACGGCCACGCCGCCACAGTTGCGCACGGCAAACCGTTCGCCGGCCATGCCGGCCGCGAACAATCGTCCGCCCGTCGCGCCATACATCACGGTGTTGCCCATGAGAATGTTTTCGGCCCACACCAATTTGCACCCGTCCGGCGGGCGAATGATGATTTCGCCGCCGTTCATGCCCTTGCCCACGTAATCATTTGCCTCCCCGAACAAACGCAACCGGACGCCATTCGCCAGGAATGCACCGAAACTCTGCCCGGCGCTCCCATTGAGCGTGATGTCAATGGCTCCCTCCGGCAGGCCACGGTCGCCGAAGGTGTAACCAATCAAACCGGACAAGCGCGTGCCAATGTCGCGTTGCGTGTTGTCAACCTGATAAGCCAGTTTCACCCGGCCGTTGTCCGTGAGCGCGGGTCTGGCGTCGGCAATAATTTTGTCGTCCAACGCCGCATCGTCAAATCGTTCGTTGCGTTCCCGCGTGTGAATGCGCGCCGTCGTTCCAGTGGTATTCACTTGGTAAAGCAACTTGTCCAAATTGACGCTGGCGATTTTGCCGCGAATTTCTTCGGGGAAATCTTCCAACGGACGCCGCTCCACAAGGTCGGTGCTACCGATGATTTCGTCCAACGTGCGGCAGCCAAGTTGGGCGAGAATTTCGCGAACCTCTTGCGCCACGCCGTTAAAGAAAGCGACCACGTTTTCCGGCTTGCCGCGATATTTTTTCCGCAGTTCCTCGTCCTGGGTCGCCACGCCAACGGGACACCGGTTGGTGTGGCAAATGCGGAACATCGCGCAACCGGCGGCAATCAACGCGGCCGTGCCAAAGTTGAACTCCTCCGCGCCGAGAATCGCCGCCATCACGATGTCATGGCCGGTCTTCAGCCCGCCATCGGTCCGCAATACGACGCGCGACCGCAGATCGTTCAACATCAGCGTTTGGTGTGCTTCCGCGATGCCAATTTCGAACGGGCTGCCGGCGTGTTTGATGGAACTGAGCGGCGAAGCGCCTGTGCCGCCGTCATGGCCGCTGATCAGAATCACGTCCGCATACGCTTTCGCGACGCCGGCGGCAATCGTCCCGACACCCGACTCCGCGACGAGTTTCACACAGATTTTCGCCCGTGGGTTGACCTGCTTGAGGTCGTAAATTAACTGGGCCAGATCCTCAATGCTGTAAATGTCGTGATGCGGCGGCGGCGAAATCAGCGTGACGCCGGGCACACTATGCCGCAGTTGAGCAATCAGCGGCGATACTTTGTGTCCCGGCAACTGTCCGCCTTCGCCCGGCTTGGAACCTTGGGCCATTTTGATTTCCAGTTCCTGCGCGCTGGCCAGATATTCGGGAGTAACGCCAAACCGTCCAGAAGCCACTTGCTTGATGGCCGAATTTGCGTTCTGGCCATTGAGCCGGACTTTGAACCGAGCGGAGTCTTCGCCACCTTCACCTGAATTCGATTTGCCGCCAATGCTGTTCATGGCGATGGCCAGACATTCGTGTGCCTCCGGCGAGAGCGCGCCCAGGCTCATGCCGGCGGTGGTGAACCGGCGGCGAATCTGCTCGACCGGCTCAACTTCATCCAAAGGAACCGAAGTTTTGGTTTTGAACCGCAACAGATCGCGCGGCGCCACCGGCACGCGCTGCTCCACAGCTTCGAGGTATTTGAAAAATTCCTCGGGCTTTCCGGTTTTGTTGAATCGGTGCAACGCCGTGACCACTTGTGGATTGGTGGCGTGAAATTCACCCTGTCCGCCCCGCGCAACACGATAATGACCGCCCTCTTCCAACGTCGCCGTTTCCGGCGCGTCATAGGCCGCATGGTGCCGGCGTAGTGCGTCTTCGCCAATCTGCCGGAACGTCAGACCGCTGATAGGTGAAGGAGTGCCATGGAAACAACGCTCAATCACCTCCCCTGATAAACCAATCGCTTCAAACACCTGCGCGCCACGATAGCTGCTGATGGTCGAGATGCCCATCTTGGCCATGACTTTGAGCAGCCCGCTTTCAATCACCCTTCGCAAGTTCGTCAATGCGTCGTCAAACGTCAGGTTACCATATTCTCCACTTTCGACGTTTTTACGGATCGTCTCGATGGCGAGATAGGGATTGACCGCCGACGCGCCGTAGCCGATCAGGCAGGCGAAGTGGTGAACGTCCCGCGCTTCGCCGGTTTCGCACACGATGGAGGCGCGGAGTCGTTTGCTGTGGCGCATCAAATGATGATGGACAGCGCCGACCGCAAGCAACATCGGAATGGGAACCTTGGCGGCATCGGTGCGGCGGTCGCTCAATACGAGGATGGTCCTGCCCGCGTCCACGGCGCGTTCGGCCTGGACGCAAATAGATTGTAACACGGTTTCGAGATTGTCCGCGCTGTCCTGCGCAGTGAAATCGCAGAAGATGGTTCCGCCCTGAAACGCCGGGTCCGCTATGTTCTGGACGGCTTTCAATTCGTGATCGAGCAGAAACGGACTGTCAATCCTGACCAGTTTCGCGTGCGCCTCGCTTTCGGTCAGCCAGGACCGACGACGCCCCAAATAGGTGGAAAGCGACATGACAATTTTTTCCCGGACACTGTCCATCGGTGGGTTGGTAACTTGTGCAAAGCGCTGTTTCAAATAATCGTAAAGCAATCGAGGCTGCTTCGAGAAAACCGCCAGCGGCGTGTCATCACCCATCGAACCAATGGGTTCTTCTCCGCTCATCACCATCGGCTTGAGCATTTCGCGCAACTCCTCGCTGTCCCAGCCAAACGCGATCTGCCGTCGCGTCAAATGCTGGGCATCGGTCTTATCACGCGGTTGCAACGCAAAGGACACGGCGTAATCCGACAAGGAGAAATTCTGTCGGCGGCACCATTCGGCATACGGCTGACGCCCCGCCACCCGTGCTTTGATCGTTTCGTCCAGGAGCAGTTTTCCCGCCTGCGTATCAATTGCAATGATCTGGCCCGGGCCGAGTCGTCCTTTCGTCACCACTTTGGCTTCGTCCAATGGAAGCAAACCGGCCTCGCTGCCCAGAACCATCAGACCATCGTCATAGATTTTGTAACGCGCGGGACGAAGACCATTACGATCCAGTGCCGCGCCGACATAGTGACCATCACTGAAAATCAATGCGGCGGGGCCATCCCACGGTTCATTGAGTCCCGCGTGGAACCGGTAGAACCCCTGTAATGACGCGGGCAGATCGTCCTGATTCTCCCAGGCTTCCGGAGTCAGCATCATGACGCTGTGAAGAATGTCACGACCGCTCAACTGGAGCACTTCGAGGACGTTGTCCAGGCAGGCAGAATCGGAGCCGCCGGGTTGAAGAATCGGTTTGAGCAACTCAATTCGTTCTCCCCAGACCGGCGATGCCAGTTCCTGCTCACGCGCACGAGTCCAGATTTTATTGCCGGACAGCGTGTTGATTTCGCCATTGTGGGCCAGCATTCGGAAGGGATGCGCCAATTGCCAGTTCGGAAACGTGTTGGTCGAATAGCGCTGGTGAAAAACCGCGAGCGCGGTGACATACAAAGGATCCTCCAAGTCAGGATAAAACTTCGCGAGCTGCGGGGCGTTGAACAGGCCCTTGTAAACAATCGTGCGCGACGAGAAGGACGGGATGTAGAACCCCGGAATCTTTTCGTCACAAACGCGGCGCTCGGCGGTTTTTCGAGTCAGGAATAAACGCCGCTCAAATTCCATGTCGTCACATCCGTCCGGGCGGCCAATCAGGATTTGCTGGATTTTCGGCAGTGTGTTGCCGGCCTTTTCGCCAAGCGCGCCCAGATTGATGGGCACTGTCCGCCAGCCAAAGACGTGCAGGTCAAACTTGATGGCCGCCGTTTCGACAATCCGCCGGCTCCTGATTTGGTAACGCTTGCCCTGCGACATGAAAACCATGCCAACCGCCAAGTCAGAATCCTTTCGGAGTTTTCCGCCCAATTTTTCCACCTCGCGCCGGAAGAGCATGTGAGGCAATTGCGTCAGCACGCCACTGCCGTCGCCGGTGCTGGCATCGGCGTCCAAGGCACCGCGATGCGCGAGGTTGCCCAGCGCCTGAAGGGCGTAAGCCAGAATCCGATGCTCGCGCCGCCCATTGATGTTGGCTACAAAACCAACCCCGCAGGCATCGTGCTCATGTTTCGGATCGTAGAGCGATTGGGTCGTTTTCGGATACATTTGATCTATTAAACCGAACCTGCGGACTTGGCGGGTTCAGTCGTTGATGTTGCTGGCGGTGGCGAGGGATTGTCGTTGCCGATGGCCTCGACCGGGCAACCAGTCATCGCTTCATCCGCGAGTTTTCGTTCCTCCTCCGTCTCGGGTTGATGGAAAACAACGCTGTTGCCATTTTCGTCATCGCGGCGGAAGACCGTCGGGGCGGTCTCGCGGCACAGGTCGCAATCAATGCAATTATTGTCCACATACCATCGCCCCGGCACGTTCTGCGGCAGTCGTTTCGTATGGTCAGCCATAAGTATCCTTTCGTTTGTTCCGAGGCGATGCGCCCTCATTGGACGCTGGACGCCGTCGGTTAAGGCACTCTTCCACTTTCCAGAAGTTGCGTAAAATTCATTATTGTTTATATTCCGATGTCTTTTATGAATCAATTCCTCGCCACCACGCCCTTCGACCTGTATGAACTCACGCTCTTTCAACTCGTGGCGGAGACCGCTTCGTTCACGCGGGCCGCAGAGCGCGCCGGACTGACGCAAAGCGCGATCACGCGGCAAATCCGTGGCATGGAAGGCCGCCTTGGGGTTGATTTGTTTGAACGCACCACGCGTCATGTCTGCCTGACCCCTGTGGGCCAGTTGCTGCGGGAGAAATCCAAAGCCATCCTGAAGGCCACTGATCAATTGCTGGATGATGTGCAACGGACGTTGGGCCGGATGCCACCGACTTTGCGGATCGGCGTCGCGCGCAGCATTGGCCTGGCATACCTGCCGGGCTATTTTTTTGCGTTTCAACGCAAGTGTCCTGAAGTCCAGTTGCAGATCACCCACCAGACCAGCGGCGAAATTCTCAGAGCGCTGGAGGCCGGTAATCTGGACGCTGGTTTGGTCTGTCCACCGCCACGCCTGCCGCCTTTGCTCAAGGTAACACACCGTTTTGCGGACGAATTCACGGCGATTACGCCGGCCCAATTTCCACTGGCACCCACAGTGACGAAGGCAACTATAAAACAGTTGAAGCGGCATTTTGAGAATCAGCGTTGGCTGCTGATTGACCGGGGAGGATTCACTGGTCGCCGGTTGAATCACTGGCTCAGAACCCAAAGCTTGCATATTGAGCCGGCCATGGAACTTGACAGCTTTGACGTCATCGTAAATTTGGTTTCGCTCGGATTGGGGGTCAGTCTGGTGCCACACCGGGTGCTGGCGCTGTATGGTCAGCGGCGCACTGTGCGTCGCATCGCGATTCAGCCGCGATTCAGCCGAGAACTGGCGGTGGTGGTTCGCCGCAACCGGGTGACGCCGGAACCGTTGAGTTCCTTCGTCGAAAACATTTTGTTTTAAGGTTATTTTCAAAAACGGTGACGACTGGCAACCGCAGGTATTATCTGTTTCATTCGAGTTATCCGCAGATTCACAGCCGTCAAAACATAACCGAGCGCATCTTCAAAAACCTTGACCCAAGTCAAAGAACGGCGGCAAAAGCCGATTATGATGTTTGTGTCATGCGAGAATGTCCGTCAGGCGAAACAACCGCGCAGAGTTGAAACTCAAATTCAGCCGGATGAAAGGCCATGAAATATTTATCTGGCGGCGATTTGTTCCTCCTTGCGCATCTGACAAGACAGGACGGCCAATGCAGATTACAGACAAAATGACTTTGCCGGGGTCCGAGATGGCGGCCAGTAAAATGCCGGGGCACTGGCTGCTCGCCCGGCTTGGCAAACGTGTGTTGCGCCCGGGCGGGTTGAACCTGACGCGGCAGATGTTGGAATCGCTGGCAATCCAGCCCTCCGATGCCGTGGTGGAATTTGCGCCCGGTCTCGGCGTGACCGCACGGATGACGCTGGATTTGCACCCGGCGTCTTATACGGCCATTGAGGACGATGAGGCCGCCGCCGCCCGTGTCCGTCGGTTGCTGACCGGCACCCGCGAACAATGTTTGATTGGCAATGCTGCGAAAACGTCTTTGCCGGATCAATCCGCCACGGTTGTTTACGGCGAAGCGATGTTGACGATGCAAGGAACCGAGCAGAAACACAGCATCGTGCAAGAGGCCGCCCGGCTCCTGAAGCCGGGCGGCCGTTACGGCATGCACGAATTGTGCCTCGTCCCGGACGATTTGGATGACCAAATTAAACGGGAAATTGAACAGGCTCTTTCCCGGACGATCCACGTTGGAGCCAGGCCGCTGACTTCAATCGAGTGGCGTGCCGTTCTGGAAGCCGAAGGGTTCAAAGTGCAAACTGAAGTTCAACGTCCCATGCGCTTGCTGGAACCAGACCGGTTGATTCAGGACGAAGGCTTATGGGGTGCCTTGCGCTTTGTTAAAAATTTGCTTCGGGACAAAGACGCCCGCCAGCGGGTTCTGGCCATGCGCCGGATTTTTGTGAAATACCGTTCCAACATGGCCGCCATCATGCTGGTTGGAACCAAATCGTCCGAATTTCGCAGCCCGAGTGGACCGGAAAAGAATGAATCGGGGAACGTGGACGCCACTTAATCAAGAGGTTCAAATGCAGACGCAAAGCATCAACCAACATTACACTGAAGATCATCAGCATCTCGACGATTTGTTTCACGAGTTCCAGAACCTGAAGTCCACCGACCGTCGGAGTGCCGAAAAGGTGTTCTCTGAATTCAAGGCCGGCTTGGAACGGCACATCGTCTGGGAGGAGGAAATTCTTTTTCCAGCCTTTGAAACGAAACTCGGCCATCTCCAGGAAGGGCCTACAGCCGTCATGCGATTAGAGCATCGAGAAATCCGCAAATACCTGGATTCCATTGCCCGGAAGTTGGCGGACGAGAATTTTGAAACCGACGAGGAAGAGATGGGATTAGAAACAGTGCTGTGCCCGCACAACCACAAGGAAGAGGGCATTCTTTATCCGATGATGGACCAAATGTTCAGTGAGCCGGAGCGGACGGCGATGTTTTCGGAAATGAACAAAAGTAAATGAACACTTCCGGCAGGACGCATAGAATCGTGGAGGCCGGTTGTTACATCAAAGAACTAATCCATTAACATGAGTGATGCGCTAAAATTGCTGTTGTTGTTTTCGTTTCTGTCCGCAATTACCATGGCGGTGTTCATCGTGGTGGCGTGGTCCACGCGCTGGCCAAGCCGGGAACAGGCCGAGGTGCAGCATGATGGTTACGTCATTCGCGGTCGCTGGTTCATTGGAGTGACGTTGTTCCTGGTGGCAACCTTCGTGGCCACAATTCCCTTCTTTCCCTACCTGTCGGCGGCGGCGGCGCTGGCACCGGCCGAGCGGGTGTCCGTGATTGCCGCCCAGTTTTTCTTCAACATGCCGGATAACTTTCCGTTGAACCGACGGATTATTTTTGCCGTCACCTCACACGACGTTAATCACGGTTTTGGCATCTATGATCCCCAGGGGCGGCTCATCGCGCAAACCCAAGCCATGCCGGATTATGTGAACTATCTCACCGTCACGTTTCATCAGCCCGGCCACTATAAGGTGCGGTGCCTGGAATACTGCGGCGTGGGGCACGCGTTGATGGAAAAGGATTTTACGGTTGGAAATAGCGAGCCGGAGAACAACCCAAAGAATAAGCCAGAGAACAAGTCGGATAACAAGATAGACAGCAATGGAAACAGCAACCCATTTGAATAATCCTTCGCCCGGCCGGTGGGTGATGAAACTCTACCTTCACTCCGGTCTGGGCCTCACCGCACTGATGCTGCTGGTGGGTCTGGTGATGCGCGCGGCCCAGGCGAAGTGGGTGCCCGATCTCGCGCCCGGCAACTTTTACGCGTTGTTGACGCTGCATGGTGCCGGAATGCTGGTAGGCCTGCTGCTCTGCGGCATGGGCGGACTATGGTTCCTTATGCGACGGCACATCCACTTGAGCGCGCCGCTCGCGCTGCTGGCGTTGGGTTTCAACCTGCTGGGCGTCGTGGGGGTGGTGGTCGCGACCGTGTTCGGGCATTTCGCCGGTCTCTACACTTTTCTGTATCCGATGCCGTTTGACGGCAACTGGCCCAGTTGGGCCACGGGCGTATTTTTAATCAGCATGGTGTTGGTCAACATCGGCTGGATGATCTGGTGCTTTCAAATGTTGGGTGCGGTATTGCGGGCCTACGGCGGATTTCGCGGAGCGCTGGGTTGGGATTTTGTCTGGCATCCCAAGGCTTTTCTGGCCGCCGGCCGGCAACCGCCGCCACCGGAAGCTTTTCCCGCCCTGGTTGCAGGCATTGACGGGCTGGTGGCGGGAATGGTTGCCACGCTGCTTGTCGTCGCGTTGATTGTGCGCTGGCTGGATCCGCGCATCCTGATTGATCCGTTATGGGCGAAAAACCTGACCTATTCCTTCGCCCACACGCTGGCCAACCTGATCATCTACATCCTGGCGGCGCTGATTTACGTCGGCCTGCCTTACGCGACCAAACGCAGCTATCACACCTCAACCGTGCTGATCATTGGCTGGTGGAGTTCGATGGTTTTTATTCTGACCAACTATTTTCATCACCTTTACATGGACTTTGTTCAGCCGGGAATTTTGCAGTATTTCGGCGAACTGTCGTCCTACCTGACGGCCGTGCCGGTGACGGCGGTGACAATCTTCAGCGCCTTGATGCTGGTCTGGCGTTCTCGCACGCGCTGGACGCTCGGTGCCATCTTTTTCTATTCCGGGCTGGTCGGCTGGGTGGTCGGCGGGATTGGCGCGGAAATTGACGCCAGCGTTCCGTTCAATGTGCATCTGCACAACACGCTTTGGGTGCCGGCGCATTTCCACACTTATTTGCTCGGCGGTTGCCTGCTGTTTGTGTTGGGCTGGGTGTTCCTGCTGTTGGAATCGCGCAGCCGGCGTGACACGCCGGAGCCGACCCGTTGGCTGATCAGCACGTTGATTTTTGGCGGCATGATTGTCTTTCTCCTGGGATTTTACTTCGCTGGCGCGATGGGAGTTCCCCGGCGATATGCAGCCGAACCCTCACCAGGGCCGCTTATCGCTCAAATTGCCACCGTTGGGGCCGCCATCATGCTGGTCGGTTTTATCCTGGTGTTCATCGAAGGTTTGCGACTGCGCCGAAACTATCAAGCGGATCGTCCGCTGTGGCCCGAAGTGGAGGTTTCCCATGAGTAATAATATGACGTTGAAACGGATCGCCCTGGTCGGAAGCGGGATAGCCGGAACCGTGATCATGGGCTACGGAATTCTGGTGGTTCTGTTTTCGCATGAGATGACGACCATTCCCATCCATCATCTGCTACATGCCGACATGGCGGCGGGCGCGGGGATGCTGGCGATGGCTTTGGCGGCCTGCCTGCCGTCACGAGAGCGGGAACGGAGCGGGTGGGTCCTTCCCGCCGTTCTGGCACCGGCCGTTGGCCTGCTGCTGATGTGGCCGTCGGAATACGCCTATTTGATGAGTCATCCCTGGCTGCATGTGCTGGATCATCTGGGGATTGCCGTGTGCAGCGTGCTGGCGGTGTTTGCGGCCCAAGCTTATGTGCGCGGTCTAGGCTGGCCCATGTTGGTGTTGCTGGTCGGCATGGATGCGGCGGCAGCGGGCGGATTTGGCGTTTCGCCCGGCAACCGTGAGGCGTTGTTATCTTCACCCGCGTTCGCCGCCACGGAAAACACGGTTGCCGGCCCGAGTCAAGCCGCGTCACCTGAAGCACTGGGAAAGCAATTGTCGCAAAGTCTAGGTTGCATAGCCTGCCATCGGATGGACGGCATTAAAGGCGTTGGCCCCTCTTGGATAAACGTCGCCGGCTACCCGCAAAAACTCACCGATGGCACGACGGTGGTGGCCGATTATTCGTTTTTGAGAAAGGCGATTCTGCATCCCGAGGAGGTGCATTTGGAGGGCTTCCCGGCGGGTGCGATGCCCACTTCCTACCGGACGATGCTGTCCGGCCCGCAGCACGCCGACGAGAAGGAACTGAACGCGCTCATCTCGTATATCAACACCCTGAGCGACCGCAGCAGCCCGGCTACCCAGCCGCCCGCGCCAGCCGCATCCGGAAAATAGGTCTGTAGGTCTGATACACATGACATGCGCGCATTCTTGCTACGCGGAACCTTGGCACGGCTTCCGTCGCCATCTCGTGGAAAAACTTGGCGGGGAAGGATTCGCGGCCAGTATCAAACGCAGGTCGGAGTCGGATTGGATGATTTACTTTTGGCTTCTGCCTGCTTGAATAGAGTCATGTCCGCCACCTTGGCTGAATTCAAAAAAGCCGCCGTCGTCAATACGCTTCGAAGCTGTCAACTCTTCACCGGGCTGCCGCCATCTGCCTTGGAGAAAATTGCGGAAGTCACGGTTTTGAAATCACTGGTGAAAGGTGAATATTTTTTCCACGAAGGCGATCCGTCGCCCGGTTTTTTCGTGGTGCAAAACGGCGCGGTGAATGTGCATCGGGTCAACGCCCTGGGCCAGGAACAGGTGATTCACATTTTTCGTGCCGGCGAATCGTTCGCTGAAGCCACGCTCGCCGCCTTGAAAGGATGCCACGCGGATGCGCGCGCCGTCGTTCCCACTCGGGCGTTGTTGATCCAAAAGGACGGAGTTCTGGAACTGCTCAAGCGCCAGCCGGAACTGGCGTTCCGGATGCTCGGTTCCATGAGTAATCATCTGCGAGTGTTGGTCGGCCAACTGGAGGACTTCATGCTCAAAGATGTGGAGACCCGGCTCGCCAACTGGCTCATAAAACGTTGTCCGAATCCGCGCGACGGCCTGCCGGTGCGAATCGAATTGACGACGACCAAGCGCGCACTGGCGTCCGAATTGGGCACCATCGGCGAGACTCTGTCGCGCAGTCTGGCCAAGTTTCGCAAACAAAAATTGATCGCCGTCAAAGGCAAGACCATCACCGTTCTTTTGCCGCCAAATATTTGCGCTTTGCTGCACCGAAATTTGGGAGAGGAGCCTTGACTTGTTGGAAGAGTCATTACGGCTGGATGAAATTGTTCCATTAACCCCGCCCCATGATAGACAGATCATTTTGCCCATCCAAGATTCGGGCCAGACCTCCGCTGATGATTGCGCATGACTGAGGCAAGCCTAACAGCCGGCTCACCTTCCTTGTGGTCGCCGTTGAGACGGCGACTCTTCCGCGACCGGTTGCTCGCGTCGGTGGTCTCGAATACCGGCAGTTGGATGCAGGACACGGCCGGCACCTGGCTGATGACCGCGTTGACCATTTCGCCGTTGCTCATCGCCCTGATGCAGACTGCGGCCAGTCTGCCGGTGTTGTTGCTGGGTTTGCCTGCCGGCGCCACAGCAGACATCCTTGATCGGCGGCGGCTGCTGCTTTTGTGGGCGGGCTGGATGTTGGTGGCTGCCGTCATTCTGAGCGTGCTGACGTTGACGAGCTGGATTGGCGCGTGGTCGCTGCTGCTTTTGACTTTTTTGCTCAGCCTGGGTTCGGCCATGAATGGACCCACCTGGCAGGCGATTGTCCCGGAAATGGTGCCCCGGGAGGAATTGCCCGAAGCGATCGCGTTGAACAGCGCCGCATTTAACATCGCGCGGGCCATTGGCCCGGCAGCCGGCGGCCTTACCGTGGCCGCCTTTGCCTCGGTCATGCTCGGTGCGGGCATCGTATTCTTCATCAACGCCGTCTCGTTTGCAGCAGTGCTGATCGTGATCTACCGCTGGAAGCGCACCCCGTTGTTCACAAGTGCGCTGCCGGCGGAACGTCTGCTGGCCTCCATGCGGTCGGGCTTGCGTTACGCCCGGTTCACTCCCGCCATGCGGGCGATCCTGGTGCGGGCCTTTTTGCAGACCTTTTGCGTCAGCGGCATGTGGGCCTTGCTGGCCGTGGTGGCGCGGGAGAATCTTCACGGAGGCGCGCTGGGTTATGGCATTTTGACGGGCTGCATCGGATTGGGCGCGGTCACGGGCGCGATCCTGCTCCCATGGCTGCGGCAGCGTCTGTCGGCCGACGCGATCATCACGACGGCTGCGCTGGCTTTCACTGTTACGTTGTTGGTCATGGCTTGGGGCCGTCAGTTCTGGCCTTTGGTGCTGGCATTGTTCCTGGGGGGCATGGCTTGGACGAGCACGACGTCCTGCTTGAACATCGCGGTGCAATTATCGGTGCCGGCCTGGGTGCAAGCCCGCTCGCTCGGCATTTATCAAATGGTGTTCCAAGGCGGCATGGCCATCGGCAGCGCGGTCTGGGGCGTCACAGCGGAACACTTGGGCACCTCGTTCGCGCTGACGGCGGGTGCTGCCGGACTGATCGCCGGACTGACGCTCGCCCGCCGCTTCCCCCTGATGTCCCAGGCCGGCCTTGATCTTTCGCCTGGCAGGCTCGCCCATGCGTTGAGCCGGGCGGCACCGCAAGTGATGATTGAACCGAACCCGGAAGACGGTCCCGTGCTGATCACCGTCACCTTTCGGATTGATTCCGCCCGCGCCGCTGAATTTATTCTCGCCGCGCACGAACTGGGCCGCGTGCGCCGGCGCGATGGCGCGCTCCGATGGTCGTTATTCCGGGATCCGTTCGCCCCAGCCCGTTTCGTGGAATCTTATGTGGTGGAATCCTGGCTGGACCGTCAGCGCCAGATTGAGCGATTCACCGTAGCCGACCACGCCATTCGCAACCATGTGATGAGTTTCCACGTTGACAATTCGCCGCCGGTCGTTTCACGCTTGATTCTGGCGCGACCACCACCTTCCATCGGCGGTGTTTCAAACCAGCTCAAATTATGAAAGCTATTACCCACAATCTCGGTTTTCCACGCATCGGTCAACGTCGTGAGTTGAAAAGGGCACTGGAAAGTCACTGGGCGGGCCGGATCACGGAAGCGCAGTTGTTGGCGGCCGCAAAGAGCATTCGCCAGGAAAATTGGTTGTGCCAAAAGGCCGGCGGCATTGACTTGATTCCGTCGAACGATTTCAGTTTCTACGACCATGTGCTCGACATGTGCGCACTCGTCGGGGCAGTCCCCGACCGATTTCTTCAGACTGGCGGCGACATTAATCTGGCGACCTATTTCGCGATGGCCCGTGGCACAGGGTTGCCCGATGGTTCCGTCGCCCCCGCGTTGGAAATGACCAAATGGTTCGACACGAACTATCATTACTTGGTGCCGGAGTTGCATCCGCAACAAACCTTCCGGCTCGCGTCAACGAAACCGTTCGATGAATTCAGCGAAGCCAAGGCCTTGGGCGTCGAAACGGTTCCGGTGTTGCTCGGCCCCATCTCCTTCCTGCTTTTAGGCAAAGCGCGGACCGAGAGCGGCAAAGAATTTGACCGGCTTTCACTTTTGCCGGAATTGCTCCCGGTTTATGAAGCTGTCTTGCGGCAGTTGGAATCGCTCGGTGCGAACTGGGTGCAATTCGACGAACCGATATTGGCCATTGATTTGGGTGCTGCGGAACTCGGTTCCTTTCACTCCGTTTACGCCCGGTTGCGGGCGGCGGCGACATCCGCGAAGCTGATGCTGGCCACTTATTTCGGCGAGCTTGGAGAAAATCTGCCCACGGCGCTCCACTTGCCCGTGGACGCGCTCCACGTTGACGCCGTTCGCGCGCCGCAGGAGTTGGCCAGCGTGCTGAAATCAATTCCCGAATCAATGGCGTTGTCCATCGGCGTTGTGAACGGGCGAAATATCTGGAGCAACGATTTCGCTGATTCATTGAAGTTGCTCGAAACGGCGTGCCAGAAATTGGGGCCGGGGCGGCTGATGATTTCACCCTCGTGCTCATTGCTTCACGTCCCCGTAAGTTTGAAAGCCGAAGCCAAACTTGACGAAGAGTTGAAAGGCTGGCTCGCGTTCGCGGAGGAGAAGCTCGAAGAAACGGTGACACTGGCACGGCTGCTGGAAGGCACAGCCAGCCCGGACATTCTGGCGAAAAACCAGGAAATGGCGCGGAACCGCCGCGAAAGCCCGCGCGTTCACGATCCGAATGTAAAAAAGCGTTGCGACGAGGTTGTGAAAAACGATCTTCAGCGAACCAGCGTTTATTCAAAGCGACGCCAGATGCAGGAGGCCAGATTGCATCTGCCGCCCCTGCCCACCACCACCATCGGCTCTTTTCCCCAAACGGAAAATATTCGAGCCGCGCGGGCAAAGTTCAAACAGGGCCAATACAGCCTTGCCGAGTATGAACGGTTCCTTGAAGACGAGATTCGTCAGTGCGTCCAGTTGCAGGAAGAAATTGGCCTCGACGTGCTGGCGCACGGCGAGTTCGAGCGCAACGACATGGTCGAATACTTTGGCGAACAATTAAGCGGGTTTGCCTTCACCGGAAACGGCTGGGTTCAAAGCTATGGCTCGCGTTGCGTCAAGCCGCCGATCATCTTCGGCGACGTGCGCCGCCCGCAGCCGATGACGGTGCGTTGGGCAAAATTTGCCCAGTCCCTCACCTCGAAGCTCATGAAGGGAATGCTCACCGGCCCGATTACCATTCTGCAATGGAGTTTTGTCCGCGACGACCAGCCGCGAAGCGAAACGGCAAAGCAAATTGCTTTGGCGATCCGTGACGAGGTGCGCGATCTCGAAGCGTCCGGCATTGGTATCATTCAAATT
This sequence comes from bacterium, assembly GCA_021780905.1. Taxonomy (GTDB): domain Bacteria; phylum Verrucomicrobiota; class Verrucomicrobiia; order Limisphaerales; family UBA11358; genus UBA11358. Next base: position 66,642 of record JAJXXW010000075.1, read on the forward strand.
GACGAACCTGCGTTGCGTGAGGGTTTGCCTTTGCGAAAGGCTGGCTGGCCGGTTTATTTGCAGTGGAGTGTTGAAGCGTTCCGACTTGCCGCTTCTGGTGTGAAGGATGACACGCAGATTCACACGCACATGTGCTATTGCGAATTCAACGACATTATCAGTTCAATCGCCGCGCTCGACGCCGATGTGATCTCGATTGAGGCTTCGCGTTCAAAGATGGATTTGCTGCGGGCATTTTCAACTTTCCGTTATCCGAACGAAATCGGCCCCGGCGTGTGGGACATCCATTCGCCCCGGGTGCCGTCGGCAGACGAAATGTTGAAACTCATCCGCGCCGCCATGAAAGTCATTCCACCCGAGCGCCTCTGGGTGAACCCAGATTGCGGCCTGAAAACTCGCCGTTGGGATGAAGTGATCCCCGCATTGAAAAACTTGGTGGCGGCTGCCCGCTCCGCCCGTGAATACGCTGCGCAGGTCGCTTTGCGCGCAGACGGATGATGTGCTGAAAACGTCAATGATGAAAGCTTAATTAGCTTCCGAGCCGATTGGCTATTCAAAATCCATCGGGATACGACGCATCTTTATCCACGATTTGGATTGTGGCATTTGGCTTACGCTTTTACTGCCAACTGCCGCAGAACGTAGGGCAAAATGCCGCCGTTATGGTAGTAATCAATCTCGATGGGCGTATCAATACGACAACGAACCGGCACATTTTCCACTTTATCATCCCTGCGCGTGATGCGGAGAGCGAGGTCTTGCTGCGGTTTCAGCTTCGCGTCAAGCCCGACGATGTCGTAGGTCTCCGTGCCGTCGAGCTTCAACGTCTGGGCGGTTGAGCCTTCCTTAAATTGCAGCGGGAGCACGCCCATGCCCACCAGGTTGCTGCGGTGGATACGTTCGAAACTCTGCGCAATGACCGCTTTCACGCCGAGCAATGCCGTGCCCTTGGCCGCCCAGTCGCGCGAACTGCCCATGCCGTAGTCCAATCCCGCCAACACGACCAGCGGAATACCGGCCTGCTGATATTTCAGCGCGGCATCGTAAATACTCATCGTTTCGCCTGACGGCTGGAATTTGGTCACGCCGCCTTCAGCGCCAGACGTCATGAGGTTCTTGATCCGCACGTTGGCAAAGGTGCCGCGCGTCATCACCCGGTCATTACCGCGACGCGAACCGTAGCTATTAAAATCAGCCGGTTCCACGCCGTTATCTATGAGATATTTTCCGGCGGGCGAATCTTTCTTGATCGCACCGGCGGGTGAAATGTGATCGGTCGTCACGCTGTCTCCAAAAATTGCCAGCGCCCGCGCACCCTTGATTTCGTGGATTCCGTCGGGCTGCATCGAAAACCCCTCGAAAAACGGCGGCTCCTGGATGTAGGTGGACTGGCGGTCCCATTCATAAACATTGCCGGCGGTGGATGGGATTTCATTCCACTTCGGATTCTGCGCAGCGAAGTCCTGGTAGAGCTTGCGGAAGACTTCCGGCTGGAGCGCGGTTTGCATGAGGTCGCGGATTTCCTGCATTGTCGGCCAGAGGTCTTTCAAGAAAACGTCCGTGCCATTCTTATCTTTGCCAATCGGCTCGTGGCTCATGTCAATATCCACGCGACCGGCAAGCGCGAACGCGACGACCAACGGCGGCGACATGAGAAAATTCGCCTTGATGCTCTGGTGAATGCGCGCCTCAAAGTTGCGGTTGCCGGACAATACCGAGGCGGTGATGAGATCATTCTTAATGACCGTTTCCTCAATTGCCGGTTGCAGCGGGCCGGAATTGCCAATGCAGGTGGTGCAGCCGTAACCGACGAGGTTGAAGCCTAGTTTGTCAAGATACGGTTGCAATCCGGTTTTATCCAGATAATCGCTAACCACACGTGACCCGGGTGCGAGTGAAGTTTTCACGATGCGATTCACGCTGAGACCACATTCAACGGCTTTCCTGGCCAGCAGACCGGCGGCGAGCATGACGCTGGGATTGGAGGTGTTCGTGCAACTGGTGATGGCCGCAATGAGCACGCTGCCGTGTTTGAGTTCGCCGCGCGTTTCGGCTACCGGCATGGACGTGGAACTACCGGTCGGATGGTTGTTGGCCATTTCCTGCTCGGTAAGCGGATTGGTATTTCGCAAGTGCGACTCATTCGGTAAAATCGGTTCCTGACTGCCGCCGCCGCTTGTTGGCCTGCCATTGGCGGCGATAGAAAAGCTTTTGCCCAATTCGGCGGGGGATTTGCCAAAACCATTTTCCGCAACCGGTTGGTTGAGCATGGCAATAAAACGCTCCTTCAATTCCGGTAATTCGATTCTGTCTTGGGGACGTTTCGGGCCGGCCACGCTCGGCAATACCGTGCCGAGGTCGAGTTCCAGTTCCTGCGAATATGCAATGTCGCCTTTCTTTGGAATGCCCCAAAGTCCCTGCGCCTTGTAATAGCTTTCGTAGAGCCGGCAGTGTTCCTCGCTGCGACCGGTCGCGCGCAGATAATTCACACATTCCTCGTCAATCGGAAAAAGGCCAATCGTCGCGCCATATTCCGGGGCCATGTTGCCAATCGTCGCCCGGTCAACCACTGGCAGGCTCGCCACACCGGGGCCGAAAAATTCAACGAACTTGCCGACCACCTTCGCCTTGCGCAGCATCTGTGTGACCGTGAGCGCAAGGTCGGTCGCCGTGACACCATCTCGCAATGCGCCCGCGAGATGAACCCCGACGACATCGGGGGTGAGGAAATAAACTGGCTGGCCGAGCATCCCAGCTTCGGCTTCGATGCCGCCAACGCCCCAACCGATAATGCCGAGACCGTTAATCATGGTTGTGTGCGAATCTGTGCCCACCAGCGTATCGGGATAATAAATTCCACCCGTTTCCAGAACACCTTTGGCGAGGTATTCCAGATTGACCTGATGGACGATGCCGATGCCGGGAGGCACAACTTTGAACGTGTCGAACGCCTGCATCCCCCATTTCAAAAATTGGTAACGCTCGCGGTTGCGCCGGAATTCGATTTCGAGATTGCGTTGGAATGCGTCCGGCGTGCCGTTCACGTCCACTTGCACCGAGTGGTCCACCACCAAATCCACCGGCACAAGCGGTTCGATGATTTTCGGATTTATTCCCATGCGCGCGACGGCGGAGCGCATCGCTGCCAAATCCACCAGCAACGGCACGCCGGTAAAATCCTGCAACACGATGCGTGCGACAATAAACGGGATCTCTTCTGTGCGGTCCATGTTAGGGTTCCAATTGGCCAGCACGCGGACGTTTTGTTCCGTGACCTTTTTACCGTCGCAATTGCGCAGCACGGATTCGAGCACGAGTCGAATTGAGATCGGCAATTTTGAAATTGGGCCGACGCCGCCCTTTTCCAGAGCTGGCAGTGAATAAAATAGGCCTGTTTTCCCGCCGCCAACATCAAATGCTTGCGGCAAGCCAAAGTGATTACACTGTGTGTTCATATTTGAACTACTATAGCACTGAAAAGACTCTCCGCGCTCCCCCGGCCAATTACTGCAACTGCGTCGCATGGAAAACACGTCCGGTGCTGACAATGTTAACGATTAAAGCAATCGTGTTTCCGATGTTCGTCAGGTAACTTTTAAGCGTGATTTGCTGGTCAGTTTCCATCTGTTTCAGGCGTAATGGAGTTCTCATTTTTCGAGCGCAGGAAAAAATCCAGGAATTCCAAGAGTGCCTTTTCAAGATTTACCGAAAGACTCGCTTCCAAATTGGAAACCATTTGGATATTTTCCCGTCAGCATCAAGCGGCGGCAATAGGACTTTGCGAAAACCATTTTCGCAATGAACTAGAACACACTCATGTTTCCGCAAATTCCGAAGTTCGTAGGGTTTGATTTTGTGCTCTTCCACATTCGTATAGGAGCGGGTCGCCATGCCTCCCGAAAAACCGGAAGTCTTCTGACGGACTTTCCTTTGGCCTAGAAAATCCGCGCTTTCAACCGCCCCGGCTTCATCCGCCGCCTTGAAGATCATCCGGTTGCGAAGATTCAGGGTCAAAACTTGTGCCTTCTCCTCACCCAGCGGCGGGATGAACGATGTGGACGATTGCGCGGCGGCAACCAGCGTTGCCCTTGCCTCCCGCATCACGTCAACGCAGTTGTAATCGCTCATGCCGTCCTCGCTGGCCGTGACAAATCGTTGAGCTTCATCCGCCCACAAGATGATTAAATTATCTTTGGCACGCTCCTCCTTTGGCCGGTCGAACCGACGCAAGGCATGACTATAAAACAGCATTTTAAGGAAAGTGTTAATATAACGCCGTTCCATCTGATATTTTTGCGGCATCGCCACGCAGATAATTTTTCCCCGGTCAACGTCCTTGAAATCGAAACTATTCTGGCTGGCACAAAAGACCTGGACGATGTCTGGGGTCAGAAAAAATTGCAAATAATTGGAAATCGTTTCTTTGACGCCGCCCATTTGTTCGGCTGGCTGTCCGCGATAGCGATGTTCAAAATGATCTGTGAGTTGGATGTCGCGTGTGGTGGGAAAGTCCGTTTTTAGTTCTTTTAGAATCGTCTCCATTGTGTTGTCCTCCAATAGAAAATTGCGGACATTTTGCAGGCTCACTTCCATTTCCATGCGCGACAATAATTCCAGAGCCAGACCGATGTGTGTTTGCGCCTGATTTTTGAAAAAGGACTGGTCGGTGTGTTGCCCCAAACTGGTCGCGGTATCCACGATAAATTTGGCGTAGGTCGAGGGCGGAATGGAAGGATCGGAAAGCAGATTAAAGGCGTGCTGGGGCTTCCAGCCGTGCGGCGCGTTGTCCGGCTTGACCTGTAACAAAATCAAATCGTTCTGCCGATGAAAGGTCGCCGCCATTTCCACCAGCGTTTCCCAATACACGCCTTTGTCGTCAATGCACAGGCCGCCCCAATTCGGATCGTTCTGGAATACCTGAAGCAACAATTGATTGATGCCGGAACGGGTTTTGCCGGAGCCGGTGTCACCAGTGATGAGCCAACCGCGACAAAAATCCTCATGTTTCCACGCGAAGCCCTTCAATTGGACAATATATTTGCCCTTGGCTGGTTTGGCATTTGCGGTAGCTGCGAAAGCCGCGATGAGTGCGAAGATTGCCGCCACAATCCACGAAGCCGGCGCGGGCAGCTTGACCAATGCACCAATTGCCAATAAAAGCGATGAGCCAGTAGTAATGTAATTTAACATGGTCAAAGTAAAAATCTGCCAATCAGGATTCCGGCCAGGAGCGAGGCAACAGCGATGCTCAGAAATGCAACGGCACGTCCATTGGCAAGCTGGTCGCTGACTTTGGGAACGCTGCGAATTTCCCGCGTCAATTCCCGTGCCTCTTTGGAAAATTCCTTCGTCAACTGCGCCAGTGTTTGCAGCGAAACGCGAACGGTCACCAGTTGAATCGAATCAGTGTCAGGCGGGATTTCGATTTTGACGTTCTGGAAGAACAGCTTTAACAGTTCGAGCATCTGCAACACCGAATCATCGTCGCGGATGCCATGCTTGCGCCGCCATTCGGCAAGCGCCTCGTCAAAGTTGTTCTTTGGCTCGTTCACAGCAGCGAATCGCCGGGTTTGGCTTCCTTCCTGGCTTTGGGAATTTTCGGCAGCAGCATTTCACGCACGGATTCCAGTTCGTCATAAAAGCCATGCTGCCAGTTTTGCAATCGTTGCCGGTTGAAAAAATCAAAGGCGGGATTTTTGATGGCGGCGGAAATGGTTGAGTCGTGCCGGTTCAAATCCGCCACCAGCCAGTCATACAATTTGGGCATGATGATTTCTTTGGCCGCCAGTTCATTAACCAACCGCGTCCGCGTGGTGCTGGTTTCATAGTTGACGAACCGGCCGGACAATGCCTCATTTTTGACAATCAAGTAGCTGGCGTTGCGATTGAGCCGGTCGCTGATGCTGCGAATCTGTTCTACGCTATCCGTTTCGTGATTCACCGGCATAATGAGATTCAGCGAAGCGTTGAACGATTGAAGCAAATCAAAAATTCGCACTTCCTCAAAGTAATCCAGAAAGATGTCGGTCGAAGCGGCGCGGCAGTCCATGACCACCAGGTCGGTTTTGTCAAGCGTGGCGAAAACTGAATCAATCTCGGTCGGGTCTTCGATGTCGAGAAACAGGGCTTCGGGGTGAAATCGTTTCAGCGTCGAATTTTCATTGTCGGTGTCAACGGCGGTATGGGCGATGTCATGATCTTTCAGGTATTGAACGAAGTTTACGGCGAAGAAACTTTTGCCGACGCCGCCCTTGCCGTTGATGATGGTATTGAATTTCTTTTGCATAAATCAGAGGTTTTTAGAATTGGCGATGCGCGGGCCGCGTTTGCGTCGGCCCCACAAGCCGGGCAAACGCTCCCGCCGTTCTTGCAATGCCGCTTCGATGGTCGTTTGGGCTGCGGCTGGTGGTGGCAGAACCGGCGTAATTTTTGGAGTTTCGTTTATTTCGGTGGCGGCCTGGGGAGCTGGCCTATGGCCGATCACTTCCCGACAAAACCGATAAACGGTGTTTTTAGAAACGATGACGTTGGCCTCTTTCAACAAGGTTCGGATGTCGTCGTAAGACGCCCGTTTTGCCAGCAATCCTTCGATATGGCCTTTGAGCGGCAAAAGTAATTGCAGTTTTCGCGGCAGCTTGGGCGGATAGCCGCTGGCAAGCTCCCCAAAATTGGTTGGGATGGGCGCGGATGCGGGTTTGTCGGTCATAAAATTTCGTCCAGAAATCGTCCAGAAATCGTCCAGCAAGAAAACGGAAATGGGATGGAAATCGAACATTTTTCGAACCGGTATCGTCCAGTTCTCGAACAAGTTCCGACCGGAAAACCCTCTAACGAAGTTAGACGTAAGGCGTGCCATGAAAAACAGCAGGATAGCGACAAATTCATGCCTCCATCTAACCAGAGAATCGGTTGCTAGGTTGTGATGAATTCATCACAACCCAAACCAAAGAAATGGGGTAAAAAGACGGGGTGTTGTCCACCAAGATTCAAACCAACCTGAACAACGCGGAAAAATACTTCCGCGAGCATTTGCAGCTTGGCGATTATTACAGCCAGGAAAACGCTGTCGCGGGTGAATGGGTGGGCATTGGCGCAGAAAAACTGGGACTCGCTGGCAGGGTCAAAGCCGATCAATTTCTGAAACTCTGCCACAATCAAAATCCGCAAACCGGCGATTTGCTGACGCAACGATTGAAAACGACCCGATGGGATGCGGACAAGATGGCAACGGTCGCCAATCGCCGAATCTTTTATGACTTCACTTTTTCACCGCCAAAGTCAGTTTCCATCCAGGCATTGGCGGCAGATGATAATCGGCTGGTGGACGCTCATAATCGAGCGGTTAGAATTGCCGTCACTGAATTACAACACTTTGCCGGAACCCAGGTGCATCACGGCAAAGACAAATCAGAGCGGCTTACCGGCAATATCGTCTGCGCCACCTTCCAGCATGATACGTCCCGCGCACTTGATCCGCATTTGCATACGCATTGCGTCATGTTTAACGCGACCTTCGACGCCGTTGAAAACCGTTGGAAAGCGTTGTCCAACTATGAAATGCTGCAAGTTCGGAAATATGCGGAGAATGTTTATTACCATGAATACGCCCGCGACTTGCGGCAATGTGGTTACGAGATTGAAAATACACCGCGCGGCGATTTTGAAATCAAGGGTGTTTCGCGTGAACTGCAATCCCGCTTTTCCAAGCGGCACAACCAGATTGATGCCAGCATTGCAAAGCTGCTGAAAGAAAAGCCCGAACTGGCGAAGGGCAATCTCAAAGAACTACGCTCACAAATCGCCCAAAACGAACGCAGCCGAAAAATCGAGGGGATTGCCCTGCCGGAGCTTCAACGGCTGTGGGACAGCCAGCTTACCGCCGATGAACGGAAGTCGTTGGGGAAATTGACCCGCCAGCCGGAAAAGGCGATGCAAATACCGGCCATATCGGCACAAGCCGCCATCCAGTGGGCGGAAGCGCATTTATTCGACCGCCGTTCGGTCGTCCGTGAAAACGAAGTATGGAGCGCGGCGTTGGAGCATGGGCGCGGGTTTGAATGGTCGGTGCAGGACATCAAGGCAACGGCGGCGGCGCGTGATTATGCCCGCAACGAGAATTTCCCCGCCAAAATCACGACTCGCGAAATTTTAAGCTGTGAATGGGACATTGTCGGTCTGGTCCGCGCCGGGCGTGGGAAGTTCACTGAATTGAATCCGGCTCACCAGTTCGCTCCCGAACTCATGCCCGATCAACGCAAGGCGGCGGAGCATATTCTTGGATCGCGTGACTTCGTGACGCTGTTCTGTGGCGGCGCGGGAACGGGCAAAAGCCATACGTTGCGCGAAATCGGCAACGGTTTGAAAGCCGCTGGTCACGTTGCTTATGTCGTCGCGCCGCAACGCCAGCAAGCTCTGGATTTGCAAAAGAGCTTTACCGAAACGCAAACCGTGTCGGAATTTCTGGCCCGCCGCCGGATGCTGCCCGGCGCGGTGGTGATGGTGGATGAAGCCGGACAAATCGGCGGGAAGCAAATGCACGACCTTTTGACGTTTGTTAAGTCTAATGATGGTCGCGTCATTCTCTCCGGTGATACGCGCCAACATGGCGCGGTCGAAGCGTCCGATGCGCTCCGCGCCATTGAACGCTACGGCGGACTGGAAGCCGCCCGGCTTACGAAAATCCGCCGCCAAAATCCGAAAGCGGGCGAAACGAAGTCGGAGCGCAAACGCATCAAGCAATACCGTGCCGCCGTCCGTAAAGCGCAGCGCGGCCATTATGCCGAATCCTTTGACCGTTTGGACAAGCTCGGTGCAATCGTCGAATGTCGGACGATTGACGAGCAACGCGAGCGATTGGCAGTTGATTATTTGTCGTTGGCGGCGCGCAAAAAGTCCACGGTGATTGTTTCGCAGACCTGGGGCGAGATTCACGAAATCAATGAACGAATCCGGCTCGGTTTGCGCAGCAAGGGACTGATAAGCCAGGACGATACAACCGTTACAGCATTAAGCCGCTTGGATTTAACTGATGCCCAAAAGCGCGACCGGCGGTTTTATCCTGACAAGGCGGTGATTGTGTTCAACCGCAAGACGGGTGATTTTGCCAAAGGCGACACCGGCAAGTTGCTGGTCGCGTCGCCAACCAATTTGATGATTGAAACCAAAAATAAAATCCAGCGCGTTCCGCTCAAGTTGTTGAACCGGATTACGGTCTGCCAACCGGTTGAAATGCCCCTCGCCAGCGGCGATCAACTGCAACTAAAAGCCAATGCGGTGGCGGTGGACGGGAAAGAACTGGTCAACGGCGAATTGGTGACGGTCAAGGCCGTCAATCCAGGCGGGCACATCGAACTGAAAGATGGGCGGGTTCTGCCGGATAATTACCGCGAGTTTGTGCGCGGCTATGCGATTACGTCCTACGGGTCGCAAGGCAAAACGGTTGAACACGTGCTGTTTTCAGACTCCACCATCAAGGCCGCAACGAACAACCAGCAATGGCTGGTGACAATTTCGCGCGGGACCAGGGCGGTCAAAATCTTCACGCCGGACAAGGAACAGTTGCGGGAAAATGTCAGCCGCCTTGGCGACCGCGAACTGGCGATTGAATTTATCAAACAGGGCCCGGCGCGGGCGCGGAGCATGCCTGTGCCGGTTCGGAAATACATTAACGGCCTGATTCAAAGCCGTCGTCCGCAAGTAACACCAATCGAGAAAATTGATTTATGGAAACCAAATCTTACGCAAAAGCCAACGCAACGGACTCGCGGGATGAGAATTTGACGTGTTGGCGCACGGCCACCAGCCCGCAATGCCTGCGCGTGGAAACCACGTCAGAAACCCATCTGTTTGTTTATGGCTATTTTCAGCACGCGAAATTGTCGCGGCAGGGAAACCAAGACATCGTTGAAATTCAGTTTCAAGATGCGACCATAATCGCCAAAGGGAACAACTTGGAATCGCTCTGCGACGCGCTGGCGCGTCTGGCTGTGGAACGCATCAAAATGTGTTCCGAAAAATACAGTATGATTGCCAGGAACGAAGGAGCTATCGAGGACATTGAAATCAAAAAAAATGGGCGGCAAGAAACGAATGCAGCGGGGTGATTTTCTATACTGCTTTTCTATACTATATGCTGTTTTCAGGTCATCCCACAACCCAGCAGGACAAAAGCGAAAATGAGTTCCAGCCAATAAATACAATGATTTTATCATTATATCGAATCAGGCGAAATCAGGGCAAAAGGACGAAAATGAATCCGTAGTCAGCCGCTCTATCCAATTGAGCTATGGGTGCAACCGTTGATTTTATTAGGTTTTCAGCGCTGTTGCTATCGCTGGTTTGACGATCTGATACTACTTTTGCATACTACCTGCATGGATGAGGCAGAACCAAAGTCAAACTCTGCTGATTTATGGCAGAAAACCCAGTATGCGAACCTTCTTCGCTACGTTCCGTCGAGCGTCTATTTTGCGAGAATCAGGGTGAAAGGCAAGCTCATTCGCAAGAGCCTCAAGACCGATGCCATTACGGTGGCCAAATTGCGATTGGCGGATTTGGAAAAATCTGAACGGCAAAAATCTGAGTCCCAGAGCAATGTCACGCGGGGTAAATTAACCTTTGGGGAGGCGGCAAAAATCTACGCCCGACGGGTTTCAGGGGATGTCAGCATGAAACCTCGAACCAAGGAATATTATAAGGAGCGATTGGCGGCATTGATGAAATCATGGCAAGCACTTGAAAAAATGGACGTCGCGAGGATCACAAAATCCGAATGCTTAAATTGGGCTGCAACTTTCGGGAAAGATTACAGTCCTTCGGTATTTAACAACACTGTCAAAATTCTGCGTGATGTGATCGAAATCGGAATTGAAAGCGGAGCGCGCTACGACAACCCTGCCTCGCAAATCAAACGCGCCAGTTTAAGACAGAAAAAACTGCAACTGCCTGAGTTCAGTAAGTTCAACGAGTTTGTTTCTGCAATCGAAAAATCTGGCGGTCGGTTTTCAAGACACTGCGCCGATTTAGTGCGCTTTCTGGCTTACGGCGGCTTTCGCATTTCTGAGGCCGCGCAAATTCAGTGGCAAGACTGCGATTTCAATGGGATGAAAATCACTATCTTTGGCGATCCTGAAAGCCGAACGAAAAATGGTGAGTTCCGCTCGGTGCCAATGATTCAAAACATGGCCGATCTGCTGGGGCGATTGAAATCGCAAAGACCGGAATCAAAACCCGACGATATGGTGATGTTGGTGCGCGAATGCCAAAAGGCAATGGATCACGCTGCGGAGAAAGTGAAAACTCCGCGAATCACCCACCACGACCTGCGTCACCTCTTCGCCACGCGCTGTATCGAATCAGGCGTGGACATTCCCACCGTCTCACGCTGGCTGGGGCACAAAGACGGCGGAGCGCTGGCAATGAAAACCTACGGCCACCTGCGCAATGAACACAGTCAGGCAATGGCAGCCAAGGTGAAGTTTTGAACTTCCCCACCATTCGCCAAAGCCGCTCTGGCACTCTCTTTAATTTGAAATCGCTGCATTGAGATCAACAAATCCTTTGTTCATTGCCCGACGACTCATTTCCACTCCTCCGAGGACGGATTGCAACTGGACAAGGAAACTTTGCGGCGTTTTTTCCGGGGTGGTGCCGATGGTTTTAAAATCATTGTTGATGGCAGCCAGTGTCTGTTCCTGTATGGTCAACCGCATCGTCGCCAATGCGTCCGAACGGTTGCAAGAACATGGAGCAATCCCAGCAACTTGTATCTGCTTGGGGTCGCACCGGACCGTCCAATGGACAGCCCGGTCGTTACC
>JAJXXW010000081.1 GCA_021780905.1 bacterium
CAGCGTGCGTGAGTTGCGGCAGGCGATTGACGCTTTTATCTCGGCCCACAACCAGACGGCGGCACCCTTTGAATGGACAAAGGTGAAAGTGCATCCCAAAAGCCTCGCCAGTAAATATGCCAGTCTTGGCAAGCAGATACTGATATCTTTCGGGCTTTCAGCCTTTTTTATTTGCGGCAATTTGTGAAATTCGGAGCAACAATTTTTGCGGCCCGTGGAACTCGCCTCTCCGAATCTGTGTCCCTCCGTGTTTCATCTGTGGCTAAAAAAGTTTTCAATACAGCCAGTTCCCGATCTTCCCCTCCGCATCCAGCGTCACGCCCTGGCGGCGGAACGCCCAGCACATGTAGCTCACGCTCACGAAATACGACGCCGGCACGCGGTTGGCCACGCAGATTTTCACGCCCAGCAACGTCGTCTTGCCGCCAAAACCCATCGGGCCGATGCCGAGTTCGTTCGCCGTTTTCAAAATGTCCTGCTCCAGCGCGTCCAGCTTCGGCTCGGGATTCCGGTCGTCGAGCCGGCGGAGAAACTGCGTCTTGCTCAACTCGTAGCCCGTCGCGCGGTCGCCGCCGATGCACACGCCGAGCACGCCCGGCCCGCAGCCCTTGCCCTGCGCCTGCAACACCGCGTCGAGAATTGCTTTGCGGCAGCCATCGAGGTCGCGGTTCGCGTGGAGGCCATCGTCTGGCAACGAGTATTGCGCGCCGACATTTTCGCAGCCGCCGCCCTTGAGCGCGAGCTTCACGGAAATTTCCGGCGAACGATGCTGATGGAAATGAAAGCTCGGCGCGCCCGGCCCGACGTTTGTGCCGTCGTTCTTGCCGGTGAGCGAATCCACGGAGTTCTGCCGGAGAAAACCTTTCTTGGTGGCCAGCGTCACGGCTGCGCGCGTCGTTTCGACGAACGTGATCTGGTCGTAGCCAACTGGCACATCCACATAAAACAAAACGCTGCCGGTGTCCTGACAGATCGGCTGCGACTTGGTTTTCGCCAGCGCGATGTTTTGGTCAATGATCTTGAAGGCGTTTTGCGCGAGAGAATTTTTCTGCTCATTCTCCAGCGACGTGAGAATGGCGCGGTGAACATCATCGGGAATCTCGGCGGACGTGCGGCGAATCAGCTCGACGAGGGAATCTAGCAGTTGGCTCATAATCTGTTACCAGCGTAAGACCTCGCGGCGCGGTCGTCAATTAACGGATATTCGCCGGGCGCGTCGCTGTTCAAACCGTCACGAATGATGTGACATTTTCCCCGCCGGCGATTAGCCTGTTTCCGGTGATGAAAACCCAATTCGATTCCATTGAGGCCGTGCTCGCCGACATCCGCCGTGGCAAAATGGTCATCGTGGTGGACGACGCCGACCGCGAGAACGAGGGCGACCTCATTGTCGCCGGCCAGCACGCCACGCCGGCCGCCATCAATTTCATGGCCAAGCACGGCCGCGGACTGATTTGTGTCTCCACCACCGGCGAACGGTTGCAGCAGCTTGGCATTGACCGCATGGTGCAGCAGAACCGCGAGAGCCACCGCACCGATTTTCAAGTCAGCGTGGACGCCGCGCGCGGCATCAGCACCGGCATCAGCGCCGCCGACCGCGCCCAAACCATCCAGATCATGTCGGCGCCCGTCGCCGTGCCGGAGGATTTGGTGCAGCCGGGCCATATTTTCCCGCTGCGCGCCAAGTCCGGCGGTGTGCTTCAGCGCGCCGGCCACACGGAGGCCACGGCGGACCTCGCGCGGCTCGCCGGCCTGCGCCCGATTGGCGTGCTGTGCGAAATCCTCAATGACGACGGCACGATGGCGCGATTGCCGCAGTTGTTGAAATTCGCCCGCAAGCACAAATTAAAAATCTGCTCCATCGCCGCGCTGATCGAACACCGCCGCACGCGCGAAAAACTGGTCGAGCGCGAGGAGGTCGTCCAGTTGCCGACCGACTACGGCGATTTCGAACTGCACCTCTACCGCTCCAACGTGGACGGCCAGCATCACCTCGCGCTCGTGCGCGGCGACGTGGCCGGGCACAAGAATGTTCTCGTCCGCGTCCACAGCGAATGTCTCACCGGCGACGTCTTTGGCTCGCGCCGCTGCGACTGCGGGCCGCAACTGCATTCCGCCCTGCGCCAGGTGGCCGCGGCCGGGCGCGGCGTGATTCTTTACATGCGGCAGGAAGGCCGCGGCATCGGCCTCGCGCCGAAAATCAAGGCCTACAAATTGCAGGAGCAGGGCTACGACACCGTCGAGGCGAACGAAAAACTTGGCTTCAAGATGGACCTGCGCGAATACGGCCTCGGTGCGCAAATCCTCTGCGACCTCGGCCTGAAAACCATCCGGCTGCTGACCAACAATCCGAAGAAAATCGTCGGCCTCGAAGGCTACGGCCTGAAAATCACCCAGCAGGTGCCGATTAAAATCAAACCCAATCCCCACAACGAGCGGTATCTGAAGGCCAAGCGCGAGAAGATGGGACATCTGCTCTGATTTGGCCCCGTGGACGATGGGATCCTTTCGCCGGCAACTGCGCGCACCCGATCCCGGCGCGGAGACTCCGGTTCAGCCGCAAACCGCGCGACCTCCCGCCGCGAAAATCTTTGGACCCGATTTTTTGCGAATTGAATTCCCGCAACCCGTGTCTGAATTCAGGCATTTAGCGCCGCGCCGCAAACTGTAACATCCGCGCGCCGTCCCGCCCTGCCGATTCAAGCACCTCTGTTTGGCCGTTCGCGCCAATAAAAAACGAGGCCGCCTCGCGGCGGCCTCGTGGTGATTGATTTCCCGATCTCAGTTGAACGCGAACGGTTGGGTGGCCGCAGCGTGCACGGTGATGCTATTGGCAAGCAGTTGGGTCAGTCCGCCCCCAGTGACCGACTGCACACTGCCGTCCGACATGAGGCAATTGCCGGAATTCCCATGATAATAATTCGGACTCCAAGTCCAACTCAGGTTCAAAATGTTTTGTTGCGACCGAAGCACAACCGTAGGTGTGGTGTTGAGGGCAAAGTCGTTGTCGCCGGAGAGAATCATTTGCGGATCATCCTCGTAGGCACCCATGTTCACAAAGTAGCTGACATATTGGTTCGGCAAAGTTGGTGCAATGCCAAAGATGCCAATCTGAGCGAAGCTGACGGCCGCGTTGTTGCCGTGGAGACTGTCAGAGGTGCAATAAAGGATTTTCGGAGTGCTCAACTGGTTGGTCATGGCCAGAAAAGTGTTGATAAGGTCGGTGGTCGGAAACCCGGGACCCGCATTTTGGACACTGGCATGCATGGGGTAGGCGTCGCCATTATCCCCTTCCCAGAGGCGGAAGGACAGGCCGACCTGCTTGAGGTTGTTGACGCAGTTGATTTTCTGGGCCTTCTTCTTGGCCGCGGCGAGCGCGGGCAGGAGCATGGCGGCGAGAATCGCGATGATCGCGATGACGACGAGGAGTTCGATAAGCGTGAATGCTTTTTTGGTTTGATGTTTCATAGTTTTTTGTTGTTGGTTCCGGGAACAGGGACGCCACTTTAAGTGAATCAGCGCCACTGTCAAACCGGATTGTTGATTTACTTTAGCAAAGCCGGTGCCAAGTCAAAATCCGCCCAAAAGCCAATGAATTGAGTGCGGGATTTTCAAACGGCCGGCCGATGCGCGAAATTCTCGCGCCTGCCGCGTGAAAACCACGCGCCACCGGGAAAGTTGTTCACCGCATCCATCGGCGGAACGGACGGAACACCAGCCGGCGGCGGGTTGATCTTCAAGGGTCATTTCAATCCACCTTGACCCAGAAGCGGTAGCGCGGGCAGTCCTCTGCCCGCCGTGGGCGTGAATTGCCCAGCGAGCGCGGCGCGCACGGAGCAACGCGCCCCACCGGCCCCCAATTCCCAGGTCGCGGTCTGCGGCTACAGCCATTCCAGCGCCCGCCGCAATTCGGCGTCGGTGTTGTAAAAGTGCGGCGAGAGCCGGAGATAATTTTGTCCCTGCCGGTCCGTGCGCAGCGAGGTGAGGACGCCGGCGTCCGCCAGTTTTTGATGCAGCGGCGCGAGGTTCTGGCCGGGCGTGAAAAAAGTCGTGATGCCGCTGGCCTGCTCCGGTTTCGGCCCGGCGTTCAACACGGTGTAGCCTTTGGCCTGCAACGCCGGCACCAGCCACGCGCGCTGGCGGAGCAGTTCGGCGGCGATGGGGTCCACGCCGATTTCCAGCGCCAGTTCCAGCGCGGCGAGCAGGCCGGCCAGGCCGACGAGATTGTGCGTGCCGGCCTCGAACTTGGCCGCGCCGGAGCGTAACTCGATTTTTTCCTGCGCGACAAAGTTGGGATTACGCACGTTGTGCCAGCCATAGACCGGCGGATTCAATTTTTCCTGCAAATCCTTTTTGACGTAGAGCAGCCCCGCGCCGCACGGGCCGAGCAGCCATTTGTGCGAATCGGCGGCCAGAAAATCCACGTGCTCCACCGTCGTCGGGAAGGCGCCGAGCGTCTGGATGGCGTCGAGGCAGAACAAGATTCCGCGCTCGCGCAGAAATTTGCCGATGGCCGCGTGGTCGAGCCGGTGGCCGCTGATGAAATGATTCGAGGCGAGCGCAACCAGGCGCGTGTTTTCGTCCACCTGGCCCATCACGTCAATCGCGCGGATGACGCCGAGGCCGCGCGTGTTGAGCAGGCGGACTTTCGCGCCGCGTTCGGCGAGCGCCATCCACGGATAGACATTGGACGGATAATCGTCGTGGTAAATCAGGACGTTGTCGCCCTTGCGGAAATTCAAGCCGGCGGCGACCAGACTTAACGCCAGCGAGGTCGGGCCGACGAGCGAAACTTCGTCCGGCGAGCAGTGCAGCAATTTCGCGCCGGCCTGGCGCGCGGCGGCGATTTTGTGCAGGGCGAACGCTTCCTGGTCGCCGAGCGTGCCGCCGGCGGCGCAATCGCTCATCGCCTGGGCCACGCGGCGCGGCAGTGGACAGACGCCGGCGTGGGCGAGGAAGATTTTATTTTCCGCCACCGGAAATTCCTGCCGGCGCAGTTCCTCGTTGGTCAAAATTTCATGCAACGTCATGGCGAAATTAAAATCCTTTGGTGATGGTTGAGATCTGGTTGAAATAGCCGGCGTAAAACTGGATGACTTCGTAGGCGATGACGACCGCGACGAGGCCGTAGATGGCGCGCGGCGTCCAATCGGCAAAGGCCTGCAGCTTGCGCGAACCTTCCTCGTGGTAATATCGGTGCAAACGGCCCAGCGCTTCATCCAGTTTGCCGCTGATTTCGCCGCTGCGGTAAAAGTTGGCGAACATCTCTGGAAACAGACGGCATTGGCCGACAACGTCGGCCGGCGTGGTGCCGGCCTCGACCTGCGGCTGCCACGCGAGAATGGCGCGGCGCAACGCCGGCGAACCGCAGGCGTTCGCCGCGATTTCCCAGGCCTGGATGATGCTCACGCCGGCGTTGAGGAGCGCCCCGAGCGCGAGCGCGAGCCGCGACAGCGCCAGAAAATGGCGCGCTTTGCCCAGCAGCGGGACGCAGCCGAGCAGTTTTTCCATGGCCGCCCGCCAGCTTTGACCGTGCCGGCTTTGAAACGCGTAAATCATCAGGGCCGTGCCGACGTAAATCGGCGCGAGCACGAGCGCGGCCTTGAGCGCCAGCAGCGTCAGGCTGGCGTTGAACTGCGAGCCGGCGAACGGAACGATGATCAGGAAAACCAGCACCGCGACGTGAACCAGGCCGACGGGATAAGTGAGCTGCGAGACGGCCTGCTTGGTGATGCGGGCGCGTTCGTGGTAATACTCCGCGAGCAGGCGGAAACAGTCGTCAATGCGCCCGCTTTTTTCGCCGGCCTCAATGAGAGCGATGTCGAACGCCGGCAGCCAGCCGCTGGTGGCCAGCAGGGAATCGGTGAAGGTGCTTCCGGATTTGATTTTTTCGAGCTGCCGCCGGAGCGGTTCGCGGAACGAGCGGTTCGGCGGATTGCGTTGGAGCTGTTCCAGGGCTTGAACCAGGCCGATCCCCGCCGAGGTGAGTTGCGCGAGCTGGTGGTAAAATTCCGCGCGGTGCGTGAACTGGCCGGGCGTGAGGATCAGAGCCATGAACGTCCGCGAACGGTCAAGCCGTGGCGCGGTCGAGGCTGGCCTTCAAATCGCGCTTGCTCTTGGCGCCGACCATCTGCTCGGCCACCTGGCCGTTTTTGATGACCAGCAGCGTCGGAATCGCCCGCACGCCAAACTTGGCGGCGAGATCTTGATGCTCGTCAATGTTGACCTTGCCGATCTTGACCTTGCCCTGAAATTCCGTGGCGAGTTCATCCAGCACCGGCGCAATCATCTTGCACGGGCCGCACCATTCGGCCCAGAAATCCACCAGCACGGGCGTGGCGGATTTCAGCGCCTCGGCTTCAAAATTGTCCTGCGTGAGGGTGACGATCAACGGTGAGGCCATATTCAGTTTTGGAAAGTTTCAACGGTGTTTTTCAAGGTGACGAAAACCCAGGTCACGCCGCCGACGGCGATGAGGCTGGTAACGGCGGCGGCAAAGATGAGCGCCTTGTCCATCGGCTTGATGGTCGGCACGATCGGCGCGGCGGCGCGCTGGGCCATCGGCGCGGCCTTGGTCGCCGCCACCGGTGCGCCGACGCCGGCTTTGACTGGAGCAGCCGCGGCGGCCGTGGTTCGCAAACCGGGTGCCGGCGCGGCGGCCGAAGCGCCCACGGGACTGGGAGCGCCCGTCGGACCGCCGGGCGGGAGGGTTGGCAGCTTGATGGTCGGCGCGGCCGTCGGTTTGGGCGGCAGATTGATGCGGACGGTTTCTTTTTTGGGCTGAACCTTGCCGGTTTCCTTCTTCTGCGGCACGGCTCCCTGGGGTGCGCCCGTAGGCACTCCGGCACCGACCGGCGGCAGGGTAATGCGGACGGTTTCTTTTTTGGGTTGAACCTTGCCGGTGTCTTTTTTCGGCGGCGGCACGGCCCCGGACGATCCGGGCACGGGATTGGAAGGGGGAATGTCAGCCATAATGTTTGCGTTTCAAGATAAACGGGGCACCGGGGCTGTCAAATTTAATTCCAAAATAAATGGGTCGGACAACTGTTTAATGCGTATGGCTTTTCTGGCGGCGGCAACCAAGCAGCAGACCGCCCAGGGCGGTCAGAACAAAGGCGCCGGGTTCGGGGACAATATTTGGCGAGA
Source organism: bacterium (assembly GCA_021780905.1). Taxonomy (GTDB): domain Bacteria; phylum Verrucomicrobiota; class Verrucomicrobiia; order Limisphaerales; family UBA11358; genus UBA11358. Next base: position 7,147 of record JAJXXW010000081.1, read on the forward strand.
AATTAATTGCGTCCAGTGCAAAGATATTTTCATTTGAATAAGGCGACCCGCTTACGCCGGCGCATAGAATGGACAGAGTGGCCGTCGCTCCAGCAAATGCGCTGACATCGCCGGCCATCGTGATAATGCTGCCAGAAGTTGATAGCGGAGATACACTTATGGGCGTGCCATTGATCGTTACGGCAGGATTGGCTGGATAAATTCCTGCGACCGGTGGACTGAATATTAAAAACACAATCGAATGTGTCCCGACTGGAATCAAACCAGTTTGAGATATGGATGCATTATGATAGTAACCCGCAGGGGCGTCAGCATAAGCGGAGATCTGCACGCTGTATGCGCCTTGCAGCGGGGCATAATTAGGGTAATTCCCTCCAGATACCAACGCGACCGAAGTCTCATCCAGCGCATTGGGCGCACCCCAGATGGCCGTGCAAAGGACGCCATCCTCCATGACTGTCCAATATGGCAGTGCATTGGCGGCCGAAATTGGCGGATTGGCATCCAAAGGCGTATAACCTGGCGGCGCAGATGCAACCGTTGCCATTTCAAAATCAAGATTTTGAAAACCTTGTCCAAAGCCGGTCTGTAAACAGAATAATAATAGCCCGAACATCAGGCGTGTGCGCAGACCCTTCATTTTTGTCTTCCGACTACGGGCATTTAAGCCCGCCGCCGGATTTTGACAAGCCTTTATTTGGTAGCCGCCACGGCAGCGACCGGTTGACGCGTCGGCCGTTTGCGTTCGCTGGTGCGTTTGCCGCCGGCCTTCTCGTATTCATCGCTGTTCTCGCCATACTTCGTGGCCACCCCCTTCAACATACGCGCGGAGAGCTGCGCCAGTTGCTTCTCGTTGGTCTTGATGGTGGTCAACTGGGCATCCAAACCCGACAAGTCCGTGTTGTAATCATCCACGGATTTTTCATGGGTTTGAATGGCGGTGGCATAGGCGTCGAGAGTCAGCCCGCTGCCCAGGTCCAGTTTGGGGTCAATGGCCGCCAGCGCGGCGGCCCGTTTGAGACCGTGTTCCACGGCCTTGGATTTGCGTTTCTTGCGTGCCATGTCTGTTTCTCCTGTTCAGGCAGGTTTAAGCCAAACAACCGGCTGGCGGGTATGCCTGATGATTTCCCCATCCACCGGACACTCTAGCAGATTCGCCCGGCCAAAAGTCAACTGTCCATGGATGATTTCAGTCCACCAAATAAATCGGATTAGCGCACCCGGTGAAATGATAAACCTCGCAAGATGTCTGCTTATGCCCTGATGGAAGGAGTTTTTGCCCGGGCGCCGGCGGGTTTTGTCAGAGCGGCAACCGGTTTTGCGCCGGCGGCAAGGGCTTTCGCTTCAGCGGAGATGGGTTGCGCGAAAGCGAAAACAGGTTTTGCCGAAGCGGAGATTGATTTTGCGACAGCGGCAACCGGTTTTGCCAGAGCGAAAGATCCTTTCGCGAAAGCAGCAATTACTTCCGTCAAAGCGTCAATGGGTTTTATCGCGGCGAAAAGGGTTTTTCTCCCTGCAAAAACAGCCAGGCCTTGCTGGGCTTCGATTGATGGCCGAACGTCTCAAGTTTTTTCCTCGATCAATTCACGCCGCGCGCCGCCGAGCAGTTGTTCGACGAAGCTGGTGGAATAGACGCCGCGCCGGAAATTCGGATCCTGCATGATGGCCTGCTGAAATGACATCGTGGTCTTCACGCCGGTGATCATGAACTCGTTCAACGCGCGGTTCATCCGGTCAATCGCGTCGCGGCGATCCTTGCCCCGGACGATCAGCTTGCCGATCATCGAATCGTAGGTCGGCGGGATCGTGTAGCCGGCGTAGGCGTGGGTGTCCACACGCACCTCGCGTCCGCCTGGCTGATAATACATCTCAATGCGGCCGGGGCTGGGACGAAAATCGTTGAAGGGATCTTCCGCGTTGATCCGGCATTCGATGGCGTGACCTTTCATCACGATGTCGCTTTGCGAATACTTGAGCGGCTCGCCCATCGCGATTTCAATCTGGGCGCGCACGAGATCAATGCCCGTGACCTCTTCCGTGACCGGATGCTCGACTTGGATGCGCTTGTTGACTTCCAGAAAATAAAAATTGCCGTGGTCATCCACGATGAACTCGACCGTGCCGGCATTGGTGTAGCGGGCGGCTTCGGCGATGCGAATGGCCGCCTTGCCAATCTTGTCGCGCAGCTTGCGGAATTTCTGCTCGAGCAGGGGCGACGGGGATTCCTCAATCAATTTCTGGTTGCGGCGCTGCACCGAGCAGTCGCGCTCGCCGAGATGGATGATTTTGCCCCGGCTGTCGCCGAGGATTTGAATCTCGATGTGGTGGGGGTTTTCAATGAATTTCTCAATGTAAACCCCGGAGTTGCCAAACGATTTTTCCGCTTCCGAACGCGCCGTGTGATAGCCTTTCACCAGCGAAATATCGTTGTGCGCGATGCGCATCCCGCGACCGCCGCCGCCGGCGACCGCCTTGATCATGACCGGATAGCCGATTTTTTTGGCAATGACCAGCGCGTCCTTTTCATTTTCGACCGTGCTTTCGGAACCGGGCGGGGTTTCCACGCCCGCCTTTTTTGCGAGCGCCCGGCTGACGGCCTTGTCCTCCAAAGCGCTCATCGCCCGCGGACTGGGACCGATGAAGCGGATGTTGCAGCTCTCACAGACTTCGGCGAAATGGGCGTTCTCCGACAAAAAACCGTAGCCCGGATGAATCGCGTCCACGTCGGCGATTTCCGCCGCGCTGATGATCCGGTCAATGCGCAGGTAGCTTTCCGAGGACGCCGCCTTGCCGATGCAAATAGCCTCGTCGGCCATTTGGACGTGCATCGAGTTCGCATCCACCTCAGAATAAACCGCGACGGTGCGGATGTTCATTTCTTTGCACGCGCGGATGATGCGGACGGCGATTTCCCCCCGGTTGGCGACCAATACTTTTTCGAACATGATGGTGCGGATTGAAAATACCGGTCAGGCCGGCCGAATTTTAAACATCGGCTGGCCGAACTCCACTGGCTTGCCGTTTTCGACCAGTATTTGAGTGATAACGCCTTTAGCTTCGGCCTTGATTTCGTTCATGACTTTCATGGCTTCAATGATGCAAACCACTGTGTCTGAATTGACCTCCGTGCCGATTTCCACATAAGCGGCTGATTCTGGAGAAGGTGAACGATAAAATGTTCCTATCATCGGTGATTTTATATCACTTTCGGCTGAATTTGCCGTTGTTGGCATTGTTGTTGGCGTTGTCGTGACTGCGGGTAATAAACTTGGAACGACCACCGGCATGGGTGCGATTTGAACCGGTTCCTCGTTTTGATTTGCCGGAGAGACTCCGTTCAAGCCACGCTTCAGGCGCAGTTTAGAATCTTTTTCTTCCAATTCAAACTCCGTGATGGAGTTTTTTTTCATCAAATCAATGATGGCCTTGATATCTTTTAGTTCCACAATCAGTTTTCGTTAAAGAGTTTTAAAAATTGCAACAATTCAAGCAAATCATAAAAATGAATTGAGGAAGTCCATTTTATGATATGCATTTGAAACAGTGCCAAATCTAGTTACTCGTCTTAAAAACGTCAAGCAGATTTTATTGACATCATAATTCGTCTTTTATTCAAAATTATTCAAAAAGTTGATGATTTTTTGGTTTCGGTAACGTAAACTGAAGCTTCAAGACCTAAAATATATGATTTTGCGCCAAATCCGCAAATCTGTCCCCGGCAAACTTGGGCAATCAAGGACTTCTGACGGAATTCTTCGCGCGAATGGATGTTAGACAGATGAATCTCAATGGCCGGCACCCCGACAGCGGATATGGCGTCACGCAAGGCCACGCTGGTATGCGTATAAGCGGCGGCATTAATGATAATGACGGCAAACTTGCCCTTGGCTTCTTGAATCCAATTAACAAGTTCGCCCTCCAAATTAGATTGCCGAAACTCGACTTCCACCTTCAACTCGGCGGCGCGGGCGCGAACTTGAGCCTCAATGTCGTCCAAAGTCAGACGGCCATAAACTTCCGGCTCGCGTGTGCCCAGCAGGTTCAGGTTCGGGCCGTTAAGGAACAGGACTCTCATGCCTGTTAGCGTAGCAATGATTCGATTTCCTGTCGATTGGATTTCCAGCCAGTGGAACGTCGTCCATTGCCCCATCTGGGGCCAGTTTTTCCGCACTGTGTCATTTCTGGCCCATCCCTCGACCAACCACCGTCGGGCGAAGTTCAGTTTGTTCTCAAACTGGAGTCATGTGGCTGGACGCGGACGAAGAGCGCAATGGAGGCCGTGAATCCGTGGAGAAAATTCTTGTCGCCGACAGGGCCGATCTCGCCGTTGCAAAAAAATCCAGCCAGCCCGGTCGGACCAAAATGCGCCTGCACCAGCTTGGCGTCGTGGCTGGCGCGGCCAAACAGATTTTTGCCGCGGCCATTGCAGCAAAACAGGCAGCCGCCGTAAATTTCCACGCCGGCCAGTCTTTTTTTCGCCCGCGCCAGCAGCTCGGTCAAATCCTCGGACGCGGCGGCGGCGTCCCGGCGCTGGAACTGGATGGTCTGGCCCATGCGCGGCAGGGCGCCGACGGCGAGCACGCCGGACTGGGGATCGCCGCCCAGCAGGTTGCGCACGAGAAAATCGCCGCGGTGAAAATCCTCCAAGTATTCGTTCACGGCCAGGCCGATGTGCAGGTTGTCCTTCACCTTGCGCTGCTCCTCCGGCGGCAGTTGCTGCACGGTCTCGGACAACACCGCGTAGGCCGGTCGGTTGCCGATGTGCTGGATCAGATTTTGCCGCACGCGCGTCAGCGTCCACGCCTCGCCGATGGGCGTGCAGCCCTGCGAAATGACACCCATCAGCGCCACGTCGCCGCCCACCGCGACGGCCACGCCGCCGTCTTCGAACACTTGGCCGTCGAGATAAAGCTGCGTGACCGGTTCGGCAAAATCGCCGCTGGCGAGGCCGCCATAAACCGGCACGCGGGCATAACTTTCGTTCCACGAGCGCAGCCACCTTTCGGGGTCGAGGTGGAACGGGTCCAGGAACGTCAGCCAGCTGTTGACCTGGGTCGGAGCCACGCCGGTTTCGCCCGGCCAGAAATTTTCGCCGTCGGCAGACTGCACCTGATCGGGCGTGATGCGGACGCCCTTTAGCTTCGCGCCCGGCAGTGAATAAAGCGCCAGCACGAGGCCGCCCGCGCCTTCGAGTTCCTCGGCGTTGGCCACCAGGCCGCCGCCGGAGCAACCGGCCAGCAGCGGGATGCGCGCATGCAGCCGGAGAATTTCCAGCACGGCCTCCGCGTGCGGAAAAAACTTGGGCGACAGGAACACCAGCCCCAGCGAAATCTCCTTCGCCGGCAGCCGTGCCCGCAGCCGCCGCGCCCAGTCCGCCAAACCGGCTTCGTCCATGCCGTCCGACCAGTAGGCCGCGATGGAAGTTTCTTGGCTCATAATCTTACTTCAACCATGCCACAACCTTTTCGCCCGCCCAAATTTCTTTTACCGGCTGCCGTTCGCGCGCGACGGCAAAGTGTTTGCCGTTCACCAGAACTTCCGCCGCCAGCGGGCGCGTGTTGTAGTTGCTCGCCATCACAAAACCGTAGGCACCCGCGCTCAACAAAGCCAGCCTATCGCCTTCGCCGACTTTGGCCAGCGGACGGTCCTTGCAGAAATAATCCCCGGATTCGCAGATGCCGCCGACAACATCGGACGAAACCGCCGGGCCGCCCTTTTTCACGAGCGGCATGATTTCATGGTAAGAATCGTAAAACGCCGGGCGGATCAAATCATTCATCGCCGCGTCTACGATGACGAAATTCTTTTTGCCGGTGCGCTTCACATACTCGACCCGCGTTACGAGCGCGCCGGCGTTGCCGACGATGAAGCGGCCCGGCTCGACGAGAATCTTCAAGCGGAGCGACTGGAGCAGCGGCAGCAATTTTTCCGCGTAGCTCGCCGGCGTCAAAATGCCTTTGGCCGCCGGAGATTTCCACCACGTCGCCGAACCACTGGCCAGCGCCGGATGGTAAACGATGCCCAGGCCGCCGCCGGGGCTGAAAAATTCCAGCCCGTATTTATTCGCCAATTTTTTGACGAGCGGCAGGACTTTTTTCACCGCCAGTTCATAAGGTGTCACGTCCGTGAGCTGCGAGCCGATGTGCATCTGCACGCCGCGCAGCCAGATGTTTTTCAATTTGCTCGCGCGGGCATAAATCGCCTCGACCTGTTCGAACTGGATGCCGAACTTGTTTTCGTAGGTGCCGGTCGTGATCTTGGAATGCGTCTTGGCTGCGACGTTCGGATTGATGCGCACGGCAATGGGGGCGCGTTGCTTGAGGCGCGCGGCCACTTTGTTGATGCGTATAATTTCCGGCTCGCTTTCGCAGTTAAAGGAATAAATTCCTTTGCGCAGCGCAAATTCAATTTCCGCCTCCGACTTCGCCACGCCGGCGAACACGCATTTCTTCGGGTCGCCGCCCGCCGCGATGACGCGCTGCAACTCGCCCGCGCTGACCACGTCGAAGCCGCTGCCGCGATTTGCCAGCACGCGCATGACGGAGAGATTCGAGTTTGCCTTCATCGCGAAGCAGATCCGGTGATCGAGCGGCGCGAGCGCGGTGTCGAGCTTTTGAAAATGATCCTCCAGCGTATGCTGCGAATAGACGTAAAGCGGCGTGCCAAATTTTTTGGCCAGCGCCGCCAGACTCACTTCCTCGCAAAACAGCTGGTTTCCGGCAAAACGAAAATCATGCATGGGCGTTGAGTTTAGACTTCACGGCGGAAAGTTCAAGGTCAGGGAAGCAAAAACCCGCCGGAAATTTTCCGGCGGGTGCGTGAAAAAATAAATTTTAAGGCTTGGCCAGAAGGGCGGCGCGCTGCTGGTGGTATTCTTCCGGCGTGATTTGATCCGCCTTGTAACGTTGCAGCAGCCAGTTCAATTTTTCCTCCTTGGTCAGCGGCAGCGACGAAGGCGGAACCGGCATCGGCTTGAACCCGGCATCGCCGGCCGGGATGTTCGCGACGGCGGGAGCGGGTGGGGTCGCCGGTTTTTGGGCGGCAGTCCTGGCCGGCTGGCTGTTCATCGGCGTCATGTTAACGGTGGTTTTGGAGACTTTCCCTGGCGCGGGCGCCACGGTGGTGGCACCAGACGGAGTCACGGCCATTGCGGGCGCAGTCGGGGCGGTGACCGGCGGATTGGCATCCAGTTCGTGCATTTTTTGCATCATGGCGGTCCGCGCCGCCGCCTGAACCGGAGTGTCTTCGGCCTGCAGCGTCACGCCGCCGCACAGGACGAGCACGGAAGTCCAGAGTGGAATTTTTGGAATCTTCATACCGCCTTTTACGACAATTCACCACCGGAATCAACTGCTTTTCCAGCCGGCGAATACAGGCCGCGCCACGCCGGTGCCAACGGACTGCAGACCAGCGACCGGAAAATGATCCGCCGCACTTCGCGGCGCGACACTTTTACGCGCTGCTGCAGCTCACCCGCGCCGGCTGCGCGCAGCTTTTCCAGCGTCCGCCGGCCGATGAGCACCGGCCACGCGCAGGCCAGCCGCACGCGAAATTGCCCGAACGGCAGGGTGTTTGTGTAGCGCCACCCCGCCGTCAGATGCGCTTCCGCCCGGTCCAGATACTCGTGGAACAGCGGCCGGAATTTATTTTCATTCACCGGCGAAAGGAGCGTCTCAGGCACCAACCCCGCCGCTGCCAGTTTTTCCCGCGGCAGATAGCAACGACCATTTTTCAAATCGGCCGGCAGGTCGCGCAAAATGTTCACGAGCTGCAAGCCCTTGCCGAACCGGATGCCGTCCGCCAGGAACTGCTGTTCATCCAGCCGCTTGTCGGGAAACAGATGCGCGCGGCAGATTTTCGTCCAGAACGCGCCCACGCAGCCCGCCACGCGAAACGTGTAATCGTCCAGCTCCGCCGCCGTTTCCAGCGCGACGATGTGCGCGTTGGCGGAATGGGCGAACCGCCGCAAATCCAGTTCCTGCCCGCTGATGATGACCGTCAACACCTCGCGCACCCGTTTCAAATCCGCCGGCGACAGGGTTGGCAGCAGCGCCAGGCTGTCCTCGGTTTTTTCCAGCAACAATTTCTCGGCCGCCAGGTTCTGGCTTTGCGCCAGTTCGCCAAAATTCAGCGGCGCGGACGGCTGGCCGAGAATTTGTTCCCGCAGTTGTTGCAACGCTTCGAGCCGTTGCGCTGCCGGCACGATTTCCGTGTCCGCGATCGTGTCCGTCGTGCGCGCGAGCAGGTAGGCGAGACCGATCTGCGGGCGCACGCGTGCCGGCAACACGCGCAGTGTCAGGTAAAACGACCGCGAGGTCGCTTGGAGCAAATCGGTCAATGGTTTCGGCATCGGCATGGGCGTGTCCGGCGGGGACGCGGCATATTACCGGCCCAGTCCGGTCTGGAAACGGAAAAAGTGAATTTCTCCGCCCGCCGCAGACGCGGCTGCGCCGGCGGCCGCCCTGAAACAGGGGCGAAAGCCGTCCATTTCCCCCGCCAGAGGTCTTATGTGAAACGCGCGGCGTTCCATCCGGCGCGGCCTGGAGTTCCGCCCGGAACCCGGCAAATGGTTCAAGCTTGATCCGCGCCCGAACAGAGCCTGACACAGGTCCGGATTTTCCCGCGCGCCGTTTTTTGGATTTTATCCGTGTGCAGCCGGGCCGATTCGTGATAAAAATCGGCCCGCAAAAATGGTATTGACCCGCAAGAATCTGGACTGGTGGTGCGCGCGCGGCATTCTGACACTCGTGCTGGGGATGCTGGTGTTTGCGCCGCTGGCGTTTGGCGCGGTGGACACCTGGGCGTTTCTCGTGGTGCAGGTGGCTGCGGCGATGGTCTTCGTTTTGTGGAGTGTGCGGCTGTGGCTCAATCCGCGGCCCAAACTGCTCTGGCCGCCGCTCGCCTGGGTGGTGCTGACCTTCATGGTTTATGCGGTGGCGCGCTATTTGACGGCGGACATCGAATATGTGGCGCGGCTGGAGACAATCCAGGTTTTGCTCTTCGGCTTTTTGTTTTTCGCCGCCGTGAACAATCTGAACGGGCAGGAGGAAATTTCCGCAGTCAGCGCCACACTCATCGCGACCGGCACGCTGATTGCCGGCTATGCGGTGGCGCAGATGCTGCACCATTCGAACCACGTCTGGAACGAGCTATCAATGTATATCGGCCGGGCTTCGGGCACCTACATTTCGCCGAATGATCTGGCGGATCTGCTCGCCATGCTGCTGCCGTTGGCGTTGGCGTATCTCCTGGTCGGCAAAATCTCCGTCGTGACGCGCGTGCTGCTGATTTACGCGGCCATCGCGCTGGCGGCGGGGCTGGCGGTGACGTTCTCGCGCGGGGGCTGGCTGGCGGCGACGACGGGAATGGTGTTGCTGCTCGGGATTTTGCTGGGTCACGGCAACCACCGGTGGAAAGCCGTGGCGCTGCTGGTGATCTTGCTTGTGGGCGGCGGCTACGGCACCACGCATTTCCTTTCCAAAACCCTCGGCTACATGCGTCGGGTTGGCGAGCCGGGCGAATCCATCCGGCTGGATCTGGTGGATGGCAGCGCGAAAGATCGTTTTACCTTGTGGCAGGCGGCCTTGCGCATGTGGGCGGACCATCCCTGGGTGGGCGTGGGTCCGGCGCATTATGACTACCGTTTCCGGCAATACCGGCCGGAGGAAATCCAGGCCCGCCCTGACCGGGCGCACAATGATTACCTGAACCTGCTGGCGGACTGGGGCGCGGCGGGCGGCGTCATCGTGCTCGGCGGCATGGGCGTGTTTATTTTCTGGCTGAAAAAAACCTGGCCGCAGGTGCGGCGCGACGAAAATCATTTTGGCAGCGCCCAGAGCAACCGTTTCGCGTTTTTTCTGGGCGCGGTGTGCGGGCTGGCGGCGCTGGCGGTGCATTCGGCGGTGGACTTCAACCTGCACATTCCGGCGAACGCGCTGGTCGGCGTCACCCTGCTGGCGCTGGCGGCCAGCAACGCGCGGTATGCAACGGAGCGGTTCTGGTTCCGGGTCGGCGGCGCGTGGAAACCGGTGTTGACGGCCATGCTGCTGGTCGTGGCTGGATATTTTCTGGCGCAAGCCTGGCGGCTGGGCGGCGAGGCGCACTGGCTGGCCCGGGCGGAATCCCAGCCGCTGTTCTCGCCGGAACGCGCCGCGGCCCTGGAACAAGCCTTTGCCCGCGAGCCGAAAAATTTCGCGACCGCTTATGCCATCGGCGAATGTTACCGGACGCAAAGTCAGGACCAATCCGGTGATTATGCGGCGCTGGCCAAAACGGCGCTGGCTTGGTATGCCCGCGCCATTCGGGACAATCCGCTGGACGGCTACAGCTACCTGCGCACGGGCATGTGTCTGGACTGGCTGGGTCAGTCGGCCGCCGCCGAGCCGGATTACTGGGCGGCGGAGGCGCGCGATCCGAACAACTATTTCCTAATCGCGAACATCGGGTGGCACTACGTCCAGACCGGTGATTACGCCGCCGCGAAGGAATGGTTTGAGCGGTCACAGAAACTAGACGGCGACAACCTCATTGCCCGCAATTACCTGGCCATTTGCCAGTCCCGACTCGCAGCCAAGGCGGCGAAATCCGCGCCCTAGTCCATGCTCGGCCCGTGCGTCGCACAAGACTTTCCCCAATCCCTCGATTCGGACCTGACGGCCCGCTGTTTTCCTGGACGCGGTTCTTGGGCCACCGTTTGCAGATCGGTGGGACGATGCGCGACTCGTCTGCGGCTGATGGAATTGCGCAAGGTTTCAAGCCATGCCCTTGCCGATAAACGCTCTGTCCTCCGACTCGCCCTCGTCAGACTCCCAGCGTCATCTCCAAAAATATTCCGCGCCGCTCCCCCGTCATTCGCTGTCACCGCCCGAACGGCGCCCTTGTTTGCCGCCAACCTGCCCCGGCCTAAAATGCCAAACCCATCCTGTTTCTCCCAATGCCACGCTTTTGAAATTTTCCAGATTTAAAACCCCATGACCCATGAAGCCTCTCCGCTTGACTGGCGAGGGCGGAAGCGTAAAATCCTCGTCGTGCCAACTTAGCTCAGTGGTAGAGCAGGTCATTCGTAATGCCAATCCCCTAGTCCAGCATGTTTTCCACCCCTATTGTCCGGTTTGTTGATTTATATTGATTCTATTGGATAAAATTGATGTTTTTTAACTTTATTTTGCTCGAAGTGCCGCAAGTGGATAGGGGTAAAAAACAAAAATTGGGGGTCAAAGCGGGGGCCAAAGAAACCCGTTTTTGGCTTTTTTTTGGGAGTGGAGCCGAATGCCAGGCTTGAACTGGCGACCCCGAAATTACGAATTTCGTGCTCTACCAACTGAGCTAATTCGGCAACCGTTCGCCAATTTGCCAGTTCCGCTGTCGCCAGTCAAGCAAGACGCAAAGACCCGCTAAATCCCCTCGCCTTCTCCGGTCATGGTCTGCGCGGCTTGCCGCCGTTGCCATGCGTCGGCATGGTCGGCGGTGTAAAGGTCGCGGACTTTCGCTTGCGCGTTTTCGTCAACCTGCTCAACCACTCGTCGGGCAAGGTCGTAAAACAAATGCCAGCGGGCGCGTTTGTAAATCTTGGGCTTCTGCTCATGCAACCAATAAAACACGGCGCGAAGCGTCTCGGTCGTGTCGTGGGTCAGTTGGTAGCGCGGCAAATTCGTTCCGGGTTTCATTCGTGCCAGCGCGGTCTGCTCGCCGGGGAAAATCTCGGCGGCGAGTTGTCGCGCCTCGGCTTTGGTGCGGGTGTAGTTGGGAAAATTCATGGTGTGATTGCGGGCCGCTGTCACCGGCCCGGTGCTGGTTGCGTTCAATCCTCGTCGGGCAACATGATGGTGATGGCTGGTTGCGGGTCGTCCATGTCGAGCGCGGAACAAACGGCAACCAATTTGATGAGCTTGGCCGCGCGGTTGTCATTGCGGACATACAAGGCCACCGGCAAACGGTCGGTGTGGCCGTGGCTCCGTTGGATGGCGAAGCGGAGCATCCAGACAATATCCCAAAGCCTTCCGGCCTCGTCCTGTCCGGTCACGCCTTCGGGCACGGCAACGTAAGCGTCAAACACTCCGCGCGTGATAAATACCGGAAATTTGATTCCGGCCTCCTTCGCGGTCGTGCTGACATCAACTTGCACGCCGTCCGCGACGGCCTGCTTGCGGGTGTAGGCATAGATGATTTCGCCAAAGGGCGATTCGTTTTGGTTCGCATTTTTCATGTGTTGTTGGTGGTTAAATTTTTTTGACGCGACTGGAATCCGGGGAAGCCATTTCGTAACCGAGCCGCTTTAGCTCGTTGAACATGGCGTTACGCTGTTTGCGGAGCCGGGGAACGATTTTGCCCTGGGCATACCAGATGGCGGTGTCGAACTGCACGATGGCTTTGCCAAGTGCGCTGGCGATGACTTGGGCGTGGATTTGTTGGTCTGTTTTCATGGTGTAGATTATTTGCGGTTCAAAATCGGTGTTTCGGAATCGGGTGAGATACGGAACAACTTGGGCGGTGGCTGGAAATAGACCGGCCCGCGAAATCTCGTATCGAATTGGCGCGGTGGCTGATTCATCAAAACCACGGCTGAACAATCATTAACTCGCAACACACGGCAAAGCCGGTTGTCGAATTTGATTACGTCGCCAGCCCGCAACCGGTGCGGATGGGTGTCGCCTGTGAACCAAACCAGCCCGAAAAATTCCGTCTGCTGGTTGTCGTTGGCGATGCGCTTGGTTCTCATTGGACACCTCCCGCGATGAAATTGAATTGCGGTTCGGGATTGTTGAGAAAGTCGCGGACAAGTTCGGTGTCCTGCGGGCGTGATTTCAATTCCAAGGTCACACTTTCGCCTCCGGCCCACAGAGTTTCTACGTCGCCCAAAAAGAAACCTGCGCTGATGGCCTGCACGTTGCCATGTGACTTTTGCACCTGTGCCAGCATGGCGTTGTGCTGAATCGTCGCCGGGAACGCGACAACCTGCTCGCGGCCTGCGATGGCAATGACGATGAATTTCGCCGTGTCTTTTACTGATAGTGCGGTGCGGCTCTGGAGCCTTGAAATTTGGTTTGTGGGAGTCGGTTGCATAAAAAGGATTTTTTTTACTGCGGTGCGTTTGCGTTCCGTATGCCTTCACAAAAAAGCCCGCGTAGCAGGGGCGGATAGCAGGGATTCCTTTCAAGGTTCGCGTCCATCCCCCCTGTGAAGTCGGGCGGTGAGGCATACAACGCGGACGCCAGCAAAAAAGTCCTTCAACCGACCGGGAACAAAACGGGCTGACGACGGAAGCCCGTTTTGGATCGGAGCGAGTCCAGAGGTGGAACCTTTGGCGGATGGGGCGTGGGGAAGATGGCACTTCACCACAAAAAAAAGGGCGGAGCCTTTCGACCCCGCCCCCTTCTGTCAGTTCTGCACGCTTACCACGGCGGGCAAATTTCCGCTCCGCAACGCCTCGGCAAGATGCCAAAGCGATTTATTCAGGCGGATGTCCTCGGCCAATCCCGTAACCGGGCGGGTGCGGGTGTGGCGGGTGTCATTGTCACGGCGGCGGGAATACTCCTTCTGTCCACCGCGTAGCAGATTTTCCTGCACGCGATTATAGACGCGCCAAAGGTCATTGCCTCTGTCCTCGTAACGGCGCGATTCCAAAACCTTCGCGGCGCTCACGGGTGCGTTTTGGACTGCATCCCAGCGGAGCATGATGGCCGCTTCCGCAAATGCTCGCGCCTCGGTGTCGTTCAAATGGCGGGCGCGGAATGATTCAACGCTGTCGGTCAACTGTGGGATGTTCGCCAGAAGTTTGAAGCTCGCGGCAATGATTTCGTCGGCTTCGCCTCCGCTGTGTCTCACGGAAATATGTTCAAACGTGGTGTCTGAAACCATGAGGCCATTGCCACAGATGAGCCGATACAAGGCGGCGTGTAGCTGATAGGCACTGCTCCGGTCATGGCTGTTCACCAGCGCAATCTCGGCAACGTATTCCCCGCCCCGGCCAATCTGGTTGCGGTGCTGGAAACGAATCATGTGTTTTTGAAAGCCGATGCGGTTTTCCAGTCGAACGGATTGCTCGCGGGCGTCAACTGGTGCCCAGCCTTCGGCCCGCATACGGCTGACAATTTTGCCGGTCGGGATGAACGTGTAGCGGTCGCTAACATCGCCTGCGGCCTGTGACGCGAATACGGATGGCGCTTGCACGGCAAGCGATTCGTCGCTGAGTTCTGCGCGGTTTTGCTTTGTGGTATCGAATGATGAACTGAACATAACTTTTTCTTTCTGTTTTGTTGTCGGTCGGATGCTTTGCGTTTTGCACGCACCCCCAACACCAACACTAGAAGGCAAATTTCTAAAAGCGTGCCAGCAGGGGCACCCGACGCAGACTTGTCGAGGCTGGGGAGCGAACGAGCTTGCGAGTGGTAGCGGTCGCTGGCGCGATTTTGGCAAGGGGTCGGAGCGCACTCAGCCAGCGGTGCGCGTAGGGGGAAACGTGGCCGCATCGTTTATTAACGGCCACAGCGGAGCCTAAATGAGCGGGCAAGGATGATACCGGAATTGCCCGCGTCGTGTTGGGGGTTCCGGCAGTCTCGTCCGCTTTGTGGCCGCTGGAACGAAGCAACGCGGCAGTGTAGGCGGTTGCAAACGGCCGAGTCTGCGCCTGCGGGGGAGCCAAGTCTTTGCGAACTGCAAGGCGGCGTCCGTGGAACGGGGGAATAGCAGGGCGCGAAGTCTTGGCGACGGGGCGAATTGATTTTTGAAAGCTCCGGTCAGAATTTCCAATCTGTCCGTCACTCCGCTATTTAGCCTAAAGGCTAAAAATTATTTCTGTGACTTCAGGCAAAGATTTTCAAATGACGGGGTGACGGACTTCTGGATGTTTTTAGCCGCGTGACACCAATTGGTGTCGAAATGAAAAGGCCGGCGAGCCGAAGCCCGCCGGCCAATTTGCCTACTTCGCCGCCGGTTTCTTCGCTTCTTGGGCGATAATCCAAGTGTGCGCCTCGTTGGCGAGCTTGCCGAGCGGCAGCAGGTCGTTGCGCCCGAAACTGCTGGTGGACTTCCACGTTTCGCCGTCCTTGTAACTGCGGGCGAAGGTGACGGCATAATGGCTGCCGTTGCGGTTTTCGTTTTGCCAGATGGCCGCTTTGAGCGCGCCGATACGGATTTCATGGACTGGTTTTTTCGTTGTAGTTTTCATTTTTAGTTGTGGCCCGTGGCGGGGCGTTTTGTTTTCGCAGAGATTCAAACAAACGCACCGGCAACGGAGCATGACGGACGCCGGCAAGCGCGGTGTGAAGGGCGGCGGAGCATTGGCAGGTGAAATGACATCCTCCGGTGGCGTGATGCCTGCGCGGAGCAACCGGCACAAAGCGCGTGAGGCGGGAAAATGGAAGCGGAACAGAAACCGTCAGAAATCGAGGCGGCTCACGGCGGCTGGCAAATACGGCAACTGCTGGTGTGCGTTGCCGTGTCGCGTTACGAGCGGTGAAAGGAAATGCAAGGACGGAACTGCTGGCGCGATTCATCAATCGAGGGCGCACATTTGGAAATCGAGCGGCGGATGGCAAATTGGTCGGAGCCGTTTGATTGACTTTCTGGCGTCGGCTTTTCATCCTGTTGTGTGCCTCAACCACTGCCAAAATTTCAGCCGTCCGTGTGGATAATTTTTCGGCTATTGCTGGTCACGGCGGCACTGAATTTGGCCGGGGCGGAGTCGGTTACAACCAACGCCAACGCCTTTGCCGGCTACGCCGGTTCCGAAAGCTGCCGGGACTGCCACAAGGACGATTACGAGCTGTGGAAAACGTCGCATCACGCGCTCGCCGAACGGGGCGCAAGCCCGGCCATTGATTTGGTTGCCTTCGTTCCCTCGCGCAACATCAAGCACGGTTCCGAAACCACTGCCGTTCAAACCAACGGCAGCGCATTTCAGATTGTCACCCTCGGCATGGACAGCAACCGCCAGCCGTTCCGCGTCGAGCGTGTCATTGGCAATTCGCCGCTGGTGCAATTTCTCACGCCGTTCCCCGGTGGCCGCTATCAGGTTCACGAAGCCTCCTACGACCCGAAATCGAACCAATGGTTTTACGTTTATGGCGATGATTTGCGCTACCCCGGCGAATACGGCCATTGGACAGGCCGGGGCATGAACTGGAATTCCTATTGCGCCGAATGCCACAACACTGACTTGCAAAAGAATTACGATGCCGCCACGGACAACTACCATACCGCGATGGCCGAAATGGGCGTGGGCTGTGAAGCCTGTCACGGCCCGCTCAAGGCGCACAATGAATGGCAAGCGGCGCATCCCAAAACCACACTGAAAGACCCGACGGTTTCCAAGTTAAGCCCGGCGCGGATTGTTGGCCTGTGTGGTTCCTGCCATTCGCGCAACACGGATTTAACCGGCCAATTCGTTCCCGGCGAATCCTATTACGACCATTACGCGCCGGAAATCTTGGACGCCGCCGGGCGCTGGTATGCTGACAACCAAAACAAGGATGAGGATTACGAGTTTGAAGCCTTCATGGGGAGCAAGATGTATCAGGACGGCGTGATTTGTCTCGACTGCCACAACGCCCATTCCTACAAAAACACGCTGCAAGGAAACGAGCTTTGTATGCGCTGCCACAATGGCGGCTATCCCAAAGCGCCGAAGATTGATGTAGCCAGCCATCAACACCAATGCGCCAGCGATTGCAAGGGCTGTCACATGCCGGTGACGGTTTATATGCAGCGGCATCCACGCCATGACCACGGCTTTACTATTCCCGACCCGCTGTTGACAAAGGAGCTTAACATTCCGAACGCCTGCAACCGCTGCCACGCAGACAAGTCAACGGATTGGGCGGTGAAATACACGGATGAATGGTATGGCACAAACATGAACCGCATGACACGCGAGCGGGCGCGGTGGGTTGCGTCCGGTGCCAGTCATAAATTGATTGGGCTGCTGGCCGACACGAATCAACCGGCGTATTGGCGGGCGGTGGCGGCTTCCTTTTTGTCACGCTCGGCGGATGAACCGGCAACGCAAGCGGCGTTGCTGGCAGAGTTGAAAAACGAGCATCCGCTGGTTCGGGAAAAAGCGGTGCGCGCCTTGGAACCGTCCCTGGCTGACACAAATGTTTTGGCCGCGTTGAAGCCGATGCTGAATGACCCGCTGCGAAATGTGCGGGTGGCGGCGGCGTGGGTGCTGCGGGCGACGGTGGATATGCAGGGACAGGCCGGCCAGGATTTGCAACGGATGCTGGACTTGGAAGCCGATCAACCGACGGGACAATTTGAAGAAGCCATGTTGTTGCTGGCTCGCCAGCAACCGGCGGAAGCGTTGAAGCATCTTAAAAAGGCGACGGCATGGGACAAACTTTCGCCGCCGTTCCTGTGCGCCCAGGCACAGGTGCAAGACCAGTTGGGACAACTGGCGGATGCGTTGAAAACACTCGACCAAGCGGAAGCCGCCGTGCCAGACGACCCGCACATTCCTTATGTGCGGGCGGTCATTTTGAAACGCAATGGGCGGGATGATGAGGCGCGGACGGCGGCAAAACGGGCGTTGGAAATTCAAAATAGTTTTATCCCTGCACAACTATTTATCGAGAAACTCTAAAAATCATTTAGTTGGCTTATTAGGGAGGGAAGCGTGGTATGCTTTATGCGTCTTATAAAGCTCTAACCTTTCCTTTTCATCATGGGAATTTTCAGCGCTTTGCGGCTTAAGCCTTATGGCACTTTCCTGATACTTGACAGCATTGTCAAAATCACCTGCCTCCGCATAGGCATCTGCAAGTGTGCCAACAAAATTCCAAAGTTTCCAATTTGTCAAAGAACAAGCGGTCGTAGCAAGTTTAACTGCCTCGCTGCCGTTCCGTTCCACTGAAATTGGACAAGTTGCCAATAACCAAGCAAAATCATTGTAAGCTTCTGCATATTTAGAATCGTTTATAATGGATTGTTTGTAATCTTTCACAGCCTCGTCATATTTATTCAAGCTGTTGTAATACATTGCGCGTCTTAAATACGCGGCCGCAAACGTAGGCCGCTGTTCCAAAACGACTGTTTGGTCTTTGATTGCATTTGTAAAGTCTAGCATCAAATAATAGCAGGTGGCGCGATTTTCATGTGCAACAAAGTCTTCAGGGTTAAGATCAATGACTTTTGAAAAATCATTTATAGCTTTTTCATATTCTCTCTTATACAAATAAATAGACCCGCGAGTGTTTAGAGCCAAAACATAGTTGGGTAAAAAATCTATGGCGCGATTTAAGTCATTAAGCGCACTGTCAAGATTGCGCATTTTGTAATAGGCATACCCTCGTCCACCTAAAACAGCACTATTTTTGGGGTCAATTTGGAGTGCGTGACTGTAATCAGTTATAGCCTGACTGAAATTATATTTTTGCAAGTAGGCACTCCCTCGTCCTTCAAAAGCCATTTCGTCATTTGTATTAAGGTCAATAACGTAAGAAAAGTCGGCGATGGATGGGTCATATTTCCCTTCACTTAAATAAGCTTTCCCGCGATAGTCGCGATTTGCTATGGTTTTTGGGTCAAGTTCTATTGCCACACTTAAGTCTTTAATTGCCTTGTCATATTCGCCGTCAAAATAGTAGGCGTATCCACGATTTCCATAGGACATAGAATCGTTTGGGTTTAACTGAATAGCTTTTGAATAATCATCAATTGACTTCTGCCAATTCCCAATTCTGGAATACGCAAACCCACGGTAAATGTAAGAAATCGCGGCATTTGAATTAAGCCGGATAGATTCAGAATAATCACTGATTGCCTTTTCCCAATCTCCATTTTTGGCGAACGAATAGCCGCGATAATTATAAGCAAGTGGGTCGTTGGGATTGAACGCCGTCTCTTCATCAGCGCAAAGTTTAACGCAAAAAATGAACAAGACTGTGCTTATGAATAAACCATTAGTGATATTCATATTAATTTCCAGAAGCTTCATACGCAGCCCAAGCAGCAAAATTCGGAAATGGAGACCACAAGTTTAACGGTGCTTGAGGTTGATTGTTTGCGCTTGGTAAAACAACCGGTGCATTTGCAAAATTATTGATTAGTCCGGGTGGCGCTGGCGGCGCTGGCGGCATATATGGAGGCATATCAATTTGTGGACGATTAGTATTATCATCGCTCCAAGCTAGGTCTGTTGGAAATGGCGGAATCTTTATTGGCAAATTAGGGTTATTTGAGGCTTTATTAGGACATGGATTGTGCGCAGGGTTCGATTTATGGCCTCCTTCTTTTGGATTTAAGCCTAATCTATCCATAGTGTCATTTGCGTTATCAATTAGATTTGCCGCTCCAGCTAGTCCATCTCCAGCCCTATTACCAGACGGAGTGGTGCGTTCAAGTGGATTTCCTGCTTCAGTCGTCGGATCCGCTACTGTTGTTGGGCCGTATCTGACTTGGACAGCAGGAATATATGGATCCGCTTCTATAAATTCTGGAAAATTTACAATCTGTTGCAATCCATACGAATCAATAAAACGTAATGGATTATTGCGGACGTAGCGATACAAATTGATGCCGCCAAGTTCCTGAATCGGGTCTTGGTTCAAGAAGCGAGCCAAGTCCGGGCTATACCAACGCAACCCAAAATCAACAATTCCACGGTAAGCCGGCTTGCTGGAAGACTGCATCACATTGACCGGCGCCAGCGGCCCCCACTGGCCGGTGACTTTTCCGAACGGATTGTAAAGATAGCGGGCGACTATATTTTCCCGCGCGTCAATCAGCGCCGTGACGTTTCCAATTCCGTCCGCATGGTAGAACGTCGAACCGTTGGTGTCCGTTCGTGCCAGCAAGCCGCCGATGCCGCCCGCCTTTCGCAAACTACCGCTCAAATCCAAGCCGCGCGTGTAAGTCACCAGCGCGTTGTTGTTCGTGTCGCGTTCCTGAATGAGCAAACGACCGTCGTAAATGTAATGCGTTTCGTTCGTCAAAACCCATGCGCCAGACTGCCACGCGAAATCCCGCGCAATGCGCCGCCGGTTCAATCCGTCATAAACAAAATCCGATTTCCAACTGCCCGCCATTGTGATGTTGGGCAACTGGTTTTCAGCGTCGAACGCAAACGAGCGCAAGCCGTCGTTGGTCAGGCTGCCGTTGCCATCGGAATTTAACGACACGCTCGCCGGCAAATTTATCGTGACGCTGTTGGTCGCCAGCAAATTGTAAGCGTTGTGTGCAACGGTCGTGAACGTGTTATTGCCGTTCGCCAGCGTCAGGTTGGTGGCGGCAAAGGTGAAATCGCCATAGACCTGCGCCGTCTGGCCGTTCACCGTGACGCTCGCGGCGGGCGCTGGCGTCGCGCCGCTCATGGTGAAAGTGCCGCTGCGAGAGACGCTGTTCAACTGGTTGGCCGCATCTGTGGTGAACGTCTGCGCCAAGTTGCCGTTGTTGCGCGTGTGCAAGTTGTGCGCCGCATCGTAGCTAAAACCAAGCTGCTCGTTTTGCCGGGGCGTTCCACCGGCATCACTTGCCGTCCATGAAGTCAACTGGCCGATGTTGTCGAAACCGACGGTCACGGTGGAACTGGTCAGTCCGAGATTGCGAACGATGTTCGTGCGCAAGCCAAGCGCATCGGGCGTGTAGGTGTAGCTGTCGAGCGCGTGATTCCAATGGTCGTTCAAGGCCGTGCCGGTGAGCCGCGCCAATGAATCGTAGCTGTTGGCGATGGTTGCGCCGTTGGGCAACTGGATTCCGGTAACGAGTGACGAGGCCGGTTGAAAATTGTAGCTGTAAGCGAACACGCCGGCCGGCGAAACCACATTGGTCATGCGCCAGCCTGCATAAAATGCGGGAAGAAATATAACTTGGCATGCCGAGCGCAAATCTAACTCCTTTTGAATAATTCTGGATATTTATTCAAGACAAAACTTTCCAAACCAGCGACCTTTGAATCGTAATCTTCGCTGCTAAAAAAGTTATTCAATTCTGTTAAATTGTCATAAATAACAGTTGCTATGTGATTTAATTGCTTTCGATAACATTCTTCAATATTGCTTTCATCGCGAAAATATTCAGCCGCCGGAGCGATTAAAGAGGGTTTGCTAAGGTAGTCCAAAAGGTTAAATAGATTTATTTTGTCATTTGATTGATTCGCTTTGTAAAGCGTGACATAAAACTCACGCCTGTATTTCTCAAGTTGAATTACAAAGGTTGTGGAGGCGTATTCGACCGAATACGTTTGGCCATCGTTTAATTCATTTCGCCTAGAAAAATTATATTTTTCGATGAGCGGATTGAAGTATTGTTCAATGTAATTAGCAAATATGGTTTTCATGGTGGTCCTTTATTTATTTTGTCAGCTTTGAAAAATCGCTGCTCCACTTATAGCCATGTTGAACTAAATAATTGACCTCTCTAGCAAGCACTGAATTCGGATCTAGTTGCGCCGGGTTGAATTTTCCAGCAAACACTACATCATCTCCTCGTTCAACAACTCCTGCTAAATACTCTTCATTTTTAGCCCATGTCCAAGCGTCGTCAGTCACATCAAGAAACTTTGCACCGATGTCCTTTGCAAACTGGCGATAAGTCGCTCTTGGGCCAATAACAGCCAAATTCTTTGCAGTGTTTCCTGCTTCTGCTATGGCTTTGCATTTATTGGCATTTCTAGCCAATTTGGCTGCATTAGCGGCTTCTCCAAGTTCAGCTAATTCACCTACCCCTCCCGTGGCCGCAGTTGCCGCAATCATCGCCGCCTCTTTACCAACGTGCTTTGCCTCTTCGGCGGCTTTTTGGGTTTCCTCCGGCGTCCAGCGGTTTGCGCCTTGTGAATAATGTCCCTGGTCCAAGCGTTTCAACATTCGGTCGGTAAGGTCGTCATCATCACTGTCCGCCAAGCCAAACGGGTCAAAGTGATTGACGAAATTGTTATGCACGAAGCCGTGAAGCGGAATCCCGCCCGCTTCGCCAATCGGGTCAGATGTCAGGAACATTGGCAGCCGCGTGTTCAAATCGCGGAAAGGTAAATGAAGAATCCCGGACAACGGATGCGCTGGCTCCGAGAACGACCGCATGACGTTGGCAAACGCCATCGGCCCGGACATCGCCAAAATGTTGCCGCTTGGTCCGTAAAGATACCGGCCAACGATATTTTCCGAGCCGTCCATCAAGGCGGTGACGTTGCCGACGGCATCGGCATGATAAAACACCGTGCCGCTGGTATCGCTGCGCGCCAACAACCCGCCGACACCGCCCGCGCGTTGCAACGAACCGCTAAAATCCAAGCCCCGCGTGTATGTCACCTTCGCGACGTTGTTGCTATCGCCTTCCTGAACCGGCAAATAGCCGTCATAAATAAAACGGACTTCATTGGTTTTAGTCCAAGCCGAGCCATTCCAAAAAAAGTCTCGCTCAATTCTTCGGCGATTCAGTCCGTCAAAAACAAACTCGCTCTTCCAACTGCCGGGCGCGGTTATGTTTGTCAGTTGATTTTCCGAATCGTAGCCACAGAGTAATGCCCCGTCATTCGTCAGGCTGCTATTGCCATCAAAACCGAGCGTGACATTTTGTGGCAGATTCACCGTGACGGTGTTGGTGGTTACCACGCCATAAACATTGGTGGCGATGACGGTGAAAACATTCGTGCCATTGGCCAACGTCAAATTGGTGCAGGCAAAAGTTAAATCACCGTAGCGTTGCGCTGGCTGGCCATTTACAGAAATGCCTGTGGCTGGCGCGGGCGTTGCGCCGGTCAAGGTATAAGCGCCTGCGCGGGCAACATTCGTCAGCTCATTCGCGGCATTGGCGGTGAAGGTTTGAGTGAGACCACCATTATTTCGCGTATGCAAATTATGGGCGGCGTCATACGCATAGCCAAGCTGCTCATTCAGCCGCGCCGTGCCGCTGGTTTCGCTGGCGTTCCAAGACGTGATTTGCGCGATATTATCGTATCCCACGCTAACGCTATTGTTCCCTAAGCCAAAATTGCGCGTGAGATTTGTCACCAATCCCAACGCATCACGCTGGTAGCCGTAACCGTCCAGCGTATGTCCCCAATGGTCGTTCAAATCCGTTTCCTGCAACATTGCCAGGGCATCAAACGTGTTCACAATCTTCGCGCCGTTCGGCAGAGAGATGGAAGCTGGGAGCCAGAAATTAGGAGTTAGGAACTGGTAAGCGAACACACCGGCGGGTGATGTAGTGTTCGTTAGCCGCCAACTTGCATCATAACCATAAGTCTGCGTCCAATTAGTGCCAAGACTCATGGCCGTGCGGAGACCTTGCACATAGCTGTAACTTACCTTTGTCCACGCATCACTTTCGCTGGCAAGCTGGCTATTGGCTGTCCAGCCGAAACTGTGATTGCCTACCGCGTCCACCATGTTCGTCAGCCGGTTCAAAACGTCATACGCATAGGTGATGGTCTGCTGCGGGTAGGCGATGGATTTCAGATTTCCAACATTGTCATAGGAATAGCCGGTGTTGCCCTTCTCCGGCGTCCAGCGGTTCGTGATCCAGCCATTCGCATTCAGGGCAAACCGCTCAATGTTCCGGTTGAGGCCGTCGGTTTTGTTGGTCAGCCAGCCATATTCGTTGTATTGCCACGTCGTTTGATGGAGCAAACCGTCAATGAGCGAAGTCAGGTGGTTCAACGAATCGTAGCCGAACTGCGTTACTTCCGTGTTGGCGTTCGTCACGGCGGTCAAGCGGCCAGCCCCGTCCCGGCCATAGAGCGTGACCTTCTGGTTGCGGTTGGTGTAGGCGATGAGGCCGGCGGCACTGTAGCCGTAGCTTTCGCTGATGCCGTCCG
This sequence comes from bacterium, assembly GCA_021780905.1. GTDB lineage: Bacteria > Verrucomicrobiota > Verrucomicrobiia > Limisphaerales > UBA11358 > UBA11358. The sequence continues at coordinate 30,893 of JAJXXW010000081.1, forward strand.
GCCATGTCCGCTTGGTCAGTTCGTTGATGGCGTCGTATTGATTGGTCACAGTGATGCCATTGGCATCAGTCACACTGATGGGGCGGTTCAAGGCGTCAAAAATTCGTTGCTGCAAAGTTCCACCAGCCCCGGTGACAGAGACGGGCAGCCCCTGGACATTGTAGGCCAGTTGCACATTGCGACCCGAACCGTCGAAGGCATTGGTCATCCGCCCGGCCAGATCGAATTGATATGTCAGGCTGCTTGAATCCGGGTAGACAATGCTGGTCAGGTTCCCCTGGTTGTCATAATTCAGGGATGTCGCATTGTTGAGCGCGTCCGTGATGGTTGTCAGCGAACCGCAGCCGCACCAGTTGTAGCTCGTCACGGCATTGTTGGCATTGGTGACGGCGACAAGGTGTTCCAAATTATCAAAGCCATAATACGTCCAGTTGTTAAGGCGGTCCTTGCTGCCAACCAGATCCAGCCGGGAGAATACATTTGAAACGGATGTGCCATCCGGGAAAACGGTGCTGGTCAGGCGGTTTAATCCGTCCCAAGTATTGGCGACGGTCAAACCCCGGTCATCGGTGATGCTGCTGGGTAGTCCCGCGCTGTAATCGCTGATGGTGAACGTCCTGCCATCCGGTGAAATGCTGATCTGCTGCAAGAGGGAACTGGTGCTGGTTGGCGGGGTGGCGGCGGCATAATAGCTGAGTGTATAAGACTTGCCGGCCGGCAACTGAACCCCCGTCAAGTTGAAGGTAGAGGAATCCCAAGTCAGCGTCGTGGCCTGATTCAAGGCGTTCGTGATGGATGTGATCTGATGGCGGCCGTTATAGCCATAATTCACAGACTGGCCGGCGGAATTGTTGACGCACACCAAGTCAACATTGTTGGTCGCGTAATAGAACGAATTGGTCAGCGTCCCGACCGTTCCCCCCGGCATTGAATAGGTAGTTATGTTGTTGGAAATCAGCCCGGCACCAGCGGCGGCGTTGATCGGATAATAATTGTAGGTGGTGTATTGGCTGGTGCCGTCCGGCAGCAGGCGGGCAACGCTGCTTGCCTGCGGGTTGCTGCCGAGCAGTTCCGCCGACGGCTTGCCCGCGTAGTTATACCAGGTCCGTAATCCCGGTGTGTTCCCGCCAGCATCCGGCGAGGGGTCGCGTTCGCTCGACAAGGCTTCCGTGATGGAAAGGTCGTCATCACCCGACATCAGCCAGTGGCGCATCCGAGCCTTGTTGAAGTCAGCGGCAGTCAGGCTGCTGATTGCGGCCGGAAACCAACTGGAAACCTGGCTGGGGTAGGCGACGCATTCGTAAAGGTTTTCCTGAACATAATCGGATAATGCCGTAAATTCCCGCCGTCCCCAGTGATAGGTGTTGCGGTAAGTCAATGCGTAGTGCGGTGTAGAGCCGGAAGTCCCGTCGTCAAAGGATTGGCCGGACACCGTGGGAGCCGTGTCCGTGCCAGTGACATTTGAGTTGTTGTGGATGTAGCAATACAACTGCTGCGAGCCTGCCTGCTGAGTGAAAATTGGCTGCGCTTGATTCTCATTGATGAAAATTGCCCGCTGGATGTAGCAGTTTGGCGCTATGGGCGCCGAGTCGGGCAGGTCATAATAGGTAAAACCCGTGCTGCCGTAGGGGGTGGTCAGGAATGAAATCCGGCCGCTGGTGTCCGCCAGATAGGCAACGGAATTGCTCAGCCCCGCCGCGTCAACGATGCTGGATACCGATTGATCGGTGGTGGTGCTATAGGTCAGCAAGGTTTTTCGCGCGTAGGGGTCGTCTATTTCCTTCACCTGAAAACCACCGGAGATGCTATTGGTGCCGACGTAGAGAAAGACGTTCGTGCGGCCGTCCATATCAACCACATAGCGCACACGGTAAAACGAACTGGTGCCATTGGTGACGCCATTGATTATTTTATGCTCATAACCGATGCGGGTTGCCCGTCCCTGCGGATCAAGCCGCTGGGTCAGGAGCAGGCGCGTGGCGGAAGTGCCCGGCGAATTGTTTCCGCTGGGCGTGATGATGGCAGGATAGGCCGACAGTCCAAAAATGTCCTGGCTGCCGTCAGGATAGACGAGTTTGACCCCGATCCCGGCATCGCCCCAAAAAATGCCGTTGGCATCGGCTGCCGGCGGGTTTGAGATTACCTGTGTAGAAAGGTTGCCGGTTTCGAGGGTGGGATAGACATTGGTTGAAACCGGCTGTATTTTTATCTGGCTTTGGGGATCGGTGGCCGATGAACTTCCAGAGGCGACGTTGTAATAATTCATGCCGCCTTCGGGACGCCAGACTAGGGCCTGATAGCCCTGGGTATAGGGGGCATAATAGCTGGCATAAAATGTATATGGCGCATATCCAATGTCTGATTGATATTGGACACCGCCATTGCCCAGCCATTTGCCGTCCCAGGTGGAATCCCAAACCTGAACGCTCATCGTCCAATTGTTCCCCCAGGACGCATTCTTGCCACAATTATATCCAAGTGCCGCCCCCGGATATGAATATTGCTCATAAGGATAAACATTCGGCGTGCTGGGGGCAATCTCGCCGCTTCCGGGCAACTGTGCGCGCTGGCAGTAATAAAACCGGAAGGCCATTTCCTGACCGGAAGACATCGTGTAGCTCAAGGGCTTGTCCGACAGGCACAGGCTGATATAGGGTTCGGCCACCCACCAGCGCGGCATCCCGCAATCGCCATTGCAGCTTGACTGGTTGCCTCCCGCGCCCGATTTGCCCGATGCCAGGCCGCCCGCCCCGGCAAAATTCTGGTTGCACCCCATGTCGTTCCAGTCATGGAACCGCGCTGACACGCAAGCGCCGCCCGCCTTCGTTTCATGGGGCAGCATCAAAGACAATGTCGCCGTCACCGCCAGATACCATTTTGTTTTCATGTTCAGGGAATGCTCGAATTGCCAAGGGTTGTCCAAACGGAAAAGCCTTCCGACACCTGCGGGCGCGTTCCGTATTTGTATTCTTGAAAGTTCATCAAGCCGTCGTAATCCGGGTCTTGCAAGGCCGAAGTAACCGTCAAGCCGTTCTCGATATACCACGCATACGGCACGCCATAGGCGTCGCTTTGCGGCGGTGCATTGGGGTCAATGTCGGCAATCAGGCGCGAATACGCATCGGTGATTCCGTCGCCGTTTGAATCCTGCGGCGTGCCTAACTCCAAGAAGGCATTGGGCGTTGGAATGGCAACGGAGTAGATATTTCCGTGCATCCCTTGGCCCAACCAGACCCATATCCCCGACTGCAAGGCGGCGGTAGCGAACACATCATAATAATATCCATCCAACCCGCCCTGAATCGTGAAGGTGATGACGGTCTGGCCGTTGGTGGTCACGGTGGCCGTCTGGTTGGCTATCCACACGGTATAGGCATTGGAACTATTGATGGCGGCGACACTGCCTTGCCACTGCAAATAACCTGCGCCAGTGATGGCGGAAAATGAGGTTGAAGTGAAAGACGGCGTGGACGATGCCGATGAAAGGGAATCCATCGCCAAATTCCACGGACTCATCATGTAGAGCGGGTAGGTCTGGCTGAAAATACTCTGAATTGTGCCGCTGTCCAGCGGCACATTGTAGGTTCCCACGTTGTTAAACAGGCCGTGGGACTGATTCGTTCCGGCAGCGTCCCCGCCAATGCAAAAGCCATTCGTCAGGGCGTTCTGGCCGGGATAAACCGTCACGCCGGGGCCGTTGGTCGCCAGCGTCCCGTCCAGATAAAGCAGCGTGTTGGTCGCCGTGTAGGTCAGCGCGACGAAATGAAAATAGTTGGTCGTCCAGAAAATCGGCGCGGAAAGATAATTGGAATAATTGCCGGAATTATCGTTGGTCTGCGCCGAGAAATAAATGTTGGCTCCCGCCGGATCAACGTAGAGGCTCCACCAGCCATAATTGGAATTGGTGGTGTAGGCTCCGGCTTCAAACAGGCGAGCATACTCGCCCGGCCCGGTGCCGCCCGCGTTTGTGGATGCCCAGCTTCCCGGCGCGAACCAAAAAAGGACGCTGCCTTGTTGGACAGTCAGGTTGGTCGCGCCATTGGTTTCAACCGTGTTGAACCGCAGCCACGCGGCTTGGTTGGTGTCCACCACCAGCGAACGGCCAAGGCCGAGATAGGAAAAATTTAGGTTGGTAAAACTGACCGGGGCGTTGCTGTAATCGCTCGTCCAGTTGGTGGGGTCGTAAAACGACCACGAATTGAGCGGCGTGTAGGTCGGCCCCGGTGAACCCCCGCCGCCACCGCCGCCGGGCGGTAGCTGTGCCTGCGCGTTCGCGGCCAGAAATAAAAAACCCGCGCCGATGAAGACGCGGGACAGCTTCAAGGCCGGAAGCCGTGACAATAGGCTTAAATACGCTTGTGGTTTCATAAATTTTATTCCCGTGGCAGACAGACGTTGGCAATTTTGACAAATCCGGTTTTCCCGGCAAGCAAAACCTGAAAGTCTTTTCACGATATATGTATCGTTCATTTTCACCATTAGAAAGCGATGTAATATGTCGTGGCAATTTCCAAGAAAGAATGGAAGCGGATTCAAACCTTCGGCGCGAACGTGCGCCGGGAACGGGTGCGCCGCCGCTTGACCCAGGATGAGCTTGCGGAGCGTGCCGAAATAGCCACGCGCAACCTGCAAAAAATCGAGGCCGGCGAAATCAACATCCTGCTCACCACGGCCTTTCGGATTCAACTGGCGCTCCGGTGTCCGTGGAAGCGGCTGGCTCCCGCTGAATGATTCGCCTTCGGTCATGCCGCCTCCCCCGTGGCCGTGGCCGTCCCGCTGGTTTCTGCCACTGAAATGTGAAGTGCTACGCGCTCCATGAAATCGTCCACGATGAACGGTTTGGCGATGAAATCCACCGCGCCAAGTTCCAACGCCATCGCCCGCCGTTCTTCAAGCGCGTTCCCGGAAAGGAAAATTATCGGTGTCCGGTGGGAAATCCAACGCTGTTTTAATTCCCGGCAGATGTCGAAGCCATTCATGCCCGGCAAGTCCACGTCCAGCGTGATGAGGTCAAATTTTCGCGTGGTCGCCAATTCCAAACCTCTCCGTCCGGTGAAGGCCGTCTCCACGTCATAACCGACGCGGGACAGTAAAAAGGTGATCAGCGCGGCCACGGCTGGCTCGTCTTCGACCACTAGAATTTTAATTTTCTCACTCATAGCCCCAAACGCCAAGCGTGGCGTTTTCCAAAGCGTGGCGGATTGGTAGCCGTTTTCAAAACGGAGCGCAAGCATAAAACACATTATGCTGTGTGTATGTCCGCCATGCTTCCTGTTCTAGTAATGGTGGAATGCCGTCCAAGCAAAAGCCGCAACATCGCCGCATTGTGGGCGAGAAGATTCGCAGTTACCGAAAACAAGCTGGATTGACTCAAGAGCAGTTGGCGGAAAAGGCCGACTTGCATCATAACTTCATTGGCGAAGTCGAGCGCGGCAATATGGAAATGTCTCTGACCTCAATGTTAAAAATTGCCAAAGCCCTTGCTGTCCGCGTCCGCGATTTGGTTTCCGACCTCTGAAATTCTCCTTCGGTTTGGCTGGTGAAAGCCTCTCCGTTGAAACTCAACCGTTTAGAAAATTCCTATGGCTGGGTGATGCTGGGAAAATGAGGATTTTCCGGTTTTTGGACGGTTTTTCTAAAAACAGGACGCGCGTATTTGACCTATAAACGATTTTTCCCGTCCGGTTGGCATGGTGAGAGCGGGCAATCAACGCCCGCAAACTGCCACTTTGAGCCGTTTACTCAATTTAGATCCAAGCAAGTTTCACGTCTGGTTCCTGAAAACTTCAAATCTGCGCCTTGAATAATTTCGTGGAAACGACTTCAATTCCGGCCATGAGCGACAATTCAATCCCGACCACGGGCGCAAAGGCATTCCCGTTTCCGGTCATCATCCATGTGGACATGAATACCTTCTATGCCGCCGTGGAAAGGCGGGATAACCTTAAGAAATACGAGGGCAAGATAATTGTTGTCGGCAAAAAAGAATCTCCGGCCATAGTCGTATCTGCTGACTATGCGGCGCGTAAAAAGGAAGTCAAGGCGGGTATGCCTATTTACAAGGCCCGACAACTGTGCCCGGAAATGACGTTGGTTGAACCCAACATGCCGAAATACGAAAGGGAATCGGAACTGTTGATGGAGATAATCCGCCGTGTGGCCGGGCCGGCGGCAGTATTTGAAAAAGTGTCCGTGGATGAAGCTTTCATTGATGTGTCCGCCGCGTGTCAGGGAACTGATGCCGACGATTCGTTGGAAAAAGCCGTTCCGCTGGCATGGCAAATAAAGATACAGATGTCGAACGAGCGTCACTTGCTTGCCTCGGTCGGCATCGCATCGGAACGCTTTATCGCCAAGCTGGCCAGTGATTCTTGCAAGCCCGACTCCAAGAACCCTTGCGGCCTTTTGCTGGTTTTGGAAAGTGAGAAAATGGAATTTTTGAAGTCTTTCGCCGTTGAAAAACTTTACGGCGTCGGCGACGTGACTCAAGCCAAGCTGAATGCAGTAGGGATTTACACCGTGGCCGACCTGATTGATTACGAAGGCGATTTATGCGCTGTCGTCGGCAATGACAAAGGGGAACTTTTGAAAGGTTATGTGCAGGGAAAAGACAGGAAGGGCATTGCCCCAAAAGGAAAACCAAAGCAATACACCGCGCAAAAATCTTTTCGGCGCGGCAAAATGCCGGTGGGAGACGAAGTGGTTCCCGTGCTTTTAAGCCAAGCCAAAGAAGTTGCCGCTGACCTTCGCAAGGATGAGGTTTTAGCCGTCAACGTCGAGGTTAGCGTCTGCTATAAATTCAGGAAGAAGGGTAACGATGGTCACGCCCAAGTTAAACTACCGTTCCCAACAGATGACATGGGAATCATTTTCGCAACGGCATTGTCGCTTCTGGATAAAAGCAATTTGCGGGCTACTCCATTGCGAAAACTTTGTTTGGGCACGACCAAGGTTGTCCCGCAAGGGACAACGGTGATGGCAATTTCCAAGCCGAAATCCAAGTCCAAGAAAAAGGATAAAAACCAAATCCGGCTGTTCTGAAATTCACGTCACAGTCACTTCCTGGGTTTGCTCGTAATCAGCTTCGCCATCATCAGCAGGTTTTCGTCGTCGGCGTCGAGGTGCTTTTGTTGCCTCTGTAATTGGGTCTGCGTCTCCGTCAGTTGCGCCTGCAACTGATTCGCCTGCGCTTGCAAGTGCCGGACTTTCATCACCGGCCAGAACATCAAGAGCGCGGTCGTCAAGGCCAGCGCCAAGACCGACCAGCAAATTCGGCGGCATGAGCGGCGTTGGTTTTGCCAGTCCTTTTCCAAGCTGGTCAGGCCGCTTGCCAATTCCAACAGGCTGGCGTTGTGCTGTTCGGCGTCCATCTGGCTCCGCGATAGCTGGCGGAGTTGGTTCTGAATTTCCTGAATGCTCATGGTCTTGCCTCCGTTTTTCCAAAAGGCGGGTGATGCCCTGCCAACCGTAGGCGCGGGCAACCTGACTGCCTTTCATCGTTACGCCGTCGAAAGAAAAAATGATGCCGCTGACGTGGTTGGTGGTCTTGGCCGTGTTGCGCTTCACGGTCACGCCAAGTTTCTCCAGCCGGTTTTCAAAATCATCAAATGTTCCGTTGGACTCGCCGATGGCCTTGGTGATGCGTTCGGCGACGGCAACCTTCGCGGGCACTTCGGGCGTCTCTCCCCGCGCAAGCTCGCGCTGGAACTTACGAAGCTGTCCGCTGGTCAACCGGGGCTGGCGCGGATTGCGTCCCCGCAAGCCGGGCGTGATGGTGAGATTGAAAAGTTTTTCAATGTCCTGCGTGGCCTTGATGCAACGCAAAGCTTCCCATTTGCCAGTCCAGACCTTGCCCCGGTTGTCCACGCGGGAAGTTACCAAGTGGATGTGGTTGTCCAGATGCTTGACGATGACCCAAGGCCGGTTCGGGGACAACTGCATCAGGCGCATGAACGAAATGACAATCCTTAACCATTTTTCATCGCTGACATCTTCGCCCGCTGGCATCCGCAACGGGATATGCAGGACGGGCCGGCGACAATCGGGACGAATCCGGCGCACGCGGCCAAACTCCTTGGACAGCGCGGCGGCGTCCCGGCCAATCAGGTTGCCGCCGATGATGCGGGCTTGCTTGGTCTCGTCTATGACGTAGTTCAACACGCCGCGAAACCCGGAGCCACGAATGACTTTACCCTTCATACTCGGCACCCTCCTTTCCAATCAGGGCTTCGCGCAAGGCGTTCACGCCGTCGAGCGTGGCCGACAATGCCGGTAGCAGATTTTCCGGCAGTTGCCCGGAATTGACCAACAGGGTCACATTCTGGAGTTCGTCGAGCGTGTCGGCCAGTCTGTCCCAAGCCTCCGCGTTGACGGCTGGAACATGAGGCCCTTGGGTGTAGAAATAGGCTTCCCGCAAAAGGGCACCCAGCCGCTTGTGGGAAACCTTGGCGTCGGACTGCAAGGCCGACAACTCGGCAGAGTTTAGCCGCGTCGAGACACAATGGTTGCGGCCACCGGGGCAACCACTCTGACCGACGCGGCTCCCCTGGGCGCGAACGCAGTGAGCCACAGGCAAGGTGAACTGGAGCGAAGCGGAAGTTACACCTTGCTCTCTGGCCTCATGGGGTTTCGCAGTGCTCATAGGGAAATCAGGAAATGCCGGGGGCTTCCGGCGTTGGGGTTGGTGGGGTGGGAGCGCCAACCGGCGTGGCTCCCCCGGCTCCGCCACCTTCGCCAGACTTGATGCTCGTCACTGGAATAACGTGGACGGATGAACCGTTATAGATGGCCGACATGAGTTTGATTTGCCGGTCCTCAAACGACAAGTCCCTGGGGTTGTCCTCAAACAGTTTGGCCTCGTCAATCGTCATGGTGAACGTCACTTCACCAATCTGCACGATGGCGCTGGATGACGATTGCTTGACCACGACGGCCCGGACGGCGGGTTCTGGGCACACTACGGAGATGCGCCCATTATGGAAGGTTACGGTTTTCATATTTTGATTCGGGGCAATCGTGCCGGTTTCATTCGCCGACACATTGGCCCCATAGTAAGTGTAAGGCCATGACACCCCCTGCGCGCCGGGAAAAGTATTTTGTTGGAAAATATCTTAAACCTATTCGCCCACGACATGTGGTGAGCGAAGGAAGGACTTGTTCTGGTTCCCTCGTAAGTCCAGTTATCGTCCCGTTTGGTATCAACCTTCGGCTTTGGATAAGTCTGCCCTAGACTCTGCGATGCTCTTTTTGAGGTCGGCAAAGCACTGTCCGCAGATGGTGATTTCACCGGCTATATCAACGTGATACTCTCCGGTCTTTTTAGCCCCGCATTGGTCGCATAGGAATGTTTCGTTTGTTTCCATAGTTTATCCTTTCAAAATTGTTCAAAGCCCGCCCTGCCACTGTTCAAATAAGCGTCGAGCAACCGCGCGTTGTCCATCACGGCCTGTTCCACAAGCCTGCGGTCGCAAGGGTCGGCGAGGTTGGCGGCATCGAGGCCGATGAGACGGGCATACTCGGCAAAGGACTCGCATCCCAGCGCTGACAGTGCCAGAGATAACTCCTGCGGGTTTTGTGACTCGGTTTTCATAAGTTGAAATGGGATGTCACTGCTCGGATTGGTATAGGCTCGCCAAAGATTCTTGGAAGTCCTTTTCCATTTCGTCATTGCACGCGGAGCAAATGGTGATGTCTTCTCCACCGCGATATGAGTCGCCGGTCTTTTCAGTCCCGCAACTTTCGCACCAAAAAGTTTCCTTGTCTGGTTCGGCTACTGCCGTCGCTGTCTTGGCGTTATCGGCGGCGAACCGTGCCATTTGCGCGGCTTCAAGAATGGCCCGGTGGGGCACCAGCGGCATGACAAACGCCAGATGTTTGCACTGGTGTCGGGCACGACATTGGAAATCCCGACAGGTGCAATGCTGGATGTCATGGTTGACGAGATAGAGGCTTCCGCTCTGGCCTTTGACCAAGACGAAGGCCGTGGCTGGAATCCACGCGACGATTTCAATAGGTGCAACTGGCTTTTTCATAAGTCAAATGGGTCAAATATTAGGACAGCGGCGGGCTGGCTCTCCGGTGGCGGCAAGGGCGAGAACAAGAGGCACCCGTGGTCGCGGCCTGTTTCCACCGTGGCAGTATCTACGCTGAATAGGGAAGCCCTTTGCGCCTTGGGTAACGCCTCCTGACTGTTCGCCTCCACGCCCGATATGATGCAACAGGTGCCAAGCTCACCGTGAATGTTCGGACGCCACCATTTGCAGTTGGCGCAACGTGCCTCCACCGGGTTTATATCATTCATAACCACTCATTATACGCTTTTGAAAAATAGATTCGGGGACAAAAGTGCATTTGGTTGAAAATAATTTCAGCGGGGGGTCAAAAAGAATATAATGGTCACATGGCCACCACCATGTCAGCCGTCGCGTCGGCAGTAACGAGCGACACCGCGTTAGCGGGGTCGCATCTGCACGTCCAGAAAATCCAGTCGCTCACCCAGGGCGAAGTCTTCGTGTCGCAATCGAAAGTGACCAAGTTGCGAAATTTCCAAACCTACAATCACGCCGCAACGGTTCGTAGATACCGTTTTGAATACTACGTCAACGCGATTTTCCCGGTGGCGTTGCTTCATGCGGCCCGAACCGTTCCGGCAAACTGGCTGCGCCGGGTCAAGGAGCTTTCCATCAAGCCCGGCTTCCGGCATGACCTGACGTTTGATTTTGAGATTCAAGTGAAGAACGCCAAAGGCAGGTGGGTCAAGGGACGGGGCGCGACTCCCGACGAAAAAGCCGAACTCTTGGCGGTGTTGGAAAAACTGCCGGGCATCGCGTGGGCGGGACAGACGCCCGGTGGCTGTCATGCGGGAATTTATTTTGCCGATTGGGTGGAATGGGCGGATGCCGAATTGGTGGTGGATTGGGTTTGGGGCGAAGTCCGTCGCAATGGCTACACCGGCCCGCTTCAACTGGATGAAGGCGCGTCAAAAAACTGCAACCGGCCTTCGCGTTTCCTTTCGGCGTTCCACTTTTGGCGACCGGACAGGCACCTTGGCCCGGCGGAGCTTCAAACCATCAAGGATGCGGCCTCGGTCATGCCCAAAGTCAAACCGGCCAAGGGCGGCAAAGTTCCGGCGGGCGGCAGCATGACGGGGTTAAGCGAGCGCGTCGAGGCGTTGTTCCTGCGGACATACAACGTGCCGGATGACGAGATAGCTAAACGTGTCGGCAATCCGTTAAGCTGGGTCGTTGACCTGTTCAACCAACTTCCGCAAACGAATTTCAATGTCTTTTGCCGAGACCTTCTGCGTGAGATTGGGCCGCGAAGCGATTTCGGAAACCACCTTGCGGCAACTTGGTTCCGACAGAAGCGCACGCTCCTTTATATCAACGCCGCCTTGTCCTGGGAATGGCTCTGGTCACAGAATGTTTCACTGGCCGACGCCAAGAAGCGCGTCTTCACTGACCCGGTGTTCAAGCCGGTGCTGGATGAAATCGAGACCGCGTTTGCCGAGTCGCAAATAAAGAACGGCAGTCCGCATCGTGATTACACCACTTGGCAGGAATGGGTGGAACGCGACTTGGAACGGTGCCACGAAAAATACGCAGGCGCGTCCAAGAAAGTCATGCAGGCCGTCGAGGCGGCGGTGCTGGGGCACTGGCAACCGACCATAAAAATCAAGGATGTGCTCAAGGCCATCCCCTACAAAAAATCGGCGGCGCAAAAGGCGCTGAACACCTTGGGGCTAACTCCCGCCTATCGCGGTCGTGGCAGTTATTGGAACGTGCCGCTGGGCTTCTTTTTTGAGCCAGCGGACTTGTCGAAACTGCCTGACCATACGGATAGTTCGTCAGTCATCGAATTTTATTCCACGCTTCCGGCTGACATCGTGGATGCGCTGAATTGGGAAGATGACGGCTCGACCGTCGTGGCTTCCGTGCCGGTGAAAGCCCCGGCTCCATCGAAGCCGCGCAAGGCACGGAAAGCCCGCAAGAAAAAACTCAAGCCGATGGACGCGCTGTTGGAAATCGGCCAACTGGACAGCCAGCAACCAACCAACCGCCCCGTGATTGCCGAAAGAGAAATCCGCCAGCGGCTGAACACTGAACGGAAATTCCGCGACTTGCTCAAGCAGGTTGACGCGGAGTATGCCAACGCGCAAAAGTTCAAGCGGCCTGACGATGATGCCCCGGCAAGGGACTTGTTGCTGGAACTTGTCCGCGCCCATTTGAGCGCCGACGGCCATGTCTATCATGCGTCCAGTCACCTTTACGAATTGTTGCAGTTGGCTTGTGGCGTCAAGGATTTCGTCCTGACCCTGCATTGGTTGCTCGTCAAGCGCCATGTCCTCTCCGTGAACGCATGGGTGCCGGACAAGGGCGATTGGGTCGGCTGGGCTGACTATGTGCGCGGCGAGCTTCGGTTCGCGTGGCAAGTCATCGGGCAAGGCGCGGGCGGCGGCAGTGTCGAGGTGATTAGCGGTGCGCCCGGCACCGGCAAGACTCAAACGCTCGCCGATGAATTGATGGCCGCGCGGAAAGCCAAGCTGGTTTCCCGCGTCGGCAGTGCGACCAATTTGAGCGCATACCAACTTCGGGAACGGATGAATAAACGGGTGGACGTGGACACGATTCATGGCGCTTACAACATCACGCCGCGTCAGCAAAAGAAGCGGTTCGTTGCGCTGGATGCCGACGTTTTCGCCGGGGATGAAATGGGTCAGTTGGATTGCGACACGGCTGGTCAGATGGCGATGGCTTGGAAACCCGGCAAACGGGTTCTATTGACCGTGGGGCCAGGTCAAAACCTCCCGGTCGGCCCCGGTGCGGTGGGGGAAAATCTGGTGGACTGGCTCGCGGCCAATCCGAAAGTGCCCGGCGTCAAGGGAACGCCATTGAAAGATAATCACCGCACCAGCAACCTGCTGGCCGGTGGCATCGTGGATTTTTTCGAGCATGTCCACCGTGGCCGTCTGCCGGAAACCATCGGCCCCGGCATGGAAGTCCGTTACCTCGACAACGAGTTTCAAGTCATCCAGCAAGCGGCGCAACTGGCGGCGGGAATGAAGGACTTCATGGTTTTCTGTCCGCGCCATACGGACGTGTTTCGGGTCAACAATGGCATCAGCCTTTTGAAACGCGCCAGCGCGGGCATTCAGAACACGACCATTTTCGATTTTCACAAGGGGGAAGAAATGGTGGTGGTTGATGCCGGGCCGCTGGCGTCCAGCTACGGGATGAAGAACGGGTATGTGGTCAAGGTCTATGAGGACGCCAAGACCAGCGGCAACACGACAGATAAAATCCACGTCACTTTCACCGTGCCGGATGGTTCAAAGCTCCTCGGCTGGGTGACGCTGGCGGAAGTGGACTGGCCTTGGTGCCGCACAGGTCATTCTTCGCAAGGCGTCGAGTGCGATACCGGCATCGTGGTGATGACTAAATCTCAAGTCACCAACCGGCGCTGGCTTTATACCGCCGTCAGCCGGTGCCGCCATAAGTGCATCCTGCTCTGCGTGCGGGAAACCCTGCTTGAATGCCTCGGCAATAATCCCGACCGGCAAACGCTCCTGCCGGTGTTTCTCGACAAGGCAAGGGAGCATTTTCAATGACGAATTACGAGGGGGGATGTCCCTCACCACATGTCGTGGGCGAATAAGACGCTTGGAGTGCTTGTCAGCGGGTTCAACTGATGCTGTTGGGGCGTTTGTCTTGCCAGCGAGTCTTTAACTCGGCATGGTCGGTTCGGGGCGCGGTGACTGCGGGCGGGGCGGTTGTCTGCCGTTCGCGGTGGCGGCGGATGAGAGTGCCAAAAGCCCATCCCAGCAACGCACCAAGTGCGCTGGCGCAAAATTGGTCTCGAATGAATTTGCTCATGTTTCCTTTGCGAGCGCCTGCGAGTGTTCGTCTCGGCTGTGCGCGTAGGTCTTCTGTAGCAAGACGGAGTCTTTGTGGCCTACCCATTTGCTTAATGTGTAAAAATCAATTTTCGGGTTTTCCAACTTCCGCGTAATGAACCAATGTCGTAGGCTATGATGTGAAAGGTGCGGGAGTTTTAGTCTCCTGCAACTGGTTCCAAGAACCTTCTTGATGGAATCCTGTTTAGTTATTCTGTCCGTTGGTTTGGCGTCCGCTGGCATGATTTCCAATAGGAATTTCTTCAAGCTGGCCATCATGGGAATGGTGTATGGTCTGCGCTTTGCCTTAACAAACGTCAGCGTGTTTTTGTCCCAGTCAATGTTTCCCCATGTCGCGTTCCGGCTGGATTCAATGCGCGTGCCACTCAACGCGAGAAAATCAAACAGCTCCCCGCCGCTCTTACTCTCGCTGTAAATCATAGCGCGGAGTTTCGCGAATTCCTCCAGCGTCGGCAGTTTGAGCGTCTTTCGGTTCACCTGTGGAACGACCTTCACTTTCAGACATGGATTGTCCGTGAGCAACATGCCACGAGCTGACGCCAACTTGAAAATGCTGCGTAGCGTTCCTAGACACTGATTTGCGGCAGCAGTCGAGTATTTGCGGTTGCCTTTGGGAGATTTCCAAGTTTTCGTTAGCAGGCTGTCCCGCCAGACCTCCACATCATGGCTGGTCACGGCGTTAATTTTCATGGAACTCAACTGTGTCCACGTTCGCAAAATCAATTCCAAATTATTGAGGCGTGCCCTTGTAGTCATTGGGGACTGTCGCTTATTTTTCAGCCAAATCTTCCATTCCTCAACCAGCGAGCCAACAGTATTTCCTCCTGTGCCCTTCACGGCTCCCCCTCGAATGCGAACCATGAAAGCCGCCAACTTGTGCCGCGCCTCTTTCAAAGTATCTGTCTCCAAGCATTGCCTGATTTTCTTACCGTGAATTTTGGCCTTCAGGTAATACTTACCATTGGGTTTGTAGCGAATAAGATTCGTGTCAACGTGTTCCCAAAGTTCGGCATTTTTTGATTTCTCTGTCATTCCAGTAATCTATAGGGGGTCAAAACAGGGGTCAAGAAAATAATAAAAAATGAATATAACCAAGCAAACAAAGCGTATTAAGTAATCAGGGAGTTGATTTCGTAATGATCAGGTCGTCGGTTCAAGCCCGACAGTTGGCTCCACTTTTTATTGGAAGTGCAGCAATGGTTTTCGAATCAACGGTTCTTGGCGGACGCCAAAACAGCCGCCTTTCTTTTTCACTTCCCACCAATTTAGCCTAATTAGCTTAACGGACTTTTACTCACCCGCTGCTCGCCAACGGTTCGAGAATGGTCGCAAGAACTTCGCGACGCGTTCGGTGGTTACCACGCCTGCTTCACGGTTAACTCTTCCCCGCGTTTCAAGGGCCAAATCGAAATCATTTGTGGCGACGCGCAGTTCCGGCTCAACGTCCGAGCGAATCCCGCCCAGCGAGGGCTCATTAATTAATGCCAGGTCGCCTGAAACAACAATCCAGATGCAACCACACCAAAACCAGCCGATGAAACCTCCGCCGCTGCGAACGCGTCTGCATTCCGAGTGCCGGCGACTACCTGCCAAGAATCGGGCGGCCATTGACGAGATTTGCAAATTTTATCAGAGACAATTTTCATGGCAGTTTTGCGCCCGACAGCGGCTTCAACCAAGCTTTGACAAATTTGCCATGGAGAGCGAGGTTGCACGCCCGAACCGAGGCGTGATTATTCCAGCAAGGGGATGGACATTTGCCGGGGAAATTTCAAAATTAAGTTTAACTCATTTTATGCGCGTGTGCTTGAGGCCATTGATTTGCAGTCTGCTGTTGCCGGCGGCGTTGGCAGCCGCGACGGCGCCGGCCAAAATCACCTACAACCGCGACATCCAGCCGATTCTGGCGGAAAACTGTTTCACCTGTCACGGCGCGGATTCGGCGGCGCGCAAGGCCGGGTTGCGGCTGGATCATTTCGAGACCGCCACAAACCAATTGGAGGACGGGGCGGCGGCGATTGTTCCCGGCCGGCCGGATCAAAGTGAGATGATTCGCCGGATTTTTGCCGAGGACGACGACCATATGCCGCCCGCGAAGGTGAACAAGGTGTTGACGCCGGCGCAGAAGGAGTTGCTGAAAAAATGGATTGCCGCCGGCGCAATCTACGAGCCGCACTGGTCCTTCATCCCGCCGGTGAAAGCGCCGCTGCCCAAGGTTAAAAACACTCAATGGGTGAAAAATCCGATTGATAGTTTCATCCTCGCGCGCCTGGAGCAGGAAAAGCTCAGGCCCAACAAGGAAGCCGACAAACGCACATTGATCCGCCGGGTCAGTTTGGATTTGACCGGCCTGCCGCCGACGCCGGAGCAGGTTGAGGCGTTCGTGAGCGACCAGTCGCCAGACGCTTACGAAAAAGTGGTGGACCGGCTGCTCGCGTCGCCGGCGTGGGGCGAGCAGCGCGCGCATTACTGGCTAGACGCCGCGCGCTATGGCGACACGCACGGGATTCATTTCGACAATTACCGCGAGATGTGGACGTATCGCGACTGGGTCATCCACGCGTTCAACCAAAACATGCCGTTCGACGAGTTCACCATTGAAAATCTCGCCGGCGACCTGTTGCCCAACGCCACGCGCGAGCAGAAAATCGGCAGCGGCTTCAACCGCTGCAATGTGACGTCGAACGAAGGCGGTTTGATTGACGAGGAGTATCTGGTGCTTTACGCCCGCGACCGCACGGAAACCACCGGCCAGACCTGGCTCGGCCTGACCGTCGGCTGTGCCGTCTGCCACGACCACAAATACGATCCGCTGACGCAGAAAGATTTTTATTCACTGTCGGCTTTTTTCAACCACACCACGCAGCAGGCCAAAGACGGCAACATCAAGGCCACGCCGCCGGTGATGGTGATTCCCCAACCGGCGGATGACGCGCGCTGGCAGCGGCTGGGCGATGAAATTCCCGCCGTTGAAAAAAATATTGCCGCGCGAAAAGATTCCGCGCGCGGCGCTTTCACCAACTGGCTGGCGCAGCCGGATTTGACGAAGCTAAACGGCCGGCTGCCCGCGGGAAAACTAGTTTTTCACGCGCCGCTGGATGACGGCGCAAGCAGTGAAATCAAATTTACTCTTCCCGGCACCAATCAAACGCTGGCCATCGGTGCCAACACCAACTGGCAGGCCGGCGTGGTGGCGGCCCGGGCCTACACCATCAGCGGCACCAACGCGCCGGAGTTTCCCGCCGTCGGCGATTTTGAGCGCACGAACGCCTTCAGCTACGCGGCCTGGGTGCGGCTGCCAGGCAATGAAGACGGCGCGTTGTTCGCGCGCATGGCGGATCAGGGGCAAGCCTTTCGCGGCTGGGATTTGTGGCTAGAGGACGGCCGGCCGACTTTCCATCTCATTCACGCCTGGCCCACGAACGCGCTCAAGGTTTCGGCCAAAACCGAACTGCCGAAGGACCGCTGGAATTTCCTCTGCGTGACTTACGACGGTTCATCCCAGGCGAAAGGTGTGAAGATCTATGTGAACGGCGAGCCGCAGAGGATGGAGGTGCAGAATAACAACTTGAAAGATTCCGTGCGGACCGCGGTGCCGTTTAAGCTGGGCCAGCGCGATGCCAGTTCGCCGGTCCAAGGCGCTGGCCTGCAGGATTTGCGGCTGTTCACGCGCGTATTGAAGCCCGGCGAAATCATGGAACTGATGAATCTCCCGCGCCTGCAGTGGCTGGCCCGCAAGCCGGCGCAGCAGCGGACCGAAGCCGAGCTGGACGAGCTGTATCCCGCCTGGCTGGGCGAGGTGGACGATGGCTATCTGCAACTGGTCCACACGCAGGATATGCTGAAAAACGAGGAGAAGCAGATTCGCCAGCGCGGCACGGTGGCGTATGTGATGGACGAGCGCCCCACCGCACCGGAGGCTTACATCCTGTTTCGCGGCCAATATGATCAGCGGCGCGAACGCGTGACCCCGGCCACCCCGGCGTTTCTGCCACCGATGGCCCCCGGCTTGCCGACCAACCGGCTGGGTTTTGCCCAATGGCTCTTGCAGCCGGACAATCCGCTCCCGGCGCGCGTGACGGTGAACCGCTGCTGGCAGGAATTGTTCGGCACGGGCATCGTGAAAACGTCGGGCGACTTCGGTGTGGCGGGCGAGGAGCCGTCGAATCCGCAGTTGCTCGACTGGCTGGCGGTGGATTTCCGGGAGCACGGTTGGGACGTAAAACGGATTTACAAATTGATGGTGATGTCCGCGACCTATCGGCAGTCGGCCGTCGTGTCGCCGGCGAAATGGGAACGAGACCCGGAGAACCGGCTGCTGGCGCGCGGGCCGCGTTTCCGGATGGACGCGGAAATGATCCGCGATTATGCGCTGGCGGCGAGCGGATTGCTCGTGGAAAAAATCGGCGGGCCGAGTGTCCGCCCGTATCAACCGTCGGGTATTTGGGACACGGTGGGCATGCCGCAAGGCGACACGCGCATTTATTTGCAGGATCACGGCGACAACCTGTATCGCCGCAGCGTTTACACGTTTTGGAAACGGCAGGCCGCGCCGGCCTCGATGGAAATTTTCAACGCGCCGTCGCGCGAGACCTGCACCGTCCGGCGCGATCGCACGGACACGCCGTTGCAGGCGCTGGTGGCGCTGAACGACCCGCAGTTCATCGAGGCCGCGCGGCAACTGGCCCAGGCCAGTCTCGCGGGTAAAAACGACGCGTTCGATTACATGGCGGAACGGCTGCTGGCCCGGCCATTGACGGCGAAAGAAAAACAAATTTTGCAGGCGAACGTCGCCGACCTGCTCACGCACTACCGGGCCGAACCGAAAGCGGCGGAGCAGTTGCTGGCGGTCGGTGAAAGCAAGCCGGACCCGAAAATCACCGCCCCCACGCTCGCGGCCTACACGATGGTCGCGAACGAACTGATGAACCTTGACGAAGTCCTGAACAAATAAATTATGAGCCACGAATTTCAAGCGCATCCGCTGTTGCAGGATTACGTCCGCTACGAAACGCGCCGGCAGTTTTTCAAGCGCGGCGCCAGTCTGCTCGGCACAGCGGCGCTGGCCGCGCTCGCGCCGAACCTGCTGTTAGCGGACGACAAAAAGACGGCGGCGGCGGCCGACGCGGACAAAATGCTGCGCACGATCGGCCTGAATTTTCCGCCGAAAGCCAAGCGCGTGATTTATCTGCACATGGTCGGCGGCCCGCCGCAGATGGATTTGTTTGATTACAAACCGAAGCTGGGCGACTATTTCGACAAGGATTTGCCGGACTCGGTGCGCATGGGCCAGCGCATCACCTCGATGACGAGCGGGCAAAAACGTTTGCCCATCGCGCCGTCGAAATACAAGTTCGCCCAACACGGCAAAAGCGGCATGTGGATCAGCGAACTGCTGCCGTGGACGGCGAAAATGGCGGACGACCTGTGCTTCATCCGCTCGATGAACACCGACGCCATCAACCACGAGCCGGCGATCACCTTCATGCAGACCGGCAACCAGATCACCGGCAAGCCGTGCCTCGGTTCCTGGGTTTCCTACGGTCTCGGCTCGATGAATGAGAATTTGCCGACGTTCGTGGTGCTCATCGCAAAGTCCACGAACACCGAGCAATTGCAGGCGATTGGCACGCGGCTGTGGTCGGCGGGTTATCTGCCGGGCGAACACGCGGGCGTCTCGCTGCGCACGGCGGGCGATCCGATTTTGTTCATCAACAATCCCGCCGGCGTGGACGAAAAAGTCCGGCGCAAAACGCTCGACGGGTTGAAGGCGCTGAACGAAATCAATTTCCGCACCGTTGGCGACCCCGAAACGCACACGCGCATCAAGCAATACGAACTGGCGTTTCGGATGCAGTCGAGCGTGCCGGAATTGTCCGACCTCTCGAAAGAATCCGCCGCGACGTATGCGCTTTACGGCGACGACGCCAAAAAGCCCGGCACCTTCGCGAACACCGCGCTGCTCGCGCGCCGGCTGGTGGAGCGCGGCGTGCGCTTTGTGCAGATTTATCACAACAACTGGGACACCCACTCGAACGTCAGCGGGCGGTTGCCGCAGCAATGCAAGGATATTGACCAGGCGTGCCACGGCTTGATCCAGGATTTGAAGGCGCGCGGAATGCTCGACGACACGCTCGTGGTCTGGGGCGGCGAATTCGGCCGCACGATCTATTCGCAGGGCCAGTTGACGAAGGACAACTACGGTCGCGACCATCATCCGCGCTGCTACACGATGTGGATGGCCGGCGGCGGCGCGAAGCCCGGCTTGGTTCACGGTGAGACGGACGATTTTTCTTACAACATCATCAAGGATCCGGTTCACGTTCATGATTTTCACGCGACGGCGCTGAAACTCCTCGGCTTCGACCACTTGAAATTCACCTACCGTTTCCAAGGTCTCGACCAACGGCTGACCGGCGTGGTGCCCGCCAATGTGATTGATCAACTGATTGCCTAAACCTCTCACCACCACCAAACCAACCGTCATGAAAAATGCAAAATTGAACCGCCGGGAATTCCTCAGGCGCTCCGGCACCGCCGCCGCGTTTCTGTCCGCCGCGCCTTACATTATCGCCGAGGATAAGACCGGCACGCGGCCGCCGATCCTCGGCGCCGGCGAGCATCAATACGAGTGTCTGCACGACTGGGGCGCACTGCCCGCCGGCCACGTCTATGGCAACACCCACGGCGTGGCAGTGGACGCGCAGGGCGAAATCCACATCAAGCACACCGTTGGCAAGGGCGCGACAATTGACGACGCGGTGGTGGTGTTCGACGCCGACGGCAAATTTGTCCGTTCGTGGGGCAAGGAATACAAGGGCGGCGCGCACGGCCTGCATTTGAGCCGCGAGGGCAACGAGGAATTTTTCTATCTGTGCGACACCAGGCGCCACGAATTCGCCAAGACAACGCTGGCCGGTCAGGAGCTTTGGCGCAAATGGGCGCCGGAACAGTGCCACGGCTACACCCGGCCGGAGGAATTCGTGCCGACGAACATCGCCGTTGCGCCCGGCGGAAATTTCTACGTCGCCGACGGCTACGGCAAAAGTTTCATCCACGAATACGACCGCGACGCGAAATACCTCCGCAGCTTTGGCGGCAAGGGCGCGGCGCCGGGCCAGACGAGCTGCCCGCACGGGCTGATGGTGGATTTGCGCGGCGAAACACCGGTGCTGGTGGTGGCCGACCGCAGCAACAACCGGTTGCAAAATTTCACGCTCGACGGCCAGCACCTCGGTTTCGTCACGGAAAATGTTCTGGAGCCGTGCCATTTTCACACGCACGGCAAACTGATGGTGGTGCCCGACCTGCATTCCCGCGTCACCTTGCTGGATGAAAATTTCAAACTGGTCGCCCAGCTGGGCGAAGGCCCCGGCTACCAGGGGCTGCGGACGCTGACGCGCGACCATTTTGTGCCCGGCCAGTTCGTCGCGCCGCACAGCGCCTATTTTGACCACGAAGGAAACATCTTCGTCGTCGAATGGGTCGAGGTCGG
The DNA here is from genome assembly GCA_021780905.1 of bacterium. Taxonomy (GTDB): domain Bacteria; phylum Verrucomicrobiota; class Verrucomicrobiia; order Limisphaerales; family UBA11358; genus UBA11358. The sequence goes on from JAJXXW010000081.1 coordinate 52,300, forward strand.
TCGCGTGACGAAGCTGCGCAAGATCGCCTGATGCGGCGGTTGATTACCCGATGGAGTCGTTTGTTTTTAGTCTTACAAAAAATGAATCTGTCGCATCGGATGAGGGTGGCTCCTGCCAGCCGCCGCCGGCGGTGTTGGGCCGGCGGCAGCCCGGGGTGACGGCGCGGACGCGCCGTGCTACGACCGCGACATCCGCCCGATTCTATCCGACACCTGGTTCCGCTGCCACGGGCCGGAGGCGGCGTGAAGCCGGGCATCACTTACGGCAGCACGGATGAACTCGGCTACAGCTGCCTGGAGGACGGCCGGGACATGGACGTTCACAATCTGCGCGCGACGATGCTGACGCTCTGCGGTATTGACCACACACGGCTGACGGTGCGCTATCAGGGCCGCGACTTCCGGCTGATGGATGTCCACGGGCGGATCATTGACGGGATCTGCGCCTGAAGCGGAATTGGGCAATCTAAACCGCCCGCGCGCCGCGCCCAGCGCAGCTTCGCCGGCGCGGCGCGCGGATTCGCGCGCTGCTCCTCCGCGGAAGCGCGGGTGACTGTCTCGGAGATCTCTGCGTAAACGCCATTCTGCCGGCCGTCGGCAAAAGCCTTTTTTACCCGCCGGTCCTCGCCGGAATGAAACGTCAGGATCGCCGCGCGTCCGCCGGGCTTCAGGCACATCGGCAGATGCCGCAGAAAATTTTCCAGCGCGGAAAACTCGTCGTTCACCGCGATGCGCAGGGCCTGAAACACACGGCGGATGTTGAGGCGACATTCCTCCTGCGGCACCAGCGGCAGCGCGGCCCGGATGGCTTCGGCCAGCGCGTGCGTGGTCGCAAAACTTTTGCCCGCAAGCGCCGCACCCAGCTGGACCGCCTTGGGTTCGTCGGCATTTTGCATCAGCAGTTGCGCGAGCGCATCCGGCTGGATATTTTTCAACATCTCCGAAACCGGCCGGCCCCGTTGCGGGTTCATCCGCATGTCGAGCGGGCCGGAAAATTTCACCGAAAAGCCGCGCGCCGGATCGTCAATTTGCATCGAGGAAACCCCGAGGTCGGCGAGAATCAAATCCGCGCCGGCGATTCCCTGCGCCGCCAGGATCTGCGGCAGCCCGGCGAAATTGCTGCGGTGCGCGGTGAAAACTTGCCCGTCAAAACCGAGCGCCCGCAACCGCTCCTCGGTTTTCGGCAGCTCCAGCGGGTCCTGGTCGAGGCCGAGCAGTTTTCCGCCGGGCAGGATTTTCGCGAGAATTTCCCGCGCGTGACCGCCGTAGCCGAGCGTGCAATCCACCGCGACGTCGCCGGGTTGAGGCGCCAGCGCCGCCAGCATTTCCGCAACCATGATCGGCCGATGCGTGCCGGCCGGTGTTTTGCCGGACGCGATGACCTTCGCCACCGTGTCCGCGTGCCGCGCGGGATCACGCTCCTTGTATTTCTCCTCGAAGCGGCGCGGGTGTTTCCCGCGATAGCGCGGGCGGCGCCGGTGCGGGCCAGTCGGCGCGGCGGGCAAATTTGCTTCGGACATGACGTGAATTTTGCGATGCTCCGCGCGTGAATTCGAGGCAAATCATCGTGGTCGGCGGCGGCGCGGCGGGATTTTTCGCCGCCATCGCGGCGGCGGAAGCCGGCGCGGACGTGACGATTTTGGAAAAATCTGCGCGCTTCCTCGACAAAGTTCGCATCTCCGGCGGCGGCCGCTGCAACGTGACGCACGCGTGTTTCGCGCCGCGCGAATTTGCGACTCGCTATCCGCGCGGCGAACGCGCGCTGCTTTCGCCGTTCTCGAAATTTTCCGCCCGCGACACCGTGGACTGGTTCGCGGCGCGCGGCGTGAAGTTGAAAACCGAGGCCGATGGCCGGATGTTTCCCGTCACCGATTCTTCCGAGACAATCGTGAGCTGCCTGTTAGCCGCCGCCGAAAAGGCCGGCGTGAAGATGCGGCTGAACTGCGCCGTGGAATCTGTCATTAAAAATGCGGATGGAAAATTCGAACTGGCGCTAACCGGCGACGAAAAAATTACCTGCAACCGGCTGCTGCTCGCAACTGGCGGCTGCCGCGCGGCGGCGGCGGGACGACTGGCGGTTTCGCTTGGCCACTCGCTGGTATCGCCCGTGCCATCGCTGTTCACGTTTCAAATCGAGACGCCGTGGCTGCGCACGCTGGCGGGCGTTTCGGCAGACGCGGAGGTTTCCATCCCCGCCGCCAAACTGCGCGAGCGCGGACCGCTGCTCGTGACGCACTGGGGCTTGAGCGGCCCGGCGATTTTGAAAATGTCCGCGTGGGGCGCACGGACGCTGCACGATTTGAACTACCGCTTCGCCCTGTTCGCGAACTGGCTGCCGGATTCAATCGAAGAAGAAATCACCCGGCAATTTCAGGTGCGCCGCGCATCGGCGGGCGCAAAACGGCTCGTGAACGCGCCGCTGTTGCCATTGCCGGCTCGCTTGTGGGAACAGCTTGTCTTCACCGCCGGCATTGCGCGCGACACCCGCTGGTCCGCGCTCACGCGGGCGCAGTCGCAAGCGCTGGCGCGGCAAATCCTCCGTTCGGAGTTCTCCGTGACGGGCAGAAGCCTGAACAAGGATGAGTTCGTAACGTGCGGCGGCGTGAAGCTGGACGAGGTGAATTTTCAGACGATGGAGAGCAAAATCTGCCCCGGGCTGTTCTTCGCCGGCGAGCTGCTGGATATTGACGGCGTCACCGGCGGCTTCAATTTTCAAGCCGCGTGGACCACCGGTTTTGTCGCCGGCAACGCGCTGGTTCAATAGTGGCGCCGCCGGATTTGGTTCCGGCGGCGGTGATGGATTTTTCCGGTCAACCTTGCAGCAGCCCGGCGAAGTTGCCGCGTTTCTGCCAGAGCAAAAACAGCGCGAGCACGGCGACGGCAATCGCCAGCGGCAGGCCTTCGTGGTTCAGGAAGAGGTGGAAACACAGGATGTTCACGATGACCGGTCCAAGCAACAAAAGACCGAGCGCGGTGAAACGCCCGCTCAACACCAGCAACCCGCCCAGGACTTGCGTGACCGACACGACGTAAAAGTAATGGCTCAGGAAGAGCGACTTCATGAAATCACCCGCCAGGCCGGCCGGCGGCGGCGGCATCGGGATGAAATGCAGAAACGCGTTTGACCCGAACACGACGAAGACAAGTCCGAGCAATGTGCGGGCGATGATGGTGGCAGCTTTCATATTGTAGATTTGTTTGGTTGCGCAATTTACTTTTTCAATTTCAACGCGTATTCCGCGACGCGTTGGCCGAGGATTTCGCCGGTGAGCTTGTCGCCTTCGCTCGGCGCGATGTCCGGCGATTCCTGTCCGGCCTGCGCCATCACGCCGCTGTTGCTGCCGAGACGGTTGACGCCGTTCGGCTGCAACGGCATTTCCGGCTGGCCGATCCAGATCATGCCGTGCTGCATGGCGAGCGTGAAAAAATAATGCAGCGTGCTCAACTTGTCGCCGCTCGGACTCATCGAGACGGTGAAGCCCGCCGAAATTTTATCTTTCCAGGCGGCGGCAAACCATTTTCCCGCAGTCGCGTCGGCGAAGGCTTTGAACTGCGCCGCCGGGCCGCCCATGTAAGTGGCGCTGCCAAAAATAATCGCGTCGCTCGCGTCGAGCTGCGCGAACACGGCGTCGTTTTTGTAACGGCCATGAACGATGTCTTCGCCTTTGATGGCAATGAGATTCGTCTGCACGCCCGCGACGGACGCCGCGCCTTTGTGCACGGCCTCGGCGAGTTTGGTGGTGTGGCCGGTGCCGCTGAAGTAGATGACAGATACGGTGGGCATTTTATTTTTCCTTTCTTGGTTTGGTTTTAGTTTAGATCGAACAACAAGACTTGCGACGGTTTGGCTGCGGCCATCTCTAGCCCACATTCCTCGCTCACGCCAATGGCATCGCCGCCGGCTAGCTTCGTGCCGTTGACTGTCACTTCGCCTTCCGCGACGTGGAGCCACGCGTGCCGGTCTTTTGCCAGCGCGTGCGCAACGTTTTGGCCGGCCTCCAATTTGCCGAGCAGCAAATCCGCGTCCTGATGGATTTCGAACGAGTCAGCGCGTCCGGTTTTGCTGGCGACGAGATGCAACTTGCCCGTCTCGGCCTTGGTGAAATTCCTCTCGGCATAACGCGGCTTGACGCCTTTCGTGTCCGGCTGAATCCAGATTTGCAACAGGCGCAGCGGCTCCGTTTTTGACGGATTAAATTCGCTGTGTTCCACGCCGGAACCGGCGGCCATGTATTGAAATTCGCCGGGCCGGATGACGCGGCCGTTGCCCAGCGAATCGCGATGCTGGAGCGCGCCGCTCAAGACGTAGCTGATGATCTCCATGTCGCGGTGCGGATGCGTGCCGAAGCCCAGGCCGGGCAAAATCAAATCGTCGTTGATCACGCGCAGGCTGCGGAAGCCCTGCCATTGCGGGTCATAATAATCCGCGAAGCTGAACGTGAAATAACTGTCCAGCCAGCCGTGGTTCACATGGCCCCGTTCCTGGCTCTTTCGAAGAATTGTCATGCACACACCTTACGCGCAGTGTGCGGTTTCGGGAAATACCATGTTTCTTGACTGACGATAACTTTTAGGCATAGTGAAAATCGCATGGAACTGCGCCATCTCCGTTACTTCACCGCCGTGGCCGGGGAGGAAAATGTCTCCCGCGCCGCGCTCAAGCTGCGCGTCTCGCAGCCGGGCGTCAGCCGCCAAATCCGCGACCTCGAGGACGAAATCGGTTTCCAGCTTTTTGAGCGCAGTGCCAAAGCCGTGCGGCTCACGCCGGCGGGAAAAGTTTTTCTGAACGAGGCGCGGGAGGTTTTATCGCACGCCGAGGCCGCCGTGAAAAAGGCGCGCGAAGTTGCGGTCGGTGCGGGCGGCGAAATCCACGTCGGCTACGCGCCGTCGCTCACAGTGCGGCTTCTGCCGCCGGCGCTGCGGCAGTTCCAGCAGGCGCTGCCGGCGGTGCGCGTGAAACTGCACGACCTCTCCACGGAAGAAATGCTGGCGCAACTGCGCAGCGGCAAATTATCGGTGGCGTTGCTGGTGCGACCGCCGCGGGCGGCGCTGCGCGGGCTGAAATTTCAGGAACTTGCGCGCTACCCGATGTGCGTGGCGGTTGCGCCGGTGCATCCGCTGGCGCGGGCGCAATCCCTTTCGCTCGCCAAAATTTCCCGCGAACCGCTCATCGGCTACAGCCGCGAGGATTATCCCGAATACCACACGGATTTGGCGCGGATGTTCGCGCGCGAAAAACGCCGCCCGCGCATCGCCGAGGAACACGACGGCGTAACCAGCCTGATAGCGGCCGTGGAATCCGGCCGCGGCGTGGCGCTGGTTCCCGACTGCCTCGCATGCATGGTCGGGCCGCGTCTGAACATCATTCCGTTGGCGGGCGTCAACTGTGAGGTGGTGGTGGGCGCAGCGTGGTTGCCGGGAAAAATTACGGCGGCGACGGAAAAATTTATCACGCTGGCGGCCGCAGCTTGACCAAGCTTGCACTGTTCGGCGGGAGCCTGTATTTCACAAGAGTTCATGGGCCGGACGTATCATTTCGAGTGTCCGTATTGCCAATACCGCGCCCGCGTCTCGGGCGGCGTGGATAGTGGCCTGCATTGCGAGGTGCAGACGATTGTCTGCCGCGACTGTCGCGAGCTGCTCGACGTTTTCACCAAATTGCGCCGCCGCGCGGGGGCGCGGGAGACGATCAAGTTCCCCGGCTTTTTCCGGCCGGAGATTCCGCCGGTGATGTTGCGGGATGGGGCGGCCGGCGCACGGCGGGTGTGGCACCATTTCGCCCTGGCGTGTCCGGTGGCGGCGAAACATTCGGTCGAAGCCTGGAACGATCCCGGCCGCTGCCCGCGCTGCGGCAATTTCATGGAAAAGGCCGGTTTGCCCTTCAGGCTCTGGGATTGATGTCTGCGGTGAGGTTGAACAGTTGTGGCTTGATGGCGGCGGCTCCCCATCGGCATCAGTTCGATTCGGTTTCTTCGCTGCCTGGCCAAGGCCCCGCTACAGATTCAGCCAGACGAGCAATCCGCCGGCATTGACAGACCAAGCCGGGTCGCTTTCGGAGTTCAAGATGCCCATTTGGGAGGGGCAAAAACCGGGGCAAATCTGGGGCTGGAGCGGGTGTTAAATTTGTTTTTCCATTCGCCGGTTATCCTTCATCATGGCCCGGATGTCTTCGGCCAATCCGCAATTGCTCCGCTCGCTCGGCAAACTGGCGCGCGGGCTGTCCGCGCTGTTCTGGGGCCTGCCCGCCGCGCTGCTCATCGGCGTGGAGACCGCGCAGACGGACTGGCTCAAACCGCTGGGGTTTCTGCCTGGGCTGGCGGTCAACGCGCTGCTCCTCTATGGCCTGTGGCAGATGGCGGCGTTTCAAAGGCAGGAACGCCCGTGGCGGCAGGCGCTGGACCGCGCGCAACTGCTCGCGCTCGTCCTGCTCGGCCTGTGCCCGTTTGTCTACTGGCACAACAAACTGCCGGAGCAGGATTTCTTTGCCGATGCCGTCTGGGTGCTGGAACTGGCCGCCGTGTTGTTCCTGTTCAACCTGAACCTCGTCCTACGGCGGCTCGGCGCGATGCTGCCGGATGAAACGCTCCGCAGCGAGACGCGCCAGTTCACCGCCTTCAACCGCTGGCTGCTCGTGCTGCTCCTCTTGCTGGTCATCGCCATCACCGTGTTCGCCCAACTGCCGCAGCCGTCGCCGGCCGTCGGCCGGGTGTTGATCTGGATCAACCGCGCGAGCAGCCTGCTGCTGGTTTTTTTCATCCTCCTGCCGCTGGCGATGACGATGGCGCTGATCTGGAAAACCAAGGAAGTCATCCTCGACGCCGTGTTTGGGGCGCGCGGCTGATTCTTTTCGCCGAGAAATTATTTTGCCGGCGGCCGCGGTTCCAGTTCCAGTTTCAGCGCGTGCAGGGAAAGATTGATGTCGCCCATGAAGGCGATGAGCGAGGCGCAGAGCGACAGCAGGCAGCCGACAAAGATCACGCCCAGCGGCCAGCCCTGACGCCATTGCAGCCAGGCCGAGACGAACACCGTCACCACCAGCACCGCCGCCAGCAGCGCGCTGGCCACGGAAAACAGAATCGCCAGCCGGATGATCCGGGCGCGGCGATAGATGATGTCAATCTGCGCCTGCGTGCGCGCCTGTTCGCGGCCGGTCTGCGCGGCGAGTTCGTGCGTCATGGCGCGGGCGCGGTCGATGCAGCGGCCCAGCCGGTTGGTCATGGTGAGCAGCAGCAGGCCGACGCCGGAGATGAGGATGACCGGGCCGATGGCGTCGCGCAGTTGCGGGATGATTTGTTCGAGTGAGGTGGGCGGCATAATTTTTAATGGCAGTCGGTCAGTTGGGCTTTTCCAACAAGGCCATCTGCAAACTCCGGCGGTGGCCGCCGTTCTACTAAAATGATATTATTCCAGAAATAATTGCAACCAATAACCAATTCCGACCGCAAAGTTACTACGAAAGTCATTCTCGACCCCGTTTGATTTTCTTGTTAGAAATTCAGGGCTTAATGATTACTGAACCATATTTCGTCACGGATTACGGCAAAGCGTTTCTCGGTGACTCGTTGGAATTGATGACAGAATTGCCGGACGAATCAATAAATTTGGTTGTTACTTCTCCGCCGTTTGCTTTGACGCGAAAAAAGGCTTACGGCAACAAAGAGGATCACGAATACGTTGAGTGGTTCATGCCCTTCGCAAAAGAAATTAGGCGGATTCTAAAAGAAGATGGCAGCTTTGTTATTGATTTGGGTGGAGCGTATCGCAAGGGATCGCCAACGCGTTCACTTTACCAATATGAATTGTTGATCAAACTTTGTAATGAAGGCGGGTTCCATCTGGCTCAAGAATTATTTCACTACAACCCGACAAGGTTGCCAACGCCAGCCGAATGGGTAACAGTGCGAAGGGTGCGCTTAAAAGACTCGGTGAATGTTGTTTGGTGGTTGAGTAAGTCACTACACCCAAAAAGCGACAACCGAAAAGTTTTATTGGCTTACAGTGAGGCGATGGAAGATTTGCTGAAGAGGCAGGCATACAACTCTGGAAAGCGACCCTCCGAACATGATATAAACGCGACTTCATTTCTAACTAACAATGGTGGTGCCATTGCGCCCAATGTTCTCGCACTCGCCAATTCAGAGAGCAATAGTGGTTATATTCGTCGGTGCAAAGAAAACGGCTTGCAACTTCATCCTGCAAGATTTCCTGCGGCATTTGCTCAATTTTTTATTAGTTTTCTCACAGATGAAGGCGATGTCGTGCTTGACCCGTTTGGCGGTTCTGGTTCAACTGGTGAGGCGGCTGAACGATCCGCGCGAAACTGGATGACGATGGAAATTAACGAGGAATACATTCGTGGTTCACAAATGAGATTTCAAGATGACGCACAACCCTACCTATTAAAAGAGGCTCCTGTTCCTTATGGCAAAAATCTTAAGAAAACAAAAGTTGCTCGATCTCGTCGTTAAAGCAATTCACGCTTGCGGCTGGGATGTTTTGATTTTGTCTTCTCGTGACGAACACCCGTTTGCGTTATCTGTTTTCAAGGGCGACACGAAAGTTTCACTGCTGGTTTATATATGGAATTTGACGCATGGCGGATTTCCACGAGACCCAAATGAGTTTCGGATTCAGGTCACTGGTGTCAGTCAAATTGAACTTCGTGAAGGATGGAAAACACTTTTATTAGGTTGGTCTGATGACCTGATGGCCTTTGCTGGTTTTGATGCGACGATGCATCAAATTTCAATGACAGGTCGTTCTCCATCAATCCAAATCAGACGAGAGGCTTTGGAGAAAGCTATTAAAAACGGGTTCGCAACGCAGGCTCGAGACAATCGAGAAATTGCAATAGCTTTTCGACCGGATTTTTTTACTTCTTACGTTCTTGGAGCTACCGAACTGCATCAAACCTCGGCCGGTATTTTGGAAACAAAAGCTCTCGACAGAATCTCTCGCGAAGAAGCTGTAGACTTTGACCTTGAAGATATTGAGCCAAAAGAGCGGCGGCAGGTTTTGCAAACAGTGAATCGCAAAATTCGCGATGCTCGTTTTCGGGCAAACGTCCTTCGTGCTTATAGCCACCGCTGCTGTGTTTGTGGTATTCAATTGGACTTGCTAGACGCAGCCCACATTATTCCGGTTGAACATGAGCGAGGAACCGACCAAATAAAAAACGGCCTCTCGCTTTGTGCCTTGCACCACCGCGCGTTTGATCATGCCTTGATTACAATTTGTAAGGACTACAGCATTGTTTGCAGTGAAAAAGAATTTTTAAGATTACGCTCAATTGGTTGGCATGGAGGCGAGACAGAATTTAAATCAGCGCTACGAGATGAAATCTTGTTGCCGCCCAAAAAAGAAATTTATCCTTTGCCAGAATACTTGGAGTTTGGGCAAAAACTTCGCGGCTGGGTAAATTAATTTTAACCGTTTGGCTTTTGAGGGCGGACACTAGCGCGGTCGAGTTTCGCTCGCGCGGCTGGCACGGCGGCGGCATCGCGACCGCAGAGGGGTTGCATCTCAATATTTGCTTTGAGATCAAAGAATTTCGCGCCGGCCGCCACGCGTTCGGGTGCGCGCGGCCCAAGAATTTGTGGCCGATAAGACCGCCTCGGAAAATTTCGGCCATAAAAGTTGGGATTGAACAGAATCTTTCCAGCTTTATAGTGAGGCGAATAAATCAAGTCAATGACTCTTACCACTGCTGAAATCGCAAAACAACTTGCCGGCGAAGTCCTCGGCGACGCGAACACCCCGCTCAACGGCTTCGCCAACGCGGACGCCGCCAGGCCCGGCGACCTGACGTTTGCCGAAACCGCCGAGTTTTTCACCGCCGCCGAAAACAGCGCCGCCACCGCCATTATTGCGGGCCCAGACGCGACTTCGGCCAAGAAAATCGTCATCCGCGTGGCCAATCCGCGCGTGGCGTTTGCCAAGGCGGTCGCCATCTTTTTCCCCGAACCGACATTTGCACCGGGCATCCATCCGTCCGCCGTCATTGCGGCGAGCGCGCAGATTGATCCGACGGCGCATATCGGGCCGCATTGCACGATTGGCGAGCGCGTGAAAATTGGCGCGAACGTCGTTTTGCAGTCCGGCAATGACGTCGGCGACGATTCGGTGCTCGGCGACGGCTCCCATCTGTTTTCCAACGTCACGATTTATACGCGCACGCAAATCGGCAAGCGCGTGCGCATCCATGCCGGCACGGTCATCGGCTCGGACGGCTTTGGCTACGTTTTCGACACGAGCTTTCATCGCAAGGTGCCGCAGGTCGGCAACGTTATCATCGGCGACGAGGTGGAAATCGGCTCGAATGTTTCGATTGATCGCGCGACGCTCGGTTCGACCCTGATTGGCAAGGGCACGAAAATTGACAACCTCGTGCAGATCGCGCACAACGTGGAAATCGGCGAGCATTGCATTTTGTGCGCGCAAGTCGGCATCGCGGGCAGCGCGAAAATCGGCGGTTATTCCGTGTTCGCCGGGCAGGTCGGCATCGCCGGCCACTTGAAAATCGGCAACAAAGTCACGGTCGGTTCCAAGGCCGGCGTGATGCACAACATCCCCGACGGCGAAATGTGGCTGGGCATTCCCGCGCAGCCCGACAAGCAGGCCAAACGCATCATGATTGCGATGCAACGGCTGCCGGATCTGTTCAAAAAAATCGCCGTGTGGGAGAAAAAACTCGGCGGCACCGGGTAAATTTTCAATAACCTCAATGGGAAATCTTCAAATTTCCCGGCGGTGGCGGCGGCGGTGGCGGCGGTTTGGCCGATTCCGTGTGGGGTATCATCTTCAAAGTGCTGGTGGGCCGGGCCGTTGGCTGCCGCTTCTTCACCGTGTCGAGGCGCTGGTGCATACCCGGCTTGTTGACGCAGTATCGCATGGCGGTTTCCTCGCTGATCAAGCCCTCCTCGAAAGCCTTGGTCAGGGATTGCTCGAAACTGTGCCAGCCGAGCGTGCTGCCGGCCTCGATGATGTCGCCGAGCCGGCGATTTTCGTTCTCGCCGAGCGCGATGGCTTCGCGGGTGCGCAGGCTGCTGCCCATCAATTCGGTCGCCAGCAGCCGGCCGCCGCCGACGCGAGGCACGAGCCGCTGGCTGATGATGTAGCGCAGCGAGCTGGCCAACCGCTCCCGCACCTGCTCCTCCTCGTCCTTGGTGAACATGCCGAGAATGCGGTTGATGGTCTGGCCGGCGCTGATGGTGTGCAGGGTGCTGTAAACCACGTGGCCGGTTTCGCCGGCGGTCAGCGCGATCTCCATCGTTTCGCGGTCGCGGATTTCGCCGACAAAAATGATTTTGGGCGCCTGCCGCAACGCGGCGCGCAGGCCGGCCGGAAACGCGAAAAAATCCCGGCCCAGCTCGCGCTGGCTGAAGGTGCATTTGCCGAGCGGATGCAAAAATTCAATCGGGTCCTCCAACGTGACGATGTGAAATTCCTCGCTCTGGTTGATCTCGTTCAGCATGGCCGCCAGCGTGGTTGTCTTGCCGCTGCCCGTGCCGCCGGTAACAAAAATCAACCCGTTCATTTCCTTCACGACCTCGCGGAACGTCGGCGGCAGCCGGAGCGCGTCCATCGTCGGAATCCGCGACTGGAGGCGGCGCAGGACCATCGCGCAATTGCCGTTTTGCCGGTAGATGTTGACGCGGAACCGGCAGAGCTCCGGCAGGGCATAGCTGCAGTCGCAGGAGCCGCTTCTGGCCAGGTCTTCCAACTGCCGCGGATTGTCGTTGATGATGACCCGGGCCAGCGCCTCGATCCGCTCGCTGGTGAGAACCGTTTCCGGCGCACCGCCGCCGAAGGGCTTGATTTTGCCGTGGACCTCGATCTGCGGCGGGTGGGATGCCACAAACAGCAGGTCGGAAATTCCCTCGGCGGCGGCGATCATTGCCGTCAACAGCCCGTCGAGCTCCGCCTTGGAGGCGTTTTCAATGTTTGCCATCGGTCAGACCTGATTTTTAACGAAATTTTTCCGCGGGGCAAATGTTTCTGCGGATTAAATTCCGGCCGGGCACCGCGAAAAAAAGATAGCCGTGACGGTGCGCGTCACGGCGGGTGGTTTGGCGACGGGTTACTTCTTGCAACATTTGGCGCAGCCGGCGGCGTCGGTGCAGCATTTGGCGCAGGTCGCCGGGTCGCTGCAGCATGAGCCGTTGCAGGTGGTGGCGGCCGGCTGCATGCACGCGCCGCTCTTTTGGCAGCAGCTTGAGCAACCGGTGGTCAGCAGAATTCCGGCGGAAAAAACCGCTGCGAGGATCATCATGGTTTTCATTGTATTTTAAGTTTGGTTGTTGGTGCGCGGACGATTACCGATAGCATCTGCGGCCGGTTTCGGCAAACTTTCATTTGCAATCGCCGGCGGCAAGGACCGTGAGCGCCACAAAAAATAAATCGCCGGATACACGGCCAGTTCCATGATGGTCGAGGTGATGACGCCGCCGACCATCGGTGTGGCAATGCGCTTCATCACGTCCGCGCCCGCGCCGTGGCTCCACAGAATCGGCGCAAGGCCGGCGATGATAACGCACGCGGTCATGGCTTTCGGGCGGACGCGCTTCACCGCGCCGTGATAAATGGCGTCGCGCAAATCGTTCGTGGAGTTCAGCGCGCCGCGTTTTTTCCAGTCGGCAAACGCGAGGTCAAGGTAGAGCAGCATCACCACGCCGGTTTCGGCGTCGAGTCCGGCGAGTGCGATGATGCCGACCCATACGGCCACGCTGAGATTGTAGCCACACAGGTAAATCGCCCAAAACGCGCCGACCAGTGAGAACGGCACCGCGAGCATGACGATGGCGGTCTTGATGGCGGATTTGGTGTTCAGGTAGATGATGAGCGTGATGAGCAGCAGGGTCAGTGGCACGACGATCATCAGGCGTTCCTTGGCGCGCAGCATGTATTCATATTGGCCGCTCCAGAAAATATTGTAGCCGCCGGGCAAATTAATTTCGCCGCGCGCGATAGCGTCGTTCACCGCGCGCATGGCGGTTTGAACATAAGTGCCCACGTCCACGTTGCGGATGTCCACATAGACCCACGCATTTGGCACCGCGCCTTCGCTCTTGATGCCCATCGGGCCGTCCACGACTTTGATCGTCGCCAGTTGACCGAGCGGAATCTGCGCGCCGGTCGGCGTCGGCACCACGATGTCCTCGCGCAACGCCCGCAAGTCAGAACGAAAATCGCGGTCGTAGCGCAGATTAATCGTGTAGCGTTGCAGGCCCTCCACGGTCGTGGTCAACGGCGTTCCGCCAAGCGCGACGGACAACACGTCCTGCACGTCGCCAACCGTCAAGCCGTAGCGTGCGATGGCTTCGCGATCAATTTCAAATTCGATGAAGCGCCCGCCCATCACCCGCTCGGCGAACACGCTAGTCGTGCCTGGAACTTTGCGGATGACGGCCTCGACCTCGGTGCCGATGCGTTCGAGCGTGGCGAGGTCCGCCCCGGCGATCTTAATGCCGACGGGCGTCTTGATGCCGGTGGATAGCATGTCAATCCGCGTGCGGATGGGCATCGTCCATGCGTTGTTCAGGCCGGGAATCTGCACGACTTCGTTCAGCGCGTCGGTGAGTTCGTCCGGCGTGCGCTTGCGATGCGCGATGACTTTTCCGTCGTCATCCTTGATGTCCACGGCGGGCCATTCCGATTCGGGTTTGAGGCGAATCGTCGTTTCAATCATGTCCATCGGCGCGGGATCGGTGGCGGTCTCTGCGCGGCCGGCCTTGCCAAAAACTTCCGCGACTTCGGGAAACGATTTGATCAGCCGGTCGGTGACTTGCAGGATTTCGCGCGCCTTCGTCGGTGAAATGCCGGGGAAAGTTGTCGGCATGTAAAGCAAATCGCCTTCGTAAAGCGGCGGCATGAATTCGGAGCCGATGTTTTGGAAGGGAAATATTTTGCCAATTTTGATGGCGAAAGTCTTCAAGCTGGACGCCTCCTCACCCCGGCCCTCTCCTCCGCTGGCAGCGGAGGAGAGGGTGCCCGAAGGGCGGGAGAGGAGTCTCTCGACAATTAGATTGTTCCAAGGAAAAAAAACCCACACAACGACAAGGCCGGCGGCGATGATGATGCTCTTGCGCCGGCGGATGACGAAATCCAGCACCGGATGGTAAATCCAGATGAGCAGGCGATTGAGCGGATTTTTTTCTTCCGAGGGAATTCTTCCCCGGATGAACCAGCCCATCAGCACCGGTGCCAGTGTGATGGACAGCAGTGCGGCGGCGGCCATGGAATAGGTTTTGGTGAACGCCAGCGGCTTGAACAATCGGCCTTCCTGTTCCTGCAACGTGAACACCGGCAGGAACGAAACTGTGATGACGAGCAGCGAATAAAACAGCGTCGGGCCGACTTCCACCGCCGCGTCGCGGATGATTTCCCAGTGCGGCTTCTTGCCTTGGTCGTGTTCGAGATGCTTGTGCGCGTTCTCGATCATGATGATGACCGCGTCCACCATCGCGCCGATGGCGATGGCGATGCCGCCGAGCGACATGATGTTCGAGCTGAGTCCCTGACCGAACATCACCAGCAACGCGATCAACACGGCGACAGGCAGCACGATGATCGCCACCAGCGCGCTCCGCAAATGGAGCAGGAACAGCGCGCAGACCAGCGCCACCACGATGCTTTCTTCCAGCAGCTTTTCCTCGAGCGTCTTCACCGCGCGATCAATCAACGCGCTGCGGTCGTAGTTCACGGTCACCTTCACGTCGGGCGGCAACGCTTTCATCGCCTGTTCCAAACGAAGTTTCACGTCACCGATGACCTGCCGCGCGTTTGCGCCGTAGCGCACCACGACGATACCGCCGACAGTTTCGCCTTCGCCGTTCGCCTCGGCGATGCCGCGTCGCATGTCGGGGCCGAACTGAATTGTCGCCACGTCGCGCAGCAAAATCGGCACGCCTTTGTCGCCGATGCCGACGGCGATTTTTTTCAAATCGTTGAGGCTGGTCACGTAGCCCTTGACGCGCAGGATGAATTCGCGTTCCGCCAGTTCCAGCGAACGTCCACCGACTTCGCCGTTGCTGCGTTCGATGGCCGTGCTGACATCCTTCAACGCGAGGTTGTAGGCGCGCAGCTTCGTCGGATCCAACGTCACTTGATACTGTTTTACGAACCCGCCGACGCTGGCGACTTCCGCCACGCCGGGCACGGACGTGAGCTGGTATTTCAAATACCAGTCCTGCATCGAGCGCAATTCGGCGAGGTCGCGATTCGTCGAGTTGAGCGAATACATGAACGCCCAGCCAACGCCGGTGGCATCGGGTCCGAGCGAAGGCGTGACGCCCTTCGGCATTTGTGCGGTGATGCTGCTGAGATATTCCAGCACCCGGCTGCGCGCCCAATACGGATCGGTGCCGTCCTCGAAAATCACATAGACGAACGAGAAGCCGTAGAACGAATAACCGCGCACGACTTTCGCTTTCGGCACGGAAAGCATTTTCGTCGTGATCGGATAAGTGACCTGATCCTCGACGATGTTCGGCGCCTGGCCGTTCCATTCGGTGTAAATGATGACCTGCGTGTCGGAAAGATCGGGAATCGCATCGAGCGGGATGTGGCGTGCCGCGTATATGCCGCCGAGCAGCAAGGTCATCGTCGCGAGCACGACGAGGAACTTGTTGCGGAGCGAAAAATCTATGATGCGTTGCAGCATGGGAGTTCGTCGCTAATTTGCAGTGTCCGGCTTGAGCACCAAATCCATGCCGCACTTCGGGCATATGCCAGGCTCGTCGGAAATGACTTCTGGGTGCATCGGACAATAATAGAGTTGTTTCGTGACAGAGTTGGTCTGTGGCGCTGGTTGTTCCATCACCGGGATCAGCGTCATCGCGCACAACGGGCATTTGCCCGGCTTGTCTTCGTGGACGCTCGCGTGTTCCGGCATCGGACAGGTGTAGTAAAGCACCTTGCCGCCCGGCTGGATTTTTTGCAGCGCCGACGGCGTGACCGGCACCAGCGCCATCCCGCAAATCGGGCAATTGCCCGGATGATCGTAAATAATCGAAACGTGCTCTGGCATTGGACAGACATAAACGACGGCTTCCGGTTCGGCTGGGTGGGGCGAGCGTCCTCGCGAGCCGTCGGCGATTGAAGAATTAGCGGGCGTGCCCGGCTCGCCGGGAGTCTCGCCCCACCGGGTCGGCCCGCGCATTTTTTCAATCGCCTCTTGCAACTGGCTTTCCGAATCCAGCAGAAATTGTCCCGATGTCACGACCCGTTCGCCCGCGCGCAGGCCGCTGATGACCTGGTTCATGCTGTGCTCCGCCTCCACGCCCAGCACCACGTCGCGCGCCTCGAACTTGCCGCCGGCCAGCGCCACGAACACCGTGTTCCGCGCGCCGCTGCGCAGCACCGCCTCATCCGGCACCAGCACCGCCGAGTCTTCCAGTTGCGCGTGAATGATCGCAGAGACGAACATGCCCGGCTTCAAAAAGTAGCCGGGATTTTCAAACTCCAGCCGCACCTTGGCCGTCCGCGTCTTTTCGTCCACGGTCGGATAAACGAACGTGACTCGCCCGCGAAACTCGCGATCCGGCATTGAGCCGACTTTCACCACCGCCTCCTGGCCCAGGCGTAGATACGCCAAATCCTGTTCATAGATTTGCGCGATGACCCAGACGATGCCGAGATCGGCCAGCCGGTAAAGTTTCATGCCCGCGTCCACCATCTGGCCGGCCACGACATTTTTTTCGATGACGAAACCGGAAATTGGCGCGGATACCGGCAGGGTCTTGAGCGGCGTGCGGGATTTTTCCAGCTCGGCAATCTGCGCGTCCGGCACGTCGAAAAATTTCAGCTTGTTCGCCGCGGTATCTCGCAAGGTCTCGGTCGCCGAGTCGTTGGTGGAACCGAATTTGAGCACCTGCAAGTATTCTACTTCCGCGCTGTAAAGTTCGGGTGAATAAATCTCGAACATCGGCTCGCCGCGATGCACCAACTGGCCGGTGGCGTCCACGTCCAGCTTTTCAACCCAGCCCCTGAACTTGGTCGTCACGTCCGCCAGCGCCGTCTCGTTGTAATCAATCGCGCCGACGGTGCGGATGGTCTTGCGAAGCGGGCCGGCTTGCACCACCGCCGTGCGCAGATTCATGTTCTGCATCGTCGCCGCGTCCACGGCGATGGCGGATGAATCGGCCGCTTCCTCATACACCGGCACCATGTCCATGCCCATGCTGTCCTTGGCGGGTGTGGGGCTGGTTTCGCCCGGATTCATCGTGGATTTGTAAAACTGGATTTTGCGTTCACCCGCCGTGGCGTCGCCAGCCTGCTTGCGAATCGGCGTCAGTTTCATGCCGCAAATCGGGCAGTTGCCCGGATGATCCTGGATGATTTGCGGGTGCATGCCGCAGGTGTAAAGCGTTTTGGCGTTCTCGCTGTGAGCGTCACCGGCGAGCCATAGCATTGCGGCCAGGACGATGAAAATGGAAAATGTCTGCTTCATAAAATCAACGGACTGGCTTGGGGTTGTCGGATTTTAATAGCGGCGCGCTTTCGGGCCTCACTCCCGCGACCATGAGGACAAGTTCCGCCCGGGCAATCTCCCGCTGCGTCTGCGCGGCGATTTCGTCCAGTTGGAAATTGAGGAGCGAGCGCTCGGCCTCAATCACATTCAGAAAATCCACCCGGCTGGATTGATACGCGGCGCGGGCCACTTCCAGCGACGTCCGGGCGCGGGGCAGCAGATCTGCCCGGAGCAAGGCCAGTTGCCGGTCGGCCTCACGAACCAGGTAGGACTGTTCTGCAAATTCCACGGCGAGCGAAATCTGCCCCGCCGTCAACCGCGCTTTGGCCGCCCGCAAACCCGCCTCGGCCGCCGCGCGTTCGGCTGCCAGTTTGTCCCGCCAGATCGGCAGGGAAACGCTGGCCTGCGGCCAATAGAACGGCGGCTCATAAACTTCGGCCTGCAAGCCGGCGGAAAAATCCGGCATTTTTTCCTTCCGGGCAACCGTGATGGCGGCCTCGGCAGAATGGATTTCCGCCGCCAGTTCCTGCAAGCGCGGATTTTCCTTCCAGGCGTTGGCCAGCAGTTGTTCGTCATCCAATCGGTTGTCAGAAAAATCAGGTTCGGCGGGCACCGGCGGGTCGGCTTGATCGGGGCGAAGACCGAGTGCCGCCTTGAATTGCGCCAGCATGACGGTGCGCGAATCCGCCAGGTTCGTCGTTTCCGTCTGCAACTGTTTCTGTTCAATCTGCGCCTTCAGCACGGCCTGCATGGTTCCCTGACCGACTTCATTTTGCGCCCGGGCCAGCGCCTCAAGTTCGGCGAGCAGCGCCAGCGTTTGCCGGTTGACCGCCAACTTGGCGTCGAGGAAATGGAGCGGATAATAACTTTTCTGCAAATCGAAAGCCGTCTGCTGGACGGCAGTGGCAAATTGAAAATACTTGACCCGGCTGTCGGCGGTGGTGGCGGCGGCCCGGGCCGCGCGCTTGCCATAACCGGGAATGTCGGTCGCGAGTCCGGGCATCAGCGAGGTGAGGCTGTCTTGAATGTAAGCCTGGAACGTCAGCTTGGGATCAGGCAGGGAGCGGGCCACCGTGATGTTTTCAACGGATGCCGCCCAATCCGCGTAGGCGGCGACGACTTGGGGATTGTTCTGCACCGCGAAATAAACCGCCTCAGGAAGCGTCGCGTTGGTGGTCAGCGCCGGCAGGTTGGTTTGAAGCTGGCCGCCGACTTCGGCCAAGTCATGTCGCGCCGCTTTTTCACCGGCGGCGGGAATGCCACGGCAACCGGTGGCCAGCAGCCCGGCGGCAAGGCCAGAGAAAATTAGTTGGACGCTTCGTTTCATGGGCGACTACAAAAAACGGCGCGCGGAAAGTCAATCTCCGCGCGCCGAATTTAAGGTTCGGGCACTGGCGGTGGTTATTTCTTGTCAGCCGCGCGGATCAAGGCCATGTATTTTTCCGGATCCTGGTTGAAATGCTTTTTGCAACTCGGGCAGCAGAGTTTCACTTCCTGGTCCTTGTAAGTAAACACATACGGCTTGCCCATTTCGCCCAGCTTGCTGCCGGAGACCGGGCAGTTCGCCAGCAAATCCGGCGTGGCATTGGTGCTGACTTCGGCGGCCGCTGGGGTGGCCATGCCGCCGCAACAGCCTCCGCCCATGCCGCAGGATGGCATGGCGCCGTCCGAGGCCGTGAGTTTGGTGGTTAGAGCCAGGATGCCGACGGCACCAACGGCAAGCAGGATATACAGATTTGTTTTTTTCATGTTTGGTTAAATGTTAATGTGGTTGTGCTCGTATGCACAGATGAATTACACCGACGCAGCGGAAACCCCGCAAACTTTTTTTCAGTCATTTCCCGCCCAGCCGTCTGGAAAACACCAATCTGGAGATAATTCGCAGCGACACCGGCGGCTTCGAGGCATCCGGCCGGATCGCCTTTGAAAGGCAGCTTCAGTTTTGATGAGTTCGTGGCGGCATTTTGGCCGTCAGTGTTTCTCGACCAGTTTCATGCCGCACTTGGGGCAGTTGCCGGGACTGTCCTGCACGACTTCCGGGTGCATGGGGCAGGTGTATTGGATGACGGCGGCCGGCGCGGCGGCCTGGTCTGGATACAACGCCTGGATTTGTTTCAGGAGACCCTGCAACTTCTTGAAGTTCGCCTCGGTGGCCGCCTGGTCTTTGGCATCGCCGGACTCGTCCAAACGGCTCGCCAAAGCCGTCACGTATTTGGCGTCCGCCTTGAGCCGGGCCAGTTTGTCCGGCGCGAGGTCGCTGGATTTTTCGGGCAGCGCGTTCACCAGATCGCGGATGGCGAAGGCGTGATGATGCACGTCTTCGAGCTTTTTGTCGGTGATGGTTTTGTTCAGGTTCGTTTCCTCCTCGCTGACCGCCTGCAAAATCCCGGTGGCGGTGGCGGGAATCATCGTGGGCGTCTCTTTTTCTTCGTCCGCCCAAGCGCGGGTTGTCGGGGTCAGCCAGATGCCAGCGGCGAGGGCCAGCAGTGTTGTCATCAATGCAGTCTTTTTCATACGTTTGTCTTTTTTTATTCGGTTGGTTTTTGTTGGTTGTCAGTGTTGGAAGCCGGAGAATCAACCGTTGCCTCTCCTGCCCCAGATTTTTTTGCCGGCGTGCCGGACTTTTTGGCGGCGCGCCGTTCGCGGATTTCCTCGATCTTGTTATACAAGGTCGGAATCAAAACCAGGTTCAAGAAGGTGGAAGTCACCAAACCGCCAAGAATGACGTGCGCCAGCGGGCGCTCCAGTTCCTTGCCGGTGGGACTGCCCCACAGCAGCGGCACAAGGCCGAGCGCGGCGGTCGCCGCCGTCATCAGCACCGGATTGAGCCGGTCGAGCGAACCTTCGACCACGGTTTCGCGCAGTGATTTGCCCCCGGTGCGAAGCTGGTTGTAGTGGCTGACGAGAATGACGCCGTTGCGCGACGCGATGCCGAACAGGCTGATGAAGCCGATGATGGCGGGCACGCTTAAATCGCCGCCGGCGAGATAGACCGCGACCACGCCGCCGATCAGCGCGAGGGGCAGATTGATCATCACCAACAGAGCTTCGCGCGCCGTGCCGAAGGCCTGGAACAGCATCAGAAAAATGCCGACCACGGCGCCGATGCCGAAAATCGTGAGAATCCGCTGCGCCTCCTGCTGGCTCGCGAACTGGCCGCCGTATTTGATGAAATAACCGGCGGGCAGTTTGACCTGGCCGGCGATTTTCTTTTTCGCCTCGACGATCACGCTGTTCAGATCGCGCCCGGCGACATTGCACTGGACGATGATGCGACGTTGCACGTTTTCGCGGTTGATGAAGTAGGGGCGTTCTTCAAAACGAACGTCGGCGACTTCGCGCAACGGAATTTTCGCGCCGTCTTTGCCCAGCGCCGGTGCGTCCACGAGCATGTTGCGAATCGCGTCAAGGTCCTGCCGGGCCGGTTCGTTCAAACGCACGAACAGGTCAAACGTCTTGCGGCCTTCCAGCACCTGCGACACGACCGTGCCGTTGAGCAGCGTCTCGATGGTTTCAGAAAGATCGCCGATGTTCAGGCCGTAGCGGCTGGCCTTTTCGCGATCCATCTTGATGATGAGCTGCGGCACATTGATTTGCTGCTCCAACGCAAGGTCGGCGACGCCAGGAATGGATTGCATCACTTTCAGCACGACCCGGCCTTTTTGCCGCAGCACGTTCAGATCGTCGCCGTAAATCTTGATGGCGACCTGGGCGCGCACCCCCGACTGCACTTCATCCATGCGGTGAGCAATGAATTAGCCGACATTGAACACCGTGCCGGGAATTTCCGCCAGGTCCGCGCGGATGCGGCGCAACAATTCATCGGGCGACATTTTCTGGTCGCGGTCGTAGTCGAGCTTCACGTCGAACTCGCTGAAGTTCGGCGGCTGGGCGTCCTCGTCCAGTTCGCTGCGCCCGGCGCGCTGCGAGATGGAAACGGTCTGGGGATATTTCAGCAAATCCGCCCGCACCAGCGCGCCGAGCCGCATGGATTCCTCCAGCGATGTGCCCGGCAGCGTGGTCATGGCGACGATGAAATTGCCCTCGTGGAACTCCGGCAGGAATGAGCGGCCAAAAAACGGAATGATCGCGACTGCAACTCCCGCCATCACCAGCGCGGTGGCTACAGCCACCCAAGTGTGTCGCAACGTGAAATGCAGCACCTTCGCATACAGGCCTTTCAAGGCGTGCGCGACGAAACTCTCGCGCAAGTCCTTTTTGGTATTCGCCAAGAGGATATAGCATAATGCCGGTGTCACCGTGACGGCGACGAGCAGAGAACCGAATAATGCGCCCAGATAGGCAATGCCCAACGGGGCGAAAATGCGGCCTTCCAAGCCTGAGAGGAAAAAGATTGGCAAAAAGACAATCCCCACGATCAAGGTCGCATAAACGACTGAATTTCTCACTTCGCTGGTGGCCTGGAACACGACCTCCAGGACCGGCACCGGATGCGGCGATTCACGGTTAAGCCGCAACCGGCGAAAGACGTTTTCGACTCCGATGATGGCATCGTCCACGACCTCGCCGACCGCGATGGCCAGGCCGCCGATGGTCATGGAATTGAGGCTTACGCCGAACCATTTCAGCACCATCACACCCGCCAGCAACGATGCGGGCATGGAAATGAAACTGATGAACGAAGCGCGAAAGTTCATCAGGAAAACGATCAGCACCACGGTCACGATGATGCCGCCTTCGAGCAGCGCCGTTTTCAGATTGCGGATCGAGCCTTCGATGAAATCCGCCTGGCGGAAGACGTGGAGGTTCATCTTCACGTCCGGCGGCAGTTGTTTCTGGATGTCGTCCAGCGCCTGCTCGACCTTGTAAGTGGTGGCCAGCGTGTCCGCGCCGTAGGCTTTGGAAATCGTGCCAATCACGGCGTTTTTGAGATTGATCGCGCCGTCGCCGCGTTTGATTTCCGCGCCGAACTGCACGTCCGCCACGTTGCGGACGCAAATGGGCGTGCCCTGGACGTATTTGATGACGGTGTTGCGGACATCGTCGAGCGATTCGATGCGGCCCACGCCGGTAACGATGTATTCGCGACCGGGCGTTTGCAGAAACGCGCCGGGAACATTCAGGTTGGCCTTGGCGAGCGCATCGCGCACCTCGGCGATGCTGACCCGGTAGGCGCGCAAACGGTCGGGATCGAGCAATGCTTGATATTGTTTCACCTCGCCGCCGATGCTGACGACGGACGCCACGCCGCCCAGCGCGAGGATGCGCGGACGAATTTGCCAGTCGGAAATCGTGCGCAAATCCATCGGCGAGCGCGTGTCGCTTTCGAGACTGTATTTGATCATCCATCCGACCGCCGACGTGATAGGCAGCATCATGGGTGCTTGCGTGCCAGCGGGGAAGCGGTCGCGCACGGACTGGATGCGTTCGTTCACCAATTGCCGCGCCACATAAATATCCGTGCCCCAGCGGAACACGATGGTGACGGTGGATAGACCGACCGAGGAGGAGGAGCGGACATTTTCCACGCCCGGCGTGCCGTTGACCGCGCTCTCAATGGGGAAAGTGATGAGCGACTCGGTGTCTTCGGGAGCCAGGCCGGGTGATTCGGTCTGGATGACGACCTGCGGCGGCGCGAATTCGGGGAACACGTCCACCGGCATCTGCAGCGTCGAGTAGCTCGCCGCGACCAGAAACACCACCAGCCCGACCACGACCAGCAGGCGGTTTTTCAGCGACCAGTAAATCAATTTATTGAACATGGGATTTCGGGTTGGCCGGATTTAATCCTTGTCCGGCGCCGGTTTTTTGCCGCCGGTCAGCCACGCGGTGAACAGTTCGCGCTGGCCCTGGATGACCACGTCGTCGCCGGGCACGAGGCCGTCCTTGACTTCGACATAGCGGTCGTCCTCCGCGCCGGTCTGGATGTCCACGCGGTCGAACACGTCGCCGGTATGCACGAAGACGAATTTCTCCCCGCCGTCTTCCAGCACGGCGGTCTTCGGCACGGTCAACACGTCGGAGTTTTTGGCGAGCAACACGGCGGCTTTCACAAACATGTCGGCGCGCAGTTTGCCGTCGGGATTGTCCACCGTCAGCCAGACGGGCAAGGTGCGCGTGGCCGGGTCGAGTTCCAAACCGACAAAAGTGATCTTGCCGGCGAACTCGTTGGTCGGATAACTCAAGGCCGTGATGCGCGCAGTCTGCCCCAGTTTCACCTTGCCCACGTCCTCTTCATAAACCTGCGCGACCACGATGACTTTTGACAAATCCACAATGTGAAACAACTCGGTGTTTGGCTCGACTGAATCACCGATGGTGACCACGCGGTCGTTGACCACGCCGCTGACCGGCGCGGCCACGTCCACCGTGGGCGGCGGCTCGCCGAGCTGGCGCGACTGGATGGCGGCCAGCTTCTGGCCCTTTTCCACGCGGTCGCCGACGCCGGCAAACAATTGCTCGACGCGGCCCGAAATGCGCGTGGTGACATGCGCGTGGCGGTCGGGATCAATCCTGACACTGCCGTTGAGGAGCAGCACGGTGTCAAGGGAACGGAAATCCGCCGGGGCGGTTTGCAAACCGATGGATGCCTGCTGCACCTTGGTCAGCGCCACCGGCCCGCCGCCGCCGCCGCCGGTTTCAATCTGCCCGCCGTGGGCGAACAGCTTTTGCGGGGCGGCGGTTGCCAGAAGGAGCACGGTCAGCCAGGTAATTTGAAGGGAAATTCTTTTCATAAGGTTACGGATCACGGTTTGGATTGGTTCAAGGGAAACGAGGCGGTTGCGGTTTGCCAGTCGGTCCAGGCCTGCTCAAACTGGCCCAAGGCTTCGAGATAAGATTGGCGCAGATCGGTCAATTGCTGCTGCGCCTGAATGACGGCGGTGAGGTTGACGAGGCCGTCACCGTAGCCTTTTTGCAACAGGCCGACGTTTTCTTCCGCGAGCTTGATGGATTCGTCGCGGTATTGGCGCAGAATGCCGGACAGGCGGAGCATCTGGTCTTCCGCCGTCTGCGTTTCGGCATGGATCCGCAAATCCAGCGCATCCAATTCGGCCTCGGCGCGCTGCCTCGTGGCTTGCGCCTCGCTGATCCGGCCCTGATTCTGGTTCCAGAACGGCAGCGGAATCGAAACCCCGACGCCAAGGAAGTTGTCGGTCTTGGTTCCAATGGGCGCATCATATTTGCCGACCGCGCGGCTGTAATCAAAGCCCACCGTCCAGTCCTCCCACTTTTCGGCGCGGGCGAGTTTGATTTCCGATGCCGCGCGATCTATGCCGAGCGCCGCCAACTGGTGGTCGGGACGCCGCGCCGGCGCCTGCTGCGAAATTTCTGCCAGGGCGTTCGTGGCCAACTCCGCACTGACCGTCCCTGAAATCTGCAACGGAGTTTTGGGTTCGCGGCCCAGCAAGCGATTGAACGTCGTGCGGGCGCTTTCCTGCTGATTGAGCAGCGCGGCCTGGGCCAACGTCAGTTTTTGCCATTCCAATTTGGCGAGATTCACATCGGCGGCAGAAACCTCGGCTGCTTTCAAACGCTTTTCCGAGACCTCGATGACTTTTTGCAGGGTGTCTTGCAGTCCTTGGTTGGCCTTGAGTTTTTCCTGTGTGACGAGCAGTCCCCGGCCAAGGCCCAGCACCTCGCCGGCCAGCAGACGCTCTTGATTGCCCACTTCGGCCAGGGCCAGGGCCACATCCACCCGCGCCACGGTTTTCGCTTTGGCGAGTCGGCCGGTGATGGGAAAGCGCTGTTTGAAGCCGGTGGAAAAATTGTATTCACCCGCGTTGCCAAAGGCCGTGTCCGGAGCGTAGCCGGTCTCCCATTCCGGGTTGGACCACAGCCCGGCCTGCTTGAGCCGGCCTTCGGCTTGGCGAATCGCCAAGCGCCCGGCAACTAGGTCGAGATTTTTTCCGAGCGCGACCGCCACCGCACTTTCCGGCGTGAGGTTGGTGGCTATCGGTTCAGCGGACGCGATGAACGCGGCCAGCATGACCATTGGATAAATGGATAATTGTTTTAACATAACTCGGCATCGGTCATTGTCATCGGTCATTGGATTTCGGGCACAAACTGTTGGTCGCTAGGCAAAATATTCCCCTGGTAAAAACTGGCAGGGAACGGAGGCAAACTTGAATCAGACCCGCGCGGTGGCGCGCCTGGGATTCAAGTCAGCCGGCAGGAGGCGGAGCGAGACTATGAAGCGCCGAGTCAAGGCACACTTCAGGCGTGAATATAGTATTTCGCCGATCGGTTTGGCGCGAAAACGGCGCCGTCAGCTTAATGGTCGTTGCGTCGAAGGTGAATGCAGTCGGAGTAAGCGTGTAGATGAGGGAAAATTCAGGGGCAATCAGTGACGGAATGGTATTGCCGCACAAAGCGGACTTAACAGTTTGTTGAAAAAGTTTGAACCAGCGAAGTTGAAGTTTGTCTGTAACCCATGCGTGGAAAACCTCAAGCCCAGCCGGACTTTCTGACGGTCATCAACCTCAACCAATGCGTGCCCGCCGATCATC
>JAJXXW010000003.1 GCA_021780905.1 bacterium
AATCCTAAAGCCGAACCTGTTCCTGAAAAGAACACGGGATATTTTTTGAATGTCGCATGGTTCGAGCCGGTGCAGGCCGGGAAGATTTCAGCCACGCAATATGAAGCCCAGCAGGGGGTAAAGAACGCGCCGTGTTCGGAGGGCGGCGAATGCATCGGCTGGATCAATAACGGCGATTGGGTGCGCTATGGCCGCGTTGATTTTGGTGCAGGCACGGAGAGTATCAAAATTCGCGCGGCGTCCCTCACTGGCGGCGTGATTGAGATTCGCGAGGAATCGCCCACCGGGCCTCTCCTTGGAACTTGCGCCGTGGCGAATACCGGCGGCTGGCAGGCGTGGCAGACGTTCACAGCGAAAATCAGGCCGGTCAGCGGCCGTAACAAGTTGTGCATGGTTTTCCGCCCGCCGTTGGCGGCGGACAACAAGAGTTCCCTTTGGTTCGTAAAGGTTGATGCGGACAAAACGAGGATCTGGGCGCAGTTTCCGGGGGAGAATCCAAACGTCGCCAACGTCGAAATCAACGTTCGTCAGACTGTGTTCACGCCGTCGCAAACCGGCATCAATTATCTCACCGTGCGGGGTTTTACACTTTGTGATGCGGCCGCGCCATGGGCACCACCGACCGCCGCGCAAATCGGTGTTATTTCGGCCTATTGGTGCAAGGGCTGGATCATTGAAAGCAACAACATTTGCTATTCGCCCTGCTGCGGCGTGGCGCTTGGCAAATATGGCGACAAATGGGATAACCGCGCCGGGTCCGCCAAAGGTTATGTTGGCACGATCACCCGCGCGTTGACCAACGGCTGGAACAAGGAAAGAGTCGGCAGTCACCTTGTCCGCGACAATGAGATTTCACATTGCGAGCAAGCCGGAATCGTTGGCAGCTTGGGCTGCGCATTCAGCACCGTCACGGGCAACGAGATTCACGATATCCATATTCGCAATCTCTACGAAGGCGCGGAAATGGCGGGCATCAAGTTTCATGGCGCAATTGATGTGGCCATCACCCACAACCATATTTACCGGTGCGGCAGTGTGGCGGGAATCTGGCTGGATTGGATGGCGCAAGGGTGCCAAGTGGTTGGAAATCTCATGCACGACAACAGCCAGGACATCTTCTTTGAAATGCAACATGGTCCGATTCTTGTCGCCAACAACCTGTTCCTGTCAGGCAGGGCCTTCGCCATAAATTCTCAAGGCATCGCTTTTGTGCACAATTTGATAGCCGGTTCGATTCGCAGTTTTCGTGGCGACACTCGTGTCACCCCATTTCAAAGGGCGCATAGCACGGAAATTGCCGGCATGTATGCCTCTGTGAATGGTGACAGCGGTGATGATCGTTTCTACAACAACCTCTTCGCTCAACGAGGTGGGATTCGTGTGATGGATGATACAGTGTTGCCATGCTTCGCCGCCGGCAACGTCTTTACCAAAGACACAGAGCCTTCCATGTTTGGCATCAACGTGCTGGCAGCAACCAATTTTGATCCCGCTATTGAGTTGGAACAAAAAGCAAGCGGTTGGTATCTCTCCTTGGCCGAAGATCCCGTGTGGCGCAACGAGGGGAAACGCCAACTGGTGACCACGAAATTGCTTGGAAAAGCGAAGGGCTCTAATTGCACCTACGACAACCGCGACAGTTCGCCGGTCAAAACTGACGCGGACTACTTAGATCAAAAGCGTGATGAGAAAAATCCTTTTCCCGGCCCGTTCGAAAATCCTTCGGATGGCAACCAGGAAATCAAAGTGTGGCCAGTCGGGCCAGCGGGTCAGACTCATTGAAAATTGAAGATTTTGTTATTCACAGAGCTGACGAACTTAACATGGCAGACCAAAAACAAATAAATATTCTAAAACTAAATTTGCTCGCAGCTTACAGGTTGCGACAGTCTCTCGTGCGGGAGAGCGCGCAACTTATGACTCTGCTAGATTCTTACTTTTTTGACTGCCAGCAAATCTGCCAGCAGCGGAGTAATAAAGGAGTAGTGCCGGAGTAATACCGGAGTTTCGGATGGATAATTCCAAGTCTTGACCGAAGCGAGAAAATCAGCGAAACTCTCAGTGTTAGCAGCGTATTTTCTGTAATTTGCGTTCTAGCTGGGGTTTGGAATACGAAGGTTCAGCAAGTCAAAGCTCGCTGTGCCTGCCCGATTCCGACCCTCGCCTCCAGCATAATCCCCTTATTTTACAAGGGTTTTGTTGGAGTCACCCCCGCAACTGTCAGTAAAAATGGCTAGTCCGGCAATAGTGCGGCACTACTCATGGCGGGGCGGCAATAACGCCGGTCGGAAGAAAACTGCGCCTAACTCATTTCTCGAAAAAGGAAATGAGTATGAAAGAGAAATTCCGGTTGTTTGTCCGCCGTGGCGGCATGTTCTACGCCGAGGACATCGAGAGTCGCAAGCAAACGAGTCTGGGCACCAAGAACCGCAAGGAAGCCCTCCGCCTGCTACACGCCAAAAACGAGTCGCACCGCACCCCCAGCTTGAACCTGCAAATGGGCCAGGTGTATTTGAGCGCGTCCGACCCATTCTATGTCAAACGGGACTGGCAGTGGGTGTTTGCCGAAGCCATCAAAAGCAAAGCCGACGGCCCCACCCGCCGCCGCTGGGAAATCGCAGTCAAGGACAAGGCGCTAGCCGGCCTGCTGGCCAAGCCGTTGATGAGCACCAAGCCGGAGGAATTGATGGCCGTGATGCAGGCCGGCACCGTCAGCACGAATGTGTATTTGCGCCGGGTGCATAATCTGGCGTTGGACATGGCCTGGCTGCCCCGCGCCATCATCCCCCGGCGGCACTGGCCGAAAATCAAACACAAGGATACCCGCGCCATCACGCTGGAGGAACACCGGCAGATTTTGGCGGCGGAAAAAAATCCTGAACGCTGGGCGTTCTACCAAATGTGCTGGCTGCTGGGCGGCGGACAGACGGACATGGCTTCGCTGCAAGCGGACAGTTTTGACCGGGAGAACAAGACCGTCACCTTCTGGCGGCGCAAGACCGGCGAACGGTGCCAGATGCGCTACGGCTCGGATGTGGCGCACTTGCTGGCGGAACTGCCGCAGGAAGGTCCGTTGTTTCCGTATTTGATTGAAGTCCGCGAAGCGGATCGGGCGACGGAATTCCGGCAACGGTGTGCAGGCTTGGGCATCAATGGAGTGTCGCTGCATTCCTATCGGTATTCGTGGGCGGAGCGCGCCAAAGCTGCAGGATTTCCCGAGCGCTACGCACAACTGGCTTTGGGTCACGGCTCCAAGGCCATCTCACGGGCGTATGCCCGGCACGCGGAACCCTGCCTGCCCAGCTTGCAGGAATTTGAAGACGCCAAGAAACCAACTTCAGCATCCGCATGAAAACGTGCCATCATCTATGTCACCGACTCCAGGTCGGCTTTGTCGCGATTGCGTTGCCGCCAGTGGCGGCGCATGGCGTCGGTGGCTTTCGCAAGCCATTCGGCGTCATTGCGCAGAGCCTCAATCTGGTCGGCGGCATAATAGCGGTCGGAATTGTTGGCCGGCTTGCCGAGGGATTCAAGCTGCCCGGCTTTTTCCAATTCCAAAATGTCCGCGCGACTGAATCCCAACGCCCAACCCGCCTCCTGGGCGGAGAGGCGTCCCGGCCAGCGGGGCAAGGTCAGGAACGCTTCACGTTCAAGATTACGACCCATGATGAATCCCTCCTTGGGTTGTGGTTTGGGGTTGCCAACCGGCGTGCGGTTGAATCGAATTCATTCGGGCAACCGCTTTGTGTGATAACCAATAATTCATTTTTAACGTCTCCTTTCTCATTCAACAAAAAAATGTTTGGCCAGATTTTATGAAAAATTTATTTCGCGTCTCCATTACCGACCTGCTGTTCAGCGCCATGCTGGGCGCACTGGCGGTATTTATCTATCGCCGGTTGCGGAATCCTCCAGGTTCACGCCCGGCAAAATCGCCGCCGCTTCGCATCCAGCCGGTGTATCATCCGCCGGAGCCAAGCTCGCCTTATCAGCGCCGGTTGCCGCCTTTGGTTTAGCCGCCTCATCCGTTCGCCAGCGCCAACACCGCCGGTTCAAGCGGATGTCGGTTGAGTTTTATTGTGCGTTAGCACAGATGACCACCCGGACATGAATTCTATTTCCGGTAAAATCATCGTGGCTGTCACCTGTCCCCGCCGCCGTTGAATGCTTGTTGGTTTGGCGTCCATTCACGCCCGCCATGACGCCGGCAGCAGTGCGTCCGCAGAAAGGAATTTTCCAGTCACCGCCTGTGCCGCCCAACGTAGCCGCACGGGCTTTTCTGTTTTTTCCAGCGGGCGTCTGACCATTGGCGATTCCATGCGGGAGTTGGCGTTCGCCGCTTATTTTGCCATGACTTTCCCGCCTTCCACTCAATCACTCTGGTTGCTCCGCGCACCGTTCGCGCCAGCAGAGCTGATCACTTCCGGTGCTTTTTGCTCCGCCGCCCGCCATTCAATCGCTCCCGGCTTCGTTTGCACCTTTTGCCGTCGGTTTGTTTTGGGGCTTGGTGAAAAACAAAACGCTCCGGCAAATCGGAGCCAAACAAGAAAGTAAAAACTATGAGCAAAAATAAACCGGCAGAAACTGCCACCAACAAACCCGCACACGAAATCCGCATCAATGGCATCCGCGCCACGATCTGGAAAAACGAAACCGAAAAGGGCCCGCGCTACAACACCACGTTTGAGCGCAGCTACAAGGACGGTGAGGAATGGAAAACGTCCGATTCCTACGGACGCGAAGACCTGCTGCTGCTGGCCTACATGGCTCGCGAAGCATTTGCCTGGATCGCCAAGCAACCCACCAAGTAAAACCTAACGGCTGGCGGTCGAACAGGCCGCCAGCCACTTCTCAATATGATTTTAGCCTCCCAAATGAAATTCCCGCTCGGCCAGGTGGTCATCACCCGGCACGCACTTGAAAAGCTCAACGCGGCTGACGGCAGCCGCGCGCCGTATAATGGGGGCGCGAGGCACGCCGCTGATTCAGGCATGACGGTCACGGGAATTATTTCCGTTGGTTGCGTTGCCGTTGGTCGCGGACACGGAACCTTTGAGCGTCCGGCTTTTTGCGGCGCGTTCGTTCTTGTCCTTGACCTTTAGCCGGATGAGTTCCGTTGCCTTGTTCATCCATCTGGCGTCACCTTTCTTTTGCTCAATCTCGGCCGTCAGAAAAAACTTCACGGCTCCTGGCGGTGGATTGCCCAGCGGCTTGAGCTGGCCGGCGCTGACTAGAATGGGTATGTGGTCGGGTTCAAAACCGAGACGCCAAGCGGCTTCGGTGGCGTTCAATCGTCCGGGTAGCGAAATCAGATTGAGAATTTCTTTGCGTTCGGGATTCATACGTTTTCCTTGGTTAAAGTGAGGGTGACGGTGGTAATGAGGGTGTCATACACGGCACCCAAACGGCTGTCCGCCGGCATTACAAAACTCAATTCGTATCGCTGAAGCCAGCTTTCCAGCCGCTTTAGACCGCCCCCCAGAACGATCACCTCGGCACACCCAAAATGGATGGACATTTTCTCCGGCGGTGCCTCCGGCTCATTTTCCAAGGCCGGGTTGGCCTTTCTTTCGGCATACAATAAATGGGCGTAAGGCAGCAGATAGCTGATGCCATCGTCGGTGAGCACCGCGACTGCGGCGGCTTTGGCATCGTGGCCGAGGCACGGATTATCACGCGGGCTAGACGCTGATATGGCGGGCGGATTGTCGCTGCTGTTCGACTGGTTTGATTTCATGGCTGCTCCTTTCGGTGGTTTCGATTGAAAGTGATTGGGCAATGCGCTGGCGGAACCGTTTCATAAAACGATTGCCGCGCTGCAAAATGGTCTGGAGGAAGTCACGTTGCGGTATGGCCTCAACCGCCGCCAGCCGCGCACTGGAATGGGTGGCGTGCAAACGCAATAATTCCGAATCATCGGTAAAAATTTGGCAGCGTTCGCGTCCGCGCGAGATGCTGACATAAAATTGCTCCTTATTGATGGCGGGCAGCGAACGCGACGAGGCGACGACTAGAACTTCATCCACGGTCTTGCCCTGGGCGGCGTGCGAAGTGACGGCGTAGCCATGCGTGAAGGTGCGATAATCAGCAGGAATCACCCGGCCATCGGCCAGCAAAGCGGAATCACCTTGAACGGCTTTGACCTCGACTAGTTCACCGTTCACAAATTTCTTTTGCCAGTTCGATTGCAGCAATAGCTTGTCCCCGGCGGCAATTTTCAATTTCCGTCTCTCCCCCACATCGCAGGCGATTCCTGCCCCTAATGGGAATGTGTTCTCGGAACCATCCGAGTGTTGAACTTTGAGTGAATCATTCCCAACGGCGACCACTGACACCGTTTCATTTTTATCAAAGCCGTGCGTTGTCCGATGAAAATGGATTGCCATGCCGGGGCGATATTGCCGCGAATCTCGCTTCTGTGCTTCCGTCCACGACAATGAATCAAAGACCTGAAATTCTTTTTCCTCACCGGCCAGCCGCCCGGCCAATTTCAATTCCGCCCGGACTTTCTCCGTCACCTCTTCAATTTCCGCCCAGGTGGGCGCGACCAGCAGCGCGGATTTGTTTTCCGCCAATGCCTTCAAATATGATTTTGCCGCAGAGTCGTGAAGCTGGTTATCTGAAAACTCTACCACCGCACCCATGCGTTCCAACTGCGCGAAGGCTTCCACGGTGCGTTTCTGCGCCGCCAGTTCGACGGCCTTGCGATAGGCAGCCTTACGTTGCCGCCGGATGGCCGTTAACTGGCCGGATTTGAAATTGGAATGCTGTTCCAAAATCCGCAGTGCATCGCCACGCGCAACCGAAGCGTGCTGCCCGGTGTCGCCAGACAAAATGATTCGCGCATCACGCGCGCAATCGAACAGCCGTTTCATGTCGTCCATCCCCACCGCCCCGGCTTCATCCAATACAACCAATTGCCGTTTGGTCAGAACCGGCTTGGACAGCAGCAGGCTTTGCAGCGTCTTCGCCTCGAATCCCTCTTTTCTTAACACATCCGTAGCCGCCGCCGTCGGCGCACAGAACAGCGGTTCAATCTTCGCCTCTTTGCAGGCGGCGACCAGCTCGCGCAACACCGTGGTTTTGCCGCTGCCGGCCAGACCGCGCAGGCCGGTATGCGGTCACTGGTGCGCAGGACATGGTAAATCGCGCGGCGTTGATCTTCGCCCAGCCAGTCCGCAGGTTTGTAGCCCGGATGCAACGGCGCGACGGCATCGCAGCCCGCATTGACCGTCTGGATTAAATCCAGTTCCGTAGCCAGAATCTTTTGAGTCGAGAACCCGCGTTCGGTTTTCACCAAATCCGGCAGGTGTTTCACCGCCCCTTTCAAATGGTCCAAATCCACCGCACCCAGGCGATGCGACAACGCCACGCTTAACAGTTCATGCTCCGGCACCACCGATTTGCGCTCGAAGACATGGGCGACGGCATGGTTCAAAACTTGATTATCCACCAGCGCAATGCGCGGCAGGCTCGATGGACGAGCCGACGTGCGGAGTGTTTGCAGCGATTGCCGTTCGTCGGCGGACAGTTGCGACCACTGCCGTTCGCGGACTTCCGCCGTTGAAATGCCTTTTATTTTCTTTGCCCGGCTCTGATGAACCGCATGGGAAATTTCGTCATTGGAAAGTTTGCGCCCCAGCTTTTGTTCCATTTCCCTCACCACCGCGTCGCGTTGCTGCGCCCGTTTGGAAAATCGTTTAAGCGTTTCACCGCTCACGCCCTCGATTTCAAAACCGTGTATGGCCGGTTGAATGTTATACCCAATTTGTTGCACCCGTTTGGCGAGTTCATTTCGATAAACCGCCGTGCCGTATCGAATCGCGTCATACATTCCCCGCGCTTGCAGGGCTTTCCAGCACCTTTCATGCCCGTCAAACGTGGCGTTGAACACCGTGAAATGCGTATGCAACTGCGGATCAAGCGCGCGGGAACTGTCATGCACGAAGGATGCCGCCACTAGGTTGCCAGTCACACGGTCACGGTTTTCAACACCTTGCTTGCGAATACGAGTCGCGGCGAAGGTTTCCAATTCACGGAACGCAAAACGCGCGGCCTCCTCATGGGCTTCAATCAATCGCTGGTCGTCCAGCGTGACCGCGAGCACCGAGACGGATTTCGGCGCGGAACAGGTGAAGTCATAAAACACCCGGCGCTGGCCTTCCTTCTGGCTCCGCTGTGTCAGCCGCTCGCCATCGTTTGGATTTTGATTTTCACAGAGCGCGTGAAATTGGTCTCGCGTGACTTCAGCCCTAAATCCCAACCGTTCCGCGCCCGCGCCAACCCACTGGCCGGGGCGGATTTCCCCGGCGGCATAGTAATCATTCTGCGCCAGATGCTCGTCGAAATACTGCTCGGCATCGGCCAGATTTTTATGGGCGACAGCGGTGAACATGGAATGTTTCAGTGCATCCAAAGCGCCATCGGCCTTGTTTTAGTTCTGTTTTGTTTCCTATTTTTCATCGTCCATTGACAAGTTTGGCAGATATTTTCAACCACCTTGTGCCATGAGCGCACAAAATTGCGCCGGCAAAATCCGGGTGAAATCCCTGATAAATTGCATTTCCAAGTAATAAATCCTTACGATGACAAAATGATGACGATGCCCTTGATCTCGCAATGGGACAAAAGGATGGTTTGGAATCATCGGAAAAAATTTTCCCGGTAGCCGGTTCGACCTCACCTCGACCGTGAAGCTGACCGGCGGAAACCAGCTCCGACGGCAAAACTTTTGCCGGCGAATTTCGCGTTGGCGGAAATCCGCCTTTGCCGCCAATCTGCCACTTGCCTGGTATTCTGCCGTGTTTCGATTCTTATTTTTCATCGTCAATTGACGAGTCTGACATAAAACTTCGGCGTCGTTGTGTATCACCTGCGCTAAAATGCGCCCGCAAAAGAAGAGTGAAACCCTTGACAAATCGCATTTTCAGGTAATAAATCCTTACCATGAAGGTAATGACCATGACGATGACCCTGACCTCGAAGCGCCAGACGGTCTTCCCACTGTGGTGGTGCCGCCGGGAAAAATTGGAAAATGGCGGCCCGTTGAACGTGTTCGACTTGGGCAAGGACGGCCTGCTGATCCGTCCGGTAAAGGCTCCCGGAAAAGAGGTCATCGCAAGACTTTTGGAACAAACACCCGCCAGCCGACATTCGTCCCGTCAGGCGGCAGCCATTGTCAATCAGGCGTTGCGGCCGGGCGTATGATGAATCTGGCCGTCATTGACCCCGGCGTCTTTGTCGCGGGCGTCTTCTGGCGTCACGAGCCGCACCGGTGCCTCAAGGCGTGGTTGCGCGGCATGATGACGCCGGTGATGACCGAAGACATGCTCGCCGAATACGAGGCGGGGCTGGAACAGGTGAAGCAGGAGCAACAGTTCACGACGGATACCGGGCTGTGGGTGGATGCCTTGCGAACATCGGCCTTGTGGGTTGAGTGGAAGCCGATTGGAAAAAGGGTGTGCCGTGATTTCAAGGATGAGAAATTCATTGAAGCGGCATTGACCGCCGGATGCCATACGATCATTGCCCGCGACCGGGATTTGACGGTGGTGGAGAACCCCTTTGGCATCAATCTATACACCACGCGCGAATGGCTGGGCACGCTGACTCCACCGCAAAGACGGCGACTCCGTTAACCTGCCGGGCCATGTGCCCCAAACTTCCAATGATGGGTTCGGCACGGCGCTTTGACTGGCCGGCTTGCTTCCAGGTATTCAGCAACCGGCCAGACAAATCACCGCATTGAAACTGAACCTATCCGGCAGCGCACTCAACGGGCATTTCCAAAACCACGTTCACTGCGCGCACGGTCGCGAATGTCCGCAACCGACCGCTCCGTTCGCTTCCGGTTTCAGAAATACCCGTTCTGTGCATCAATCGTCATCCATAGTGCTGCGCCCGCGATTTACGCGCGGATAGCCAAACATCGCTCACCGACTGAACTATGAGGAGGAAAACTTGCCACTGATCCAAAGATTGTTCTTTCCGATAAAAACAATAATCATGGCTCAAATGAAATTCGGAACTGCGTTCATCGCACCTAGAGGGTTGGACTGTCTTTGTCCCATCCAGCACGATAGACTTTGAAAAATGTCCGCACTTGCCGCTCAACTTTTTCGCGAAGTGCGCCCCGATTTCTTCGGGGTGCTGGCGAGACCGTCGGCCCGTCTCTATGTGGATTCGCTTGATGCGCTCGAATATGAGGCGGTGCAACGCAACCAAGGACTTGACCGGGAAGAAGCGCTGGCATTGGTGGAGCGGGTTGTTGAACAGCATGGCGATTTGAGCGCCTCCGAGGATGAATCCGTTGCCCAAGCCGCAACCACCCGCGACAAGGCGCGCATTGTTTTGGAAACACTTCGCAAGACGGGCTGGCTATACGAGGAGGAACGCACAGATTGGCAGCGGAAAATCTTCTTTGACGCGAACGGGGTTGTGCTGGTTCAGGCATTGAGAAAAATCGCCTGTCCCGAGGCAGCCGTCTTTTCGGACAAGCTGGTGAACGTCTGCTTTACTTTGACTAACCGCGACGCGCTGGCGGATCAACCTTGGGCGCAGGTCGAGAGTTGTGTCGCCAGCCTCCAAGCCGGCTTGGTCGAATTGCGCGGGATGCAAAAATCCATTGAGCGCCACACCAAACAACAACTGGCGGCGGCGACGCTGAAAGAAAATCTCGTGGTGTTATTTGATCAATTCGCCGAACGCATCGGAAAAACCTGCTACGCGCAATTGGTTCATGCGCGTCTGCCATCAAAGCTTGCGGAAGCACGGCGGGCGATTGAGGAATTAGAAGCCAACGCCGAACTTCTGGCCAAAATGCAGACCGAGGTGATGCGGCGTGACCTCGCAGTTTCACCGGAAGGGGCGATGGCCCATGCTAGGGTGCGGCTCGATGAACTTGCAAATTTGCTGGATGGCATCCAGCCACTGGCCAATGCCATTGATCGGCGCACGGCTGAATTCACGCGCCGTTCGCAGGCGCGCTTCCGCTATCTTCAGGAAACGACCAGCGAAAACCGCTCCCGTGTGCAGGAATTTTTCGAGACGCTCAATCGTCATTTTGCTGGTCGGCGCGTCGGCGAACTGGACGAGCTGGGCATTGAGTTTCCAGCTTTGCTGCTCCACGACGCGCGAATTTTTGGCGGCATGGAATCGCTCTACACGCCGCGCCTTCGCCGGGCGGCAGGTGAAATTGAACCTTTGGCGGATGCCGACCAGAACCAGCAGGATCACGCGTTGGCGCAGCTTGAAAGCACGATGCGTGATTCATTGACCGTCAGCCGTGCCAATCATTTTGTGGCCGCTTTGCCCGGCAAGAAGGGCGCGCAGATTAAATCCGACGAGTTGCTTCGTGACCATGTTCACAACGACGAGGATGTGGATAACCTCATTGCCTGCCTCCTGCACTCGCGGTCGGCGGATGCACAATTTGAAATCCAAGTGCCACGGCGCGAAACCGAGGCTGATTCCGGCAACTTCGACACCAAACTACAATACCGCATCGAGCGTTTCACTTTGCTTAAAAAATGACCACCGACGGCACAACCACAAATACCAATGGATTGCTCAATAAGCTTTCCGTCAATGACCGCGAACGGCTCGGTGAGGCTTTGCGACGGTTGCTGACCAGCGGCTCAATCCTTGGCCTCGAACCCGCGCAGACCGATCTTTACCACTGGTGTTACCAGAACCGTGATTGGGTGGACGAATTGGCCGGATTGCTCGACTTGAAACTTCATTGGGAACATCAAGACCGGACGGTGCAGGCCGTGCCGCAAAGCGGCGCGTTCCTGCTGCGCCTCAAATTGGACGCCACGTTGGTCTTGCTTACGTTGTGGTATGAGTTCGACACCGCCGTGCGTGACCGTGGTGAAACTCCGCCGGTTCGCCTCACCGCCCAACAGCTCAACGATTCTCTGACCGCAAAATTTGAACCACTCCGCAAACATCTTCCCAGCCAGACACGTTTGCGTGAAATTCTCGCGCTGGCGCAGCGCAAAAATCTTGTTTACTTCACACCCGATGTGGCGTTGGAGCGTTCACAGATTGAAATCCTGCCGACGTTAAAGCGCGTCATTCCATTTCAAGGGATCGAGGAATGGAACAAGAATGCCGAACGCTATCTGGCGTCGGCCAAAGAACCAGTTGAAACCGATCTGGACGACAACAAAGCAGAATGACTCGCACCATCCGACTCACACGAATTCACGCGCTCAACTGGTATGGCTATAAGGATACCATTCCAGTTGAAGGCAACCTGCTGTTGGCGGGATTGACCGGTTCCGGCAAATCCATCCTGATGGATTTGATTCAGTTCGTCCTTGTGGGCGACCAGCGCCTCGTGCGTTTCAACCAGTCCGCCACGGGCGACCGGTCCGACCGTTCGCTCAAGGGCTATTGTCTTGGTGACACCAAAGAGGAGGAAAATGGCGTCACGCAATATATGCGGAGCAGCGCCATCACCTATGTGGCGCTGGAGTTCACCTGGCCGAACGGCAAAAAGTGCGAGACTTGGGGCATTCGCGTTGAATACATCAGCGCAGCGGAGGCACACGGCAAAGTCACACCGTTTTTTATTCCTGAATCGCTCGCTCGCGGCGATTTTCTCGACGCCGAAAAGCGTCCGCTGGACTACACCGCTTTCAAAGGATTCGCGGAAAGCCGGCAGGGACGAATTTACCCGGAAGGCATCGAGGCATATTTGCGCGACATGGCGCAGCCGGTGCATCTCAACTTCGACAATAAAGTGCTGCGCTCGCTTTTGCCCACGGCGATGTCGTTCACATTTCTAAAAAGTTTTAACGAGTTTGCCCGCCAATTTATTCTTTCCGCCGACAAACTTGATGTAAATGACGTGACGGCCAGTTATCGGACGTTCCTGAATTACGAAGGCGACCTGAACAAGCTGAACGACCAGCTTGACCGGTTAAAATCCATCCAAGCCACGTTCGTCCGGTTGACCGAACTCCGTCGCGACCGCGCACTGGCGCGTTATCTCGAAGCCCAACTCCGGCACGAACATTCCGCCGAACAACTTCAGGCTGATGAAACCAAGCTCGCGAAGCTGAAGGAAGATTACGCAACCGAGGAAGCGAGGCTGAAACATTTGGAGGAGGCCATCCCCAATCTCAAACAGCGGATAGGCAGCCTCATGGCGAGCATCAACGAAACACCTGAAGGCCGGCTTTATAGCGAGTTGAAATCACGCAATGGCAAGCTGACCCACCAAATCAGTCAACTTGCCGAGGTTGGCACGACGTTGGGGCAAGCACTCGCCAATCGTGTTCGTAATGCCCGGGCGTGGCTCAAAGAACTTCGCGCGCTACCTTTGGACATTGATGCCACGCCGGTCGCTTCGGTTGAACGGGCCATAAATGCCGTTGAACAGGGCGGAGTCCCGAAGGCTGGCGAAACCTTGCGTGCACTCGGTGACGCCGCACAGCGTGCTGCCATCGAAGTCAGTCGCGTCGCCGCGCCAACACAAAAGCGTCTGGTCGAATTGCGGCAGCATCTCGGCCAGTTGCGCGATGAAGTTGCCGCTCTTAAAATCGGCAAACTTCCATTTCCAACCCGCCTATTGGATACGCTGAACAGCACCTTGCCTTCGAGTGGCTCAGGTCTGCCCGCGCAACATCTCCGGGCGCTATGCGAAGTGAACGATGAGCGATGGCGTCCGGCAATCGAAGTGGTCTTCGCCCGTAAATTCGCCATTGTGGTTGCACCGGAACATTACGAACAGGCGGAGAAAATTTATCACGGATTAAAGGCGTCCGAGCTTGGCAACGAGACTGGCCGGGAATCTCTCATCAATCCAAACAAGGCGGCAAAACTCAAAAAAACAGTCCGGCCAGGTTCGCTGGCTGAAAAGCTGACGACCGGCCAGCCCGTTGCCGAATCCATCGTAAGCCAATTGTTCGGTGACTTGATGTGCGTGGAATCACTCGGTCAATTGCGCGCCTTGCCGCCGGAGCAAAATGGCATTCTCCCGGATGGCTTTATGACGCGCGGGGCATTCGTTGAACGGCCACGATTTTATGATGGCAATCCGTTTGTCGGCGAAAAAGGCCTGGAACAGCAGCTTGCCTGGAAACAAAAGCTGGTTGGTGATCTTGAGGTTGAAGAACGCAAACTGACACCCATTGAGCGCGCGGTCAAAGCTGTTGGCGAAGGGTGGCGCGAACATTTTGAACAAGCCCCGAATTTGAGCGAGGAACTTGCGCGAGTCCGGCAATTGCCAGAGTTGCAATCCGAACTGAGCGATAACATTGCGAAACTTAACACAATTGACCGGGCGAAGTTCGACGAATTGGCGACACAGCAAGCCAAACGTGAAACCGAGCTTAAAAAACTGGAGGACGAGCAACGAGTGCTCGACCGCAGTGAGAAGCGAACGAATCTTCGCGATTTGGAAGCGCAAGTTAAAGCGTTCCAAACCGAGGTCGCGGCACTGGCCGGAAAATTTGAGCAGGTTCGGAATGAAACCGACATTTCACCGTGGCTGAAACGTCTGGAGGAATTGCGTGCCGAGATGCTGGCGCGCTTCCCTGCAAAAGATGTGACCGCAAACCATTTTAAGGATCAATTCTATGACTGCAACGAGAAGGCCGCAGGCGCGTGGGAGGAATTAAAAGCCAAACGCCGCGAACTCGCGATGGTTCATACGAAGTTCGACGATTTGCCCGTCGAAACCGAGACCAATGACGCACATGCCAAGCAACTCGCCAAATTGGAGCAGAGCGACATCCCGGATTATCGAACCAAAGCCGAACGCGAGCGTAAGAATTGGGAGCATCTGTTCCGAACGCAAATTCTTGAAAAACTGCACAACGCATTGAACGAAGTTGTCAACTTGGTCACGTTGCTCAACACGTCGCTGAAGAAGCGGCCCATCGGCACAAATACCTACACGCTTCGATACTGGCTCAACCGGGATTATCAACTTTACCATGATTTGCTTCAAGCCAGCGCCGTCGCGCGTGAAGATGATCTATTTTTTGCCTCAGCCGAGCCGCGTTTCCGCGATGCGATTGCTCATTTCCTGAAAACACTCACCGAGCAACCGGACAGTGCAGAAGCGGCTCGTTTGCTCGACTACCGCCATTATTACGAATACGACATGGAAGTATTGGAAGCCGACGGTCGTAAAACGAGCGTGGACAGGCACTCCGGTAAATTCAGCGGCGGTGAAAATCAATCGCCATATTTCATCGCCATCCTGGCGAGCTATTTGCGCGCGTATCGTCGTTACAGTTCCCGCAAGCCAGAGCCTTCGCTTGGACTTGTGCCGATTGATGAGGCGTTTTCCAAGTTGAGCGGCGAGCGCATCAAGGACTGCATTACCGCCCTCAAGGCGTTTGACCTTCAGGGTGTTTTTTCCATGAGCACCGGCAACATTCCCTATGCGTTCGAACATTGCGACTGGCTTGTGGTGGTGTCGAAAAATGACCGCCGCGTTGGCAAGCGCACCGAAATCAGCAACGTGCCGGTGAGCCTTGCGCGTAATTCGGAAGATGCCCGACGGCTGATGGGTTCGTAATTCAATCAGTGAATGAAAACGCCTTCACCCGTTCTTGAAGCTCTTGCCCGACGTTATGAACGTAGTCAGGCGGGTCGCACCGGCGCGGCAAATCGTGATCTGCTCGTGCTGTTGGAAGACCTGCTGGCGGAGGCCGGCTGCAACGAAGGGGAAAACCGTGCGTTGGCCGAGCAACAGCTTGCCGATGCGGAATATGCCGGCTTGCTGGTGCGTGTTCCGGTTCACAAGCGCGACCCTTCTCACATTCATCAAATTCGTTTTCCGGCCATAAACGAAGATGCGCTTTATACGAAAATCGCCCGGTTGTCGCCGACGAAGACTCGCGACAAGCTGGCGGAACAATTCACAGCGGCAGCCACCACCGATGTGCCAACGCGCTGGCGGGAGAAATGGGCAGCGTGGTGCGGACGAATGCGTAATGAGGCGCTGGCTGGCCGATCTATCGCAGGTTTTGACCGCGAACCGAGCCGGGCCAACGACGAACTTCTTGCCCTGATTCCGAAATTGCTGGCCTGGGATGGTGAATCACTCGTTAGATTTGCAAGCTGCGTGTTGTGTGGTTCATCCAAACAGTTGGAAGAACTCGCCATGCTGGAACGAGACGGCGAATTTTCAGGTCAATTGCGTGGCAAGC
Organism: bacterium; assembly: GCA_021780905.1. GTDB lineage: Bacteria > Verrucomicrobiota > Verrucomicrobiia > Limisphaerales > UBA11358 > UBA11358. The sequence continues at coordinate 16,173 of JAJXXW010000003.1, forward strand.
TTGGCCGTTTCCTCGAAGAAATCACCGGCGGCGAAATTCGCACCCTTGACGATATTGGAATTATTTCCAACCCACGCTCCGTGCTCGTTCATGGCCCGCTAAAACTTTGTCTGGATGGCGCATGGTTGGATTTTGGGATTCTGCATGGGTCTTTTCGTTTGTCTCAAGCAGACATTGAGCGCGCCGAAGAAATCGAAACATCATCTTTACGCTGCACGACGATTGAAAACGAAACGACGTTTCACGAATTGGCCAAACTCCAGAGTGGCGAATTGCTGATTTGCACCAGCTACCCCGGCAGCGGCACGGTGGCATTGCTCCGACGCTTGCCGCCAAAAATTGATTGCTGGCATTTTGGCGACAGCGATGAGGCTGGTTTTGAAATTCTTCGGGTGCTCCGAGATAAATCAGGGCGCGATTTTCGTCCGCTGCACATGCAAGCTGGCAGAATTCCGTTTGAGCAAGAATCTCTTGGACGACCAAAACTAAAAACTTGGCCGTTTTACTGACCAATAGCTAACGACAGTAACGGCGCTTTGACTGGCCGGCTTGCTTCCAGGTATTCAGCAACCGGCCAGACAAATCGCCGTGATGAAACCTAGACGGTCGCGCACTCACCGATCGTTCCAAAACCGCGCGTAACTCCGCCGTCGTCCGTTCATGCCACTCCCGACCTGCTCCGTTTCGCTACCGGTTTCAGAACGCCCGTTCAGTGCTTCATCTTTTCACATCAGTGCGGTAATTTTATACGTTCAATCCAACGTTATTTCTGACGGCTTTCTGAAATTTGAAAGCCGGTAATTTCGTTAGACACCGGCGTGTTTTTGAATCAATGACCTCAAGCGCGGGTTAATTACGCTACAAGGTTGGCGGGCATTGTTGTTGTTTGTTTTCGTGGGCCGGTTTTCTGCTTTTGGTTTTCTTCCCGGCGCCGGCGGCGCTGGGCAAGTTTCTTGGTGCGTCGTTGCTCGACGATGATCGGCCGCAGGGCCTCTTCTCCACCGATCTGGCCCGCATCCGGCAGCAGGTCAAGTAGGGTGCCATCCAACG
>JAJXXW010000010.1 GCA_021780905.1 bacterium
GATCACCCATTACAACGAAGTCGCGCCCCACAGCGCTCTGCCCATGTCATCCCCAGCCACTTTCTATCAACGGTCGTTGACAACATCTCAAACAAAAACTACATAAACACCTGTCCAGTTCTAACTGAGTCACACCAATTTAATGATTTTCCCAAGTTGAAACCGATTTGCCAAACGCCGATTTCGTCATCGAAGGTTACATTGATCCGATCGAGCCGTTGCGCGACGAAGGGCCGTTCGGCGATCACACCGGCTATTACACGCTGCCCGAGCCGTATCCCGTGTTTCACGTCACGGCCATCACGCATCGCCGGGACGCGGTGTATCCGGTGACGATTGTCGGCCTTCCGCCGATGGAGGATTTTTACATCGGCGGCGCGAGCGTGAAACTGTTCCTGCCGATTTTCAAATGAATTTTCCCGAGATCGTGGACCTCGCGCTGCCGGCGGAAGGCGTGTTCCACAACCTCGTCTTCGCCAGCATTAAAAAAACTACCCGATGCAGGCCTACAAGTTGACGCAGGCGCAACTCGCGGAAGCGTCCGGATTCTCGGAAGATTTCATCGGGCTAGTTGTAAACGGCGGTTGAAAAAGTGCTGCGGGCCAAGTGCGCGTGAGGGTGCGCCGGGTCGATGTGCCGTTGAGCCGCGCTTACCCGCTGCCAGCCTTGTTCCACCGTTGCCAGCAGCGACGCAAACCGCTGGCTCCCGCCAGGGGTTGAGGCCGGCTTTTTTCTGGAAAGCAAAGTCTCCCTGCCGGAGGTGTCGCCAAACACTGCCAGCGGCGAGCCTTCCGGCGTCACAACGGTCGTTGGGCTTCTCATTTTCCCCCAACCAACCGGCGGAAACCGCAGCCGCTCCGCCTTTTCCCAAAATCAAATACCACTATGAAATATCCGGGCTAGGCCTTCTTGGCGTCTTCCTTTTTCCAAGTGCGCTTGGGCGCCTTGGTGACGATGCCTTGCTTGAGCGCGGCGGCGGAAACACGGATGTAGCGGACTTCGCCGCTGGGCAGGAGCGCCTTAACACGCTGCAAATTGACATGGAACTTGCGCTTGGTGATCGCAGTGATGTGCGTGCCGATGCCGCCCTGCTTCTTCGGTTTGCCCGAGCGCCAGATGATACTGCCCTTCATCGGGCGTTTGCCGGTCAATTCACAAATGCGTGCCATAAATTTTTCTTTCGTTAAAGAGCCGCAAAGAGTATCAGCGAATTCCCGGCTGACAAGTTCTTTTTCCGGGAAATTCTGCGTGCCTTTGCCGCCCGCCAAACGTATCTTCCCGACGCGAATTTTATGGCCACCCTGAAACCGTTTGCCGCCCTGCGTCCGAAACCTGAACTCGCCGACCAAATCTGCGAGCTGCCCTACGATGTCATGTCGTCCGAGGAGGCGCGCGTCATGGCCGCCGGCAAGCCGCTAAGCTTCCTCCACGTCAGCAAGCCGGAGATTGATCTGCCGCCGGGCACGGAATTGCATTCGCCGGCTGTTTATGCCCAGGGCGCGGAAAATTTTCAGAAGCTCATTGCCCAGGGCGCGCTCCAGCAGGACGGCCAGCCGAATTTTTATTTGTATCGGCAAATCATGGGCCAACATTCGCAGGTCGGCCTCGTCGCCGCTGCGAGTTGCGAGGAATATTTGACGAACATCATCAAAAAGCACGAGTTCACCCGGCCGGACAAGGAAGACGACCGCGTCCGCCACATCGAGGCGCTCAACGCGCAGACCGGCCCGGTATTCCTGACCTATCGCGCCCGCGCGGCGTTTGATGAGTTCGCCGCCCAGAAAATTTCCGGGCCGCCCGCCGTGGATTTCACCGGCAACGACGGTGTGCGTCATTCGTCTTGGACGATTTCCAGCGCGGATGAAATCGCGTTCGTCCAAAACCATTTTGCGGAGATTCCGTTTCTCTACATCGCCGACGGCCATCATCGCAGCGCAGCGGCGGCGCGCGTTTTTCAAGCGCGGAACGGGGCCGGCCACAGCGGGCAGTTTCTGGCCGTGATTTTTCCGCACAACCAGATGCAGATTCTGCCTTACAACCGCGTGCTGAAAGATTTGAACGGCCTCACCTCGCTGGAACTGATCAAGCAATTGGAAAAGGTTTTTGACACCGTCCGGCGCGGTTCCGCCACGCCGGCCCGCAAACACACGCTCGGCTGGTTCATTGACGGCGACTGGCACCGGCTCACGTTCAAAACCAAATTGACGCTGGGCAAAAATCTGAGCGAGGGCCTCGACGCAACGCTGCTGCAACAGCACGTCCTGGCGCCCATCTTCGGCATTGACGATCCGCGCACCAGCAGTCGCGTCAGCTTCGTCGGCGGCATCCGCGGCACGGCGGAACTGGAAAAGCTCGTCCGCAGCGGTGAATACGCCTGCGCGTTCTCGCTGTTTCCGACGAGCATCGAAGACCTCATGCAAATCGCCGATGCGGGCGGCATCATGCCGCCGAAGAGCACTTGGTTCGAGCCGAAGCTCCGTGACGCGATGTTTTGTCACCTGATTTGACGGGTTCCACCGCCGGAAGCCAGACTTGCGGCAGTTGTTTTTTTAACAACCCGGCCAGATTGAGCCAGTGCGGCCAGCTGGCCGGAAATTTTTTCAGCGCCTTTTCATGTTTCCCGCTAGGTCTTGCATGGCAGCAATCTTGCTACCTTTGATTCGTTGTCTCATCCCGACAACATTCCCCCCGCCTTTTCACGCGCGCAAAATTTTTTCCGGCGGGTGAAACCGGGAGGGCTTTAAACAAATATGAGAACTGCCTATTTGATTGATATGGACGGGGTGGTGTATCGGGAAAATCACTTGATTCCCGGTGCCGCCGAGTTTATCGAGGCCCTGCAGAGCACCAACACCCCGTTTTTGTTTCTGACCAACAATTCCGCACCCACGCCCGCCGATCTGGCGGTGCGGCTGAAACACATGGGCGTGGACGGAATGTCTTCACAGCACTTTTATACCTCGGCCCTGAACACGGCGGATTTCCTCAGCGAGACGGATCCGAATTCAACTGTTTTCGTCATCGGCGAAGGCGGTTTGCTCGCCGCCTTGCACGAGCGGAAAATTCCCAGTGACGCGATCAGTCCGCGTTACGTGGTGGTGGGCGAGGGCGCCACCACCATGGAACGGCTGACCAAGGCGCACGAATGCATCGAGCGCAGCGCCCGCCTGTTGGTGACCAATCCCGACAACTGGTGTCCGGTTTCCAGCGATAAAACCCGGCCGGGCGCCGGTGCCACCGCCGCGTATCTCGAAGCCAGCACCGGCCGGCGCGCCTATTACCTCGGCAAGCCGAACGGCTACATGTTCCACCGCGCCCGCCGCAAGCTCGCCGACTGGACGCTGAACGAAATTCATAATTTCGTGATGATCGGCGACACGATGGAAACCGACATCCGGGGCGCCTTTGAAGCGGGTATGCAATCCTTTCTGGTGCTGACCGGATCCACCAGTATGCAGGATGTGGGCGACTACGTTTACCAGCCCACGCGAGTGCTGCAAAGCGTGGCCGACCTCACCGAAGAAATCAAAACCGGCAGGGCGGGCGATCGCCTGAACAGCCCGGTGTTCAACGCCGCAACCGGCCCGGGAAGCAAATCCGGCCTCCGACATCAGACCGACAATTTCACCCTGCACAAACCCCGGCCCCGGCCGGCGATGACCAAGTAAATTTTCCGGCGTCAACTTCCGGCGTGGCAGACGGACTGATTTTCAATTCGACACGCGAAATTTGAAATTCGACACTGGACGGCGTGTCAAACGCCCGCCTGCAACGCAGTCTCCGCGCCACGTTCCTCGGCCTCGCCGTGAACGTCGCACTGACCGTCGCGAAATTTCTCGCGGGGAAACTCGGCAATTCGCAGGCGCTCATCGCGGACGCCGTCGAATCGCTCGCCGACATCTTCAGTTCCATCATTGTCTGGCGCGGTCTCGTCGTCGCCGAGACGCCGCCGGACGACGACCATCCCTACGGCCACGGCAAGGCTGAGCCGCTCGCCGCCGCGATTGTTTCCGTCATGCTGCTGCTGGCGGCGGGCATGATTGCGTTTCATTCGCTCAGTGGCATCAATGAGCCGCGCGGTGCGCCGTCGTGGTGGACTTTGATTATTCTCGTCGTCGTCATTGTCGTGAAAGAGACGCTGTTCCGCTTCGTGTTGCGGGAGTCGGAGACCGTTTCCAGTTCCGCCGTGGAAACCGACGCGTGGCATCATCGCAGCGACGCCATCACCTCGGCGGCGGCGTTTCTCGGCATTACCATCGCACTGGTGGGCGGTCCAGGCTACGAACACGCCGACAACTGGGCCGCGCTGGTGGCGGCCTGCGTCATCGCGTGGAATGGCTGGCGGCTGCTGCGCCCGGCGTTCAACGAGTTGATGGACCGCGCGCCCGACCGCGAGTTGATCGAGCAAATCCGCACCATCGCCCAAAGCATTGCCGGCGTGGACGAGATTGACAAATGCCACGTCCGCAAAATGGGCTACCAGTTTTTTGTGGACATCCATGTCGTCGTGCATCCGCAGATGACGGTGGAGCATTCGCATCGCATCGGCCACGACGTGAAGGACAAATTACGCGCGGAAATCCCCGCCGTCCGCGACGTGCTGGTGCACATCGAGCCGCTCAAACCACCGGCAAAAATTCCGTTATGAAAGCCGGCCGATCACTCACCATCGCCGCATTCGTCTTGAGCCTTGGCTTTGGTCAAAAAATCCCGGCACAATCTGCGGCTTCACCCGCCGTGGACGCCGGCACCATGAACCACAAGCTGTTGATGGGCTATCAGGGCTGGTTCGCCTGTCCGGGGGACGGCTCGCAAGTGAACGGCTGGGTGCATTGGTTTCGCCGGAATGATCCCACCGCCGCCAATGCCACGGTGGATTTCTGGCCGGACATTTCGGAGCTGGATGCGGACGAGTTGTTTGCCACGCACCTGACCCTGCCCGACGGTTCCGCAGCGAAAGTGTATTCGGCCGCCACCGCCAAAACCGTGCTGCGCCATTTCCGGTGGATGCAGGAAAATAACCTGGATGGCGTTTTTCTCCAGCGCTTCACGTCCAATCTCTCCAACCCGCGCTTTTTTGCGCTGCGAAACCAGGTCACGGCCAATGTGCGGGCCGGCGCGGAAAAATACGGCCGCGTCTTCGCCATCATGTATGACATTTCCGGCCAGCCGCCCGACACCCTTGTCCGCACGCTCACGAATGACTGGAATTTTCTAGTCCACGAACTTTGCGTCACCGCCAGTCCGCGCTATTTGCATCATGCCGGCAAACCCGTCGTCGCGATTTGGGGCTTCGGTTTTACCAGCCGCCAAAACACGCCGGAACAGGCGCTGGCGGCGATTCGTTATTTCAAATCCGCCGGCTGCACGGTGGTCGGCGGCGTGCCGTCATACTGGCGCACTCTGACGCAAGACGCGCAGACCAACGCGGCGTGGGCGGCGGTGTTTCGTTCGTTCGATGTCATCAGCCCGTGGTCGGTTGGCCGCTATGGCAATGTCGCCGGTGCGGACCACTATGCAAACAACTTGATCGCGCCGGATTTGGCGGCAGCCAAAGCGGCGGGGCGCGATTATATGCCGGTGATTTTTCCGGGATTCTCCTGGCACAATTTGAACGGCGGGCCGCGCAATCAAATTCCCCGGCGCGGCGGTGCGTTTTACTGGCGGCAAGCGTTCAACGCAGTGAACGCCGGCTGCCCGATGATTTACGGCGCGATGTTTGACGAGCTGGATGAGGGCACCGCGATGTTCAAGCTGGCACCGACCGCCGCGCAACTCCCCACGACGGGCAGCTTCGTGCCGCTGGATGCCGACGGCGTCAAGCTGCCGTCCGACTGGTATCTGCGCCTGGCCGGTGCCGCCGGGAAAATGCTGCGCGGGGAAATGCCGGTGACCAACGTCATCCCCATCACGCCATGAAACCGGAAACGCATTTCAAAGGCTGGGCCAAGCCGGGACCGGTGCCGCCGGGACTGGGCGACGGTGGCGTCGCCGCCACGGAGACGCTGGATGCCATCAGCGGACATTTCCGTTTGTTTCAGTTGCGCGACGGCCATCGTTTCTCGACCGACGATATTTTGACGGCATGGTATGGCACGAGCTGGTGTCCGACGGCGCGCACGGCGCTCGACCTCGGCAGCGGCATTGGCACCGTCGGCATGATCTGCGCGTGGCGTTTGCCCGGCGCGAGATTTGTCACCGTCGAGGCGCAGACCGACAGCGTGGCGCTTGCCCGAAAGTCCGCCCGCTACAACGGAATTGAAGACCGTTACGAAATTCGCACCGGCGATTTTCGCGACGCCAAGATTTTGCGGGCGGAAGAAACCTTCGACCTCATCACCGGCAGCCCGCCGTATTGGCCGCTGTCGGACGGGCTGCAAAGCGAGCATCCGCAAAAAGTCGCCTGCCGCTTTGAGGTGCGTGGGAACATCGCCGATTATTGCGCCACCGCCGCGAAACAGCTCGCGGCCGGCGGATTTTTCGCGTGCGTCTTTCCGCATGAAGCCGCGCAGCTTGCGCGCGTGGAAGCGGCCGCGAAAAATTCCGGTCTCGCCATCGTTCGCAAACGGCCGGTGATTTTCCGCGAAGGCGATCCGCCATTGGTCGCGCTGTTCGGGATGATGCGGGCGGCGGATTTGCCGGACTGGTTTCGCGGGCAGACGTGGACGGAGCCGGACCTGGTCATTCGCACGCGGGACGGCAAAATTCATCCCGAATACTCGGCGGTAAAATTGGCGATTGGCTTTCCGCCCTGACGTAAAAGGTTTTGCCGGCACGCAAGAAAGAAGCATGAAACCTGTCCGCCCGTGTTCCAGTCTGGTGAAGGATGATTGCTTTAAGAACCAACGGACGCAAACCGGGTTTCACCTTGATCGAGCTGCTCGTGGTCATTGCCATCATCGCCATTCTGGCGGCGATGCTGCTGCCGGCGTTGGCGTCGGCCAAGCAAAAGGCTTGGACGACCAGTTGCAGCTCGAATCTCTATCAGATCGGTCTGGGCTTGAGAATGTTTGCGGACGACCACAACGAGAATTATCCCGAATCCGGCTCGGATATTTATTGGAACGCCGTTGACTCTAAGACGGGCCAGCCCGGCTGGATGCAGCAGGCCTTTCCCTATGTCGGAAACACCAACGCCTACAATTGTCCCGGCAACGCCCAGTTGCCGCCGCCGATGCAGGGGCCGTTCAACTATTTCAACGGCGACCGCGCGGCCTTTGTGGCGACGGGCGCGTTTGCCCCGGTCAAGGGCACGGCGATTTTGTATCCGACGGCCTACGTCCTGTCGGGTGACACTTGCGGTATTCCGAGCACCACGACCGGCGAAGGGGCGGGCAGAAGCTTTGACCCGCTGGACGCGGACAAGGATGACTATTCGCAGAACTGCGTTGGCGGCGAGATCAACGGCACGCCGTTCGAACTCTGGCAGGTCCATTCGCTGGGGCAGAATCTCCTTTTCGCCGACGGCCATGCGAAGTGGTATAAGGGTTACAACCCGAATGAAATGACCTTCCGCTACGTGGCGATGTCCGGCTGGGAATGAATTTTTTCCAGTCCGATTTGATTAGTCATCCAAACATCGCCCGCCGCGCCGCCGTTCTCGGCTTTGCTCATCGGAAAAAGGGGTCGGTGGAGAGTTTGAAATTTCCCGGCAAGTGCGGCTTGAGTGCGAAAGCCCGCCAGATGCGGCAATGGCGGTTTGGTTGCCGCTCTATTATGGACAGACAAGCCGCAGACGGCTAGGCTGACTTTTGTGAAGCATATCCTAATCGGTTTCCGTGGTTTTGTTATGTGTCTCGCGGTGCTGTGGTTTGGTTTGCCTGCCGGGCTTAAGGCTCAGGCACCGGACCTCACGGTTGGGATCGTCCGCTTTACAGTCTATACCAACAGCCAATACTACATCGGCGGTCAATTCTTCACCTACAATCTGGGTCCCACGGGTCTGCGGGGCTGGATTTACGCGCTCGGTCCAGGGACGCTGGATCAATTCACCTCCGTTGCGCCGTGGCAGATTTTGGTCACCTCGGTGGGCACCAACACACCGGCAAACGGCATTCTCCAGACTAACGATGTCATCTTGGGGGTGACGGCCGGTTTGTCGCCAGCGTCTCTCTTTACAAATGATTCCCGCGTGGCGTTGGGCAACGCCATCACCGCCGCCGAGGCGGACACTGGCCAGCTCAGTTTTCTGGTCAACCGGTATGGGGTTGCCACCAACATGAACTTAACCATTCAGTTGGCAATCTCGCATCTGGCTTACAGCGCTACGGCACCGTATAACTGTCCCAAGTCGGCTTTGCTCCTGTCCAATGCCTTGAATGTGTTGAGTAAAATGCCGATGAGCCGTTCGGTAGCGCTGGCGCTTCTGGCCAGTGGCGACACCAATTACCTGCCTCAGGTGCAGAGCTATGCGCGGGGGTTGGCGCCGTCAAATCTGGTGCTCGGCTGGCCGAGTTTTCAGGGAGTGGCGGGCGGACAAACTTGTTGGGACATGGGCTATAACGGAACCTTTCTGGCGGAGTATTACACGATGACCAACGATCCTTTGGTGGTCAATGGCTTGACGCAGTATATCGTGATGACGGCCAAAAGCGGCACCATGTTTGGTTGTTACGGTCATGGCGGGGCGGTGGTGATGCCTTACCACGTGGCTGCGGGGTTGCATGGTTATGGGGTGGGCTACGGACCGGTCAACTCCTGTGGTCTGCTCTGCAACCTGTCCGTCGCGCTGGGGGCGCAAACCGGCATTCCCGGCATTGTGACCAACACCGAAGTGCAGGCGGCCATCACGCGCGCCAATAATTTTTTCAGTTACTACGTCCAAAAGGGCGGCGTTCCATATGGTGAAATGCCGCCGTATTTTGACAATTATCACATGGGGGCCCGGGACGGGCTGGCGGCGCTGTTCTTCGGTGTGCAGGGCAATCAACCGACGCAAGCGCAGTATTTCGCGCGGATGTCCTTGTCCTCTTACCATTCGCGGGAAACGGGACATACGGGTGCGGGCTGGGGCCTATGCTGGGACCCGATGGGCACCGTCATGGGCGGCACCAACGCCGTGGCGGCCTACTTCAGTAATCTACGGTGGGTGTATGAACTCAATCGCCGCGCCGATGGCTCCTTCGCCTACGATTGCACCGGCGACCAACCCTCGACGGCCAAAAATTATTGGGACAGCGAGAGCTATCAAGGCTACCTCGATCCCACGGCGTGGAACGCGCTCTTTCTCGCGGCCTCCCGGCAGGCGCTCTACATCACCGGCAAGAATATCGCCCCGACCAATTTTATTTCCGATGCCGCCGTCTCGAATGCTGTTTGGGCGGGGCAATGGGCCTTGAACGCGGCGAGCTACACCACCAACCAATTGCTGGCCAATCTCAACGAGTATATGCCGAATGTGCGGCACGCGGCAGCGCAGCAGCTGGCCGCGATGTGCCTGACCAACTCCGCGTTGAGCAGTGTGCTGACGCCGCAGTTGGTTGCCCTGACCACCAACGCCAGTCCCGGGGTGCGGTCGGCCGCCTGTGACGCGTTGGCGACACTTAATCATCCTTCGGCGCTGAATGCGTTGGTGGCCTGCGCGAATGACGCGGACGTCTGGGTGCGGTTCAATGCCAGTCTCGCGTTGGACAATCTCGGCACGGCCGCGCTGCCGCAGTTGACGAATATCATGGCGGCGTTTGTCAGCAATGCCGTGCCGGATGTCTTTGTGGGCGGCATCAACTGGAATGATCCCTGCGGCTGGGGCAACGGCTTTCTGGCGGACCTTTTGTTCAATAAGTTGGCCGGCAGCACCATCAAGGTGAATACCAACCTGCTTTACCCGGCGGTCCGGGCCGGCTTGCACCAGCCGGACCGCGGTTGTCAGGGTTACTTGAATTCCTTCCTGACGACTCAATTGCGCTGGGCGGATGTGCAGGCACTCGCCGGCGACCTGCTCACCGCCAGTGTGCGACCGTCGCAAGCCGACGAAATGTGGGAGGGCACCGAGGGCGCCGCCCCGGCGTGCCTGGCCAAGTATGGCGTCGAAGATGGCCTGGCGGCGCTGGCGGTGATGACCGACGCCGGCATCAGCCCCCGCATTGGCCGGGAACCCACCATTCTTTCTGCGGCCTACCACAACTACGGCGTTTCGGCGACCAATCTGATTCCGTTGTTAAACAACCTCGAGGCGGTGAATTCTGGCGCGCTTTATAGTATCATGTCTTCCTATGTCACCACGCTTCAGGGCAACCCCACGCCGCCGGCAACCACCTATTTCAAGCAGTTCACCAATGTGACGGCGAATCCGTCGGTGGTAGGGTTGGCGTCGGGATCCAATACGCTTTTGAGCGTGCGGACCTCCGTCTTGGGCGGCGGCTTGGCGCGCTATACCTGGTCGGTGGTCCAAGGCCCCGGGCCGGTCACCCTCTCGCCCAACGGTTCGGTCACCAGTTCTAACTGCACGGCCCGTTTCTCGGCACCCGGAACGTATGTGCTGCAAGTGATGGCGGTCAATGATTCCGTGCTGAACAGCAATTACTTTTTTAACCCCAGCCTTCCCGGCGGCGCCTATGTTTCGGGCAGTCCCACCTGGAATTTCAACACTTGGACGAACAATTACGGCGGGATCTACACGAACTTGAGCGTGACGGTCTGGCCGGCCAGCGCCAGCCTGACCAATCAGGCCGCCACCGGCATCTCCTCCTCCACAGCCATCCTCAACACGACCCTCTTTGGTGCGTTGACGAATGCCTACAACGTCTGGGCTTACTGGGGCACGGCCAATGGCAACACCAATCCGGCCACATGGAGCAACGCGGCTTACGTCGGGAATTGGGCCAATGTCTTTGCCACCAACTTGAATTGGGCCGTTGCGAGCCTAGCCGCGAACACCAAGTATTATTTCAACTTCCGCGCGACCAATGCGGCGGGCGTTTATTGGGCGACCAATGTGTTGAACTTCACCACCCTGAGCGCGAAGAACGCGTATCTGACCAGCTTGGTTCCCAGCGCCGGGGCTTTGACGCCGGCCTTTGCCAGCAACACCCTCAGTTACACCCTGAATGTTCGTTATGCGAACAGCAACCTGACCGTGACGCCGACGGCCTGGGATCTCAATGCCAGCCTGCAAGTCAACGGCCAACCGAATGTTTCCGGCAGCCCGTCGAGCCTCCTCAACCTGAGTGTGGGCACCAACGTCATCACCACCGTGGTAGTTTCCGCCGACGCCTCGGTCACGAACACTTACACGCTGAATGTGGTTCGGCCCGCCGCCAGTCCAAATGCCTATCTTTCCAGTCTTGCGCCCAGCGTCGGCACCTTGTCACCCGCTTTCGTCAGCACCACCTTTAGTTATTCCGCGACTGTGCCGAATACCACGGCCAGCATCACGGTCACGCCGCTGGCGGTGGATTCGAGCGCGAACATCCTGGTGAATGGCAACGGTGTGGACTCGGGGGCTGCCTCCAGTCCCCTCGGCCTGGCGGTGGGAGCCAATGTCATCAACACGGTGGTGGTGTCCTCCGACTTGACGGCCACCAACACTTACTCGCTGGTCGTCACGCGCGCCGCCCTGCCGGTGCGTTGGTGGGACGGCGGCACGACGAATCTCCCGGGCAGCGGCAATGGCGTCGCCTACGGCGGTTCGGGCACCTGGGATACCACCATTCAGAACTGGGATCAGGGCAGCGGCCTGCCTTATGTGGGTTGGAACAACGCCAACAATGACACCGCCATTTTCGGCGGCACCCCGGGCACGGTGACGCTGGGCGCGCCGATCACGGTCGGCGGGCTTGACTTCGATACATCCGGTTACACGCTCGCCAGCAACACTCTGACTTTTGGCGGGGCGGGCGTGATTACCAATTTTATGAGCGCGGGCACCACCACGATCAGTTCGACCTTGGCCGGCAGCGCGCCAATCACTCTGTTCGGGGCTGGAACGCTGGTCCTGAATGGCGCTGCGAACAATCCCTTTAACGGCGGTTTGGTGTTGGGCGGCGGCACGTTGTTGGTGGATTTCGCCAACCGCGCCACTCCGACCAACCTGATCAGTGCCAACAACTCCCTGACGCTGGCGGGCAGCAGCTTGAGTGTCAAAGGCAAGAACAGTGGAACAACCAGTCAGACGTTGAATAATGTCACGGTCATTGCCGGCGGCGGACAAATCCTCGGGAATAAAAACGGCGGCGGCGGCACCGCCATCAACCTAGGCGCGCTCACGGCCACGAATGCCGGCGGCAGTTTGCTGGTGGGCAACGCCACGACCACGACCGCCTATGCCCCGGTGATCACTACGACCAGCACCAATCTGGATGCGACGGGCATCTACGGCGGCCGCGTTGTTTTCTTTAATGGCGCGTCCAGTTCAGGCTATGACTGGGCCACTACCAACTCCGCGTCCGCGCCTTATACGTTTTCAGCCTATACCAATTATGCCCCGTTTGCCGCCAGCGGCACCAGTGCCGGCGAGAATTATAACTTGACCACGGCCATCACCGGGGTGGGCACGGAATCCGTGAACACTCTTAAAATCGTCAGCGCAAATCTGGCGCAGACCAGCGGCACCACGTTGACCATTGGTGCTGGCGGCTTGCTATGCACGGGTTCTGGCGGCCCCACCCTCAGCGACGGGACCCTCACCGCCGGCAACGGCAGCGGATCCTATGATCTGATCGTTCACCAGTTCGCCAGCGGTGGGCTGACCATCAAGTCCGTCATCGGCAACAACGGGGGTCAGGCCGTGAATTTCGTCAAAGCCGGCACCGGCGGACTCATGTTTGGTGCCAACAACACTTACAGCGGCAACACCTATGTGAACGCGGGCCTCCTGCATTTTGGAACCACCAGTTTGAGTGGCGTGGGCGGTGGTTCGGGCCGCAATATCTATGTGGCCGCCGGGGCCGGGGTGATGATGGTGACTCCCAACAACGCCTTCTTAAACCGGATTGTCCAAACCAGTGATGAAATCACGATTGGCACCGGCACCGACGGCGGAGCCGGGGTCGTGGATTTCAGCGGCCAATACGGCGGCACTTATTTCCCGAATGCGTATCTTGGCAACTGGTGGGGCAACGGCGCCAAAGCCGTCTTCTCCGGCACTCTCATCCCGGCGGATGACACCTATCGCCTGGGTTCGCCCATCAGCGCCGGCGTGCTGGGCATGCTCACCACGCTGACCGCCGCCGCCAATCCCCGATCCCTGATTGTTGCCGGCGTGGTGGACTTGGTGGCGGCGAACACATTCAGCGGCGACACGTTCCTGCGACCGACGGCTCGGCTGTTTCTGGGGAACCCATTAGCGCTGCAAAACAGTCCGCTCACCGTCGGCACGGGTGCCGCCGGCGACCCCAACACCGGGTATTTTTCGCTTTCGGACGGCACCGGCAATTTGAATCAAAATGGCGACGTCGCCGTTCCCAATCCTACCTTGGGGGGACTCAAAGGCAGCCGGAATCTCCTGTCGGTGTATAGTTCCGCCGGTTACAACGGCTTGGGCAATGTGATTGCGCTCGCCCCCGGTGCCGTTACCGGCTTCACCCTCAACGTTGGCGCAAACCAAACCTGCGTCTATTCGGGCGTCCTCGGCGAATTTGCCCCCGGCACCACGCTCGATCTCGTCGGCTGGGGCACCCAAATCCTCACCGGCGCGAACACTTATACCGGCAACACGACGATTGACAACGGCACCTTGTTGCTCTGCAACCCCAGCGGCAGCGGCACCGGCAGCGGCAGCGTGATCGTCACTCGTGGCACTGCGGGCGGCGGCACCTTGGGCGGCACGGGCACCATCAGCGGCGGCGTGAACGTGAACCTTGGCGCGACGATATCGCCGGGTGGAACGCCAGCGGCGACCGACGGCGTCGGCACCCTGACCACCGGCAGCGAAACTTGGAGTGGAGATGCCACGGCTGTGTTCGAAGTGAGCAGTGCCACGAACGGCGCGGGACGGGATTTATTGGTCATCAACGGCTCCTTGAATGTGATGGCGACCTCCGGCAACGTCTTCACCATCCAGTTGGTGAGCATGGCGGGCACCAATACGCCTGGCCTGGTGCCGGATTTCAACGCCGGCAGCAATTATACCTGGACCGTGGCGACGGCGAGCGGCGGAATTCTGAATTTCGATCCCAGCAAGTTTGTGGTGGACGCCAGCAAGTTCGTGAATGCCTACAGCGGCACGTTCAGCGTGGCGGCGCAGGGCAACAGTCTGGTGTTGAATTACACCGCGCCGGTGGTGCTGGTGCCGCCGACCTTGAGCGTGGCGGGGCCGGTGACCGGCACGTCGTTCGCGCTGACATTCAACGGGCCGGGTGGCCAAAGTTACGAGGTGTTGAGCAGCACCAACCTGACGCTGCCGCTGGCCAGTTGGACGACGCAATCCAGCGGCGTCTTTGGGGGTGGCCCGGTGATCTATACGAACGCCAGCGCAACCAACGCGCAGCAGTTCTACCTCATCCAGTCCCCGTAGCCGATAGCGCCCGTCCGGGGACCAAACCGGAATGGCCAGCCTCGGCCACGCTGCCGGCACCAGTGGCACCGGCACCTGGAACGCGGCGATTCAGAACTGGGAGCCGGGCGGTGGCCTGCCCTATGTGGCTTGAACGATGCCAACAACTACATCGCCATCTTCGACCACACACCGGACACCGTGACCTTGAGCGCGCGGCTATTGGGTTTCGACGGTGGGTCGAGACGGAGTCGCGGTGCGTCGCTACATTCAGGAACAGGAAAAAGAAGATCAGCGGCTGGATCGACTGACGCTGACGCCGCTTTGAGCGGTTCATGCTATCTCAAGCCTCCGACTTTGCCGGAGGTCGCTGACTTCTGTCTTCGTTTTCACAGCACGGGCAGTTCGTCAAAGATTTTCTGGAGGACTGTTTCACTGGTCTTTTCCTCGGCCTCGGCTTCGCAGGTGATGGCCACGCGGTGGCGCAGACCAGGCCCACGATGTAACCCTTCACCTTTGTCGTCCACGGCAATGTCGTATTGGGAAAAAGCCCTAAAATCTCCCTTTCAAACTGTGGCTGTAGCCCGTCAGTTCCATGTAGGCGCGGCCGATTTCCTTCCGGTTCGCATCGAGCACCCGACTGGCGCCTTCCCAATAACCCACGCCGCCCACCTGGCCGGTCAGTTCCTGATCCGCCACGAATGGTTGCACGATGAAAATTTCCGTTTTCTCCGTCGCCGGATTCACCGCTTCCAACCGCACCCGCGACGGATAATCCGCGCCGCTTTTCGGACTGTGCCAATGGTCCAAGATCGTCCACTTGAACTCCGCCGGCCCGACCTGGCGCACCCCGCCTTGGGCGTCAATCCACGCGACGGTGGAAAACGGATCGGTCGAACCATCGCGGCGGCGCATCCGGTAGGCCATCACTTCGCGGCCGTCGAAAAGTTGGAGGCTCAACCAGTCCCAGCCCACCTGGCCCGCGCCCAACTGGCTGCTGCTGAATTCGTGATCCATCCACGCCTCGCCGGTCACCGGCAGATTAGTGTCGCCAAGCGTGAGCGCACCGGCAACAGCAAGGCGCGGAAACGTCAGGTAATGGCTGGCCGCGCCGGGATCGGCGGCTTTGCGGGAAACGCCGTTCGTGCCGAAAATCACCAGCGGCGTCCGGGCGGTCAACTGCAGTTCATAAGCCGCCTCCGCACCAACGCCCGCCTGCAATTGAAATTTTTCCGGCGCGCCGTTTGTCGGGGCCAGCCGCCGCAGCGACCAGTTGCCGTTGCGGACATCCATGGTGTTGGTCGCCGCCGCCGCGTCCCAGCCATCGCGGTTCAAGCGCTCCTGATAAAGAAATTTGCCGGTCGTCTTGTTCACCAGCGCGGTGTGCGCGAGAAAAATCTGGCGGCTGCCGAACGCGGCAGACGAGGAATGGCTGGTCGCGCCCGGCGGCACCAGGGCGCGGCGGAAGAACGTCGCTTGAAAACCAAACTGCTGATCGTTGGTGGCAAACAGATGGCCGGTGACATACCACCATTCGATGGCGAACTCCGGATGGCTGCCATGATCGCGCGGAAAAACAAAATGCCGGCCCGGCTGCGGCAAGGCAAAACCGTCGGCGGTCGTTGCGGGAATGTCCGCCGCCCGCGCCTGACCAAAAAACGGAAGTGTCAGCCAGAGGGCACAAACGCCGGGCAGATATTTTTTGGATAAAATGGTTTCTGAATTTTTCATTCTTCCCGTTCCGCCGGCAGGCGCGCGGCCCAGCGGCCGACGCACCACCCGGCCGCCGTCGCGCTGGCCAGCACCAGCAAAGCGAGCGCCGCGAGCTGGCCCCACGGCCGGTCGGTTTGCAGCGTCCAGCCGAAGGTTTGCTTGTTGATGCGGTAAATCAGCAGCCAGCCCAGCGCCAGGCTCACCGTGAGGCCCGTCACCACGCCCGCCGCCGCCGTCAATGCGCCTTCCCACGCCGCTGCGCCGGCCAGTTCGTTGCGGCGCATGCCGAGCGCACGCAGGGTGTTCAAGTCGGCGCGCCGCTCCCACAACAGGCTGGCGAGTGTGAAGGCCAGGCCCGCGACGGCGACCACCACGCCGATCAACTCCAGCGCGTAGGTCACGGCAAAAGTCTGATGAAAAATCCGCAGCGATTCGCCGCGCAAAAAGCCGCTCGTGAACACACCGAGGCCCGGATGCGCCGCCCGCAGTGCCGCGCGGAAGGCTTCCGGATCATGGCCGGGCTGGAGTTCCAGAATCAGGCTGGCGGCAAGTTCGTTGCCAAACCAGTCCGCAAACGGGCGCCGCCCGATCAGCAGCGAACCGCGTTCGTTGCCGTAGTCGGAGAAAATTCCCGCAATGGTCACGGGCCGGAAACCCTTCGGCGTCGGCACTTGCACCGTGTCGCCGCGATGCACCTGGAAGCGCCCGGCAAACGCCTCGCTGGCCAGCGCGAGCGTGGCGTTGCGTTCAGGATCAAAGACGGCGTCGGTTAACGGCGGCTCGATCCACGCCGGCCGCGCGTGATCGCGGAAGAAGGCGAGGCGATTGCCGACGAGCAGGGTGCTGATGCCCGCCAGTTGTAGGTTCAGAAACTGAATGACATTGGCCTGCCGGACCGCCGGGTCCGCCACGATTTGTTTCCAGGTGGCGGGCGAAATGCGGCTGGCGGACGATGCGTTTTGCGCGCCGTCGCTGGAAATAAAAATGTCGGCCTGAAACGTCCGCGCGATCCAGCCACGCATCGTCGTGTCAAAGCTGCCGACCAGAATCGCCATGCCGGCGGTCATGCCGACGGCGCACACCAAGCTCGCGACCAACAGGCGGTGTCGTCCGCTCGGCGCGCGCAGGTGACTGCACGCGAGGCGCAGTGTCACCGAGTTGATGTTCAAACCGTGCAACCACCGGCCGAGTCCGGCGAGCAGCGTGCCGGCAAAGATTCCCGAGCCGAAAATCCAGCACAAGGCCGCAGCATACGCGGCGATTGCGAGTCGCCCGCCGCCAGCGAGCCGCAGCGGCGGGAACCGGGTCAGGAAGATCCCCAGCACGATGAGCGCGAAACCCAGTTCTGGCCGGCGCAGAGATTTTCCGGCGGGATACTGGTGGGCACCGGCGCGGACGGCGATTTGGGCGGGCGGCGTGTTGGCGGCAACGCGCGCGGGCCGCCAGCCGGCCAACATGCTCGCGACCACCGCCAGCGCCAGCGCCAGGCCGGCTTCGGAAAAATTGAAAGCCGCCGAATCCGCCGCGCTGGCGAAGTAAAGCGCGTTCACGGTGCGGGCGACCATTTTCACCGCGAGCTGCGCGCCGAGCCAGCCCAGACCGAGGCCGAGCAGTCCGCCGGCCAGGCCGATGCTCGCGGCCTCGACGAGCCATGCGCCCTGGATCTGCCGCGACGTCACGCCGAGCGAACGCAGCACGGCGATTTCGCCGCGCCGCCGGACGACCGCGCCATCAAGTCCCTGAAACACGAGATAAAGTCCGACCAGCAGCGCGAGCAGCGAGAGAATCGTCAGGTTCAAACGAAACGCCTCGGTCATGGTGGCGGCGCTGGCGCGGCGGTCGGCCGGCGAACCGACCACCCAGCGCGGGGCGTTCGGCGGGTTGGCCGCTGCGAGCATTTTTTTGATCCGCTGCCACTGCGCCGCACGATGCGGGCCGGCTTCGAGCACAAACTCCACGCGATCCAACCGCCCCGGCTGATCGGTCAACTCCTGTAAGGCCGGCAGATCCATGATCAGCAAATTCGGCGGCGCGGCCGGCTGGCGCGGATCGGCGGGAATGATGCCCGCGACGCGGAGCGTGACCGGATGCTCGTTGATGATGAGCGTCAGGGGCGAACCGGTGTTGAGCCGGTCGCGTTTTGCCAGCGCCGCGCTGATGAAAACAGAATGCGGATTTCGCAACATCGGGGACAAGCCGGTTTGTGAATCATTCGTCTGGTCCGCCGGCGCGGAACCGAACCAGCCGGGGGCGTTGTCCGCCTGGCCGGCCAAATTAACTAGCGCCGGCAAATCCAGTCCGAGCAATTGAAACGTCGGGCGGGAGCCGATGCGTTGCGCGGCATCGCGGCTCGGGGCGACGGCGGTGGATTCGAGCACCGGCACAAGATTCACCGGCTGATTGCCGAGCCGTTGGCGCAGTTCCGGCAAAATTGATTCCGCCAAAGTCCCCGCCGGCGCAGTGATCACGCCGTCGCTCGACGACGTGACCAGATCGGTGAAATTCTGGAAGCTGGCGACGGCCGCGTGGTTGGCGAGCCGGATGGAGAAAAACGCCGCCACGCCGAGGGCGAGAATCAGCAGCAACAAAACCGACGAGACCGGCGACAGCCACCAGTGCCGCCACGCGAAGCGCGCCCAGAGAATCCGCCGCACGGTTTGATCGCTGGCCGCCATGCTCAATCCTTTTCGCGCCGGCCGCCGATCTGGCCGTCGCGCAGGTGGATTTCCCGGTGGCAAATCTGCGCCGCCGCGCCGCTGTGCGTGACGAGCACGAGCGCGGTGCCGGTTTCGTCGGAAAGTTCGCGGAGCAATTCCAGGATGACCGCACCGTTCCGCGAATCGAGATTGCCGGTCGGCTCGTCGGCGAGCAGCACGGAGGGCCGGTGCGCCAACGCCCGCGCGATGGCGACGCGCTGCATCTCGCCGCCCGAAAGCTGGCCGGGGAAGGCATCCGCGCGTCCAGCCACGCCGACGCGTTCCAACAGCGAACACACCCGCGCCGCGCGCTCGGCCGGAGCGACGCCGTTCAGTTGCAGCGGCAGTTCGACATTTTCCGCCGCCGTCAACGTGGGCAGGAGATGAAAAAATTGGAAAATGGTGCCGATGTCGCGCCGGCGCACTTCGGTCAGGCCGTCGGCATCGAGCGATTCCAGCGCAAGGTTTTTGAATCGGATGCTGCCGGAGTCGGGCCGGTCCACGCCGCCGAGGCAATTCAGCAGCGTGGATTTGCCGCTGCCCGAAGCGCCAGTCAGCGCGAGCCGTTCGCCCACGCGGACTTCGAGCGACACGCCGCGCAGCACCGGCCGCCCGCCGTAGGACTTCACCAGTTCATGGGCCGTCAGCACGGCCGCAGTTTCATTTTTGGTGGTTGTATGATTTTCTTCATTCATGGTTGGTCGCTTTGCGGAGGGCATGGCCGGCTTGGCCTTCAGCGCGTTTGGGAAAAGGCCAGGCGGCAAAGCCAGTCTCCGCGGGCGGCGAGCGCGAGGAGTGGATTTTGCAGCACCGGCATGAGCACCAGGCGTTGCAGCCATTGTGCCCAGGCCAGGCGGCGGGCGAAAAGCGCGTCGCAATCGCGCGCGATTTTTTGGCGGGCGGCGTCCCAGGTGACTTCGCCCCGGCTCCAGGCCGCGAGCGGCGCCACCGCCAGCTCGGCGGACTCGAAGGCCATGGACATGCCGTTGCCAGTGACCGGTGGAATCATGGTGATGGCGTCGCCGGCGCAAATCTCCGCGCGCGCGGCGGCTTGGCGCGGTTGCAGCGACAGGCCGGCGACCGCGCAGAAGGAATCCCCGTCAAATTCCGCCCCGGCCAGCCGGCGCTGCAAAGGCGAACCGGGCTCGCCGCGCAGGAGTTCAAGCCGGTCCCGGGCGTCGCCGTTTTCGTCCGGGCGTTTGCGAAACAGGCCGCAAACATTCACCTGACCGCCGCCGACGTTGCACAGGCCGACGTAGCCGCGCGATGAGAAGTGCATTTCCAGATCGGCCTGGAGCGCGACGTGGCGGGCGTGAATTTTCAGCCCAAACCAGCGCGCGCCATTTTCCTCCGCGCCGGCACGGCGGCCGGTGGCGCGGACGCAGCCTTCGCCAATATCCTCCGCGGTCGCCCGCCGGCCTTCGCACAATTCGCCGCCGAGTTCGCGAAAGTATTTTGCGAGCACGGCGTCCAGCGAGAAACGGGAAACGCAGATGGCCGGTGACGGCAAAATGTGCGTGGCACTTGATTTCGTGGCCGAATGAAACGCGACGGTGCGCGCGCCGACGGCACCCGCGTCGTCCATTAATTGCCGGCAGCCGAGGCGCGCGAGGGTGCCCTGGCCGCGCCCGCTGATGAATTCGCCGCAGACGCGGTGGCGCGGATAACAGCCGGCCTCAAGAACCGTCACGGGGATTTCCTGGCGGCGCAGCGCCAGGCCCAGCGTGAGCCCGGCCAGACCGCCGCCAATGATTTGAATGGGCTTGAGCGCTGACATTTTATTCGCGTCGCCGGGCGACGAACAAGTGACTGAACCAGCCGGCCCGGTGTTCGGTCAGTTGCCAGTTCGATTGATCCGGCCAGCGCGCGGAAATCTCCACGCCGGCAAACCCGGCGCGGATGCTCGCCACGGCGTCGTGCCGCGTGACGCCGTTGCAGCCGATGAGCCAGAGCAGTTGCCCGACCAGCCACGGCGCGGTAAACCGATGCGGTTCAATGGCCACAAACAACTGGGTGTTTTGGGAAACTTTTTGGAGCAAGCGTGACAGTTGTGCGTCGTCAAAGTGGTGGAGAAAAAGATTGGCGACGAACACGGATCCGGCATCGCCGGGCGGCGACCAGGCGAAAACGTCCGCCACCACGGCCTCCGGGTGCCAGCCCAAGGCCCGGAGCGAAGCGAGGGTTGGCGCTGAAAAGTTGTCTTGCAAGTCCAGCAAGGTGGCGTCCACACGCCGCCAGCGCGCGGACATTTCTTTGGCCAGCCGAAGCAGAAAATGGCCATCGCCCGCGCCCAGTTCGGTGATTCTTTCCGGCGCGGCGGTGAGATTTTTCCCGAGCACCCGCGCCATGATGACGTGGTTGCGCATCCACCAGTTGATCCGGCGCAAATCGCGGCGCGAGTGGACCGCCCGCGGGTCTTCGGGCGACAGCGTGTCGAGCAGTTCGGGTCGGACGAGGCGTTTCATGGTCCAATCTCCAGCAGCGCGCCATGACAACTGAAACCCGCGCCGAACGCCGACATCCACCAGAAGCCATCGGGCACGGCGTCATGCAAAGAGCGTTCGAGGACAAAATACACGGTTGGACTGCTCAGGTTGCCAAACTCGCGCAACACGGCGGAACTGTGACGCACATCGAACTCGCTCAATTCGAGCTGGTCGCGCAGGGCGAGAATCACGTCGCGTCCGCCGGTATGCAGAATCCAGCCGGTGACGGCTTCACGTTTGACACCGGCTGCCGCCAGCGTTTCATAAAATAGTTTTCGGGCCGCCGCGCCGGCGATTTGCGGGACTTCCGGCTTGAGGATGTTCCGCAACATGCCGTTTTGATGGCGGAAGCGAAGGAGGTCGCGCTGCGCGGGGAGGAGATGTGAGGCGGCGGATTTCCATTCCACGCGCCGGCGACCGGGCAAGGGCTGATTCGACAGAACCGCCGCGCCCGCGCCGTCGCCAAACAGGCAGGCGCTGATCAGCACGCCAGGGTCATTGTCGAGATAGAAGGCGGCGCTGCAGACCTCGACACAGATGGAAAGGACTTTACTGGCGCGGCCGGCAGCCAAGATTGACTCGGCGGCGCGCAAGTTGGGCAGTGCCGCGCCGCAGCCCTGGCCCACCAGATCAAGCGCCAAAACGTCCGAACGCAGGCCGAGCAACTCGCTGACATAACTCGTCAGCCCCGGACAGAGATACCCGGTGCAGGTGCTGATAAGGATGGCGTCCATTTCGCCGGCGGTGCAGTGGGCGTCTGCCAGCGCGCGTTTGGCCGCCGCCACCGCGAGCGCCGGGGCGTGACGGGCAAACCGCGCCTGCAGCGCGTCGGGCGTGAATTCGAATACTTCCGTGATCGGATCGAGCGCCAGGTGACGGGCATGGATGCCATTGTCGCCGCAGAGAACTTTTTTCAAGATGGCGTGGGAGCGAGTAGAGAGTCCCGCGAAGACATCCGAACCGCGCAAAGCTTCCCAGCAGTCATGCTGGGTGTAACGCGGCAGCGGCGTGGCCGTTCCCAGACCGATGAAGCATATACCGGCCCTGGTCATAGTTGCCTCCAACGGCAAAAACCACTGCTTACGGAATTGGCATTCATGGAGAATCGCCGACGGGTGGTGTTCATGAAAATTAAAAATTTAGCGGCGTGGCCCTTTCGCCACCGGATTGACGCAGGCTTGGGCGGCGCAATTCCGGCCGAATATTCTACCGATGCCCACGCGGTGGCGCGCAAACCAGTTGTAGCCCAAGTCCCCCAGCCAGCGCAAACCGGGCCAGGCCGTCGGTGCCAGCAACCAGCCCAGGCCGACGGCGCGGTAGGCCTGGCGAAAAACCTCCAGCCGCGTGACCATGCGCCCGTCCGGAAAAACGCCATGAATCACGCCCATCAATTGCTCCCGGCTCACGCCATAGATCGTCGGATCAAATTCGGGCGCGGCAATATCCTCGAAGACCAGCCGGCCATGTCGGTTTCGCCGTTGCAGGAAACGCGCCTCGCGCCGGCACAGCGGGCAGCCCCCGTCGTATAAAAGTTTGAAGCGCCATGGAATCATGAGGTGGATATAAGTTCTAGATTTTTGCCAGGGCAATGCACTTTTTGATTTCGAGCGTCCGGCCGGCGGGCGCACACAAGGGCAAGTGTCGAGCTTCATGTTGGTTTAACTCTCATGGCTTCGCCAGCCGGCAACGAAGATACTTAATACTTGTATAACTCATGTATAATGTCAATTTTTTCGAGGCTGTTATTTTTGACGACCGAAGCGGTGGCAAATCTAGGAAAATGTTTTTAATTATGGCTCATTTCAGCAAGATGTTAAAATTGGAATATTTCGCCTTGCCGGCGATGGCTATTTGTATAATTATTGTCTAATTAAGTTTTGAGCACCAGTCACCCCATCAAAGCCGTGGCCCGTCTCACCGGGTTGAGTCCCTTCGTCATCCGGATCTGGGAGCAGCGCTACGGCGCCGTGAAACCAAGGCGGACCGGCACCAACCGCCGCCTCTATTCGGATGAGCAGGTGGAACGGTTCAAATTATTGCGCGCAGTGACGCAGGGTGGGCGCAACATTGGTCTGGTTGCACAGTGGACGACGCAAAAATTGCGGAAGCACGCGGCGGAAGCTTCCAGTCCGCCGCCACCCCCGAACCAGGCCACGACGCCCCCTGCTTCCCCCGTGGAGACGCTCACCCAGGAATGTGTTGTGGCCATGAAAGCACTCGACGCCAGGGGCTTTGACGACGCCCTCAAGCGGGGCGCGATGGCCCTGGGCACCATGGGATTGCTCCAACGCGTCGTCGCACCGCTGACGCAAATGATCGGCGAATTGTGGATTGAGGGTGGCATCACAGTAGCCCACGAGCACCTCGCCAGTTCGGTGCTCCGGGCGTTTCTGTTGAACGCGGTCAGGCCCTTCGGCGAAACCAGGCACTCGCCCCGATTGGTCGTGGCCACGCCGGCGGGGCAGATCCACGAACTCGGCGCGCTGCTGGTCGGCGCGCTGGCTGCGCAGTTGGACTGGCAGATCACGTATCTCGGCGCGAGCCTGCCAGCGCCGGAGATTGCCGGCGCGGCGCGGCAAAGCCGGGCGCGCGCGGTTGCCTTGAGCGTCGTCTATCCCGAGGACGATCCCCGGCTGTCAGGCGAGTTGATGCTGTTGCGGGAATTGCTCCCGGCAAACATCGCGATTTTGACCGGCGGCCGGGCTTCGCCTGCCTATCACGACGCCCTCCACAAAATCGGCGCGGTGCCCATCGGCGACCTGTCCGATCTCGCCACCAAATTGGAAGCTTTGCGGAAACCCGCCCCAACAGTTTCCATCCGCAAGCGGGCGCCGAAATAATTTTGTGATGGTAAACAACCGATCCATGCACATCGTCGTGCTCGACCCCGGCTTCGGCAGCCGGACGTTTTGCAAACAATTACAGGTGCCCGATTCGCGAATTTCCCTCGTGGATCGCACCAATGATCATCGGTTACGGCCGTTGCTCTACCGGACGGCGATATTTTGGATTGGCAAATAAAAATATTCCGGCCCGCCCTGCTGGCTGGCGTGGTGAATTGCGCCGGGTCCATTTTGTTGAAGTCGACCCATTGGATCAGCGACCAGGAATTCGCCGACACCATTGCGCTCAATCTCACCACCGCGTTCAACCTCATGCGCGGCGCCACGCGCCTGATGATGAAGCAGGCGGGCGGCGGCAGCATCATGCTTTGTTTCTCGGTCGCCGCGCGGCGCGGGCTAGTCAACCACGAGGCCATCGCCGCCGCGAAGGCCGGCGTGGAAGGTTTGGTGCTTGCCGCTGCGGCGAGCTACGCCCGCTATGGGGTGCGCGTCAATTGTGTCGCGCCCGGCCTGACGCGCACGGAACTGACGCGTTCGCTCACGCAAAATGAAACCGTCGCCAGAATTTCCGCCGCGCTGCATCCGCTCGGGCGCATCGGCAAGCCGAACGAAGTGGCCTCCGCCATCTGCTGGCTGCTGGATTGCGAACAAAGCTGGGTCACCGGCCAGGTCATCGGCGTGGATGGCGGCCTGGGTCACGTTCGGGTGCGAAATTGAATTTGCGGCGGGCCGCCGAGGCTGGTTTCGCCCCGCTGAAATTTTGCGCGGCCAGCAACCTCGACTCCGGCCACTTCCCCACACCGATCATGGCGGTCGAGCCGCATTCGGGCGCTGGCCAGCGCGTCATGGAGTTGCCCGGGCGCCGTCCGGCATGGGTTTGGATTTTAATTCTTCTTTAATACGTCATTAATGCAGCGAGGCTAAAGTGACTGTAGGAAACGTGGCTGAATGTCGCAGGCCCATGGAGGTTTTTGCTTTTTGCCGAATTGGATACACAGCTATTTCTGCATGACCATCAATGAATCTATGTCCGGTGAGCTGAACCGAATCAAGTGGAGTCATTTCCTTTGGATTTTGGCCGGCGTGCTTCTGGCCACGCTGGTTCGTTTTCCGCTCCAGATGGTGATGCGACATACCAGCCCTTTTTTCTTTTACATTCCGGTGGTCGTGGTTGCCGCCATCATTTTCGGAAAGCGCTGGGGATTGTATGCAACGCTGGTGTCCATCCTGCCGGCGAATTATTTCTGGATGCCGCCCGACAACGCTTTTGGACTTGATCTGCGTGAGCTGTTTCAAATTCTGGCCTTTTCGCTCGCCGGCTTTTCAGTTTCATGGGTGAGTGACGAAGCCCGCAAACACAAGCAAATGGGGGAGTATTTGCGCGCCGCGCTGGCCAGTTTGGGGGACGCCGTCGTGACCACGGATTGCTGCGGGAAAATCGTTTATTTCAATGCGGAGGCCCAGGTGCTGATCGAGCGGAACGACCGGGAATTGACCGACTGCATGATCCGAGACGCGCTGGATCTGATGACAGAAGATGGCGGGCAAGCCCTTGGGGAAACATTTCAATTGGCGATCCGTAACAATGAAATCGAACACCTGCCGCGCAGAGTCATCTTGAGCAACCGCATCGGCAGGCGGCATTTGTTGGAGCAAAAGACGGCGCGCATATTGGATGCCGGTGGAAAAAGAGTCGGCGTGGTCATTTGCTTTCGCCGGTTGGAGTCCGACCCCAAAACCTAGGCTGACGATTTCCAGAAGGGTTTGCGACAGTCAGCGCAACTTCGATTTTGCCCGGCGGGAAAGACATCCTGCGGGCCGCGCCCTTCTCAAATGAAGGACGTCACCAAAGCCCGGCCATTTCGACGGGTTAAAGTGAACTGGTTTTGCGATGCACGGTTTCGGGCAGCGATGGATTATATCCCCGATTTTCCCGCCAAATGTTTCCAGGTAAAAAGAAAAGCGCTTTGATGTTTTAAAACCAGTCCGTCAAAAATTCTCCGCCCAGCTGGGAGATTTATTGCCTGGTGGATTCAGCGTGCCCATATCCGGGTAAATGCGGGTTCCGCTGTTTGCGAAAATGCTCGCTGCGAGTTCAAGCCGGGCGACAAAATCAAAGGAACGACACGCGAGGACGAAGGGGTATTTCGCGGAAATAGTTTTGAATGATCCGCCTCATGTTGTATTTTCGGGCCGAACCGGCGTTTCTGACCGCCGAAAACTGGATTCCCGCCGGCCGCGCCATTCGATCCTATGTTGAACCACCGGTTCTTTATCCGCGCAGACAGTCTTGCCTTTGCGCTGGTCGCCGTCGCGGTGAACCTGTTAGCCGCGACCAACGGCGTGGTCCCCATCCGACCGGTTGACACCGGCGCAGCTTTGGGATGGCGAACCGGCGTGGCCACCGCAAGCCGCTATTCGTTCGCATCGAGCAAGTTGCCGGCCTGATAAACCTGGAGAGATTTTTTTGTATTGATCCTTGTCGTCTTCGTCGGCGAGGGCAATCGCCTTTTGCTCCGTGGCCGCTGGCGCGCTGGAAATTGCACGGAAGGATCAATTTAATCGCACTACGCGAAAATACCGCTGACCGCTCGGGGCGGTGTCGGTGACGCTCATGTTTAAATTAG
This sequence comes from bacterium, assembly GCA_021780905.1. Lineage (GTDB taxonomy): Bacteria > Verrucomicrobiota > Verrucomicrobiia > Limisphaerales > UBA11358 > UBA11358. Next base: position 26,797 of record JAJXXW010000010.1, read on the forward strand.
TAGCCGTCACGTCCACTCCCAGAATTGTCCAGGCAGCCGACAGATTCGCCTGAAATTGAACCTGGTAGTTTTTGCCCAGAACGGCATTCCAGGAAAGCGTGGTGACGCGGGCGGCGCCGGAAATTTGCACCGACAACTTGAACGGCACCAGCACGACCCGCACCAGCTCATTGTAGGCATCCGCCACGACCAGCGAGCCGTCCGCCGCCACGACGAGGCCGTAGGGATTGAAAAATCTCGCTCCGCCGTTCGTGCCGTCGGCCGCGCCGGAAATTCCCGCCGCGCCGCACACCGTGCTGACGATGCCGTTGGTGGAGATTTCCCGGACCGTCTGGTTGAATGAATCCGCCACAAACAGATTTCCCTTCGGGTCAAACGCCAGCGACGCCGGACTGCGGAAACGCGCGGTCAACAAATCGCCGTTCGCCGTTCCGTCCTGCCCCGCCGCGCCGGCGAAAGTCGTCACGAGTCCGTTCGTGGTGATCTCGCGGATGGTGTCGTTGTTGGCGTCGCTGACGAACAGATTTCCGTTCGCGTCCAGCGCCAGTCCGCACGGCGCGTTGAACTGCGCGTTCGTGCCGGTGCCGTCCGCGCTGCCCCAGACTTGCGGGCTGCCGGCGAAAGTTGAAACCGCCCCGCCGGCAATTTTGCGGATGCAATGATTCCCGCTGTCCGCCACGAAAACCGTCCCGTTTGTCGAAACCGCCAGGCCGAGCGGCGAACTAAACAGCGCGCTGCCGATTGCGCCGTCGAGAAAACCGCCGTCACCGGCGACGCCCGCAAACGTCGTCACCGCGCCCGCCGAAGTGATGTTGCGGATGGCGTTGTTGCCCGTGTCGCTGACGAATAGATTTCCGCCGCCGTCGAACGCCAGTCCGCTTGGCGTGTTGAACAGCGCGTTTGTGCCGGTGGCGCTGGCGATTCCCGAAACGCCCAACTGTCCGGCGAAGGTCGTCACCACGCCGTTCGTGGTGACTTTGCGGATGGCGTGGTTGCGCGAGTCGGCGATGAAATAATTTCCGCCCGCATCCACCACGATGGCCGCCGGATCGCCGAACAACGCATTCGTGCCGCTGCCGTTCGCCGCCCCGCTGACCTGCGGCTGGCCCGCCAGCGTCGTGACGGCATCCTGCGCGCGCAACGCACCAGCGAGCGCGAGCAAAATCAAAATGGTGGACAGTTTTCTCATTGGCCCCGGCGCATCAGGCGTTCGCTTTCAGCCGGCGTGGAAACGGATTCGGCTGCCGACGATTTATATTCCGTCGCCGGCGGCAATTCCCCGCCGCCGCGCGTCATCAATTTTCCATCGCGCATGAAAATATTTTCCACCGTGTAAAGCCCACCGTCGCGTTCGTAGAACTTTTTCATCTCGTCGAGCTTGAATGGCCGCGAGCCTTTGCGGCCAAACACCACGGTCTGGTTGCCGCTCTCGTCCACCACGCGGTCGCGGTCGAGGCCGCGGCCCACGGCCACCGCCGGTTCGCGCGTCGGGTGGGTCGCGATGAGCTTCGGATTCGGCACCGGACTGAAGCCCATGTGGCCGGGAACATTTTCCGGCGAAATCATCTGGAGAACGCGCAAGCCGTTTTGGCCGTCGGCCACGAGCGCGAACATCGAAGCGTTCACCGAGCCGATCTGCACGGCACGGACGTCGTTCAATTTTCCGTCGGCGTTGTAAAGCCGTTCAAGTTTTGGCTTCTCCGGATTGGAAATGTCAATGAACGCCAGGCCATCCGCGCCATCGGCGACGTAGGCAAATGTGCGCGCAAGATAGAAACGCCGCGCGTGTTTCAGCGGCACGAAGGCGCCAGTAATCAACTTCGGTTTCGTCGGCTGGGTGAGGTCGAGCACCTTGAAACCTTCGTCGTCCGTCACGAACGCGTAGCGGAACTGCACGCCGACGGCGCGCGGATTTTTCAGGCCGGCGGTGAGTTCGCCCGCGAGTGTCGGCGCTTCGAGCGCATCATTCCGCAGGCCGACGACGAACAAACCATTTTCGCCGACGACGTAAAGATTCGTCCCCGCCATGAACGAATGCATCGCGCCGGTGAGTTTTCCGCCCGGATTGAAGCGGACGGTTTTTTCCTTGTCGAAAAAGTTGTTATCGGGATTGCCGTCGAGCAGCGTGCCGACGGTGACCATCACGAGCCCTTCCTCGCGGTCGGTGACGAAGACCCACGCATAAATCGGACTGACGGGCTGCTCCATGTTTTCCGGTTTGCGGGAGCGCAGCGGATCCACCCCGAGCGTGCTCGGCAGCGTCACGCTCGTGGCGTATTTCGTGCGGATGTAAGTGCGCTGGCCGAGCGGCGAAACCGGCGCGGTGGTGATGCGCTCGGAGAAACCTTTCTGGTCAATGTTCGCAATGTCAAAAACCTGGAAGCCGTCCGGGCCGTTGGCGGTGTAGAGATACTCGCCGCGCTGCACGAGGTCGAGAATCTCCGTTGCCTCCTTGTGCTCGCCGTCGTGCAAAATGCCGTGGTCTTGCTCGACGAATTTTTTGTAATTGTCGGGATACGCAATCTTGTGGAGATGGCTGCCGAGTGCGGCTTGCGGTTCGTCCTGTTCCGTCCAAATCACGGCGTCGAGTCCGCCCTTGCCCTCGCCGACAAAGGCGTAGCGGCCGAAGAAATTCACCGTGCCGGTGCCGAAACCCAGCAGCGACGCGAGCCACGCGTTGTTGTCATTGGCCTGCGCAACATGGCAGTCTTCGCAATTCTTCGTCGTGCCGACGCCGCTGGTCGTGTGCGGCAGATGCGGATTGTAAGCCTGGCCGCTGTAACCCTCCGCGCTGATGGTCTGCTGCTGCGAATAAACCCACTCGCGGTTCGCGTTCTGCGAACTCACAATGACCGCGCTGGAGGAACGCAGCACCGCGAGACGGTTGCCCTTGTAACTGGCGTCCACGCCGAGCTGGAACACATCGTCGCGCACGACTTGGGGGTTGTAGCTGGTGAAATTCCGCGTGGTCGTGCCTTCAAATTTATTCGCCGGCACGCGCTGGTTCGCCCGCATCGGCAGATGACAACCGAAGCAACTCGTCGCCCACGACGAATGGCAGACTTGGCAACCGACATTGGAATTATCGTGCGCCAGGTCGCGCGGACATTTCTCCGGTTCGGTAACAGCGCCCCAAGTTTTGCCATCGCGTTTCAGCGTTTTGGCATAAGCGGACTTGGCGTTGTAATGTTCGGAGGTCGGGTCAATGGTGTCAATGGTTTGCGGCACTTCCCAAATCAGGTCGGGCGCCATCGAGGAGCGTTGGAACAATTTTCTGCCTTGCCAGAAAAAGCGCGGGCCGTAGGCGGTGTTGTTCGCGCGCAAGTCCACGCCGGCGATGTTGGTGCCGGTCCAGATGCCGCCGCTGCCGCTGGTCACGAGCGGCGGCCGCTTCTGGATCGTGCCGTGACAGTCAACGCACTCGATGGTCGTCGCGGCGCGCGGCTCGCCGTAAAGCAAACCGTTGCCGTGGACATCCACATCGAAATGGCAATCGGCGCATTGCATGCCGTGACGCAAATGTTCGTCCTCGAGGTGAACGGCCTTGGCGAATTTCTGCGGGTCGTCGTGCGAAATGAGGTTGTCATCGCGGTCGCGCAGATTGCCTGCGCGGTCGTGCTTGAAGACGGCGCGGAAAATCCAACCGTGCCCGTGGTAGTCGGCGAACTGCGTGTTTTTCAATTTCGGATTCAGCTCGGCAACTTTTTCCAGAAAATCCAGATCGCCCCACAAGCCGCGCGCCGCGGCGGCTTCGGGATTGTCACGCAGGCGGCGCGTCAATTCCGCCGGCGTCGGATTTTTCTGTTTGGCCGGATACATGAATTCGCCGTCGGTTTCCTGATCCCACCAGGTGTAGCCGAGATAGGGATTCACGAAGAGATTGCCCTGATGCATGTGGCAGCTCATGCACTGGCTCGTCGGGATCGCGCGGGTGAATTGATGTTGGATCGGATGCCCTCGCTCGTCTTTGCGGATCGCCTGGTCGGCGGTGAAGCTCAAACCCTGGTTGCCGTATTTGGCATACCAGCCGGAATGCGTCGGCGAACGGTCGTTCGCGTAAACCACATGGCACGCCGTGCAACCGCTGCTGCGATAATCACCCGGGTGATTGTTCGAGCCCATGAAATCCAGCAGCGGATCATGCAGGCGCGTTTTTTGCAGATTCAGATAGACCGGATCAATGCGGTTTAGCGTGCCGAGGCCGCGTTCGCTCAAACGGCGAGCGGGCTTGCCGGGATCCTCAAACGGATCAGGAATGCCGAGTTGATTTTGTTTTTCGCCGCCGCGCTCGAAGATGCGCAGGATGTTGCTCGGCGGCATGATCTCGAAACGCGGCAGCGGCTCGATAAATGGCAAAATCCCCCATCGGTCGGTCATCTGCGGCGTGACGGGCACGGGGCTTTCCAGCCGCAACGGCACGCCGTCCGCGCCATAAGCCTGGCCGAAACGGTAATTTTTCTGGTTGAACGCGCCGTTGTTGTAAAGTGCCGCGCCCCAGAGCATCGCGCCGTGGCGCATCATGCTGTGGCCGACATTTTTCACGATGTTGCCGTGGCACGGACCGCAAGTTTCATCGGCGACACGCAGATCGCCGGGATTGACAAACTTGATGAACTCGCGCGATTCGTGATTGAGGAGAACGGTCGAGTCGTTCGGATTGGCCGAGCTTTCCCAAAACACCGGATTGCGCGGCGCGATGTGCGCCTGCGTCTGCCTGAGTCCGGGCGTGGCGTTGCCGCCATGACAATCGGTGCACCCCAGCACCACATTCGGCGATGCGTGCATGGATTCGCTACCGGCGTGACATTCCAAGCAACCACGGGATTTTTTGTCGGCCACGGCTTGCGATTGGTCGATCAAGTTGGGCGGCGGTGGTGATTGGGCGGGGTCGCGCGGCAAATCCTTCGGCACGGAAATCGCCGGGCCGGAGCCGTCGCTCTGCGCGAGCAACGCCAGACTGGCCGCGAGCCAGCCCGCCACGGCCAGCGTGGCAAATCGTCGGGTTGAAAATAATTTTGTTTTCATCGCTAGTAGGTGAACGTGATGGCGATCAGGCCGCTGTAGGGAAAATCATTCGAGTTGCCGGTGTTGTTGCTGCGGTCGAAGCCGGGCACGGGCTGCGTGCTCGTCTGGTAAATGTCGCGGTAGCCCTGACCGGGAATGAGCACGCCGAAGCCGGCCGAAATAATGACGTTGTCCGTGAGAAACGGGCGATACTGGCAGCCAAGGCTCAAGTCCCAGCCGACCTCGTCGCTCTGTTTCGAGGTGAACAGCGCGGTTTTGATCGCGTCGGTTTCGGCGAACAAAATATAATTCGCGTTCAGAAACGTCCGTAGTTTCGGCGTCATGTCAAATTCCGCGCCGACGCCAAAAATGTAAACGCCGGGATTCACGAAGTTCGCCTGACCCTCGGTTTTGCTCGTGCGCAAATCCGGCACGAGGCTGCCTGCGTTTTTCAGATTCACCATCGTGCCGCCGAGGTTGAAGCCCTGCCGGTTCCAGAAACTGAACGGCCCGCCGGTGAAATTCGGGTTGTCCACGATGGTGTCGAACCCCGTCGCCGTGCCGTCCGTGGCGTTGCCGTCGCCGGACGCGTAGAAAAACGACGCCTTGTAGCGCGCCCAATCGCGGTCGTAGGAAATTTCCAGCGCCGCCATCTGCGCGTTGATGTTCACGGCGCGGCCGGCGAGGTCGTTGAATTCATCGCGGCCCAGCGCCTCGTAAAATTGATGGGATATATTCAGCCGCCCGATGTGCCCGTCACCGCCCCAGCCGAGATAATACGCCGTCACGTCATGCGGCCGCACCGTGCCGAGCGGTTCGGGGCGCACAAGATTTCCGTTCTCGTCGTAATGCGTTCCGCCGTGGTCGAAGTTCGCGAGGACGCTCCACTCCGCCGTGTAGCCCGGGCAAAGGAAATCCTGCCGGTATAGATTGGCGATCAAAACCTCCTGGTTGCGGCTATTGAACGTGTTCAGCTCCGAATCCGTGTCCTTCTCGCGCATGTCGAAAAACGCCAGATTGTATTGGTAAAGATTGTTCGCGTAATTGCCGAACAGCCGCACGCCGGAATTCACATCGTTGAACAGGAAGCCGCGAAAGTCCGCGTTGAACGGCTGGTTGCCGACGCGCAGCGAAAGAAAATCATAATTGTCCGACAGGTCGGCAAGATGAATTTCGACGAACGCCTGCTGCAAGGCGAAATAGGTTTGGGTCCGCTGCGTGTGCTGCGTCGCGCGGTAGCTGTCCGCCGGGCCGGTCTGGCCGTTGAGCAGACCACCGATGTCGCCGGGATTTTGCACGCCGCCGTTGTTCGGCGGCGGCGGGCCGTTGCCGCCCAGCGCGCCGCGCGGATCGGGCGAGACGATGCCCGCCTCCTGCGTCTCCAGATAATTCACATTGAACACCGGTTCGATCTTCACCGCCCAGTCCACCGGCCGGAAAACTGTTTCCCCCTGAAAAAGATTCATTTCGAACGCGAGGTTGTTCTGGATGCTCAACGCCTCGCCTTGGCCGTAAAATTCATATTCGCCCGGCACCGCGCCGCTCACGCCGCTGGCCGACGGCACGCGCTTGAATTCCGTCACCGTGTTGGCCGACGCGGTGAGATCGAGAAAAATATCCTGGCCGATGACCGGCAGATCGCCCTTGAGATAACTCTGCCGATACGGATGCCAGAGCAGCGGCTCCGGGCACTCGAACGGATTTTCGATGCTGCCGCTCGTGTAGCGTTTCCACGGCGCGAACCCGATGCGCCAGCGATCCGGCACCGGCACGGTGTTCGTTGGATAATCGCCCTTCTCCAGGGAATATTTTCGCAGTTGAAAATCCTCATTGATTCTTAATTCCCGCCGCACATTCGCGCGGGGCAGGGCCAGCCCGTTCGTCAACGGTTCGGAACCAAAATCGCGCGTCGGCGGCAGGGGCGGCGGCACAATTTCGCCGAGCCGCGAATTTTCGCGCGGCAGTTCCAGGCCCGGCGGAATCGCCGGCGGCGTGAACGGCGGCGGCGCGACCGGCTCGTTGAATAGCGGCGCGGGCGGATTGGTTTCCGGCTGCAGGCTCGCGCCCGGATCGGGATTGAATCGCGGCTCCGTCAGCGAATTCGTGACGATGAGGACCCGGCGCGTCCAGTGAAAATCGGTTGGCGGCGGCTCCGGCAGTTGGGCCGGATTCGGATCGGGATTGAAAATTTCCGGCGACGCCGGCGGCGCGTTCGTGCTGACGGATTGATGCGGCTTCACCGTGTCGTCGGCCAAACCCGCCGAAGACACGCCGGTCGCCAGCCCGGCGCAGATCAGCCGCTGGAGAATAAATTGATTTGCTTTTGATTCCGGCCACCGCATTGGCTCCATGAGAAATTGTTTATTTTCAGAAAGCAAGCGCTTATGCTGGGCGCGTGGTGAGACGGATTTTGTCCAATTTGATTTTGGCCCTGCTGGCGGCGCAGACCGCCCCCGCGCAACTCACGCTGGCCGACGTTCAAACCGTCGTCGCCCAGGCCGTCACCCGCGCCACCGCGCTCGCGCCGCCGCTCCAGACCAACGCCGTCATCGCGCTCACCGACCGTGAAGGCTGGGTTCTCGGTGTCTGGGCGCTCAACCCGAATGTGACCGGCAACGATCCGCTCGTGGCCGAGGCCATTGCCAAGGCCGGCACGGCCGCATTTTTAAGCAGTGATAATAACGCCTTCAGCTCGCGCACCGCCGGCGACATCGTGCAGCAGCATTTTCCGCCGGGCAGCGCCAACACGCCGCCCGGCCCGCTCGTCGGGGTGAATTTTTCGCAGCTCGGTTTTTCCGACATCAATAAATTCAAGGCGCCCGGCAGCGTCATCAGCTATGGCAGTTCGCCCGGCCTCACGCTGGTCGCGCCGCCGCTGCCGCTGACCGGCGGACTCGCCGGCACGCCCGGCGGTTTGCCGCTCTACAAAAATGGCGCGCTTGTCGGCGGTCTCGGCGTCGCCGGCAACGGCGTGGCGCCGACCGATGTGACTCCGACCGTCATCACCGGCGCCGACAGCGACGAGGATGTGGCGCTGGCGGGACAAGCGGGCTTTCAGCCGGCAACGGCTATTTTCGGCTCGCAGGTTTTCATCAATGGCATCCGGCTGGAATACGTTGAAAGCGCCGCCAGCCCCGGCGCGGTGTTGCCCTTCGGCAGTTTGCCGGGCGCACCCGTTTCGCCCTACACGCTCATCGGCACGCCGCCGCCGTTTCCTTATCCGGTGGTGACGCTCGGCGGCGAAACCGGCGAACTGCGCCAGCCGATCATTGACGATCCCTCGACCGTGCCGCTGGGCGCGACGCGCCTTTCGGGCACGGAAGTTTCCAACCTTCTCGCCGCCGCCGCCAACCGCGCCCGCACCACGCGCGCCGGCATCCGCCTACCGCGCGGCCAGGTCGCGCAGGTCTTCATCACCGTCGTCAACAATCCTAATTCCAACGGCGTGCCGCCGGTCGTGCTCGGCACTTTTTGCACTTCCGCCCATGCCACGCGGTTCAGCTGGGACGTGGCCGTGCAAAAGGCGCGCACGGCGGTTTTCTTTTCCGCGACCAACCGCGCCTATTCCGCGCGCACCGTCGGATTTCTGGCGCAAAGCAACTATCCGCCGGGCATTGACGGGACGCAGCCGGGAATATTTTTCGGCTTGCAGGAAAGATTTAGCATCACGAATTCAACGGCAATCCTCGCGACGAATCCCGTGAATGGCGCGGTGTTCACCACTTCAACCAACGTGAATCCGAATCTGCCGAACGGCATCACGATTTTTCCGGGCGGCTTTCCGCTGTATCGCAACGGCGTGCTGATCGGCGCGATCGGCGTGAGCGGTGACGGCGTGGACCAGGACGATTTGATTGCGGCCAGCGGCGCGTCGTTGTTTCTCGCGCCGGTGCCCATCCGCGCCGACCAGACGCAATACCGGGGCGCGCGGCTGCCGTTCGCGAAATTTCCGCGCAACCCGGCGCTGTGACGGGACCTACTTCGTCTCCATTTTCCAGATGCCGCTCCAGTTTGCCGGCGGATGCGCAAGCAGTTCGGCGCAGCGGGCGGACATCATTTTGCTGGGGCCGTCGTCGGTTTCGCCGGCCAGCGCGGAGAATTGTGTTTGCGCCTCGGCGAACCGGCCGAAGTGATACGCGTCAAAGGCCGCTTTGTAGCGCGCGCAAAGCTCCGCGTAATTTTTCGCCGTGCAGGGATTTTCGCACTCGTATAATTCCACCGGCTCGCTCTTGCCCTTGACAATGACACGGTCCAGCAACCGGCGGGCGCCTTGCACCTTGAACTGCGCAAAGGTGTCGCGCGTCACGATCAGCCGCACGCCGTAATATTTCGTCAGCGACTCGACACGTGCGGCCTCGTTGATCACATCGCCGACGAGACCGTAGTCCAAACGCAGGGCGGAGCCTTTGTTGCCGACCAGCACGCGGCCGCTGTGCAACGCCACGCCGTAGCCAAACAGTTGCCGCACTTCCGGGGTCAAGGTGGTCCGGAGTTTTTCCATGGCGGCGATGAGTTTCATCGCGGCCGCCTCCGCCCGGTCGGCGGCGTCCGGCTGTTTTTGCGGCGCGCCCCAGTAGCTCAGGAACTGGTCGCCCAGAAAATGTTCCAGGTTCCCCTCCTCGCTCATGATGGCGCTGGTCTGCGCCTCAAAGACCTGGTTCAGCAGATTGAACATGCCTTTCGGCCCCAGGGCTTCGGCCAGCGGCGTGGAGTTGCGCAAATCGGTCAGCAGCAAAACCACGTCGGCGCGGCGCGGCTGCATGGAGCCGGGATCCGCCAGCACGGCTTCGAGCACGCGCGGCGAAAAATACAGGCCCATCGTGTGCCGCAGCCTCATTCGTTCCAGACGTTCGACGATGAAATCGTAAACCAGCGCGATGATGCCGATTGAAACCAGCACCAGAGCCGGATTCACCACGGGTATGATCAAGCCCGGCTGGTTGAAACAAAGTTTGCCGGCAAAGAAAATCGCGCCGACCAGGACGAAAATGACGGCCAGCCGCCGCCCCGGCGCGCGGATGAACTGGCACAATAGCGCGCCGATCAAACCGGAGAACGCAACGACGCAGGCATCGGCCCAATCCGGCAGGTCGCGGAGAAACTCGCCGTGCAACGCGGCGTTAAGGATTTGCAGGTGGACTTCCGGCCCGGCCATTTCTTCGCGGAAAGGCGTCCGATGAAAGTCCTGAAAAATGTTCGCGGTTGGGCCGATCAGCACCAGCTTGCCGGCAAAAAAATTTCCGTTCGCAAAATTCCGCTCCCAAATCTTCGGCGTCAGCACGTCGGCGACCGAAATGGCCTGCCAGGTCCCCGGCGGACCGGTGAAACGGATCCTTGGCCGCGTGCCGGGAGCGGGGATTTTTTCCGCCGCGCCAAGTTTTTCCAGGATGCGGGCGTCAAACGAAGGGACGACGGCATCCGGCGCGGTGTTGACAACATCGCCCAACTCGTGGTTCGTGACACGGAACCGCGCGCGGCGGAAAACATCGTCGTGGTCAGGCCAGATGTTGACAAAGCCCACGCGCGAATCGAGCGCCGCCGGCTGACTTGGCCAATCCGGAATCAGCGAACTGGTCGGCGGTGTGAACTGCGCCGGAGTTCCCCGGTCGGTTTCGGCGACGGCAATATTCGCGCCAATGACCACGCGGTCCTTGTATTTGTCCAACACGGCCCGCAGTTCGCTGTCGCCGTCCGAGTCCGCGACGAACACCAGGTCTATGGCGATGGTCCGGGTGCCCGCGGCGGCGAGCCGGGCGATCATCGCCGCCCAGACCCGCCGCGACCACGGATACCGCCCGCGCAAGGCGGCCAGCAAGGGATCGTTTTTCACGTCGGTGGGGAAAATCACGTCGGCGTAGCTCGGCCGGTCAATGCCGATGAGGACGAGGTTCGTGTTGGCGGGCGTGCAGCGGCCGGTGCGCGCAAAAAAATCCTGAAAGTAAATGTCCGCGTCCCGCAGCGGCGCGGTCAGCCCCGGTGGGGCAAGAAAATCCAGGGCCAGCACCGCGAGCGTGATGGTCGCGCATAAACCCACGATGACGGAAGCGCGGCGCGGGCCGGGGCGGCTGAAGCTGTTTGCGGACATCGCGTTTTGATGGTTTGACTTTTGGACGGCACCGGCGTAAAACCGGGGCAGATTAACCGGCATTTACCATGAAAACAATTCTTCTTATCACGGCCGTGACGTTGGCGGGCTGGTTTTCCGGCGCGGCCGCGCCGCTGACGGAAAGCACTTTCACGGAAATCATCAACGAGGTCAACACCCTCTCCGCCGCCGGCCACGCCACGCCGGCGCGAATGGACGAGGTGCTCAAGGCACCGGAACGCGTCCGCACCGGGCCGCAGTCGCGCGCGGAACTCACCGCGCCAGACCGGACGATCACGCGCGTCGGCGCGAACACGGTGTTTTCCTACGCGGACAGCGGGCGCACGCTGAACCTGGAACAGGGCAACCTGCTCTTCCACGCGCCGAAGGGTCTCGGCGGCGGCACGATCAAGTCCGGTGGCGCGGCGGCGGCGGTGCTCGGCACGACGCTGATCGTGTCGGCGACAGCGGGCGGCGGGTTCAAGGTGATATTGCTTGAAGGCACAGGCACGGTGACGTTGCCCGGCGGAAATTCCGCGACGTTGCACGCCGGTCAGTTGGTGTTCATTTTGCCGGGCGGAAAATTAAGTCCCGTGTTGAATATCAACCTCGGCAGGCTTGTGGACGGCTCGCTGCTGGTGAAGGGATTTTCGCATGAGCTTTCGTCGCTGCCGCTGATTCTGGCGGCCGTTCAAAATCAAGATTCCAAAATCAAATCTGGCGCGGCGGCCGACACCGGACGGTCGCCGGACAACTATTTGAATCCACCCGTGCCTGGCAACGGCTTCAACACCTTGACGCCGGGCACCTATCAGATCGCCGTGCCGCAGCCGCTCTCGCCGAACCAGTATTACAACGCGATTGGCGGGTCCACCGGCCAAGGCCCCACCGGCGGCACCGGGGGACGCGGCATTGTCATCACCACCATTCCCGTCGGTTAAAATTCATACTATGCGCACCCGGAAAATATTTTTCAAAGCCGGCCTGACGGTTGGCGCATCGCTTGCCTGCCTGCCCGCCCTGGCCCAAATGCCCAACGCCTACCAGCAGGTGGACACGCTGGACCAGCAGCGCCAGCTTCAACAGTCGGCGCAAGCCCTGAACACCAACAGCGTTCCCGCCCTGTATGACGGCGAAACCAGCGATGTCGGCCCGCAATCGGTTTTGCAGTTGAATCCGCGCCGGACCTGGCTTCAGGCTTACGCCGACGCGCAGTTTTTTTACACGGACAACGTATTCCTCGCCGATCACAACAAGCAGGACGCCAATGTGCTGGTCAGCACCGTGATGGCGGCGCTGGCGCCGACGCCGTATAACTTTGAGGACGGCCAGATCGCGCCGCGCCTCGGCTACCAGCACCAGTGGTTCAACTATGACCTGACCGGTTCCAGCCGTCTGCCAATCGTCAACAACCAGTATGGCGTCAGTCCGGGCGGAGTGGACACGTTTGATTTCAATGTTTCGACGGTCTTTGCCGACGTGAGCTGGCGGCGGCATAACTGGCAGTTCACGCTGGGCGCCGATTTCCGCCAGTTGCTGGACTCCGGCAGTTACCGCGAATTTTACCGCGAATACGTTCCGCGCTGGTCGGTGAGCCGCGACTTCAACCTCACGCCCGCCACCGGCATCTCCATCGGTTATCAGGGCGATTACCGCGTGACGGACACCGCCGGTCCGGTGCCCTCCGGCTCCGGCACGGACTACAACGACCGCACCGACCAGGGCGTTTATGTCGTGGGAAGCTGGCGGCTGTGCCGCCACGCCATTTTGCAGCCCTATTACAATCTTCAATACACGCACTACACACGCATCCACCGTGACGATTTGTTGAATGCGTTCGGTCTGACGCTGTATTGCCCGCTGACGCAAAACATCACGCTGCGCGGATTTGTCGGTTACGACGACTTCAACACGGACGGGTTTTACGCCCAGAATTATGAGCAGCTCGCTGCGGGTGGCGGGCTGAACCTTTCCGTCCGGTTCTAAGCCGTTTTAGCGCGCCGCGATTTGAGGCTGGTGGTAAGTGTGGCACTCCGCGCAGGTGTCCGCCACGCCACCGCGCGGACTGTGGCATTCGGCGCAGGTTTCTTTCGCGGGCAACAGGATATTCGCCGTGTCTTTGCTGTGAACTGCATCGTGGCACTTCTCGCAGGAAACTCCCGCATGTTTGGCGTGAATGAACTTCGCCTGCGCCAGCCAGCGTTCCGTTTGAATCGGCTTCGTGATTTCCGTTGAACTGGCTATCGAGCTTTCCACCTCATGGCAATACGCACAACCGGGGAAAATCGCCCGCGTCGCGCCATTCACGCTGCCCACGGTGATTTCCGGCGCGGTTGTCGCCGTGCTGAAGAAAATACGCTTCTCCAAATCTTCGCCGCTGCCAAACTGTGTCCGCAAACCCGCAAGTTTTTTGGCGGCAAAATCATTTGCGTCCGTCACACCCGCTTTCATGGCCAGATCCAAATACTGCTTCGGCAAGCTGCGCAGATACGCCGACACAAATTCCGCGCTGCCGTGCGGCAGTTGCAGTTGGGGCGTCTCCGGATCGAACTGCAAGGAGTGGCACACGCGGCAATTTTTCTCGAACGCCACCGGCTTCATCAACGCGCCCGCCGCGTCCGGCTGATGGCAAAACGCGCAGTCCAATTTCTCGCCACCGGGCAATTTGGGAATCGTCGGGCCCGTCAGGTGCAGCGCGTGATTGAATTTCAGCGTGTCCGGATCGCGCAGTTTTTCCGTGAGGAATCTGAACTGCGGATGGTCAGTGGCGAAATGGTGCATCACCGGCGTCTTCGGACTGACCGCCAGCTTCGCCGCATCTGCATGGCAAAAACCGCAGTTCGCGTCCGTCGTCGCCGCCATCTTGATGCCCTGATGCTCCGCGTGGCAAAATGAACACGAAATCGGCGGCGCGTCCGGCTGATGCACGTTCCGACCCGCGTGACATTTCAAACACGATTCATCAATCGCCGTCGGTTCCTCCGCCTTTGCCAGCGCGAGTTGTTTCAAATCCAAAATGCCCGGCTGTGCGCGCAACGCCGCGTTCACCAGGCCGTCCGGCCCGGAATTTCCGGCGTTGTGACATGCGCCGCAATTTTGGTTCAAATGATTCGTCGCCGCGAGCACCGCGAACGCCGCACCGGTATGTGGCGCGGAAACTGTCCCGGGATTGATGAAATGGTTTCGCCACGTCGGATTGCCGAGAACAATCAGCAGCACCGCGCACGAAGCGGCAATGACTGCGAGCGTCACGCGCCCGCGCCACACACGCAGCGTCGGCACTGGTGAACATTTCGGGATGGGATTGCAGCAGCTCCCGTCCGGTAGCGGACCGGCTTCGCATTCGCCGCAGGTGCGCGTGCAAATCCAGCGGCCTTTTGTTTCGCCCGGTTTGATTTTCAGCACCGGCTTGCACTCGGCGGTCGCCTGGCAATAGCCTTTCGCATCGGGGCCAAGCCGGCACGCTTTGCCTTCGCACGCGTGACCGCAGATCCAATTTTGATTCGGTCGCGCATAATTCTGCGCGTCAAAATCCGGCGCCGGCAGTTGCTCGCTCATCGCGCACCTCCCGAAAATCCGAACACCAAAACAAGGTGTAGCGCGGTGAATATTAATAGTCCGTAAGTCAGCGGGATGTGGACGAACAGCCACAGCCGCAACGCGAGTTGCAGGGCGCGGTGATAGTCCAATCCGTCTTTCTGACGAACGTAGGCCGCGAGCTTCTCAAGTTTTTCCTTTTCCGCGACGGTGGCGAAACGGCGCAGGTCCTCCAGTTCGGCCAGCAATCCGCCGACTTCCCGCCGCGATTCCGACAGATGTTTCCAGAAGTTTTTCGGGCCGGAGAAAAATGCGGCCAGCCGCTGGGTGTAAAATTCCGCGATGACCACGGATTTGGCCTCCGCACCCAATGCCAAACTTTCGGCCCCAGTTTTCAACGCGTGGCGCAGTGCCGGTATTTTTTCAAAGATGACCTCACCGCCGCGCGTCGCGAGCCGGCGCGGCAACACGCGGCTGAAAAATAATCCGACGAATCCGCTGCCGCTAACGAGCACGAACAGCCACGCCAGCGTGATTTCAAACCAGCCATGCGGCAGGCGAAAGTTCAGATGGATGAGAAACAGCAGCGTCGTGAAAAAGCCGAGGTAAACGTGGATTTGCAGCCACGTCTCGGATTTGCCGAGCGGCAGGAACGGCAGTTTTTTCCGCACATTGTAGATCGTCAGCACAAACATTCCCGCGAGCAGCACCCAGCCGGTGAGATAGGCGTAGTTCATCAGCGCGTTGAATTTTGCATTCAGCCACAAGGCTCCCGCCGTCGCGGCAATCAGCGCGGACAAACCGGAAAAAAGTTGGCGGCGGAAGCGGTTCATCATTTCAGCCACTTCGACAGCGAATCCAGATTGTTCAGGTTCATCCGTGTGAGCGCGCCGTGCGGACAGGCGCGTTCGCAGGACGGGCCGCCCCAGTTTTCCACGCAGAGATCGCACTTGGTCGCCTTGGCGATGGGTTTCATCTCCTGATCCACAAGCAGTTCGCCGCGTTCATCGCGCACCTCGACCATGCGGATGGCGTCGTAGGGACAGTTCGTGAAACAGGATTTGCAGCCGATGCACGTCGCGGGATTGATGACGACCTGTCCGGCGAACGACTCGCGATGAATCGCGCCGGTCGGGCAGCCAATCATGCAGACGGGATCGGCGCAGTGCATGCAGGCGTTGGCGATCATCAGCCGCCCGGCGCTCGGACCGTGACGCAGGAAACGCGGGTTATTGTCGTGCGTCGAGGCGCAGGCGCGCACGCAATCGTCGCAACGCGTGCAGCGGTCGAGGTCAATCACCATCGTGGCCGTGCCGTTGAAGAACCGGTTCACGGTGAGAAATTCCAGAATTTCCGCGCCAACTTTTTCGCGCGCGACGGTTTCTGGCGGTGCGGAATCAAAAACGTCGTCGCGTTCTTCAATGAGCGGCGGCAGTTCGCTTTTCGGTAGCGACGGCAAAACAATTTCTTCCATGACGCGCGTCGGCACGATGAGCAAATGTGTGTAGCCGATGGCGCGGAGCGAGAATTGAAAATTCACCGGCGCGTCTTTTTTGCGCCAGTTGTGGGCGATTTCGTCCAGCCCAAAAATCTGTCCTGCACCAATGTAATTCAAAGTGCGTTCGCCGGCGCCGAATTTCTGGCTCACGCGCGCGAAACCGGCGCGCAATAGCACGATACCATTCGGGTAATCACCTTCGCCAACAATGACGGGCTCTTTCTCCGGGCGCACGCTGCCGGATTGCGCGAGGCGTTTGTATTCGCCGGACCAGTCGTAATCGCCGTAGGTCGAAAACTCCACAGCCTCGGCCACACTGGCGAGTTGCTCCTTCGACAAATTTTTGAAGAGCGGCGTGGCGCGGAGATACGAGGCGAGCGCACGTTCGCGGTAAATCTGGTTGATGTGCGTGCGCAGCGCGTCGTCGTATTTCATCAGGTCGCGCAGACCCTGCCAGCGGATTTCCAGAAGTTCCGCATCTTCGCTGTCGGCAAAAATCGTGGACGTGCGCGCCATGCGGCTGAGCGCGGCGATCTCGCCGAAAAATTCCCCGGCGAACATTTCCGCCGTGCGGTGCTGATCCAAAATGCGCGGCACGTCCTGCAAGAAAACGCGCGTCTCCTTTTCATTCTGCCGCGCGCTGACTCCGGAACTTTGTCCCAGCCGAGTGCGCGGCCGCATTTCCGGCGGACGCGAGCCGTTGAAGATTTGCGCGAGTGTGCGGAACATCCCTTTTTTGTTCGTCGCCTGGCGGCCGAGGAGCGACGGCGGAAGGTCAGGCTTCAGCACCACACGCGCTGTGCCCTGCAAAATCAGGAACGCCGAAGTGCCGTAATCGCCCTGGCGCATGATGATTTCACCCGTGCGGAATTTTAGGAAGCGCGTGTCGTTGCGGAGAATTTCGCGGAGCGGCGTGCGGTTGGGAAATTTCTCGGGGCGCATCCCGCTGAACGGCGCGGTGGCCAGCAGGCGATCCACCGCCGCATCCGTCATGTTCGGATCGAACGCGGCGTCCCAGCGTTGCGGACGTTCGAGGATGGTCGGGGCGGCGGGCATCAGGCGTCGAGCACGAGGTCGTTTTTCGGGCGGCAAACGCAGGTGAGACACGAGCCGGCTTCCGGTTCCGCATCGGGTTTTTTGAGGTAATCCACCGCGCCGGATTTGATGGCGACGACGCACGAGCCGCAACTGCCCGCGCAGCAACCGGAATCAATCTTCACGCCCTGCGCGGCGGCAAATTCCAGGAGATTTTCCGCCGACGGCTCCCAGCGGACGGTCTTGTTTGAGCGCGCAAACGTCACGTTTATTTTTGCGAGATGGACGGTTTCGCTCGGCGAGGGCGCGGCGGTTTTTTTCTTCACCGTCGCCGGGCCGAACGCCTCGAAGTGCACGTCCTTGTCCGGCACGCCCCACGCTTCGAGGCCGTCGGTGAGGCTCTTCATGAACGCGCCGCTGCCGCAAAGGTAATATTCAAAATTGTTTGACGGCAAAACTTCCTTGAGCAGCTCGATGCTCACGCGGCCTTCGTGCTGAAAATCCTTTCCCTTCACCTCGTCCGGGCCGGGCTTGCTGTAGGCGACGTGCAATTGGATGTTGTCGTTTTCCGCCGCGAGCTTTTCCAGTTCCTCCTTGTGGATGTGTTCGCGGCGGTTGCGCACGCCGAAGAAGAAATAGGCCTCGCGCTTGGAACCGCTTTCGGCGATGGCCCTGGCCATGCACAGCATCGGCGTGATGCCCACGCCGCCGGCGAGCAGCACGATGGGATTGGATTTGGCCATGTCCAAAAAGAAATGCCCGTTCGGCGCCTTCACGTTCAGGATGTCGCCTTCCCTCACCACGTCGGTGAAGTAGCTGGAGCCGGCGCCCGGCGGCGCGTCGGGTTTGGCCGGCGGCGCTTTTTCCTTTTTGATGGTGACGCGGTAGAAATCCTTTTTGCCGTCGTTGCAATCCGACAGCGAATAGCAGCGGATGAGCGGCTTGTCGCGGCCGGGCAGGTCGAGTTGGAAGGTCAGGTATTGACCGGGCTTGAACGCCGGCAACGGCCGGCCGTCGTGCGGCTTGAGGTAAAAAGCGTTCACGTCGTCGCCCTCGCGGATTTTTTTGGTGACCGAGAATTTGCGGATCCCATTCCAGCCGGCCTGCACCTGCTCCGCCTCGCGGCAGCGGATTTTCGCCTCCTGCAACTGCCAGTGAAGCTTTTCCAGGGCGACCGTCCGCTGGCGGCGCTCACCCATGAGCCGGAGCAGCGCCCGCCAAACTTCCACGGCCAGCCAGGCCAGCAACCCCGCCAGCAGCACCACGCCGGCCCGGGTGCTAAAACTATCTCGGCTTGCGTCGCGCAAAGTATCAATTAGGGTTGCATTCACGCCGCCACTCCATTAACCAATTTGAAGTTGTGAGTAAAACTTTTTGTTTGATTGCGGCCGCGGTCGCCGGCGCAGCCGCCTGCGTTTCCGGGGGCGATTTGACCGCAAAATTTCTGGGGGCGAACTCCTGTGCCAGCACCAGTTGCCACGGTGGCGGCGGCGCCGGACAAAATCAGTTCCTCGTCTGGTCGCTCAAGGATTTTCATTCGCAACGGCCGCCGGCCACGCTGGCCACCGCGCGCTCCAAACAGATTGCCGACGCGCTTGCCATCAAGGACCCGACGGCGGACGCGCGCTGCACGGTCTGCCATGCGCCGCTCGCCTCGGTTCCGGAAAATCGGCGCGGCGAAAATTTCAAGGTGTGCGAAGGTGTGTCGTGCGAAAGCTGCCACCGCCCGGCGGAAAACTGGCTGCGCGGCCATGCGCGGCCCGATTGGACGCGCGCCGATCGCGCCGCCGCCGGGATGCGCGACCTGCAAAATCTTTACGTCCGCGCCAACACCTGCGTCGCGTGCCACCAGAATGTGGATGCGGACATCCTCAAGGCCGGCCACCCCGAATTAATTTTTGAACTGGACGGCCAGAGCGTGGCCGAGCCCAAACACTGGCGCGCGGAGAAAAATGGCAACGGCGCGCAGGCGTGGCTGGTCGGGCAGGCGGTGGCGTTGCGGGAAATGAGCTGGCAGACTAGCCGGGAAAAATCACCGGATGAGAATTTAAAAATCCGCTGGCTGGCTTTGTATTGGCTGATGAAAAGTGGATTTTCTCTGGCTGAATCCGAAGCGGTTCCCGTTTCTACGGCGGCCGTGGGGAACGCCCCATGGATTCAAAATTGGAGCGATGGTCGCGCCAAATATTTTTCCGGGGTGGCCTGGTCTGATGAAATGACGCGCAAGACATTGGCGGCATTGGCCGGCATGCGTGACGCTTTCGCTGACAAAACTGTTGCGCAAAATCTCCAAGCCCGCCGCGCCGAGCGGCTGGTGCTCGCCCTCGACCGGCTGGTCGCTGCGCTGCCGGAGTTGAAAAACAACGAACCGGTGCAAACGTCGCTCGACCAGTTGTTCAAGCTGGCGCAGTCCGTCCCCGATTTTGATCCCCCACAGTTCGCGGCGGCCCTCACGAAATTTTCCACGGCCCTCCAATAAACGCAGGCCGCACCGCTAATTCCATTTGTGTTTCCGTTATCTATGTCTTGATTCCGATCCAGTGCTGACCCATAGCCTGGGAAATTGGCAAAGCACCCTTGTTTCCGATGATGTTCTTGCGTTTCTTGTGAGTTGGCTCTGAAAAAGTTTTTAAAACGGCCATTTACAAATGTTGCCGGCCTTGCATCCGCCAACAGTCCGGGCGGAATACGGGTCAAAACGGGGCAATTTCAGCAAGCCCTGGCTTGAATTCAATCGCATGCCGTCCCGAACCCAAAAGGCGGCTTGCGCTTTCGCCGGGAAGCCATAGTTCCGCTGTGGTGTTGGGCGGGATGCCCACGATTATCGCCACCGCATCGTTTCCCGTGCGTTTCCAATAAACGGAAACCTGCCCGTAAGGAGTTTCAATGGATGATTTGACCCACGACAACCCGGACGGGAAACACGGGCGGATGTTTACTCTCTTGTAGCCCGGCTCCGCAGGTCGAATGCCGGCCAGGTATTTGTAAAACCAGTCATCCACCGTGCCCAGGAAGGCGTGGTCGCGGGAACGCAGCGCCGGGCCGGTGATCCACTGTTCCCAGGTGGTTGTCGCGCCATTGGCCAGCCACCAACCCCAACTGGGATAGTTGGTTTGGCTGGCAATTTCATAGGCGAGTTGCGCCTCGCCGTGCTCGGACAAGGCGGGGAGCAATGCGGCGGTGCCGAAACTGCCGGTGTTCAGATGGTTGCCGCGCTGCCGCACATCCGCAGCCAGATTGGACACGACCAGCGACACCATGTCCGCCGGCACCATGCCATAGTCCAACGGGAGCGCATTGGAGGTCTGACGGTAGCCAGCCTCCCGTTCGGTGCGATATACGCCGCTGGCACGATCCAGATATTTTGCGTTAAATGCCAGTTTAATTTCCCCCGCCAAAGCCCGATAATGTTCGGCGTCGTCTGTATAGCCGAGAACCGAAGCCATTTCGGAAAACAATACGACATCCCGGTAATAGTTGGCGCTGGCCGTCAAATCCGCGCCTTCCGGCGGGTCGATAAATCCGGGCGAGACCCAATCACCGTAGAAGCCCTTCACCAAATGGTTTTTCGCCTGGGAGGAGAGATGGTCAACATATCGTTTGATCGCCTCATAATGCGTGGCGAACGCGTGGGTGTCGCCGTATTCCTGGTAGAGTCGCCAGGGAAGAACCACAAAGGCGCTACTCCAGGACGGATCGTGAAAGTCCAAGCCGACCGCTGGCGAGATATCAGAAATATTGCCCTGGGCATTCTGGGTGTCGGCGATATCGCGCAGCCATTTTTCATCAAACTTCTGCATGTCAAAATTGTCGTCGGCTTGCGCACAAAGCACGCCATCATCCCCCCAGCCGCGCTTTTCATACATGGGACTGTCCGTAAAAATACTGTGCAGGTTGCCCAACAAGGAGCGTTTGCAGATTTCATGCACTTGATTGAGCAGGGCCGATGAGCAGACGAACTGTCCAATGGTCGAAACATCCGAATGGACCACGCAAGCCACAACCGAGTCTGCCGTGGGGGTGCCCGGGAAATGATCCACTTGGATGTATTGGAACCCGGCATAGCTGAATTGAGGTTCCCAAACTTCGGTTCCGTGCCCGGCCAGGGTGTATTCGTATCGTTGGAGTTCCCCGGGCGTCAGGCCGGGATCTCCCAGATTATTCACCGTGCCGTCGGCATTCAGGCTTTCCCCACACCGCAAGACGACTGTCGTCCCCGCTGGCCCGGATACGTTTAACTTGGGCCAGCCGGCCATCATCAGTGGAAATTTGAAGACATAAGTGTCCGGCTTGGGCTGGGAAATACTGACGGCTTTCAGTTGGTTCACAACGCGAATGGGTTCGGCCATTTGCGCTTGCAAATTGGCCGAGGGCGCACCGCCAGCGGCTGTTTTGATCACGGCATGATTCGGAAGGTTTGGCAGTTCAAAATCAACCGTGCCGAAATCCTTCGCACTGGCGACCAGTGGCCGGCCATGGATTGAGTATTCCACACGCAGGGTTTTGACCACTCCGGGTGCGGGATCTCCCATGTCAGTGATTTTGGTCACGGGCAGGGTTTGCGCATCGCCGACTAACAGTGCCTGCACCACCGCCGTGACATCTCGCGTTCGGGCCGGATCATCCAAGACCCCGTAGAGCGCTTTTTTCACCAGGATATCCGACTTGGCTGCAACCCAAACCTTTGGCCAATCACCGGCCTCATAACCAGGCGTATCCCAGCCGGACGGAAACAGTCTGGCGTCGTAGGTCTCGCCGCGATATAAATTATCCGATATGGTTGGTCCCGGATGAGTGCGCCAGTCTGGGTCGCTGACCACGATGGTGTGGGTTTGGTCGGCATAAGTAATATCCAGTTTGGCCAGCAACAGGGGTTGTTTGGCGAGCCACGGAGCTAGATTCCACCAAAATATTTTTTCGACGGCGGTTTTCATCGCATAGAAGCCCCGCCCCAAAACCACTCCCAGAGCATTCGTCCCGGAAACGACGCGGTCGGTCACATCATAGGTCGAATACAGCCCCCGTTTGTTATACGCAGTAAAGCCGGGATCCAACACCGCGTCGCCCACCCGCTGGCCATTTAGCGAGGCTACATAATAGCCCGCCGCGCTGATATACAACCGCGCTTGGGCAACGGGCTTGGTGACGTTCATAACAGTGCGGAGAAGCGGGGCGGCGGGCGAATTCGTGCCGGTTATCCATTGCGCCCCGGACCAATCCTGGGCGTTCAATAGTCCCATTTCCCAACCTCCCGGTTTGGCCCAAGAAGAAACGTGTCCTTGATTGTCCCAGACCTTCACCGACCAATAATAGCGCCGAGTCGCTTCAAGGGCGGCACCGCCATAGACCATCAGCGACCGTGAAGCGGCAATGCGCCCGCTGTCCCAAACGTCGCCTCTGCCTGCTGCGGCCAAAGCCGGCGAACTGGCCACCACCACCTGGCAGGCTGTTTGCAAAATGTTGGTGTCGTCGGAAACGATCTGCCAAGACAACCGGGGCTGTGGCGCATCAACCCCCAAAGGATTGGCGCGATGCTCGCAACGCAAGGCCGTCGGTGACATGGCGGCAAGCAGGTTGCCGGCCAGCAACGGAAGAAAAAGCCATTTCACCCCAGCAACGGGAACACGGCGATAATTTGGTTTGCTCATATAGTTCACCATATTGACATTTTTAGACCGCCGCAAAACTCTTTTGATCCTAGCCCGGATATTTCCTAGTGGGATTGAACCAAAAAGGGGTGAGCGGGTCAGAAGGCTTGAAAACACTGAGCCAAATGAAAACACCACTCACCGCTGCTTCGATGGCAGGCTGTCGAGAACTGCCCTGGCTCTTTCCAGACCTCGGTTCCAGAAAAGTCGTGGCCGATTTTTCCGGGGCGGGGGAACCCCGTGCTCAATTACTGTCTGGGCTTGGCGAAGAACTCCGTGCTGGTGGACCGCTTGGGGCCGGCGCTGGCCGACGCGCAGTCCCGCCGGTGTCTGACCGGAGCGGCCAACACGCGGACCTTCACCGTATTTGAATACCAGACGGTCAAAAGCTGGAGCCGGTCGCGCCGGGTGATCGGGCAAGGCCGAAGTGACGGCCCAAGGTCCCAACCCGCGTTTCGTGGTGACCAACCTCTCCGCTGAAGAATTCCCGGAGCAAGAGGACAAAACCCGGTTGGCGCTGGCGCGTCTCTACGAGGAACTCTATTGCGCTCGCAGCGAGATGGAAAACGTGCTCAAGCAACAGGTGCTGGATTTGCAGGCGCACCTCCCGCCGCAACCGGCGGTTCACCCAACGCTTGTCCACCAAATCGAGGCAAGGTCACTTTCGGTCAGGATTGCCAAGTCAATTTTGCGAAATAAAAGAGCCGGAACTTCCGTTCCGGCTCGTGGTTGAAAAATAATTTTACGTGCGCGCGGCGGGCTTCTTGGCGGCGGCGTCGAGAATCGTCGTCAGCACGCTGTTCGGCACCTGCGCGAACGTAAGCGGCTCCATCGAGTAGCTCGCGCGACCTTTGGAGAGTGAGCGGATTGCCGTGGCGTAACCGAACATTTCAGCCAACGGCACTTGTGCGTTCAACACGGTCTGGCCGTTTTTGGCCTCGATGCTTTCAATTTGTCCGCGCCGGCGGTTGATGTCGCCGAGGAGATCGCCCTGGTATTCGTCGGGTGTGGTGCATTCGACCTTCATGATGGGCTCAAGCAGAATGGGGTTCGCCTTCTTGAACGCATCTTTCAGGGCGAAAATACCCGCCATGCGGAAGGCCAGTTCGTTCGAGTCCACTTCATGGAAACTGCCGTCCACGACTTCAACCTTGATGTCAATGACTTCGTAGCCGCAATACACACCGCCTTTGATGGCTTCCTCAATGCCGGCGATGACCGCCGGGATGTATTCCTTCGGGATGGTGCCGCCGACGATTTCATCAACGACTTCCACGCCCTTGCCCTTTTCATTCGGCGTGACCGTGATGCAGGCGTGACCGTATTGGCCTTTGCCGCCCGACTGGCGGATGAATTTGCCCTCGCCTTCCGCCGGCTTGGTGATGGTTTCGCGATACGCAATCTGCGGCGCGCCGGTGTTGGCCTCCACCTTGAACTCCCGCTTGAGGCGGTCAATGATGATTTCCAGATGCAACTCACCCATGCCGGCGATGATGAGCTGGCCGGTTTCTTCGTTGGTAAAGCAGCGAAACGTCGGATCTTCTTCCGCGAGGCGCTGTAACCCTTCGGACAACTTGTCGCGGTCGGCCTTGGTCTTCGGCTCAACGGCCATGCTGATGACCGGCTCCGGAAACGTCGGCGGTTCAAGCGTCACGTCAAACTCCTCATCGCAAAGCGTGTCACCGGTGGTGATGTTGCGCAGACCGACCAGCGCGGCGATGTCGCCGGCGTAGACCTCGTTGATGTCCTTGCGTTCACTGCCCTGAATAACCATCAGGCGGGAAACACGTTCGCGTTTGCGCGTGCGGGGATTGTAAATGGTGTCACCCTTCTTGAGTTGGCCGGAGTAAACCCGGAAGAACACGAGTTTGCCCGCGTAAGGATCAGTCCAGAGCTTGAACGCCAGCGAGCAGAACTTGGCGTTGTCATCCGTCGGCACCTTGACCACCACATCGGTGCCAAGTTCGTGGCCTTCCGCGCCGGGAATGTCCAGCGGGCTGGGCAGATAATCAATGACGGCGTCCACCAAAACCTGCACGCCCTTTTTCTTGAACGCGGAGCCGCACAGCACGGGCACGAGTTCAATCTTGCACGTCAGACGGCGAATGGCGGCCTTGAGCACGGCCGGCGTGATCGGTTTTTCCTCGAGCACGAGTTCAGCGATGGCGTCGTCCTTGTTGGAGACGGCATCAATCAATGCCGCGAGCGCGGCCTTGGCCCGCTCCTGATCTTCCGGGGCGATGTCGCGAATTTCGTAATTGAGACCTTCGTTCGCCTCCCCCGGCCCCCAGTAAATGGTCTTTTGGTTGACCACGTCAATGACGCCTTCAAAACCCGTCGTCACCGGCTTGCCTTCGGACTCCGTCGGTCCCTGGCCGAGCGGCAGGTAAATCGGAAACGCATACGCCTTGAGCTTCGTGCGCATGTCGTTCAGCGCATTTTCAAAATTCGCGCCGGTGCGGTCCATCTTGTTCACGAACGCGATGCGCGGAACATTATACTTCGTGGCCTGGCGCCAGACGGTTTCGGATTGCGGCTGCACGCCAGCCACGCCGCAGAACACGGCGACCGCGCCGTCGAGCACGCGCATGGAGCGCTCCACCTCGGCGGTGAAATCCACGTGACCGGGCGTGTCAATGATGTTGATGCGGTGCGGGATGTTGTTGAACGCCTTGTAAATCTTGTCTTCGCCCGCCTTGGCGCATTTCTGCGTCCAGAAACAGGTGACGGCGGCGGACGTGATGGTGATGCCGCGTTCCTTTTCCTGCTCCATCCAGTCGGTCACGGTATTGCCGTCATCCACGTCGCCGATCTTGTGGATGAGTCCCGTGTAAAACAAAATACGCTCGGTGGTCGTCGTCTTGCCCGCGTCAATGTGCGCGGCGATGCCGATGTTGCGGGTGCGTTCGAGGGTGTATTCGCGGTTCGGCGAATTGGGGGATTTGACGTCGCTCATAATTTGAAAATGCTGGTTTGCTGAATCTGGACGAGGAACAAAAAACGCCCCGGCGATTTCCGTCGGGGCGTGTTGAAAAAACTTCCTACCAACGGAAATGCGCAAAGGCTTTGTTCGCCTGCGCCATCTTGTGAACCTCGTCGCGTTTGCGGATGGCGTTCCCCTGGCCGGCAAAAGCCTCGAGGATTTCCGTGGCCAGCGCAGCCTTCATCGGCACGCCCTTCTTGGCGTCCGCAAAATCCACGATCCACCGCAACGCAAGCGCGTTCTGGCGCTCAACCGGAATCTCCAGCGGCACCTGATACGTCGCGCCACCGACGCGGCGGGCCTTCGTCTCAATGCGGGGCTTGGCGTTGTCCACCGCGCGCTGCAAAATTTCGATCGGGTTGCTCGCCGGGTTTTTTTCCGAGATGGTGGCGAACGCGCCGTAAACGATGCGTTGCGCCGTGCTCTTCTTGCCGGAAAACATCACGGTGTTCACGAGGCGGCTGACCAGCGTGTTCTGGTATTTGCCGTCCTTGGCCAGGGGCCGTTTGGTTGCTTGACGTCTGCGAGACATAATTAATCTTTTAAAGTGTTACTTGGCCGGCGCGGCTTTGGCAGCCTTCGGTTTCTTCACGCCGTATTTGGAACGGCTGACGCGGCGTTTTTCCACGCCGGCGGCGTCGAGCGTCCCGCGCACGATGTGATAGCGCACACCGGGCAAATCCTTCACACGGCCGCCGCGCACCAGCACGATGCTGTGCTCCTGCAAGTTGTGCCCCTCGTCCGGAATGTAAGCAATGACCTCGTAGCCGTTCGTCAAACGCACCTTGGCCACTTTGCGCATCGCGGAGTTCGGTTTCTTCGGCGTGCGCGTCATCACTTGGATGCACACCCCACGGCGAAACGGCGAGTTTTCCAAGGCGGGCGACTTGGACTTGTATTTGACTTTATTGCGGCCCTTGCGGACCAGTTGATTGATTGTCGGCATTTGCTTTAAATTCGCTGTAAATACAGCCGTCTCCCGGTTTTGGAGAAACGGAGCGCGGAATATATCAGACCCGCCCGGCGTGGCAACATTATTTTCAGGCTAATTCAGAGGACTTGCGCCGGCGGCGGCTCCGGCCTGATAATCCCGCCATGATTCCCGCCCCGGCAGCCGGCCAGGCCAACCGCACATTGCGGGTTTTTGTCACTGGGTTCCTGGGGCTGGTCGCCTGCGCCGCCGCGGCGTTTGGTGGCGGAACCGATTACAAACCGGTGCTCGTCACGGCCGGCACGAACTATGTCCGCGTGCGCCTGCCGCTGACCGACGTGACCGGCAAAGTCCGCGTGAAGGAAATGACGCCGGACGGATTTGGAATTCCCGTTGCGCCATCCAAATCCTTGCTGGGCGGGAAGCATTATCTCGAATGGCAGATTGGCTACGACATTTCGAGCACAAACAGCCCCAGCGTGGTTCCGCAAATCAAATTCATGCGCAACGGCGAAACAAAATATGGCCACGAGCTTGCCAAAATTATCTTTGAATCGGTGCGGCTCAGAATACTCACGACGAATGACCTGATTCGCGAAGTCGCAACCTTGCAGAAAATCCAGCCGGCCGAGTTCGAGGAAAGCCAGCCGGTGCAAGTGGAGACTTCCACCAATGCGGCAGCGAACGGCTTTCAGAGCGCCGTCCAGCGCCTGCCGCAGTTCACGAAATTCACGCCGCACGGCTGGGTGCAAATCCAGCTCAAACAAAAGCAGCGCGCGGTCGGTTATCAGGCGATGATTTATGTCTGCCTGCCGATGAGCGAAGTGCGGACGGCGGATGGCACGCCGCGCCAGCCGGCGCCAGCCCGGCCGAAAGAAACCGTTTGTTACGATTTCAATTCCGAGAACGCCCTGTTCCTGCTCGACATCGTTTACGCCTTCGGCCTCGCCTCGCCGCCGCACAACCGGGACATCCGAATGATCCTCGGAAAAATTTTGGAGACGGCGCGCTAACCCGGATATTTCACGGTGGGATCGAATAAATGAAGGGGCGAGAGCGTCCATAGGCTTGAAAACACTGAGCCAAATGAAAACACCACTCACCGCTGCTTCGACGGCAGGCTGTCGAGAACTGCCCTGGCCTTGCCAGACCTCGGTTCCCGAAAAGTCGCGGCTGATTTTTCCGGGGGAAAGCCCGGTGGGCTATTACGGCCTGAGTTTGGCGAAGAACTCCGTGATGGTGGAGCGCTTGGGGCCGGCGCTGGCCAACGCGCGGGTGTTCACCGAATTTGAATACCAAACGGTCAAAAGCTGGAGCCGGTCGCGCCGGGTGATCGGCAAGGCCGAAGTGACGGCCCAGGGTCCCAACCCGCGTTTCGTGGTGACCAACCTCTCCGCTGAAGAATTCCCGGAGCAGGAGGACAAAAATGACTTCGCAGAATTACAGATCCAAGACGATCAACCAGCCCAGTTCGTCCGTGAGCGCGGGGAAAAGCTGGCGTTGTGGTGGTGGAAAAGCGTCGTGAGGTCAGACATGAAAGACAGACGCGCCGCACGCCTTTCCGTTCAAACAAACCAGAAATGATCCCCAATAAACCTCGGTTTTGAAAGAGCCTCTCCAGATTGAAGAAGTTTCCTGCAGGTTTCAGTTCGGCCAACTCCGGTTCCAATAAAGGGTGTTTATGTCTAATAGATTGATTAACGGGATGTTTTGGGCATGACCGTCGGCACAGCCCACATTAATGCTTCCAGGAGGAGTTTTGGCTTGGGCGGCGGTCAGATTTCGAGGCGCGCCAGCGGAGGATTTTGACCAATGGCGACAGATATCGACGACATTTAAAATGTATCTATTGCCCGGCCAATATCCCTGACCATTTACTTGGAGGGTATCGCCGTTGTATAGGTCTTTGTTTGGATTAGCCAATTCGCTGCTGTAGGGAGCCACCCAATCCATCAGGCCATCCGAAAAAAAGGGCGTTTGGCTGGGGTGCGAAATGGAGGAATCCTTATTGAAGGCATGGGGATCCGTCTGATTATACCCGCAGAATCCATTGTAAGCGTAGCTGCCCAATTGATCACCAGGAATGGCACCGTAGTAAGCCCAATTCCAAGGATAATCCGCGGTGCCCGCGACGGCATTGACCCACGATACATGGGCACCGGTGTTATGCACCGTCCAGGCGCTGACTCCGCCGGGGTCCGGAGCCGCCGCACAAAACCGAACGGCTTGGAAGGCCGAGTAATTGCTCCGAAGAATCCCCATCCAGCTCACGGAGATGTTGTAACCAAAAAAATTGCCACGGTTATCGCCGAGATACATGGCCATCGAAAGCCCGATCTGTTTTTCGTTATTCAGGCAACTCATGCTTTTGGCCCGAATCTTGGCTCCGTTCAACGCCGGCAACAGCATGGCCGCCAGGATGGCAATGATGGCAATGACCACAAGCAGTTCAATCAGGGTAAACGCCAAACGCCGCCTTGGTCGTGAGGCTACTCGAATTCCCCCCCAGTCCAGTCGCAGGTTTTTCATATCAGATTCCAAAGCTAAAGGCCGGAGCGGCCATTCGCTTCTTAAGGAATATGCCACCAGCTTGGTGAATTACAATCTCTTTTTCGGCAGATTGTATTTCATTATACCTGGCCGGTAGTGCTCATGAAAAATGAACGTAGCCCTGCGCATTCAACGGGTGCGCGCTGTTTTTGTCGCGCAGCAAAATTCCCTCCCCGGCGATGATTTTGCCGATGCAGCTCAATTTCACCCGCGGAAATTCCTGCTTCCAGGCGTCCAGCAACTTCACCGCGTCCCGACTGGCGACGGTGAACAGCAGTTCAAAATCCTCGCCGTCGGTCAGCGCCGCCAGCGCCGCCGGTTTGGCCGTGGTGCCAGCCTTCGCATTCAATTTGGCCGCGCGCGAAACCGGCAGGGCGGTTTTCAGCAGCACGGCGCCCACTTTTCCCGCGTTCAAGATGTGCCGCAAATCGCCGGCCAGCCCGTCACTCAAATCCAGCAGGGCATGAAGGGAAAAATGCGCCGCCAGCCAGCGCGCCTCTGCCAGCCGCGGCTCGAAGTCCAGATGCCGGCCCGCGCGCGAACCGCCGAGTTCGCCGGTCACGAAAATGGCATCGCCGACCTGGGCGCCGCGCCGCAAAACCGGTTTGCCGCGCGGCACGGTGCCAAGCAGCGCGATGGAGATCAGGATGCGCTCCGGATTCGTCGTCGTCTCGCCACCCACGATGGCCACGCGGTGTTGTTCCGCCAGCGCCTTCAGGCCGGCGTAAATCTTCCCGGCAAACTCCGCGTCAAAATCTTTGGGCAGTGCAAGGGTCACGAGCGCCGCCGTCGGCGTGCCGGCCATGGCCGCGATGTCGCTCAAGCCGCGCGCCAGCGCCTTGCGTCCGATTTTTTCCGGCGGCGTTTCGCGGGTGAAATGAAAACCTTCCACCACCGCGTCGGTCTTGAACAAAATCAAACAGTCCGGCGCGCCCAGATCCAGCACGGCGCAGTCGTCGCCCGCGCCGACCACGACGTTTTCATTGGTCGGCAGCGACTGCGTCAGGTGCGCAATGAGCTCGAATTCGTTCATCGGGTTTGGTGGAACAGGATGATCAGATTGGCGGTGTTGAACAGGCTGTGCACCGCGATGGGTGCCAGCAGGCAGTCGGTTTTTTGGTAAAGCCACGTCAGCGCCAGCGCGAGGACCAGCAGCGGCACGAAGGTCGGCGCGTTGACGTGGATGAGCGCGAACAAAAAACTCACGCCAAACCACGCCAGCTTCGGCCAGCCGAGCTGCTTCACGAATGGAAACAGCACGCCGCGAAACATGAACTCCTCCGACACCGGCGCGAGCACGATCGCAAAAAAGGCGAGATAGCCGCGCAGCCACGGCGATTTGGCGTTGATGATCAGCGCCACGGCGCGCTGGTCCTCCGGCGACCAGCCGAGTTTTTCCAGCACCCAGACCGAACCTTGTTCCAAACCCAGCACGACCGGCAACGCCACGGCCAGCACGACGACGGCCAGCAGCAAGGATTCGATCAGGCTCGGCTGGCGGAGGCCAAACGCATCGCGCCAATCTACTTCGTGCTGGTTTAAAAAATAAAAAATCAGAAGCCAGGCCGCGCCTTGAAAACTCAAGGTCGCCAGCAGGATATTCGCGAGGCTGTCGGGCACCTGGAATGCCGCCACGCCGACCTGCCGCAGCACGCCGGCCGCGACCACGCCCGCGCCCAGGCAGGCGAGCACGCCGGTGATCAATTGGATCACGGCCTCGGCCCGCCACGGCTTGTGCGTCAGCATGAGTCCAGCCTAGCGCAGCCGCGCGCGGGTGACGACGCAAAATTGTTCGCGGCCCCGGCGTTTTTGCGGCAGATTGAGGCGATGTCCGTCCAGCACACCAACTGGCTTGCGAAGGAAAAATCGCCCTACCTGCTCCAGCACGCGCACAATCCCGTGGATTGGTATGCGTGGAATGACGAGGCCTTCGCGCAGGCGCGCACGGAGAGCAAACCGATTTTTTTAAGCATCGGCTACTCGACCTGCCACTGGTGTCACGTCATGGAACGGGAATCGTTCGAGCGGGAAAGCATCGGGAAATTTCTCAACGAAAATTTTGTCAGCATCAAGGTGGACCGCGAGGAGCGGCCGGACGTGGACAAGATTTACATGACGTTCGTGCAGTCCACGACCGGCGGCGGCGGCTGGCCCCTGAACGTGTTCCTCACGCCGGACTTGAAGCCGTTTTTCGGCGGCACTTATTTTCCGCCGGACGCGCGCTACGGCCGGCCGAGTTTTTTGCAACTGCTGGAACAGATTGCCGGACTCTGGCGCGAACGGAAAACGGAGGTCGTCGCGTCCGCCGACGAGTTGCACGCGCGACTGGAACTCATCACGTCGCGCGCCGCAAAGGAAAATCTGCCGCTCACGCCGGAACTACTCAAACGCGCGGTGCAAATGTTCAAGGAATCTTTCGATGCGACCAACGGCGGCTTCGGCGGCGCACCGAAATTTCCGCAACCCAGCATCCCGTCGCTCCTGCTGCGCACGGCCAGACGCTTCGGCGATGATGAAGCCGTGAACATGGTCTTGCACACCTGCGACCGCATGAATGCTGGCGGAATTCACGACCAGCTTGGCGGCGGCTTCGCGCGCTACGCCGTGGACGCCGAGTGGCTCGTGCCGCATTTCGAGAAAATGCTCTACGACAACGCGCAACTCGCGCAGCTTTACCTTGACGTCTTTCTCGCCAGCGGCGACCCGCGGCACGCGGCGACGGCGCGTGCCATTTTGGACTATGTTTTGCGCGACATGACCAGTCCCGCCGGCGGATTTTTTTCCGCCGAGGACGCCGACAGCGAAGGGCAGGAGGGAAAATTCTACTGCTGGACGCACGACGAACTTTCCACGCTGCTCACGCCCGAGGAATTCAACGTCGCCGCGAAATATTTCGGCATCACGAAAGCGGGCAATTTCGTGGATCACAGCCATCCGCATCCGCTGCCGGGTTTGAATGTTTTGAGTCTCGCGAATCCCGTCCTGCCGGCGGCAGACCAGCCGCTGCTGGCGGCGGCCAGGGGCAAGCTGCTCGCCGCCCGCGTCCGCCGCCTCCGCCCGCATCTCGACGACAAGGTGCTCGCGTCCTGGAACGGCCTGATGCTCGGCGCATTTGCCCGCGCCTCGGCGGTTTTGGGCGAGGAAAAATACCGCTCGGCGGCGGAAAAGAATCTGGAATTCATCAGGTCAAAACTGTGGGAACCACCGGTTCAATCAGCCATCGGCCATCGGCCATCGGCCATGCACGGCACGCTTTTCCATCGCTGGCGCGATGGCGAGCGCGACAATGTCCAGTTGCTTGAAGGATATGCGTTTCTGCTCGACGGCGTCGTCCAGCTTTATGAGGCCACGCTGGAGCCGGCGCATCTGGATTTTGCCGGCGAACTTGCCGGCGCGATGATTGCCCGATTTTACGACCCGGCGAACGGCGGTTTCTGGCAGAGTCCCGCTGGCACGGGCGATTTGATTTTGCGTGTGAAGGACGATTACGACGGCGCGGAACCGAGCGGCAATTCCGTCGCCACGCTTGCGCTGCTGAAACTAGCCGCCATCACCGGCCGCGAGGATTTCCGGCAGCCCGTCGAGGCGACGCTGCAACTCTTCGCAGCGCGTTTGCAGCAGCAG
This sequence comes from bacterium, assembly GCA_021780905.1. Lineage (GTDB taxonomy): Bacteria > Verrucomicrobiota > Verrucomicrobiia > Limisphaerales > UBA11358 > UBA11358. Next base: position 59,692 of record JAJXXW010000010.1, read on the forward strand.
CCCGCCGCGATGGCATTCATGCTGCACGCGGTGGATTTCTGGCTGGACGAACCGCGCCGCGCGGTGATTGTGGGAAAAATGGATTCTGCTGAATTTCAAAGCCTGCTCCGCGCTGCGCACTCGGTTTATCAGCCGAACAAAATTGTTCTGGGCAATACCGGCGCGGTGGAGCCATTCGCCAAAACCCTGGTCGCGAAGAAGGAAGCGACCGCCTACGTCTGCACCGGCACCGTCTGCCAGCCGCCGACAAATCAGGCGGCAAAGGTGAAAGAGTTGTTAAAATAATGGGGAGCAGCCATCGCCTGTGCGGCCGGAGAAAAACAGCGAAACGGGCAAAATCTTTGATGAACTGTCCGGGCCGTGATGTAATTCAGAATCAGGAAAAATCCTAACGTCCCGGAATCCTGAGGCAAATCTGGAAATCCTTTGCCCGGTGGATTTGAACAAAAAGCGCTCTGTGAATAAGTCTTACCAAATAGTTATTGCCTTACATTTAGACTCGTGCCAGACTTTCCGCAGAAAGACGAAATCATTATGAATGCCGCTTACGTCACCTCCAAAGGCCAGTTGGTCGTTCCCTCGCCCATCCGGCGGCGCTACGGCATCAAGCCCGGCACGCGCATCAACTTTGTGGAAGAGGGCGACCGCATCATCTTCCAGCCCGTCACCCGCGAATACATCAGCAGCTTTCGCGGCATCTTCAAGCAGAAGCCCGGCGAAAAATCTGCCGTGCAGGAGCTGATTGAGGAACGCCGCGCCGAAAAGGAAAAGGAAGACCGCGAATGAAAACCACCGTGCTGGATGCCTCCGCGATGCTGGCATTGTTCTTTGACGAACCGGGCGCGGAAAAAATGGAACACCTGTTTCAGGCGGCTTCCGAAGCTGACCGGCCGGTGTTTATTTCGGCGGTGAACTGGGCGGAAGTGCTTTACAAGACGGAGCGCAAGCATGGCAAGGCCGGCTTGGAAACCGCGCGCCAGTTTGAACGCACCACGCCGCTGGAGGCCGTGCCGGTGGACCGCGAACTGGCCGAAGCCGCCGCGCTGCTGAAGAACAAACACGGCCTGGGACTGGCCGATGCCTTCGCCGCCGCGCTCGCCAAACACAAGAAAGCCGAACTCGTGACGGCGGACCACGAATTCAAGGCCGTCGAAAAGGAAGTCAAAATCCACTGGCTGAAATGAATGGCTCTCCCGCCAACACGCCGCGCTGCTACGTCATTGCCGGGCCGAACGGTTCCGGCAAGACGACGTTCGCCCGCGAATACCTGCCCAAGGACGCGCGCATCGTCCATTTCGTGAATGCCGATCTGATTGCCGGCGGCCTCTCGCCGCTGCGCCCGGAACTCGCCGCCCTCGCCGGCGGCCGGCTGTTTCTCGCCGAACTGGATCGCCTCGCCCGCGCCCGCGCGGACTTCGCCTTTGAGACCACCTTGAGCGGACTGGTTTACCTCCGCCGCCTCCAGACGTGGAAAGCCGCCGGCTATCGCATCGAAATCATTTTTCTCCGGCTGCCCGCGCCGCAACTGGCGCTGCGCCGTATCGCCGCCCGCGTGCGGCAGGGCGGACATCACGTGCCGCGTGCCGACGTGCTCCGCCGCTTTGCCCGCAGTTGGCTCAATTTCCATTCCCACTACCGTCCGCTTGCCGACGCCTGGGCGGTGTATGATAATTCCGGCACACAACCCGTGCTCCTCGAACAAGGCCCATGAAAACCAAAATCAAACGTCCCTCCCTCTTTGCGGCGGCGGTGGGGCGCGCCCTGCGCCGCTCCGCCCGCGTGGCACGCAAGACCGCCCGCGCCCACGGCACCCCCGTCTATTTCTGGCGCAACGGCAAGGTCGTGGCCGAAAAACCCTGACGGCTTCCGCCGCCGGCACCGAATCTGAACCGCCGAAAAGGAAATCAAAATCAACTGGCCGAAATAGTGGGCGCACCGCCGGCTTTGACGGCGGCTTCAACGGCAACAAATTCTTCGTCTTTCAAAATGGCAGACATGGCGGAGAAAATAGCCGTTTCCGAAACGCAATGAAATGCAATTTTTTAACGCAAAGACGCCGAGACACAAAGGCTGGACACGAATTCCACAAATTTACACGAATTGAAATGCGCTGAAGGCGCTGCGAAAATTGGCCCAAGGTTGGAGCAACGCGACTACCCTGGGTTTGCGTCCCACAAAATAATTTTCTCCCTCTCCTCGCCGAACGAGGAGAGGGAGAATTATTTTGTGGGACGATTTCCGAGGGTAGATGCTTGCGCACGGCGCACGGCGCACCATCGCACCAGCCCTAGGCTAATTTCCGCAGCGCCTTCAGCGCATAAAATACAGCCTCCATTGCTGGAGGCTGTCGCATTTTCTGGATTTGATTTTTATTGCCCGCCGTGGCTCACGGCTTGGGTGCTGCCGGTGTCGGCGCGGGCGTCGGCGGGTTCGGGCTGGCGTGGCTGGCCGAGGTGTCAACAATCGTCCGCGCATTGTTGTAGTCGCTCACGAATTTCGCGTTGGTGGCCTGGAATTGCACAACCAAGCCGTCGAGGATTTCTTCCAGCGTTTCATCTGCCGCATCGAACTCATCGCTCAATTCCTGTGTCACCGTCGCGCCCGCCACGATATTGTCGCGCGGTTTGCTGACGTTTGCTTTGAATTCATCAATGTTTGCCTGCAATGCGGTCAGCTTGGCCGCCGTCACGCCATAGCTGCCAAGACTGGCGAGGTTGGTATTCACAAGGTCGTGGATGTTCTGGCAATCCTTGATGGCCTCCGCGTCCCGTTCGCCGATCAGGTCGGAAACGGTAAAATCCGTCTCGTTGGTCAGCGTGTTGTTTTTGGTTTTGACAGCGTAGGCGTGAACCGCCGCACTGATTTGCTGCGCTGCCGTTGCCATCGCCGCCTTGGACTGCTTTTTGTCCTGAGCGATGCCGGTGGAATCCGTCACTTGGGAAAGTTCCAAGGTCTGGATTTGAGTGACGTGGCCGGTGAAGTCCGCGTATCCGTCTGCAAAGGCCAACAGCGATTGCCAAATGGAATTATTAGCATCGAGCACGCTCTTTACCGCCAGATACATGGCCAGCTTGTTTTGCTGCTTGGTGTTCATAACAGCCCGAAATAAACCTGCCATTTTTGCCATCACACTAAAAATTGTCGTTTTTCAGCATAAAATTGCGAAAAGACGGGGTTTTGAGCGAAAAAGGCGACTTTCAGCACTCGTAAGTCAACCGGCAGCAGTCATAAACCAATCTGCGATGGTCAAAAGTCAACAGCACATCGTCATCCGGCAACCGACAGATGCGATCCAGCGACCGATGAAAACGATTTTTTAAACGCAAGATTGAATCCGGCGGGTGGCAGACGCGATTTTTCAACTGGAAGATGGAATCGGTTGGCTGGTGGATTTTTCCGAGGCAAGGAAAAATTTCCTTGCGGACTTGTGCCCAGCAATTTTTTGAATCCGCATAAAATTATTTCAACCCCAGCACCAGGATCACCAGGTCAATCACGAAGAGCAGCACGATGGTGATTTCCAGCCAGACCATCAGGCGGTTGTTCTGGTCCTGCTTGAGGAGCTGGTAGAGGTCGTCGAGGGTCTTGAGCTTGCCGCCAATGTTGCGGTGCCAGTCGGCCAGATGGAAGCGGGCGGCGATTTTCTCGTAGATGCGGGCGAGGTGCCAGTCGCCGAAAAATTTCGTGGTGTTGGACAGCTCGTCGTTGAAACGCGCCATGTCTATGCGGATTTCGCGCAGCTCGCGGAGGATGTCGCCGCGCGAGCGCAGCGGGCGCTCGCCCAGGTCGCGATAGGAGCGTTCCAGCGCGTCGTCGAGCAGCCGGTCGTAGGCTTCCAGTTCGGCGAGCTGGAGGTTCGCCAGTTCCATGATGTAAAGCGTCTCGTCGAAATCCGGCGGCGCATCCACCAGCAGCGCCGCGTCCCAATCCACCACGCACAGGTCGTCCTCGTAGTAACTCAAGTAACGCGCGGTGGATTCCTCGGCTTCCTGCTTGGAAAGCCGCTCCGGCTCCTCCTCCTGCGTGAGCAGCGCCGCAACCTGCCGGCGGTGTGCGTGAAACCATTGCTCCGCGTTCATCGGCTCGTTGTCGGCGTTCAACACCGGCGACGCGAGGCAGAAAACCGTGTAAGCTTCTTCCTCCGCCAGTTGCGGATGCGGGCGGATAAGCCCCGGCTTCAGCTCGGCCAAAATATCCTGCGCGAGCCGCAGCACTTCGTCGTGCAACGAGCCGTTGCTGAATTGCAAATCGTGGAAGGCCACCAGTTCCTCGAGGTGCTGCGCCGTGAACGGCACGCGCACCGTGATGCTCACCGCGCCGACCGGCAGCAGCTTCACCACGCGCTCCACGCGCACCGGCCCCAGCGGCCCGACGCGCTCCATCGTCGGCAGCCGCACCATCTGCGGCTTGTAAAAAAAGAGCTGGCGCGGACTGCGCTTGCTGGCGTCCACCGCGAACTGTGCCACCGGCTGGCCGAGCAACGTCTGGATCGGTTTGCGCGCCGTGTCGTAAGCCACATCAAACGCGTAGATGTAGACCACCTCGCCGCTGTAACGAATGGCCGCGTCCTTTTTCATCCTGCTGCAAACTAGCCCACGAATGCCCATTTGTTCAAGCGGTGAACCGTGATTTTGTTTTCGTGTATTTCGCGTGGTTCGCGGTTAAATTTTTCCGGTTCAATGAACGATTTTGAAACCCGGTTCGGCGGCATCGCGCGGCTTTATGGCAAAGGCGGATTGGAAAAGCTCCGCGCCGCGCACGTCTGCGTCGTCGGCCTCGGCGGCGTGGGCACCTGGGCGGCGGAGGCGCTCGCCCGCTCCGGCATTGGCGCGCTGACGCTGGTGGACCTGGACGAAATTTGCGTGACCAACATCAACCGTCAGCTTCATGCGCTCACCGAAACCGTCGGCCGGGCGAAAGTCGAAGTCATGGCCGAACGCATCCGCGCCATCAATCCCGACTGCCGCGTGACGGCGGAACAGAAATTTTTCAACGCGCAAACCGCCGGAGGACTGCTGGCGCCGAAATACGATTTTATCCTCGACGCCATTGACGACGTGACGAACAAGGTTTTGCTGCTCGTGCGTTGCCGTGGAAAAAAGCTGCCGGTCATCGCCTGCGGCGGCGCCGGCGGGCGACGGGAATTGACCTCCATTCGCGTTGGCGATTTATCGCAGGCAAGCCACGACAAGCTGCTGGCCGAAGTGCGGCGGCGTTTGCGCAAGGAGCATCATTTTCCCGCCGAACAGTCGGCGATGGGCGTGCCGTGCGTCTATTCGGTGGAAAAACAGGTGTTCCAGCAGCCGGACGGCGCGGTGTGTGAAAAGCGCTCGGAAGCGGAAGACGGCGCGCGCTTGAACTGCAACGGCGGACTTGGCTCGGCGACGTTTGTGACGGGCGCGTTCGGCTTTGCGGCGGCGGGATTGGTCGTGCGGAAAATTGCGGAAGGCTGATTACAACCCGCCGAAGACTCGCTGAAAATTTTCTTCGACGCGCCCGGCAAGCGACTCCAGCGGTTCGCCCAGAAATTCCGCGAGGGCGGCATAAACGGCGACCAGATTCGCCGGATGGTTCAGCGGCTTGCCGTCGGCGCCGGCGAGCGGATGCGGGTTTTTTTCTTCCGGCAAAAGCTGGTCCGGCGCGTCCGTCTCAAGGAGCAAACGGTCAGCGGGCACCTGTTTGAACGTTGCGCACCGTTTCAATTTCCGTTCCTGCAAAAAGTATCCGGGGAAACTGAAATAGGCACCCAGCTTGGCCAGTGCCGGAATCATTTCCGCCGGCCCGCCAAAACTGTGCAGCACAAAACCGCGCGCCGGACACGGATGGCTTTGGAGCAGTTCCAGCAGCCGTCCCCACGCCTGCAAACAATGAATGCTTGCGGGCAGATTTCTTTCGGCAGCGAGTTGAAGCTGCGCGAGGAAAACTGCTTCCTGACTGCCGTAATTCAAATCCGGCTTCCAGCGGTCAAGGCCGATTTCGCCGATGGCGGACGGAGCCGCGTCCAAACACCGTTCCAGATTGCTCAGCCAGTCCGGCGTGCCTTCGTGCAGATACCACGGATGACAACCGAAGCTCGGCAGCACGATTTTGCTTTTCCGCGCCAACGTCAAAACCTGCGGCCAGTCGTTTTCGCACGCGCCGTTCACGACCATTTTGGCGATGCCAATTTTCTCACACGCGGCGAGCAGTTCATCTTGGCGGCCGCCAAAACGGTCATCCTGCAAATGATTGTGCGCGTCGTAGAAATTCATCCGGCGTTCGCCTTCGCAAACTGCCGGATGCGCTCCCAGACCTTGGCGAGCGCGTTGCGGCGGTTGGGTGTGAGGTGCTGCGTGATGCCGAGCGGCGCTAGAAACTGCGGGTCGTGCGCCAGGATTTCCGCCGGCGCGTGGCCGCTGTAAAATTCGCAGAGCAAACCGGCCACAGCCTTGACGACGAGCGAATCCGAATCGCAGGCGAAGAAACCGTTGCCGGCGCGGCATTCGGCAACGAACCAGAGTTTCGCGAGGCAGCCGGGAATCAGATTTTCCTCCGTGCGCAGCGCCGGGGCGAGCGGCGGGAGTTTCTTCGCGCGTTCTACAAGCAACGCCAGCCGGTCCTGTCCGTTTTTCAGCGCGGCCAGTTCGGTGGTGAGTTGCTGTTGTTTTTCCGCGAGGTTCATGGCGCGGAAAGGGGTTTAATCCGTCTGCGGCGGCTCCGCTTCCGGCGGGGACGGCGATGCCTCGCGCTTCTCCGGCTGGTCGCGCGGCGGCATCTGCGGGCGCGGTTCCTCGCGGCGCGGCGGGGGCCGTTGCGGCGGCTGGAAGCGCTGGGGCTGCTGTTGCTGGCGCTGCGGCTGGATGCGGCGCAAGGCGCGGCGCAGTTCGTCGAGTTCGCGTTCGTCAGCGATCTTCTGGCGTTCGGCGACTTCGATGAGTTCGAGCACTTCGTCCAGTTGCTCGTGCAATTCCTTGAGCGCATTGGCGATGAAGGTCGCGTGCTCGACTGCCTGGCTGATGGCGGTCGGTTCGGCGGGACGAAAATCGGCGGGCTTGACCCACTGGCGCTGGCTGACGGGGATGCGTGGCGGCGGTTGCGGCGGGCGCTCGTCGCGGCGGAATTCGCGGCGGTCATCCCGGCGCGGTTCCCGGCGCGGTTCGCGCGGCGGTTCCGGCTCGTGGGTCTCGCCGATCGGCGCGACGTCGTGAGAACTAAAACCTTCGGGCGCATCCGCGTGCGGCTCGCGAAAGCCGCCGGTCGGTTCGGCCTCGTGTTCGGCGGGCGGCGCAGCTTCCAGCGCTTCGGCCGGCGCGGCCGTTTCGGGGGTGTTTTGGATGGCTTCCGGCGCGGGCGAAATTTCTTCGGCGCCGGGCGTTCCGGGTTTGGCCACGACCGGACGCGAGCTGCGGCTGCGGCCGCCCCGGCGACCACGCCGGCGGCTGGCCCCGGCACGACCGGCCGGCGCGGGCGATTTCAAATTGGAATGTTCGTCAGGCACAAATTTTAGCAGGAGGATGGCCGTTGGCCGCGTAAATGCAATGTTGAACTGCGCTTACTTTTCCTGGGAACCGATTCGCCCGCCGGAGGAACCGGCACGCGACCGGCGCTTTCTGGCCCTTTCCGGCCATCGGTCGCCGCGATTCATCCCGGGAGAAAGCGCGGCGGCGGATTCAATCCGCAATTGCCGGAGCTGGCGGCCTCAGACCACCGTTGCCAGGCCGAAACCCCTCCCGCCGTGAATCACCGGGCGGGAAACTTTTTCAAGCCGACCTCGTGGGCGAGGTCATCAAACTCCTGATGGCTGACGTCTTCCAGCCGCTTGCCGCGCGCCTTGAGCTTTTCATTGATCTTGATGGCCTTCTCGGTCATCTGCTGGTGCGTCTCCTCCGTGCCGCCGACCAACGCGAAGTTCGGGCCGGTGGTGATGCGCTTGTGGCCGTCGGAATCCAGCCCGACGCCGAGCAGCGCGGCCTTGCGTTTGGTTTTTTTGGCGTTCGCCATGCGGGAAACGTAATGGCCGCCAGTGGACGGCTCAAGGGTAAATAAATCATCGCCACGACGATCACACGCCGAATTGCCGCCGCCCCAAGCTGATCACCGCTTTCTGGAAACAGGTTGAATTGGGGTGAAATATTCACTTGGTTATGCCGGGGTCAATAAAATCACACCAACAAGCCCGGCCAATATCCGCAAGAATGGACTCCTTTTTTCATCTTCAAAATGCCGCTTGCCGAATGTTATTGCACGCGGCCAAACTTTTTCTCCAGCTCGCGGTAATTCATCTCAATCAGCGTCGGGCGGCCGTGCGGGCAGGTGTAGGGCATCGCGCAACGGCGCAAATCCCCGACCAGATTTTCCAGTTCCGCGCCGCCGAGCGGATCGTTGGCCTTCACCGCGTGGCGGCAAACGGTCTTGGCCACGGTGTGTTCGCCGAGCCGCGCCAGGTTCACCTCGCGGCCGGCGGCGCGCAGCTCGTCCACCAGGTCAAACACAAACCGGCGACTGTCCGGCACCTTCACGAACGGCGGCAGCGCGTCGAGCAGAAACGTCCGCTCGCCGAATTCGCTCAAGCCCACGCCCAGCCGCGTCAGCGCGGCGAGTTGCTCGCGGAGAAACTGGGCGTCGCGCGGCGGCAGTTCAATCGTCTCCGGCAGCAGCAATTTTTGCGACGGGGCCGATTCCTTCTGCTCCAGCCGGTTGAGCATCTGCTCGTATAAAATGCGTTCGTGCGCCGCGTGCTGGTCGAGCAGCACGAGGCCGCGGTCGGATTCGAGCAGGACGTAGAGTTTGCCGATTACGCCGACGAGGCGCAGCGGGACATTGAGCAACGGCGTAGCAGACGGAGATGTTGGCAGATGGGAGCTGGGAGCTGGGGCCGCAGTTTTTAATGGTGAATTTTGAGCTTTTAGGTCTGCCTCCCCGGCCATCGGTGGCCGGGGAGGCGGCGTTGAAAAGCCCATTTTCAAGGGCGTTTGCGCCGCAGGCGGGAAGGTAGCCGGGGCGGGCGGTGCCGGATCCAATTTTGATGAAAAGTGCGGCAGTGCCGGGGCGGATACCCCCGCCGCCGGTTGCAGCTCCGCCTGTTCGACGACTTCCGGCGTGGGGCGTGGGGCGTGGGACACGCCGTGAAACGCCAGCAGCGCCTCGCGCACGGCCTGCGCGGTGAATTTGCGGATTTCAAACTCGCGATGAAACTTCACCTCGCGCTTCGCCGGATGGATGTTCACGTCCACCGCCGCCGGATCAATTTCCAGAAACAGACAGCAGACCGGATAGCGGCCCTTCATCAGCGAATTGTGATACCCCTCGATGAGCGCGTAGTTGAGGCCGCGATTTTCCACCGGCCGGCGGTTGACGAAGGTGAACTGGCCGTCGCGCGTCGCGCGCGAAACACCGGGCGAGCCGATCAAGCCCCAGATTTTGATTTGGGATTTGAGATTTGAAATCCGGGATTCGGCGGGTTTTTCCGGCCGGGCGGTCTCGAAGGAAATTTCCGCTTCCGGCGGCACGGCATCCGGTTCTTCGAGCGAAGCGGAAAAATTCACGGGCAGCAATTTTTCATCGCCGAGCAGCGCGCGGAGACGTTCGCGCAGCGCGTCAATGCGGCTGGAAACCGCCGCGCCGTATTTTAGCGCGGGCAGTTGCCAGACGGCGCGGGTGTCCTTGATGAACGTGAACGCCACCTCCGGAAACGCCAGCGCGGCCAGCGTGAGGTAATGCTGGATGTGCGCCGCCTCGGTCTCCTCGGTGCGGAGAAATTTCCTCCGCGCGGGCAGGTTGTAAAAAAGCTGCCGCACCTCGATGCTGGTGCCGGGCGCGCTGCCGGCGGCTTTCACCTCGGCAATCGTGCCGCCGTTGACGAGGATTTGCGAGCCTTCGGGCGAAGCGGTTTCGCGCTCGCGCGTCGTCAGGGAGAAACGGCTGACGCTGGCGATGCTCGGCAGTGCCTCACCGCGAAAGCCCATCGTGGCGATGGACCCCAAATCCTCGGCGCGAACAATCTTGCTCGTCGCGTGCCGCTCCAACGAAAGCAGCGCGTCGTCGCGGCCCATGCCGAAGCCGTCGTCGGTCACGCGAATCAAGCTCCGCCCGCCCGCGCTGATTTCGACGGTGATTTTGTGCGCATCCGCGTCGAGGGAATTTTCCACCAGTTCCTTGACCACGCTGGCCGGGCGTTCCACCACTTCGCCGGCGGCAATCTGGTTGGCGACCTGTTCGGAGAGCAGTTTGATGCGATTCACAGTTGAAATTCTGAAGCGTGCCCGGTGAATGTCGAATTCAAATTGTGCCGCGCCCAAGCGCAAGGCCCGAGGTTATCGTTCGTCGGAGTATCAGATCGCGATGCTCAACTTTGAGGGTGGCAAGTTGCAAGTTCCAAACTGTGGCCAATTACCCACTACAAACGTCGAAGAACCCTTTACGATTATTTCCGCTGGAAAACCAGTTCGTCATCCTTCGCCGTCACCTTGATTTTATCCCCCGGCTTGAAGTCCCTCTCGAGGATTTTCATGGAGAGCGGGTTCAGCAGGTGTTCCTGCACGGCGCGCTTGAACGGGCGCGCGCCGAATTGCGGGTCGTAGCCTTCCTTGGCCAGCAGTTTCTTGGCGGCGGCGTCCATGTCCAGCGTCAGGTTTTGCTGCGCGAGCCGTTTTTCCAGCCGCCCGATCTGAATCTCCACGATGCGCGCGAGTTCGTTTTCGTCGAGGCTCTGGAAAATGATGGTGTCGTCCACGCGGTTCAGGAATTCCGGGCGGAAATGGCGTTTCAATTCCGCGAGCACCTTGTCTTCCATGGCCTGATGCGAGGCTTTGTCGGTTTTGCCGTCGAGGAAATAGTCCTGGATGATGGGCGAACCGAGGTTGCTGGTCATGATGACGATGGTGTTCTTGAAATCCACCGTGCGGCCCTGGCCGTCCGTCAGCCGGCCATCGTCGAGCACCTGCAACAACACGTTGAATACGTCGTGATGCGCCTTCTCGATTTCGTCAAAGAGCACCACGGAATACGGACGGCGGCGCACGGCTTCGCTGAGTTGCCCGCCTTCGTCGTAGCCGACGTAGCCGGGCGGCGCGCCGATGAGGCGTTGCACGGAAAACTTCTCCATGTATTCGCTCATGTCAATCCGCACCATGGCGTTCTCGTCGTCGAAGAGAAATTCCGCCAGCGCGCGGGCGGTCTCGGTCTTGCCCACGCCGGTGGGGCCAAGAAATATGAAGGAGCCGATGGGGCGGTTCGGGTCCTGCAATCCGCTGCGGGCGCGGCGCACGGCGTCGGCCACGGCCTTGATGGCGGCCTTTTGCCCGATGACGCGCTGCGCGAGGCGCTCCTCCATTTTCACCAGCTTTTGGCGTTCGCCTTCGAACATCCGCGAAACGGGAATGTGCGTCCACGACGCGACGACTTTGGCGATGTCCTCGTCGGTGACTTCCTGGCGAAGCAATGAAGTGCGCGTGGTTTCGGTGGATTGCTTTTCAATCTTCGCCAGCTTCTTTTCCAAGTCGGGAATCTTGCCGTATTGGATTTGCGCGGCGAGGTTCAAATCGCCTTTGCGCTGGGCTTGTTCGAGTTCGATCTTGGCCTGTTCCAACTGCGAGGCGACGACGCTGACGGCGTTGACGGCGGCTTTTTCGTTCTGCCATTGCGCGGTGAGCGCCTTGGATTTGTCCTTCAAATCGGCAAGCGTCTTGTCAATCAGCTTGAGCCGTTCCTTGCTGGCGGCATCTTTTTCCTTCGCGAGCGACGTGCGTTCGATTTCGAGTTGCAAAATCTGCCGGTCAAGCTGATCCAGTTCCGTCGGCTTGGAATCGAGTTCCATCTTGATGCGCGACGCGGCTTCATCCACGAGATCAATCGCCTTGTCCGGCAGAAACCGATCCGTGATGTAGCGATGCGACAGCGTGGCGGCGGCGACGAGCGCGGAATCCTGGATGCGCACGCCGTGATGCACCTCGTAGCGTTCCTTGAGTCCGCGCAAAATCGCGATGGTCGCCTCAACCGTCGGCTCGGCGACCTGCACCGGCTGGAAACGACGTTCCAGCGCCGGATCTTTCTCGATGTATTTGCGGTATTCGTCCAGCGTCGTCGCGCCGACGCAGCGGAGTTCGCCGCGTGCGAGCTGCGGTTTCATGATGTTGGCGGCGTCATTGGAACCTTCCGCTGCACCCGCGCCGACGAGCGCGTGCAACTCATCCACGAACAAAATGATTTCGCCCTCGCTGGCCACGATCTCCTTGAGGAACGCCTTGAGCCGATCTTCAAATTCGCCGCGATATTTTGCGCCCGCAATCATCGCGCTCAAATCCATCGCCACGAGCCGCTTGTTTTTCAGCGATTCGGGCACATCGCCGCTGACGATGCGCCGCGCCAGGCCTTCCGCGATGGCCGTCTTGCCCACGCCGGGTTCGCCGATGAGAACGGGATTGTTTTTCGTGCGGCGCGTGAGCACCTGCATCACGCGGCGGATTTCCTCGTCGCGCCCGATGACCGGATCAATCTTGCCCTGCCGCGCCAGCGCAGTGAGATCGCGCCCGTATTTTTCCAGGGCTTGGAATTTTCCCTCCGGCTCCGGGTCGGTCACACGCTGATTGCCGCGCAATTCGGCGAGTGTTTTCAAAACGGCATCCCGTTTCAATCCATGTTTGGCAAAAATCTTCTTCAGAGAGGAGCCGCCGCCGTCGAGCAACCCGAGCAGAAGATGTTCCGTGCTGACGTAATCGTCCTTGAGCTTGTTTGCTTCAGTGGCGGCGGCATCGAGCGATTTGCGCAAGTCCGCACCGGCATAGGGTTCGCTGCCACCTCGAACTTTGTGCCGGCGCGCGAGTTCCGCCTCCAAATCCGGTTGCAACTGTGCGACACGGACGCCGATGCGTTCCAGCAAATCGGGAATCAAACCTTCGGTCTGCGAAATCAGGGCGAGCACGAGATGCTCGCCGTCAATTTCCTGGTGGGAATGTTCGCGCGCCAGCCGTTGCGCGGCTTGCAATGCCTCCTGCGATTTTAGGGTCAATTTGTCGGTTTGCATGTCTAATGAATGAAACCAATTTTGCCGTCCGTCAAGCCTGTGCCGGTTTCAGTTGAAGGTGAAAAGGCTGACCGGCACGCATGGTTCTTGGCAGCGGAAGCAAAATCCAATGAGGTGATTGGACGGTGCGGACCGCGGGGATTGAGATTCACGAGAAAGATCCCAGCGTGAATGGTGGCCTCCGGTTACGGCAATTCTTTCAATTTCAAATTCTTAAACTCAATGGCGTAACCTTCCGATTCCAGGGCGAGGTAGCCGGCGGGCATTTCACATGCGTCAAACTCGCTGATCACCGCCCCGTTGATCCAAACCGTCAAGGTGTGATTCCGGGCGGCGACCTCCACGAAATTCCACTCGCCCGCCGGTTTCATGCAACGATCTTCCGCCTGCGCCAGGAAAGGTTGCGGCTTTCCTTTGACGGGTGTGCGGCCGAAAAGATAGCCGCCATCCATGGTCAATTGACATTGGTGCCAGATTGTGCCGTCGGCGGAGTTGCGGATGAAAACACCGCTGTTGTAATAATGTTTCTTCCCGGCCAGGGGCACAAACCGGCATTCGACATGGAAGATGCAATTCGTCAGCATCCGGTCAAAGCGAAGCATCTCATGGCCGCCATCTCCGTCGCAGACCAACAACTGGCGTGAGTCATCCAAGTGCCATTGCGCGCGGCCGAGTTGGTTGGTTGGCGGGATGGCGAGGCGAGTCCAGCCTTTTAAGTCCGCCGCCGGCATGAGGTCCTGCCATCCGCTTGCCTCAGCGACCAATGCGCTGGGTGAATCCGCCGCCAATAAAATTCCAGGAGAAACGGCCAAAAGCATTCCCAGGGTCAACCGCAGTATTATTTTCATAAATCAGAAATTGTCACTCGCCGGCCGTCAGCGCAAGCCAGATGGTCAATAGTTCAATCCACCTTGGAATTTTGGAGTGCAGCGATAAAGTGAAGATTACGAGCAGGGCGGCCAGGTTTGGCGACCAAGAGCGTAACCCCGTCACGCTCGCAAAGTAAGATTGCTCCGCACCGCCTTTTCCCAAAAATCAAAACCACCATGAAATATCCGGGCTAGCGCGAGGCCTTTTGCGCCGCCGGCAGCTCGATGGCTCCCAAGTCAGGCGAACCCAGAATCGGATGGCCGAGGATGTCGTGGTTTGAATTGAGTCCCACCGTCAGCCCGACGCCGTCATCGTAAAGCCGTGAAATTCGCTCGCTCCGATGATGGATCAAGGGCAGGTTTTGCGGAATGTAATCTTCCGGATGCGTTCCCCCGGCGTGCCGGAACATGGGATTCCCGATGATGGGCGAATGGTCTCGGATCGGGGCGTCGGCCGGCCAACTGGCGAGGCTTTGAAACAGATTGTTTTCAAAAACCACATTGCGCGGCGACCGGGCCGCTTTTTTATCGGCGCGGTTTTGGTCCCCCGTGACAGTCTGGCTGCCACCTTCGATGCAGAAGATGTTGTTGGCAATCAGCACGCCAGCCGCCGTATCGGCCACCGCCACCTTGGCCACAATGTCCGCGCCCACATAAATGGTGTTGTTGTAGAAATAGGTGTTGAACGGTCCCTGGCGCGGGCAGTTGTCGCCGGTATAACCGCTCAACCAGAAAATTTTGCCCTCCTGAAACGCGCCGTTTTTTCCTTTGACCCGATAGCCGTCGTTGACGCTGACGTTGTAGCGGTAGGCGCAGTTGTGAGTGTTGCCAAGGATTTCGCAGAATCCGCCCGCGTTGTGCGCGCTGAAGTTGTATTGCACGACGACATTCCGGCAATTGTAATCAATATGCACGCCGGCCGAATCTCCCGGCCCGTTCGCATTCTGGAACCGGCTTTTTTCGATGACCACGTCCGTGGAACCCCAGGTCCACAGGCCGCTGCCGCGCCCCCACTTGCGGCTGTCGTCCTGGCTGCCGCTGCGGTTGACATCGAGTGCGCTGAAGTGCCCGCCGCAGACGCCGGACATCTGCACGCCCGGGCCGCCGGTTTCCGAAATCCGGACGCGCTGGACGCTGACGTTTTGCAGGCCGTTGCTGGGCCCCGTCAGTTTGAGTCCGGTGTGGCTGACGTTCTCAATCTGGCAATCGGAGATGGCAATATCCCGCAGCACGGCGCCGGCGGCGGAATTCAGGAACCGGATGCCCCAGCCGTAATTTTCGGAACCGTTGGCGGTTTCGACTTCCTCCGGGGCGCGGACAAAACCTGGATTCTCAAAGAAGACATCCTTGACCACGACGTTGGTAACGCTGAAACCGTCATATTCGCCCGGCTGATCCGCCTTGATCAAAAGGCCGCAGCGCATTGCCGCGTTCACGATTTGGTCGGGCTTCATGCCGCCGGCGTTGGCGGTGATTCGGAGATTTCCAATTTCGACATGGGCACAATTTTTCAGGCACACGCCGGCGACAAACCCCTTGGCGTCAATCGCGGCCCGACCCTCATCGGTGCCGGCCGGGGCCGGGTAACTCGCAATCACAATCGGACGGGAGGCCGTGCCGGCAAGATTTTGAAAGGCCAGCCCGCCGGCGAATGTCTGTCCGGCCGCGAGCAACACCTGATCGCCGGCGGCCAGCCGCAACCGGTTGGCCCGCGCCAAGGTGCGCAACGGCGTCTGGGGACTCGTGCCGGAATTGTCGTCATTTCCGAGAACCGGGTGCAGGTAGTAAGTCGCCGCCGCCGCCGGACCGGTGGCGGCCAGCCCGATTGCCAGCGCGGCAAAAAGGTGAAAAAACAGTCGCCGGTGCGGGTTCATTAAAACCTCCTCCTCCGGATGGTCTCCAGTTGTTGCTGCAAGGCCGCCGCCTTTTCCGGATGCTGCGCGATGACATTGGTTTTCTCATCCGGGTCGTTGGCGAGATTAAACAACAACGGCTGGGTGACATGGCTGGCGGCAAACCGCGGGTCGTCGGGATTGGCGCCCTTCCCCATGCCCCCGGATTTCGCCTTGGCGTTGGCGGGAATGTATTTCCAATCGCCCACCCGCAGCGCGAGCGTGTCGGAAATTCCGTGCAGCACGGTGTTGTGCCGAAGCTGATTGGTCGTTTGCTCCAGCAGCACCGGTGACAGATCGAGACTGTCCGGCGCCACCTTGGGCGGAACGGTTTGACCAACGATGCCGGCGAGCGTCGCCATCAGATCCACGAGGTTGAACATCTGGCCGCTCACGCCGGGTTTGATCCGGGCCGGCCAGCGCGTGATTAGCGGCACGCGGCAGCCGCCTTCGAAGACCAGATATTTCCAGCCGCGCAAACCGCCGGTGGGCTGGTGACCGTTCAAGTCCTCAAAGGAATGATCGTAGTAGCCGTCGAACAAAATCGCACCGTTATCGCTGGACAATATAACCAGCGTGTTGGTCTCCAGGTTGAGGCGTTTGAGCGCCTGCATGATTTCACCCGTTTCCCAGTCAATTTGCTCAATCACATCGCCGCGCAGGCCGCACTGGCTGGTGCCGACAAACGGCGCCTCGGCCACGCGGGGAACGTGCGGCTCAAACAGGCCGATCTCAAGGAAGAACGGGCCGGTCTGGTGCTGTTCGAGATAGGCCACGGATTTGGCCACGACGGTCTTCGCCAGATCCTCGTCCTTGAAACGCGCCGCGTGACCGCCTTTCAGGTAGCCGATGCGGCTGATGCCGTTGACGATGGAGCCGGAGTGTTGTTTGTCCGCGCCATAATGCGTATTCAGGTCGGGACGCTGCAAACCGGTGGGCGTGTCGCTGATGTTGGTGACATAGCTCACGATGATCGGATCGGCGGGATCCAAGCCGACGACCCGATGGTTTTCAATCCACACGCCGGGCACGCGATCCACGGTGGCGGGAATGATATAACAATAATCAAAGCCCACTTCGAGGGGGCCGGGTTTTACTTCGCCGTTGAAATCCACCGGCGTCTGGCCGTCGCCGAGACCCAGATGCCATTTGCCGACAATGCCGGTGGAGTAACCGGCGTTTCTCAACATGGCGGGCAGCGTCAGCCGGCCCGGCTCAATGCACAGCGGTGCATCGCCGTTGAGAATGCTGTTCTTCCGGTCTTTCTGCCGCCAGGCGTATTCGCCGGTCAGCAGCGAGAAACGCGACGGCGTGCAGGTCGAAGAGGGCGCGTAACCCTGAGTAAAGCGCAGCCCCTCCGCCGCCAGCCGGTCCACATTGGGAGTCTTGATTTTCGTTGCGCCGTAACAACTCAAATCGCCGTAGCCCAAATCATCGGCGAGGATGATGACGATATTGGGCGGCAACGGAGCCGGCGCTGAATCCACCGAGCCGGTCAGCCCTAAAACGGCTCCCAGGCCGGTGGCCAAAATTAAATGTTTTGTCGGTCGCATCGTGAGTGGGCCTCGTTAATAACATGGGCGCGCGTCAATGATCTGTTGGTTCGCCAGTTTGCGCTGACCGCCGGCACCCGGCCGCCGGAGCAGAAGACGGTGGCCAAATTCTCCACAACCCGATTGGCTGGTGGCAAGGGTTGGGCTGCATATTGACGATTCTATCCGCCGCGGCCGGTTCCCGGTATCACATCATGATGTGATTGTCCGTGATACCAAGGAAGGAAAGGTGCGAAACGGCTTCCCGAGTCGGCAAAACTCACCGGTCCCAATCCGTGCGGCGGGAATTTGAACGCCAAAGATCGCCCGACCGTCCGCTGCGTTGAACCAGCCGGCGCACCGCCCGACCGTTGTCAATTCGGGTAAAAACCCTTTCCTGCTCATTCGCGGCTCGGTGAACATCTTTTTCTTCCCAAACCAAAGCTATTTTTGTTTTCCAATTACCACAATCTGATTCGGAACATTCCCGAAATCGTTTATGTCATGGGCAACAGCAATGAAATCGCCAAACGCCATTACGTCCGTGAGGTGTCAAAAGAATGGATGGAAAAGTTTTGGGCGTTGAAGCCTACGCCTACGCCATGACGAATCCCCAAAACACCAGCGTTTCAAAAGACCCCCTGAAATGGGGGGTTTTTATTACCAAAATCGGTTTGTCAGAATTGTGTCAGAAGAAAACCGGAATTTTGGTGTTTTCTGACTTTTAAGGAAATCACCAACCCTTTGAAAACATTGGAGTTTTGAAGTGGTGCACCCATCAGGAGTTGAACCTGAAACCTGCTGATCCGTAGGTTTGCCCACCGCAATAATCGGTAATGAACACGGGCACTTTATCATTATTCATTAGCGATGTCAAGGGGTGCTCTCTCCTGCTCCCCGCTACAAAGGGCAAAGCACTTGTATCAGATTTGTATCTTTTTCGGCGGTTCAAACCTGCCGAGGCAAAATCAAGATTAGAAAAGCGAACGGCGAACTAGCAGGCCGTTGAAAAACGGGTGATTTTTCAGCGCCACGATTTTTCATGGGTGATTTTTTCAAAATTCAGTGTGCGAACCGTGGTAACGGCTGTCCCCACCGCAGCCGCAAGTCG
>JAJXXW010000074.1 GCA_021780905.1 bacterium
CGGCGGGCACGCATTGGTTGAGGTTGATCACTGTCAGAAAGTCCGGCTGGGCTTGGGGTTTTCCGCGCATGACTTACAGACAAACTTCAACTTCGCTGGTTCAAACGTTTTTCAACAAACTGCTAATAGGGCGCGGGAATTTTAACAGGTTTCTTATGCAAGAATCCTTGTAAAAATTGAAAACATTTATTGCACCGCGGTAAATTTCGAGTAAAAAATAACGGAACGCGGACTAATCCGTTCCCCGTTCGCCCGAAAACAAATGCAGCAAGCTAATGACACCACCACCGTGCGCACCCACGCGCCGGGAAAACAAGGCCTTTACGATCCGCAATTTGAGCACGACGCCTGCGGCTTGGGATTCGTCGTGAACCTCAAGGGAAACAAGTCCCACCAGATGGTGTCGGACGCCTTGAAAATCCTCGTCAACCTGGATCACCGGGGCGCGTGCGGCTGCGAGGCAAACACCGGCGATGGCGCGGGTATTCTTATCCAGGTGCCGCATGAATTTCTCGCGGCGGAAGCCGAAAGGCTCGGCTTCAAGCTGCCGGCGGCCGGACAATACGGCGTTGGCCAGTTGTTCCTGCCGAAAAATCCGGCGGAACGCGAGACCGTCAAAAAAGAACTCGCCAAAATCATCACGACCGATGGCCAGACTGTGCTCGGCTGGCGCGACGTGCCGGTGGACAATGCTTCGCTGGGTAAAACCGCCGTGGCGGCCGAGCCGTTTATGGCGCAGGTGTTTGTCGGCCGGAATCCGAAACTCAAGGATGACCAGGCGTTTGAAAGGAAACTGTTTGTCATCCGCAAGGTCGCGGAGCGGAAAATCCGCTACGGCAAAAAAATTCCCGGCGGCGAAATTTTTTACGTCGCCAGCTTGTCGGCGCGGACGCTGATCTACAAGGGCATGCTGATGTCCGAGCAGGTGGAAAAATATTACGCGGACCTGCGCGACCCGCGCGTCGTCACGGCGCTGGCGCTCGTCCACTCGCGTTTCTCGACGAACACGTTCCCGAGCTGGGATCGGGCGCACCCGAACCGCTACATCGCCCACAACGGCGAAATCAACACGCTGCGCGGCAACGTCAACTGGATGAAGTCGGCCCAGGCGAATTTCAAATCCGCCGTTTTGGGCGGCGACATCAAGAAAGTGGTTCCCGTCATCAACGAGGACGGTAGCGACTCCGCGCAGTTTGACAATTGCGTGGAACTGCTGGTCATGGCCGGCCGCGAATTGCCGCACACCATGATGATGATGATCCCCGAGCCGTGGGAAAATCACGAGAGCATGGACGCAGAGCGCAAGGCGTTTTACGAATTTCATTCCTGTCTCATTGAACCGTGGGACGGCCCGGCCTCGATGGCGTTCACCGACGGTGTCCGCATCGGCGCGTGTCTCGACCGCAACGGCCTGCGCCCGTCGCGCTATTACGTCACCAAGGATGACGTGGTCATCATGGCGTCGGAAGCCGGCGTGCTGCCGATCGCGCCGGAGCGCGTGGCGGTGAAAGGCCGTTTGCAGCCGGGGCGGATGTTTCTCGTGGACACGCAGGAGGGCCGCATCATCGCGGACGAGGAGTTGAAGAAAAAATACGCCGGCGCGCATCCGTATCAGGCGTGGCTGGACGAACATCACGTTCTGCTGGAGGATCTGCCCGAGCCGTCGCATCACACCGAACCCGGCCACCGGAAAATTTTGCAGGAGCAGCAGGCATTCGGCTACACCTTCGAAGACTTGCGTTTCATCGTCGGTCCGATGGCGCGCGACGGGCAGCAGCCGCTCGGCTCGATGGGCACGGACACTCCGCTCGCCGTTTTGTCGCAAAAGCCGCAACTGCTCTATAATTATTTCAAGCAATTGTTCGCGCAGGTCACGAATCCGCCGATTGATCCGATCCGCGAGGAAATCGTCACCGCCACGCACACGATGGTCGGCTCGCGCGGCGGTCTGCTGAATCCCGGCCCGGAAAGCTGCGCGCTCATCCGCCTCGAACAGCCCATCCTCACGAACGAGGAATTGGACAAGCTGCGGTTCATTGACCGCGCCGGTTTTAAGTCCGAGACGCTGCCGATCTTGTTCAAGGCCGCCGATGGCGCGAAAGGCTTGGAGCGCGCCCTGGAAAAACTGTTCAACGCCGCCGACGAGGCCATCCGCGACGGCGCGAACATTTTGATTCTTTCCGACCGCGGCGTTTCAGCGGAGCTGGCCCCGATTCCCGCGCTGCTGGCGACCGCGGGTCTGCATCATCATCTCATTCGCACCGGCTCACGCGGTCGCACCGGCCTGGTGCTCGAATCCGGCGAGCCGCGCGAGGTGCATCATTTCGCCCTGCTCATCGGTTACGGTTGCAGCGCCATCAATCCGTATCTCGCCTACGAGACGCTGGATGATTTGATCCGCGAAGGGATGCTGCCCGGTCTCGACCATAAGACGGCGGTGAAAAAATTCATCAAAGCTGCGATCAAAGGCGTTGTCAAAACGATGGCCAAGATGGGCATCTCGACCGTGCAAAGCTATCGCGGCGCGCAGATATTCGAAGCTGTCGGCCTGAACAGCGATTTTGTGGAGAAGTATTTCACCTGGACGCCGACGCGCATCCAGGGCGTCGGCATCGAAGTCATCGCGGCCGAGGCGCTCGCGCGGCACCGGCGGGCGTTTCCGCGGGAATCGGTCAACAGCGAACTGGACGCGGGCGGCCAATACCAATGGCGCGACGGCGGCGAACAGCACCTGTTCAACCCGCAGACGATTCACAAGTTGCAAAATGCCTGCCGCCTGAACAGCGAGAAGATTTACCGCGAATACGCCGACCTCATCAATGACCGCGCCAAGACGCTGTGCACCTTGCGCGGATTGCTGGATTTCAAGTTTGCGGAAAATCCGGTGCCCCTTGAGGAGGTTGAATCCGTCGAAAGCCTCGTCCAGCGCTTCAAGACCGGTGCCATGAGCTACGGCTCCATTTCGCAGGAGGCGCACGAGACGCTCGCCATCGCCATGAACCGCCTCGGTGGCCGGTCCAACACGGGCGAAGGCGGCGAGGATCCCGAGCGTTACGTCTGGACGAATGAGCGCGGCGACTCCAAAAACTCCGCCATCAAACAGGTCGCCTCCGGCCGCTTTGGGGTGACGAGCCATTACCTAGTCAACGCCAAGGAGCTGCAAATCAAGATGGCGCAGGGCGCGAAGCCCGGCGAAGGCGGCGAATTGCCCGGCAAAAAAGTCTATCCGCCCATCGCCAAAGTGCGCGGCACGACGGCGGGCGTCGGTTTGATTTCGCCGCCGCCACACCATGACATTTACTCCATTGAAGACCTGGCGGAATTGATTCACGACCTGAAAAACGCCAACCGCAACGCCCGCATCAGTGTCAAACTCGTCGCCGAGGTCGGCGTCGGCACGATTGCCGCCGGCGTCGCGAAGGCACACGCCGATGTCGTGCTGATTTCCGGTCACGACGGCGGCACGGGCGCCTCGCCGCTCTCGTCCATCAAACACGCCGGCGGACCCTGGGAACTGGGACTGGCTGAGGCGCACCAGACGCTGGTCTTGAACGGACTCCGGAGCCGCATTTACGTCGAGACGGATGGCCAGTTGAAAACCGGCCGCGACGTGGCGGTCGCCGCGCTGCTCGGTGCGGAGGAATTTGGCTTCGCCACCGCGCCGCTGGTCGTCATGGGCTGCATCATGATGCGCGTGTGCCATCTGAACACCTGTCCCGTCGGCGTGGCCACGCAGGATCCGCGCCTGCGCAAGCGCTTCACCGGCGATCCCGAACACGTCGTGAACTTCATGCGCTTCATCGCGCAGGAACTTCGCGAAATCATGGCCCGGCTCGGCTTCCGCAAACTGGAAGACATGGTCGGCCGGACGGACAAGCTGGTTCCGTGGAAAGCCATCGAGCATTGGAAGGCCGGTGGCCTTGACCTCACACCGATCCTGTATCAGCCGAAAGTGGATACCAGCGTCGGCCGCTTTCGCTCGCAGGATCAGGATCACGGTTTGGAAAAATCCCTGGACGTGACCCGGCTGCTCGCCCTCTGTCAGCCGGCGATTGAGCGGGGCGAAAAAGTCCGCGCCGAACTGCCGATCAAAAACGTGGACCGCGTGGTCGGCACGATCGTCGGCAGCGAAATCACCAGGCGGCACGGGCCGGCCGGCCTGCCGGAGGACACCGTGCATCTGAAATTTACCGGCAGCGCGGGCCAAAGCTTTGGCGCGTTCATGCCGCGGGGCATGACGCACGAGCTTGAAGGCGACGCGAACGACTATTTTGGCAAAGGCTTGAGTGGCGGCAAACTCATCGTCTATCCGCCAAAAGGTTCGACCTTCGAATCGAAGGACAACATCATCATCGGCAACGTGGCGCTTTACGGCGCGACCGCCGGCGAAATATACGTCTGCGGCATGGCGGGCGAGCGTTTCGCCGTCCGCAACTCCGGCGTGGATGCTGTCGTCGAGGCCGTGGGCGACCACGGTTGCGAATACATGACCGGCGGGCGCGTGGTCATTCTCGGCCGGACCGGGCGCAATTTCGCCGCCGGCATGAGCGGCGGCGTGGCTTACGTGCTGGACGAAGCCGGTGATTTCCACACGCGTTGCAACCTGGAACTCGTCGGGCTGGAAAAATTGGAGGACCCCGACGAAACCGAGGCGGTTTGGAAACTAATCCAGCGCTACCAGACTTACACCCAATGCCAGCGCGCCGCCAAAATGCTGGCCAACTGGAAAGATTTCGTGCCGAAATTCGTCAAAGTGATGCCGCAGGATTACAAGCGCGTGCTGCTGTCGCTCAAAAAAGTGCAATCGCAAGGCTTGACCGGCGACGAGGCGGTCATGGCCGCGTTCGAGGAAAACGTGAAGGGCGGACATTAACTTTTAACCCGAAGAAAAACCGAAGATGGGAAAACCAACTGGATTTTTAGAGTTTCAACGCGAGCTGCCCGCCGACCGCTCGCCCCTCACGCGCATCGCGGACTGGCAGGAGATTCACCTGCACCAGTCCGAGGCCGACCTCAAGAAGCAGGGCGCTCGCTGCATGGACTGCGGCATTCCGTTCTGCCACACCGGCCAGCTCGTCAGCGGCATGGCGAGCGGCTGCCCGATTCACAATCTCATTCCCGAATGGAACGATCTGGTCTATCGCGGCCTGTGGAAGGAGGCGCTGGAGCGCCTGCACAAGACAAACAACTTCCCTGATTTCACCGGCCGCGTTTGCCCGGCGCCCTGCGAAGGTTCCTGCGTGCTCGGCATCAACGATCCGCCGGTCACGATCAAGAACATCGAATGTGAAATCGCTGATCACGGCTGGCAGAACGGCTGGATTGTCCCGGAGATTCCAGTCAAACGGACCGGCAGAAAGGTCGCCGTCGTCGGCTCCGGCCCGGCCGGACTTTCCGCCGCCGCGCAGTTGAACAGGGCCGGCCATGAAGTCACCGTGTTCGAGCGCGCCGACCGTCCGGGCGGGCTGCTGATGTATGGCATCCCCAACATGAAGCTGGACAAAAAGGAAGTCGTCCTGCGCCGCCTGAAAGTCCTCGAAGCCGAAGGCGTGAAATTTGTCTGCAATACCGAGGTCGGTAAAAATCTGCCGGCGGAAAAATTGCTGAAAGATTTTGACGCGGTGATTCTGGCGACCGGCGCGACCAAGCCGCGCGACCTGCCGATTCCCGGCCGCGAACTTCAGGGCATCCACTTCGCGATGGAATTTCTCACCGCGAACACCAAGGTGGTTTTGGACCGGCACCAGAACGGCAATTTCATCTCCGCCGAAGGCAGGGATGTCGTCGTCATCGGCGGCGGCGACACCGGCACGGATTGCGTCGGCACCTCGATGCGGCACGGTTGCAAGTCGCTCGTGCAGGTGGAGATCTTGCCCCAGCCGCCGCTGGCGCGCGCCAAGGACAATCCGTGGCCGGAGTGGCCGAAGGTTTACAAAATGGATTATGGCCAAGAAGAAGCCGCCGCGAAATTCGGCGCCGACCCGCGCGTTTATCTCAAGACCGCGACGAAATTTGAAGGTGACGACCAAGGCCACGTCAAAGCCGTTCACACCATGCAAGTCGAGTGGACGAAAAACGAAAAAGGCCAGTTCATCCCGAAAAACGTGCCCGGCACGGAAAAAGTTTTACCGGCGCAACTGGTTTTGCTGGCGATGGGTTTTCTCGGGCCGGAGCAGCCGCTGCTGGAGGCGCTCGGCATCGAACGCGACGCGCGCTCGAACGCCAAGGCGGATTTTGAAAAATACGCCACGAATATTCCAAAAGTGTTTGCCTGCGGGGACTGCCGCCGCGGCCAGAGCCTAGTGGTCTGGGCTTTTAACGAGGGCCGGGGCGCGGCGCGCGAATGTGACCGGTTTTTGATGGGGGCGACCGACTTGCCGTAAGCGCGGTCATTTTGTCTTTTTAACGCCACGCCCGAACGGGCAACTCGGGAATTTTCCGAAGGGCAACCGGGAGTTGACTTGCACCGGCGCCTCTGGTGTCATGCGGTTCAACTTCGCCAATAAAATTCCGACGGAAGTAAGCCGGGTGGCGATCATAGACTAACCGCGTTGGATGGTCCGTGATCCGTGGAATCGCGACACACATTTGATATTGAAAGCCACATGAAATTGATTCCATCCTTATCCGGACTGTTTTTCGCAGGGTTGTTTTCGGCTGCGTCCGTTGGCGCGGTGGAACCGCCCAGACCGAACATCGTGTTCATCCTGTCGGACGACCATGCCTGGCAGGCGGTCAGCGCCTATGGCGACTCCCGCGATTTGATCCAGACGCCGAACATAGACCGGCTCGCGCACGAGGGCATGCGGTTTGACCGCTGCTTGGTGAATAATTCGCTTTGCGGACCGAGCCGGGCCTCGTTCATCACGGGCACTTACAGTCATATCAACGGGTTTTACAACAACGCCAACAGTTGGTTCGACGGCTCCCAGATCACCTTTCCCAAACTGTTGCAAAAAGCCGGCTACCAGACCGCGCTGATCGGCAAATGGCATCTGGAAAGCGACCCGACCGGATTTGATTACTGGAATATTTTCCCCGGCCAGGGTTCCTACTACAACCCGCTCATGAAGCAGAAGGGCAAACGGGGGATTCAACCGGGCTACGCCACGGACATCATCACCGACAATTCGCTGGACTGGTTGAAACGGCGCGATCCCGCCAAGCCGTTTCTGCTGCTCTGCTGGAACAAGGCGCCGCATCGCAACTGGCAGCCGGCGCTGCGCGATCTCAACTTCGACCATGATCGCACCTATCCGTTGCCGGACGCCGCATCCGGCGGCCTGTTCGACGATTATACCGGCCGCGGTCCGGCCGAGCACAGCCAGAACATGACCATTGCCGGGATCATGGCGCTGGGCTACGACAACAAACTGGCCGCTCCGACCGACCTTTCTCCCGCTGAGAAAAAAATCTGGAACGCCTATTATGTCCCGCGGAACAAAGCGTTCCTGAAAAAATACCTCCCCGGCAGCACGCTGGCGGACTACACGCCCAAATACACTTGGCACAGCCCGGCGTATCAGCAGGCTCACCCCGAAAGCCGCGCGGTCACCGAATGGAAATACAACCGTTTCCTGCACGATTATCTCGGCTGTATCAAGGGCGTGGACGACAATGTCGG
This sequence comes from bacterium, assembly GCA_021780905.1. Classification (GTDB taxonomy): domain Bacteria; phylum Verrucomicrobiota; class Verrucomicrobiia; order Limisphaerales; family UBA11358; genus UBA11358. The sequence continues at coordinate 7,625 of JAJXXW010000074.1, forward strand.
CCGCATTTTGAAATACCTTGATGACACCGGACTCGCGACCAACACGATTGTCATTTATTCCTCCGACCAGGGATTTTTTCTGGGCGAACACGGCTGGTTCGACAAACGCTGGATTTTCCAGGAATCCGCGCGGACGCCGCTGCTGATCCGCTGGCCGGGAGTAATCAAGCCCGGCACCGTGAACACGGACCTGGTCGCCAACATTGACATGGCCGAGACCCTGCTCCAAGCCGCCGGCCAGCCCGTGCCCGAGCGCATGCAGGGACGGAGCCTGCTGCCGTTGCTGACAGGCCAGACCCCAGCCGACTGGCGCACGGCGTTCTATTATCATTACTACGAATACCCGGACGAACATCTCGTGCGCCCGCACTACGGCGTGATCACCGAACGCTACACGCTGGCGCATTTTTACAAGCCCACCGGAAAAGTGGGTGGTCACGGATCGCTGGCCGTTTCGTCCATCCAAGATGATTACTGGGAACTGTTTGACCGCGCCAATGATCCCGGCGAAATGCGCAATATCTTTGGCGATCCCGCCTATACAGATGCGCAGACCAATTTGGTGCGGGAAGTTTTCCGCCAGCGCGCCGTATTGAAAGAGCCGGCCCAGGATGACCCCAAGGCGTTCGGTCCACAGCCGAAATCAGAAGACGACGCAGATTGACGGGCCGCTTAAATTATTGCAACGCCAGCTCGTGATTTGAATGCTCGCCCGATAAGTAGCCTCAAAATGAAACCTTTTCTGTGACGCGCGTCTGGCGACTGGCTTGCAATTATCCGCAGCCTGAAAAACTAATCGAGGCGTATGCCGAATCACAAATTTGAACCGGCGTGATTTTAAAAGCATCTGGGCGTGGGGGGCGCTGGCACCGCCCTGTCAAGCTTGCTGGAAAACACCGCGCGGGCGGAGGCCGGAACGCCTTTTCTTCTTTCCCAACCAGCATTGTCTAGACTGGATCAGCCCGAATCCGGCGTTGCCCGATTTGACGCTGAATTTAGGCCAACTGGCGCGAGGGGATTTCCCTTTCCAAAGTTTCCGCCCCTTGCCGCTCTGCGTGCCGGACTGGGGCTACTGGAAGGGAGCCAAATATTCGGACGCCGATGGGGTGTGGAACACACCCGACCTTCTGCCGGAAGCGGGGAATGAAACGCTTGCTCGACTCCGGACCAATGGACGACGGCTCAATTGGCCCGGAAGATCAGATCACTTTTTAGGAAGTTGGCCGCCGCATTCGTAAAAAGCCCTCGCGGCTTCGAGGAATGGCTCGGTCAGGGTGCTGCTGGCAGGCCAAACCGTTTGCCCGGGCGTTGCATGAATTTGCGGCGGGACTTTCCGGCAACAAGCAGGCAGATTGCAGTGTTGTGTGCGCCGCATGGATGACAAAGCCCCTGCGCGTTGGACTCCGAAAGCCCAGAGGCGGCCCGACCCGTCGGTCCATTTTGAACCCTGAACCAAACTTTCGGCTCAACAAAAATGAATAGCAACGCCAACCTCCCGTTCGACAAATACGACGCACCCTCGCTGGTCGGCGATCGAGGCCGAAAACAATTCCACGCGCTGACCAAGCCGATCGGCTCGACGTGCAATCTCGACTGCACCTACTGCTATTATTTGAGCAAGGAAAACCTGGCCGGGGGTCCGGGCGCGGGCCGGATGTCCGAGGAGACGCTTGAATTGTTCGTCCGGCAATACATCGCCGGCACGAATGGCGACGAGGTGATTTTCTCGTGGCAGGGCGGCGAGCCGACGCTGCTGGGGCTGGAGTTTTTCCAAAAAGTCGTGGCCTTGGAAAAGAAGCACGCCAAGCCGGGCCAGCGCATCGAGAACGATCTGCAGACCAACGGCACGCTGCTCGATGACGACTGGTGCGCATTCCTGAAAGAAAATCGGTTTCTCGTGGGCTTGAGCATTGACGGGCCGAAGGAAATCCACGATTACTACCGCGTAACCAAGGGCAAACAGCCCACGTTCGACAAGGTGTTTGCGGCCGCCAAACTGCTGCAACGCCACGGAATTCCATTCAACACGCTGACCTGCGTGCATCGTTTTAATGGGCGCAAGCCGCTGGACGTGTATCGGTTTTTGCGGCAGGAGCTCAACTCCACTTATATCCAGTTCATTCCCATCGTTGAACACCGGAACTTCGAGCGCGTCGCCCCGCAAACGTGGAACCACGCCGAGCTGCCCAAGGACGGCGATCCCGAGGCGCGGCCCGGCCATCCCAATTCCATCGTCAGCGACTGGTCGGTGGACCCGGACGACTGGGGCTATTTTCTGTGCAAGGTATTTGATCGCTGGTTAAGTCAGGACATCGGCAAGGTGATGGTGAATCATTTTGAAACGCTCGTGGCGCAGCATCTTGGGCTGCCGTCGCAGATGTGCATCTACAGCGAGAATTGCGGCAAGGGCGTGGCGGTGGAAAACGACGGCAGCGTCTATTCCTGCGACCATTACGTTTATCCGGAGTATCACCTCGGCAACCTCAAGACCGGGCAGTTGGAGCAAATGGTTTTCTCCCGCGAGCAGGTGAAGTTCGGCTACGCCAAAAGCGAAAGCCTGCCGCAGTTTTGCCGGAAGTGCGCGTTCCTGACAGATTGTTGGGGCGAATGTCCCAAGAACCGGCTCATCCGCACGCCCGACGGCGAACCAGGTTTGAACTATCTCTGCCGCGGCTTCCAGAGGTTTTTCGCGCACGCGCTGCCGGAGGTGGAGCGCATCGCGGCGACGTTGCGCCAACAGCCGTTGAAACCCAAACCGCGCATGTGACCGGCACGCCGCCAACAAAAGAGGTTCAATGATTCTCAATTATGCCACGCCAATCACTCCTCGAAGAACTCCGCCAACGTCCGCTCGTCTGTGACGGCGCGATGGGCACGCAACTCATGGCCCGCGGCCTCGCCAGCGGCGCGTGCGGCATGATTTGGAACATCGCACTCCCGACCGATGTTGGCGGCATTCACCTCGCCTATTGTGGGCACGAACTGCGGCACGGGATTGAGCCTCGATGATTATGTGGAACTGGCCGGCCAGCTTGTGGCCGCTGCCGGCAAGATGCCCGTCATCGTGCAGCCGAATGCCGGTTCGCCGTTCTCGGAAGTTGGCAAAACGATTTACAAAGCCACGCCGGAAGAAATGGCCGCTTGCGCCCAGCGACTGCTCGCCGTAGGCGTGCGCATTGTCGGCGGTTGCTGCGGCGCTGCACCCCATCATCTCGCAGCGATGAGCCGGGCCGTCCGAGCTGTCAAATCAAAACACACTTGAACCACGACGCCTGGTTGCGTGCCTTTCAGGGAGGCGTTTCCGAAGGAAACACACGGCCGGAGTGAAACTCCGTTTTCACCAGCCAAACCCCCTGCTCAATCTTGCACCGGATCGAACTGCGCAGCCGGTTCATCCGCACCGCCGCCGGGAATTGATCTTTGATAACATCAAACTCTTGCGAATGGGGCGCGATGTTGGTCGAAATTGCAAGTCATACGAATCGTCCAATAAGCCAAGGTGGCCGGTGTGGCGAAATGGCAGACGCCGTGAAATGTAAATGATGATGCGCTGCCGCCGCCGCTTGCCTTCCACCATTGCCTGCCAGTAACGCACGAACCGTTCGTTGCGGGAACGCTTCGTCCATGTGCTTTCAAATTTCTCCGTCTCCTGCTGAAACCGGAGCAACTCAGCTTTGTAATCCGAATCCGAAAAGTATTGGATTTGCAGCCGCTGGTTTTCGTGGAGCGATGCCAGCAGGTAACTGAGTGGGTCTTGAAATCCCTACAAGTCGGCGATGGAGCTGTTCGTGAGGTCGGGCGCTTCAAAGACAAAACCCCTGGCGACGTAACCGCCGCGCCGGAGCGAATTGAATAGAATCAAGTCGTTTACAAAAAAGCCGTTGAGGGCGCGTTCAAACATAAGTCAGGGCCGGATTTAATGGTGACGCCGGGCGGGGCTGCTGCCGCGGTTCGTTGCACGCCTGCCCAATCCGGTTCACGGTGGCGGCGGGCAAACCCAAAGCAGCGGCGCTGCCGGGCAGTTTGTTGTCGAAGTTTGCCAGCCAGACCAGTTAGTCAGCTTGGCGGGCGAAATGGTAGGGCGTCGCCCCAAACGAGAGAAAGTTCGCCCCCGGCGTTAGAGGTAAGCCCCAAAAGAAACCAGAAAGTTGGAAATCTTCCGCTGCGCCCTCGCCGCCGTGACCGGCGAGCCAAAGAACGGCAGGCAAGCTGGAGGCAGAAACCGCGCCGCTATCTCCACGGGTGCCATAAACCGAATATCAAGAGGATTTCGCCTATGAAATCATGAAAGATAATGGCTGTCGAGCGGTGGATAAAACTTTTGGTGGGACGAGTAATACGCGTCCTCACAATCTAAAAATCAAGGACTCGTGGCACTCGCCCCTCCGGACGTCCCGCTGAACGACCGCCGAAGAAATCAGGGGCGCCGCCGCACCCATTTGGCCGTCTGTAATTCGGGCGTGAGCTTGAAGCCGAACTCCTTCAGAAATATTTCTGCCGGCGCGAGGATGTTCACCAGCCGCCGGGTGAAGGTGTCCTGGTAAGCCAGCCGCACCGCGCGCAGGCCGAGGCGAAACCCCTTTTCCACCCGACCGTAAAGTTCGTCGCACATGATGGGGCTGCCCGATTCCGCAAGGTGCAGCCGGATCTGGTGTGTGCGTCCCGTCAGCGGACTCGCCTCGATGAGCGTGAACCGCTCGTTGCCCGTCAGCACGCGGAAATGTGTCTCCGCTTCTTTGCCTTCCTCCGTGTAATCCACGCGCATCTTGCCAAAATTTTTCGGGTCAGCGCCGATGGGCAGTTCGCACGTCCATTCCTTTTCCCTCGGCACGCCCTCGACGACGGCCAGATAGGTTTTCTCCATCCGGCGCGATTCAAACATCTCGCCCAGCGCGCGCATCGCGCCCTCGCTTTTGGCGAAGAGCATCACGCCGCTCGTGTCGGCATCCAGCCGGTGGACGTGGCGGAGATAGCGCAGGTTGCGCGAGCGCGCCCAGAAATCATCCGCGCGGATGGACGAATCAATCGCCGTCTGCAAGTTCCAGTTGGTCTTGCGCCACGAATCCGGCACGAGCATCCAGCCGCGCGGCTTGTCAATGGCAATGACCGAGCGGTCCTCAAAAATGATGGGGATCGGCTCGCAGCCCGGCAGTTCGATGAAATTGGGTTTCGCCATGCCCGGAAAGGTAGCAGCCGCAATGGGCTGGCTCAACTCTTCGCCGCCGGAAACGGCATCAGGATTTTGATCGCCGGGCAATCTTTTGAGTCATTACGGCGAAGTCAGGTGCCACACACATTCATCATGCAAATCCTGACCAGCGCGGCGGGCCTTGGCCTCGATGCGGTTGTCGCCGGGCGTGAGTCGGACATCGGTCCAGATGAAAACGTCGTCGGTGGCATCACTTTTTTGGCCGAGCGAATGGCCGTTCACCTTCAATTCAACAGTCTTGGCGTTGGAATAAATTTTCACAGCGGTGAGCGCGTTGGTGCGCTCGGTGAAGCGGCGGCTGGTGAGGTAAAGCACGGGCGCGTCGCTCCAGTTGGCCTGGTAAAAAAAGAACGCGTCCTTTTTCAACTGCCGATCGCTGGTTACCAGCCCTTTGTCATTGCGGGAGATCACGCCGCCCTCATGCCGGCTGGCCACCACGAAGTCGAACATGTTCCACAAGAAGCTGCCCCAGACGAACGGCCGCGCCTTGATCGCGGCCCAAGCCGCCTCATGCACCGCGCACTGCCATTCCTCGGGATGCCACTGGCCGCCGGGTTTGGGCTGATGCGGCGGCACTTCATGTTGGAACGGATTGGCCCCGGCGCCGTATTCGCTCACGCAAAAGCCGCCGTGCCGGCTCGTGTAACGCAGTTTGTCGAGCAGCGGCCCGGCGCTGGCCGGCGTGCCGAAATACCAGCCGGGATACTTGTTCCAGCCGATCAGGTCGGGAATCTTTGGCAGTTCCGGCCATTTCAAGTGATCACTCGCGGCGATGGTCGGGCGCGTGGGATCCTCGCCATTCGCCAGGATTTTCAAATCCTGCAACAGCCGGTGCGGATCTGCGCCGCCCGGCTGGAGTTCGTTGTAGAGGCTCCAGGCGAAAATCGCCGGGTGATTGAAATTCTGCCGGATCAGGTCCAGCAACTGGTTGCGGGAGGTTTCCGCGAAGGCCGGTTCGGCGGCAATCTGATTCACCTGCGGAATTTCCGCCCAGACCAGCAGCCCCGCCCGGTCGCACAACGCATAAAAATAATCGCTCTGCTGGTAATGCGAGCAGCGGACGGCGTTGGCGCCCAACTCGCAAATCAAGTTCACGTCGCGTTCGTGGTCGGCGTTGCTCAAGGCCCAGCCCTTGTTCCAAACATCCTGATGCCGGCAGACGCCGCGCAGGCGATACGGTTCGCCGTTCAGAAAAAATCCCCGGTCCGGATCCACGCGATAGAAGCGCAGGCCGAGCGGTTGTTCGACAGCATCCACCACCACGCCGTTGGTGGTCTGCAATTCCGCGACAGCGTGGTAGAGATACGGGTCCGCGCGGCCGTTCCAGAGATGCGGCCGCGCCAGCGTGAGCCGGACATGAAACGGCGGCGTGACCCGGCCCGGAACGGTGACGAGCTGGGATTCGGCGGCGACAATTTTTCCGGCGGCATCCAGAATTTTCGCCACGAGCAATCGCCGGGCATCAGGCTTGGCACCATTGGAAATTTCCGCTGTGAAATCAATTGTCGCCGCGCTTTTGGAAACCTGCGTCTGCTGCCAGAACACGCCCGCCGACGCATGATCCAGCGGCGTGAAACACACCTCGTCCGTCACCAGCAAATGCGCGGGACGATAAAGCCCGCCAAACACGCAGAAATCACCGGACAGCGGCGCGATGTCCGGCTCCCCGGCGTTGCTGACGCGCGCGGCCAAAGTGTTTTTTCCAGCCGCGTTCAGGCCGCCGGTGATCTCATAGCAAAAGGCGCCAAAGCCGCCGCGATGTTCGCCGAGGTTCCGACCGTTGAGATAAACGTCCGCCACCGTGCCCGCCGCCTCAAACCGCAGAAAATAGCGCCGGCCTTGTTCCGGCGACAAATCCAGCGAACGGCGATACCAACCCGGTCCGCGATAATATTCATTTGTCACCTGTGCCTCCTGCCAGCCCCAGCAGTGCGGCAGGGAAACCTCCGTCCAGTTGGCGTCGGTAAAATCCACCGCCGCCGCGTTGGTGTCATCGCCCTTTTGAAAGCGCCAGTGGTCGTCCAGCGGCAGGTCTTGACGGGCCGTAGCGACCGAAGCAGCCACGGCCGCGAAACCGGTCAGAATCATCGCGAGAATTTTTCGGAAGCTGCGTGGACGGGCAATCAATGGTTGGGACATATCAATCTTGATGAAATAAAAGCGATGGTTCACTTTATGCCATCAGCGACAGTCCGACAACCTCCGTTTGCGAAATGAAATCGGTCGGCCCGGGGTGAATTTTTTCCCCGTTCGCGGTGTTATATTTTGCATGAAACGATTCGTCGTCATGTTGAGCCTTGCGCTGGCTGCCACCGGCTGCACGACGCAGTCGAAGGCGCGACTCAAGGAGCAAAACGCTTTTTTGGCGGGCCAGAATGAAGCGTTGCGCCGGCAGCAGGCGGCGACGGGCGTAACGATTGTCGGACCAGTCCAGAATCCCCAGGTGCCGTGGGTGGCGGGGCTGACGCTGGCCCAGGCGCTGGCCACCGCGAACTACACCGGCGCGGACGCGCCGAAGCGGATCCTCATCACCCGTCAGGGCGAAACCGCCACGCTGGACGCCAAGGTTTTGCTGAACGGCGCCGACATTCCGCTGGAAATCGGCGACGTCATCGAACTGCGCTGACCCCTTCATATCCGCCCGAATTCGCCTTCAAAAAGATTTCTGGAAATTTTCACCTTGGACAGCATTTGTCCAACCCGGTCTGCGAAAGTGGTGTCGTAATTAAAACAACATTATGACAACCAACCAACAGCTCGAACTCGGATTCAACGCCACCCAAAGCCGCATTTACGGCCGGCCGCGCACGCGGATCACGCGGGCGCAATGGTGGTTCGCAAAAATGCGCGCCGCCGTGGCGAACGCGGTGGACTGGCAGAACCAGTCGCCCTCACCTCCCGAGCCAGCCTGGATGCCTGGCGGGAACCACAGCCTGGAAGTGTGAAAGCCGAACGACATGAGGCCGACGCGCGGTGCGCCTGGTTTCATCATCCAGGCTTCTTCATTTCGCCACCTAGCCGGCGCGGACAAATTCGCGGATCACGGTGATTTCCTCCGGGCCGTGGATCGTGTGCTCCTTGGGAAATTCGCGCCAGGCGACATCCACCCCGGCGGTTTGCAACTGCCGAACCTGGTCGCGAACTTCGACGATGGGCAGCAGCGGATCATAAAGACCGTGCGTGATGAGCAGGCGCTGCGAGCGGGCGACGGGCGTGAGATCGCGAATCAAATTTGCGACCTCAAAAACCCAGCCGCTAAGACCGACGACCCCGGCGAGCCGATGCGGATAGCGCAGGCCGGTTTCGACGGACATGAGGCAGCCTTGTGAAAAACCGCCCAGCGTGATCTGGTCGGCGGGGAAATTTTTTGCGCGCAGATCATCCAGCAGTTCAAAGAGCAACCGGCGGCTGCGGTGAATGCCCGGCGCGATGTCGCCGGGATAATCGAACCACGAATAGCCACCGTAGTATTCATCCGGCGCGTTGACGAGGAGATAGTTCAGCCACGGCAGATCCAGCGCGCCGGGCAGCCAGCGCCAGCCGGCCGCCGAGTCGCCGAGGCCGTGCAGGACGACGAACAGGCGGCGAGAATCGGTCGCGGCAGCGGGAATGAATTCGCCGTGCAGCATGGCGGTTCAGCCAGCAGACGGGCGCTTCGCCGGCAGCCGGGCGCGCATGACGTGGATGAGCGCCTTGACGGTGAGTTCGATGAACAAAAACGGCTTGGTGATGAAGTCGTTGCCACCGGCCATCATCGAGTTGGTGCGATTGTCAAAATCGTCGAGGCTGGTGACAAAGATCACGGGCGTCTTTTTCAAGTGCGGCAGGGCGCGGAGTTTGGCGCACAACTCGAAGCCGTTCATCCCGGGCATGTCCACGTCCAGAAAAACCAGGTCAAATTCACCTTCCTCCAGCAGGCGCAGGGCCTCGGCCGGCTCCTCGATGTTGACCGACCGTAGCTTGGCCTTTTCCAGGGCATAAACAATGGCGCGGCGCGAGATGGCTTCGTCGTCCACCACGAGAATTTTGGAAGCCGGGATGTCCTGGCGGTCGGGCTGGGCGGCGCGGTCAAAAAGCAGGCTCAAAAAGTCCACGGCGGCGGCCACGGTGCGCGTGGTGGACGGACTGATACTTTTGGGCTTGTCGTAAATTTCCTTGAGCAGGGCTTCGAAGGCGGAACTCAGGTGCGCAATCTGCGCCAGGCCGGCGAGACCGGCGTTGCCGCTCAAGGCATGAACGCGGCGGTGCAATTCATGGATATTCCGCAATTGAGCCGCTTCATTTTCCGCCTTGATCAGCCCCAGCAGGCCTTGCCGCAGCGCATAGAGCGTGGCCGGCAGACTCTGGACAAAAGCCGTGCGCAAATCCGACTGGAAGGCCGCGTCGAATCCCGCAGCCGGCGGGCCGGCACTGGCTGGCACCACGCCGCCGACGGCCGCGCCGGCCCGTGGCACGGCGCCGCTGGCACCAACGGTTTGCCGGACCACATCCAAAAAATCGTTGAGCGAGCAGCTCGACTTGGAGAGGCATTTGCTCGCGCCCGCCCGCCACGCCTCCTGCACGAGGTTGGTCAGATAGGTGTTGGAAAAAACGATGACCGGCGTCTTGGCGAATTCCGCCTCCTTGCGGATTTCCTTGATGACGTCCACCCCGGAGATGGTCGGCAGCATCAGGTCCAGCACGATGAGATCCGGCTGGTAGGTGCGCATCAGCTTCAACCCGGCCTCGCCGTCCGGCGCGGTTTCGGCTTGATAGCCATCCACCACCAGCTTGTTGCGATGGACATTGGCGATATTCTGGTCATCCTCGATGATCAGGATTTTTTTCATGCGGGACAGAGCTTGGCAATCAACGGTGCCAGCTCGGGCTGGCGCTGCAGAAATTCACGGATGCGGTCAAATTCAACAACCGCAGTATCACAAATTTTCGGGGTGTCCGTCAATGTTCCCGCGGCGCCAAGCTTTTCCAGCTCCCGCAGCCGCGGCACGAGGTGCGTCATGCCCAGCGTCGCGCTGGCACCGGCGCAACTGTGCGCCACGCGGCGGAGGGCCTCCGCCTGGCCGTCCCGGATGGCCGCGCGCATTTCGCCGAACTGCTTTTGCGTCTGCAGAAAATACATCTCCACGAGTTCGCGCAGGTTTTCCTGGTTGCCATCCGTGAGATCATGCAACCGGGCCAGGTCCACGGGCGGCTCGGCGGGAATCGCGGCGGTGACCGGCTGGGGCGCGGGCGCGGTATACCCGGCGGCTTTGCCCGCCCATTTTTCAATCATGTCGCGGAGATCCTTCGGCCGAACAGGCTTGGACAGGTAGTCATCCATCCCGGCCTTGAGGCACTTCTCGCGGTCGCCCACCATGGCGTGTGCGGTCATGGCCACAATGATGATGGGCAACGCGAAATTTTTATGTCCGCCGCCCTGCTGCCGTTCGCGGATGCGCCGGGTCGCCTCCAGCCCGTCCAGTTCGGGCATCATCACGTCCATGAAAATCCAGTCGAACGGCTCGCGTTCGATGGCCTCCAGCGCCTGCTGTCCATTGACGGCCACAACCGGCTGATACCCGAGTTGCTGAAGGATTCGCACCGCGACTTTCTGGTTGATGAGATTATCCTCGGCCAACAAAATCCGCAGCGGCAACCGTGTCGCGAGAGCCGGTTCGCCCCTGACCGGCTCGCTTTTAGCGGTGGGAATGCGCGGGCTTAACAGCGCCCGCTCCAGCACCCGGCAGAGTTGCGCCGGGCGGATGGGCTTGCTGACCGCGTGAACCAGCTTGACCTTCGGTTCGCCGGCGTCGCTGCTTTTTTTGCCGGCCGCCGTCAGCACCACCACCGGCAACAGTGCCGCCGCCGGAAATTTTTGCAGCTCCGCCGCCACCGTTGCCCCGTCCGCGCCCGGCAACGTGGCATCCACCAGCGCTAGATCGAACGTCCGGCCCTGGCGCAACCAATCCCGCGCCTGCGCCGGACTTTGCGCCGTTTGCGGCTGCAATCCCCAGCGACGGCATTGCCCGGCCAAAAGCTCGCCGGCCATCACACTGTCCTCCACGATTAAAATTTTCAAGTCGGACAGCACGGTCTGGCGTTTCGCGTGCGCCGGCGGCGTGGAACCTTCCACCGCCGTCACGTGGATCGTAAAATGAAACGTCGAACCTTCGCCCGGCTTGCTTTCCACCCACATCCGGCCGCCCATCAACTCGACCAGCCGCCGGCTGATGACCAGGCCCAAACCCGTGCCGCCAGTTTGGCGCGCCGTCGAGGTCTCCGCCTGCGAAAACGCCTGGAACAGTCGCGCCAGCCGGTCCGCCGGTATGCCTATGCCGGTGTCGCGCACCTTGAAGTGCAGCCACAGGGCGCGGGCGTCTTCTGTTTGGCCGACCGCCGGCGAGATCTTTTCCACCTGAATGAACACGCCGCCGTGTTCGGTGAATTTCAGCGCATTGCCCACCAGGTTCATCAACACCTGGCGCAACCGCAGCGCGTCGCCCTCGACCTGCGCTGGAAGCTCATCCGCCGCGACGTAGGCCAGCTCGAGATTTTTTTCGTGGGCGCGCGGTGCGAGCAGATCGAGCGACTCTTCGAGGCAGCCGCGCAGGTCAAACGGGCATCGCTCCAGCTCCATTTTGCCGGCCTCAATCTTCGAAAAATCCAGGATGTCATTGATGATGTTGAGCAGGGATTCGCTGCTGTGGAAAATCGTCTCCAGATAACCGCGCTGGTCCGGCGACAGGGGCGTGTCCAGCAGCAGTCCGGCCATGGCGATGACCCCGTTCATTGGCGTGCGGATTTCGTGGCTCATGGTGGCCAGAAATTCCGACTTGGCGCGCGAGTTTGCCTCCGCGAGGCGGCTGGCCTCTGCCAGCTCCTGCTGCCGCCGCGCCATGGCTTCGATTTGCCGCTTGAGGCGCAACGCCGCCGCCAGCCGCGCCCGCAGCAGGTCGTGCTCAAACGGCAGTGGGACGTATTCGTGCAACCCCTGATCAAACGCCCGCAGCGCCGCCGGCCATTCGCCGGCCTGGCCGAAGCCCACGACGAACACCGGCACCGGCAGCGGATGGCGCTTCAACCGCCGCAGCAAATCCAAACTCTCGACCTCGCTGCTTTTGAAATCCAAAAAAATGAAATCCACCGGCACCGCCTGCGCCTGCTGGAGCGCGTCCGTGTGGGTGGTCACCGTCTCCATCATGCCGCCGTCCAGCGGAACGACCTGGAGCAGGCTTTCCGCCAGTTTAGGGTCGGTGCCAAGCAGCAGGGCGTGATATTTGTTGATGTTCATCAAAACCAGGCTAAAACATTGGTTGCCATTCAGAGCCTTTAACAGATTGCGGCACTGCCAGCCAGACGAAATTTTTCCCCGCCGGAAAGTGGGGCATTCCGGCACGTTTTTTACAAGTAGAAAACCCTGCCCGACTCGTTTGCACATGCTGACAGGTTAGAAGCCTGAAAAATATTCACACAACGACCAATCCGCAACTGCGACTCGCCAAGCCGGTGCCAAACACCGCAGAGCCTGCCCAGGCCGGCGCCGGGTTGATACCCAGCCGGAAACCGGAAACACTGCCCTGAAAACAAGTCGGAACTCAAGCAGCCGGGGCAGCGGCCGAAGTCGCCCCAGCTGTGAGGAGCGGGCGGAACCGGACCGGTCGGAGAATTTTCGAAATCTCCGGCTTGTTTCATCCGGCGGAGGGGACTAGTGTGGCGGCATGAGCGATGGCAATAATTTCATCCGGGAGGATCCCTGGCGCATTTTTCGCATCATGGCGGAGTTCGTGGACTCGTTCCAGACGATGTCGCAGGTCGGACCGGCGGTGACAATTTTCGGTTCGGCGCGGACGGCATCAACGGACAAGTATTACCGTGCCGCCGCGGACATCGCGAAGGGGCTGGCCAGGCACAATCTCGCGGTCGTCACCGGCGGCGGGCCGGGCATCATGGAGGCGGCCAACAAGGGCGCGGCGCACGCGGGCGGCAAATCCGTCGGCCTCAACATCGAGCTGCCGCACGAGCAAACGGGCAACCGCTTCGCGAATGTGCCGGTGCATTTCCACTATTTTTTTGCGCGCAAGGTTTGCTTTGTGAAATACAGCCTGGGCTTCGTCTTCATGCCGGGCGGCTTCGGCACACTGGACGAATTTTTTGAGGTGCTGACGCTGGTGCAGACCCAGCGCATCCCGCAATTCCCGCTCATCCTCTTCGGCAGCGGACATTGGAAGGGTCTGCTGGCGTGGATGAAGGCGCGGCTGGAACAGGACCGGCTCATCAGCCCCGGCGACCTCGACCTCGTCAAGCTCACCGACGACGTGGATGAGGTGATCGCGATCATCCGCGACTACGAGCGGCGCGTCGGCCCGCCGGGGACGCTGCCGGTGGCGTTTGCGTGACCATCCATGCGCCCGCTGCTCCAGGAAATCCAAACGCCGCACACGCCGGAATCGCTCGTTGAAACCCTGCGTGGCGAAACGGGGATTGTGCTGTTGCGGTCAACGCAATTTGATTCGCCGGCCGCGCGGTATTCCTTGGTGGCGACCCAACCGTTTTTGACCTTCCGTTCGTTTGGGTCGCGCTGCGAGATAACGCATCATCCGTCACTCGTAACGCAGAACCAGTTTGGCAACCCGTGGCACCTTCTGGACGCGCTCATGGCGCGCTTTGAACTGCTGGACGAAATTGATCTGCCATTTCCGCTGGGCGGCGCGTTCGGCTATTGGGGCTACGACCTCAAGAACTTCACCGAGCCAAAACTGTCGCGCCGGACGGTGAACGATCTGGAATTGCCGGACTGCCACGTTGGCTTCTACGACAGCGTGGTGGTGTTCGACCACCGGCTTGGGAAAGTCTGCATCGTTTCCACGGGCCTGAACGCCGATGGGTCGTGCAGCGAAATGAGGGCCAAGACCCAGTTGGACTTTTGGAAATGCCGGATTCAAGAGCCGGAGTTTTCATGCAAGGACGCAACGACGCGAAGGGTGGAAGAACAACGCGCCTCTGCGCTTTTGCGTGATCCTTCGTCGAATCTCACGCGGGAAGAGTTCATTGCCAAAATTGGCCGGGCGCAAAGTCTGATCCGCGCCGGCGACATTTATCAGGTCAATTTGTCGCACCGGCTTTCGGCGCACAGCGGCTGCACCGGCTGGGAATGGTTTCAAAAGTTGAGCGCGGTTTCGCCCGCGCCATTCGCCGCGTTCCTGGACTGCGGCGCATTGCAAATCGCGTCCTCCTCGCCGGAACAATTTCTGCGCTTGAGCGGCGCGCACATCGTCACCCGGCCGATCAAAGGCACCCGCCCCCGCGCCGCCAACATCACGCGCGACGCACAGCTCGCCTACGAGTTGCAGACCAGTGCGAAGGAACTGGCCGAACTCGTGATGATCACCGACCTGTTGCGCAATGATCTGGGCAAGGTCTGCGAATTCGGCAGCGTGCAGGTGCCGGAACTGGCCAGGCTGGAAAAATTCGCACAGGTGCAGCATCTGGTTTCCACCGTCGAAGGCCGGCTGCGCCGGGACGTGACGCATTTCGCCGCGTTCGCGTCGTGTTTCCCCGGCGGCAGCATCACCGGCGCGCCGAAATTCCGCGCGATGGAAATCATTGACGAACTGGAACCGGTTGCGCGCGGCCCCTATTGCGGCGCCATCGGCTACCTGGGCTTCAACCGCGAAAGCCAGTTGAGCATCGCCATCCGCACGGCGGTTTGCGCGGACGGGAAAATTCATTTCAACACCGGCGCCGGCATCGTGGCCGATTCCGATCCGGTGGCGGAATATGAGGAGACGCTGGCGAAAGCGGCCGGTTTTATGGCGGCGCTGAAACTTCCAAGCGCAACGCAAAGGCGCGACGGCGCAGGAAAATTAAAACCTTGCGGCTTTGCGGCTTGAAGTCTTTGCGTTAAAAACCGGCATGTTCGTTTTCTTGAACGGAAAAATCCTGACCGAGGCGGAAGCCGTCGTGCCCTGGAATGACCGCGGCTGGCTGCTGGGCGACGGACTGTTTGAGACGATGCGCGTGGCGAACGGAAAAACCTTCCGCGGCGCGCAGCATCTGGAACGGCTCACGCGCGGCGCGGAATTTTTGAAAATCACGCCGCCGTTCACGCCCCGGGAAATGGAGAAATACGCCCGGCAGCTCGTCGAACAAAATCAAATGCCCGAGGCGGTTTTGCGCGTGACGCTGACGCGCGGATCGGGCGGGCGCGGGTATTCCCCGAAAAATTCCGGTCCGCCGACGCTGGCCATGACGTTGCATCCGTTGCCGCCGCGAAATGCGGACGAGCCGTTACAATGGAGCCTGATCACGTCGTCATTTCGGGTTCCGGCCGGCGACGGGCTGGCGTCCTTCAAGACGACCAGCAAGCTTTTGAACGTGCTGGCACGGGCCGAGGCGGAGGAAAAAGGCGCGGACGAGGCGCTGCTCTTGAACACGAATGGCGAAGTGGCGGAAACGGCCGGCGGCAACCTGTTTTGGATTTATGACGACCAGGTTTGCACCGCGCCGACGGGACGCGGCGTGCTGCCGGGCATCACGCGGGCGGTGGTGCTGGAAATCTGCCAGACGCTCGGACTGACGGCGAACCAGCGCATCCTCAAGCCGGAGCAGCTCCGCCAGGCGGCCGGCATTTTTATCACGCAAAGCGCGCTTGGCATCATTCCGGTCACCGCGTTTGACGGGCAGCCGGTCGCACCGTCACCGCTGGTGGACCGGATTGCCGACGCTTACGCCGAAATGGTGCGGCGTGAGTCGGCTTAACCGGTTCAATTAGATATTGTCAAATCGTCGCCGGCCGCTTGCCATTTCAACGGCGGCGGGCGTATGCTGGGTCAAGACCACGAGGTGATTTATGATGAACGCAAGTCTTGACCGTTGTTTTTCCTTCATCAACAGCCACAGCCTTCCGGGGGCGCGGGCGACGCCCCTCGGAGTGCGGCGCGCGGTGACGATTTCGCGCCAGGCTGGGGCCGGCGGGTTGGCGGTCGCCGAAAAGCTGGCGGCTTATTTGCAGCCGCAGGCTCCGCCCAACAACCCGACTTGGACGGTTTTTGACCGGGATTTGATGACTCGGGTCCTGGCCGAACATGATTTGCCCAGCCACCTGGCCAAGTTTTTGCCGGAAGATCGCATCTCGGCGATTGAAGACGCCCTGGCCGATATTTTCGGTGTGCGGCCAACCTCGAAAACGCTGGTGGAGCAGACAGCGGAAACCATGATGAAGCTCGCCGAACTGGGCAGTGTCATTCTCGTCGGTCGCGCCGGCAACATCGTGACGGCAAAATTGCCGCACGTTTTCCATGTGCGGCTGGTGGCCAGCTTGGAAGACCGGATTCAACGCATCTGTGCTGCCGACCGCAAAACGCCGGCGGAGGCGCGGCGGTTTTGTCTGGAGGAGGAGCAGGCCCGCGCCCGCTATGTAAAAACTTATTACCACGCGGACATCAACGACCCGCTGCTCTACCATCTGGTGATCAACACCAGTCGCGTGGGCTATGACAACGCCACGCACATGATCGGCGAAGCCGTGCGGCAACGGGTATAAAACGGGTATAATAATCCAATCTTGGGTTTAAGGACGGGGTTGGCTAGATTTCCGTCGTGCCGTTTTTGGAAAAATCCTCTGCCCGCCGCCGACGCCGCCGGGTTGGCGACCTTCTGGCGGTGCTGCTGCTGGTGGCGGTCATGGGAGGTATGTTTTGGCTTTGGTGGCACGAGGCGAACATCAAAAAACATAAACAACGCCGCGAAATCACCGCCACTCCAGCCACTGTAATCGCTCCGGCGGCACCGGTGGCCCGGCCCAAGCCCCCCATAGTAGTGCGGCAGTCACCAGCGGATTTTCCGCGGCCGGCCCGGGACGGGTTTGAGGGGCAAGTCGCGCTGGCGCGGCGGGCGATTTCGCCGGGTTCGCTGGACGCGGCCATCGGCTCGCAAACGCGCGCGGCCATCGCGGCCTTTCAACGTTCACAAAATATTTTCGAGACGGCCGCCCTGGACACGAACACGCGCCCTTGGCTTACGCTCGACACGCCGTTGCTGACGACTTATACGGTCACGACCAACGACCTCGCGCGCCTTCAGCCGCTCGGCAAAACGTGGCTGGCCAAGTCGGAGCAATCCGCGCTGGACTACGAAACCATTTTGGAACTGGTCGCAGAAACGGCCCACGCGCATCCGCTGCTGATCCGGAAACTGAATCCGGCGGTGAACTGGACGAATGTGCCGGCGGGAACCGTTTTGAATATCCCCGACGTGCATTATCCGGAGCCGGCGGAAAAAGCGGCGCAGGTGGTCATTCATTTGTCGGACAAGTATCTGGAGGCGTTCGGCGCGGGGACGAATTTACTGCTGCATTGCCCGTGCAGCATCGCCGCGCGGGTCGAGAAGCGGCCGGTCGGCGAACTGCACGTCATCGTGGTCGCCCCGCATCCGAATTATACGGTGAATCCTGAGTTGTTCCCCGAATCGGAGGAGTTGCAGGCCATCGGCCATAAGCTGATTTTGCCGCCCGGCCCGAACAACCCCGTCGGCGTCGCGTGGATCGGCCTCGACCGGCCGGGCTACGGAATCCACGGCACGCCGAACCCGGAGCAGGTCGGGCGCACGGAGTCGCACGGCTGCTTCCGCCTCGCGAACTGGGACGCGGAATATTTGCTCAAGCTGGTCTGGATCGGCATGCCGGTGGAAGTGGTGCCGTAAAACCCTGAAACGGCGGCCGTCCGCCAGGGCTTCCAATTTTCGCGCAAAATTATCATTGCCCGGCGGCGGGATTTGGTAAAACTGTTCAGTGAACATAACGAAATAACGAAAGTAAAAATATGATTGCATTGATTGTGATTCTCGCCGTTTTGATTCTTCTCGTCCTGATCGTCGCCGGTTCGGTGGTCGGCATCTACAACAAGCTGGTGACGATGCGCAACCGCTACAAAAATGCCTACGCGCAGATTGACGTGCAGCTCAAGCGCCGCTACGACCTGATCCCCAATCTCGTTGAAACCGCCAAGGGCTATATGGCGCACGAGCGCGGCACGCTGGAAGCCGTCACGCAGGCCCGTAATATCGCCTACGGCGCCGCCAAGGCCGCGGCGGAAAATCCCGGCGACGCCACCGCCATGAAGAGCCTGGCCACCGCCGAAACGGGTCTCGGCGGCGCGTTGAGCCGGCTACTGATGGTCAGCGAACAGTATCCCGACCTCAAGGCGAACCAGAACATGATGCAGCTCTCGGAGGAACTGACCTCGACGGAAAACAAAATTTCCTTCGCGCGCCAGGCCTACAACGATTCGGTGATGACTTACAACACCGACCGCGAAGTGTTTCCCAGCAATCTCATCGCCGGCATGTTCAACTTCGGCCCGGCGGAACTGTTCGTCATTGAAAAGCCGGAGGAGAAGGACGCTCCCAAGGTTTCGTTTTCGTGATGTTTTGAAAGGTTGAATCGTTGCAGCGGCCGCCACGTTTGCCGCCGCCACCGGTTCACGATTCAACCGATCACGCTTCAATGCCCATGGACTTCTTTGCGCGCCAGGATCAGGCCAGAAAGAAAACCAGGTGGCTGGTCGTTTATTTTGCTCTGGCCGTCGCGGCGATGATTGCCGCCATTTACATCGCCTTCATCCTGATTTTTTCGGGCGTTCAAGCGCACCAGCAGGGTTACGGCGACCCGCCGCCGCCAATGACGCTATGGCAGCCGCTCCTGTTTATCATCGTGTCACTCGGCACGCTCGGCATGGTTTTGATTGGCAGCACTTATAAAACCATGGCGCTCGCGGCCGGCGGCAGCGCCGTGTCCGAAATGATGGGCGGACGGCTCGTGGCTCCCAGCTCCACCGTTCCCGACGAACGCAAGCTGCTCAACGTCGTCGAGGAAATGGCCATCGCCGCCGGCGTGCCCGTGCCGCCGGTCTATGTCCTGGACGAGGAAGACGGCATCAACGCCTTCGCCGCCGGCCACCAGCCGGGTGATGCGACGGTGACCGTGACGCGCGGCTGCATGAAACTGTTGTCCCGCGACGAATTACAGGGCGTCATCGGCCATGAGTTCAGCCACATTCTCAACGGCGACATGCGGATGAACCTCCGGCTCATGGGGATGATTTTCGGGATTTTGTGTCTGGCGATCCTCGGTCGGATTCTGTTGCAAACCGCGCGCGGTGGCGGGCGTAGCCGCGGCCAAAACCCGCTGCCACTGCTGGGCCTCGCCCTGCTGGTGATCGGCTACATCGGCGTGTTTTTCGGGCGGTTGATCCAGGCCGCCGTCAGTCGCCAGCGCGAATTCCTGGCCGACGCCGCGTCGGTCCAGTTCACGCGCAATCCCGGCGGCATTACCGGCGCGCTGAAGAAAATCGGCGGCCTGGGCGAAACCGGTTCGCGTCTCACCCACGCGCACGCCGAAGAGCTGACGCACTTTTTTTTCGTCAACGGCGTCAGTGAACCGTTCATCGGCCTGCTCGAAACCCATCCGCCGCTCGGCGAACGCATCCGCGCCTTCGACCCGGCCTTCGATGGAAAATTTTCTTATGTGCGTTACGATGGCCTGGGCCAACCGCCGGAAGCCCCGGCGAAATCCAACCATCCGCCGCCGCCAAACATCTTTGACACCGTGGTCGGCGGCGCCATCCTGGCTTCCGGCGAGCCGGCACGCCCGCCGGTCATTCGCGCTCAATCTGTCCTGCCCCGGCTCGGCCAGCCCACCCCGCTGCATTTGCAATACGCCGAACAGTTGCGCGACGCCCTGCCCGCCAGCGTAAAGGCCGCCGCCCGCGAGCCGCTCGAGGCGACCGCCTTGATTTACGCCCTGATTTTGAGTTTGGACGAGGCCGAGCGCGCGACGCAACTAGCCGAGCTTGGCAAACGCGCCGGCCCGGAAATCGCGCAAAAAACCGCCGCGCTGTTCCCCGACGTTTCCCAGGCCGCCGCGCATGCACACCTGCCGATGGTGAATCTGGCGATCGGCACGCTCCGGCATCTGACGGCGGAACAGTTCAACCAATTTTCCGAAACGCTCCAATGGCTTGTGGCCAGCGACGGAAAAGTCGAGCTGTTTGAATTCGTCCTGCAAAAAGTTGTGCTCCGGCATCTTGCGCCGCAGTTTGGCGGTGCCCGCCCGAAGCCCGTGCAATTCTACACGCTCAAACCGCTCGTGCCGGACTGCGCCGTGGTTTTGTCAGCGCTGGCCAACGTCGGCAGCGCTGACGCGGGGAAAATCCAAAATGCCTTTGATGCCGGCGCGCCGTTTCTGCACGCACCCGCCGGTGTGCCGCTGGCCTTGCTGCCGGGCGAACAATGTGGCGTGGAGCCGCTGGACGCCGCCCTGAACCGGCTGGCGCTCGCGGTGCCGATCATCAAAAAAAATCTGCTCCAAGCCTGCGCCCATGTCGTCGGCGCGGACGGCGTGATTCAGGAAACCGAGGCGGAACTGCTGCGCGCCGTGGCCGACACGCTGGACTGCCCGATGCCGCCGCTGGGTGTTGGCGAGTGATTACGCCCGCAACTCCGCCTGCAACTGCGTCTTCAGCGTCTCCAGAATTTTTTCATGCGCGGCATTCACATCCGCGTCGGTCAGGGTCTTGTCAGCGGCGCGATAAGTGAAGGCATAGGCGAGGCTTTTCTGGCCGGCGGGCACATGCTTGCCCCGGAACACGTCGAACAGCTCGACGGTTTCCAGATTCGCGGCCTTCGCCTGTTTCACCGCCTGCACAACGGCATCGTGGGTCACCGTTTCCGGCACCAGCATCGCCACGTCCCGCCGGCTGGAGGGAAACTGCGGCAACGCCTTGAACGACTTGGCCGGATTGCGCTTGGACAACAATAAATCCAAATTAAATTCCGCAAGGAACACCGCGTCGCGTAAATCGCATTTCTTCGCCAGCGAAGGCAACAACTGACCGAGTTCGCCGAGCGGCAATTTTCCGCCGAGCGTCACGGCGGCGGATTCGAGAAACAGCGCCGTGCTTGCCGCGCGTCTGGCAAACGCCACGCCGCGCAGGCCGAACTGCTCCAAGAATTCCTCGGCCAGCCCCTTCAAATCGTAGTTGTCAAATTTGGCGGCGCGTTCGTCGCCGCTCCAGAAATTGAGCGCACGCTGGCCGGTGATGGCGATGGCGAGGTTGCGATTCTCCTTTGTCTGGCCGTTCTCGTTTTTGAACACACGACCGATTTCAAACAGCGCCACGTCGTAATTTCCCCGCGAAACATTGTGCCGCAGCGAGTGAATCAAGCCCGGCAACAAACTCGGCCGCAACACATCCATGTCCAAACTCAACGGATTGGCGAGTGCGACGATTTCGTCGGCATTCGGCAGTCGGACCTCTGACTTCCCGATCAACGTTTGTCCTTGGGCTTCGTTTAATCCGAGACCGGTGAGAATGCGCCGCGCCTCCGCAATCTGATCGTAAACAGCGTCGAACGCATTCGTGCCCAGCGCGCCGCGCGGCGGTGTGCTGGAGATTTTATCAATGCCATACAGCCGGCCGACTTCTTCGATCAAATCCACTTCGCGCTTCAAATCCACGCGCCACGACGGCACGCGGAATGTCGCTTCGCCGGGCTGCTGCGAAACGGTTTCCAGCCCGAGCTTGTTTAGATACGACACTTGATCCGCGTGCGAGATGCCGATGCCGAGCAAATCTTTCGAGTGCGCGAAATGCAACGTAAGTTCCTTCGGCTGGGCGTGGGAGGGACAGACGTCCACGACGCCTTCCGCCACCTGGCCGCCGGCGATTTCCAAAATCAACTGCGCCGCACGCTGGCCGGCCCAGTCGCAAATGCCCACGTCCGCGCCGCGCTCGAAGCGATAGCTGGATTCGCTGCGCAGGCCGAGCTGCTTGCTGGTGCGACGGATATTTGTCGGCTTGAAATAGGCGCTCTCGATGAGCACATCCACGGTGGAGTTGTTGATCTCCGTGTTCGCGCCGCCCATGACGCCCGCGAGCGCAATGCCTTTGGTTTCGTCCGCAATCAAAAGCATTTCATTGCTCAAGGTGCGCTCCTGATTGTCGAGCGTCTTGAATTTCTCGCCGGCAGCCGCCCGGCGCACGACGATGGTCGGCTTGCCGTCCGCGCCTTTGGCAATGAGATGATAATCGAACGCGTGCAGCGGCTGGCCGATTTCCAGCATGACGTAATTGGTCACGTCCACGACGTTGCTAATGCTGCGGATGCCGACTTTCTCCAGCGTGTCGCGCAACCACGCCGGGCTTGGGCCGATCTTCACGCCTTGGACGACGCGGGCGGTGTAGCGCGGACAAAGCTCGGCGTCTTCGATGCGGACAGCGACCAAACTGTCTGTTCTGACTTCTGACTTCTGACTTCTGACTTCTGGGATTTTCAGGGCATTTCCCGTCAGCGCTGCGATTTCGCGCGCAATACCAATGACGCTGTTCAAATCCGGCCGGTTCGGCGTGACTTCAAGATCATAAACCACGTCGCTGCCACTGCGGCCAAGATATTCCGCGAACGGCTGGCCGACCTTGGCATCCTCGCGCAAGATGAGCAGGCCGTCTTCCTTCCTGTGGCCGATGGCTTCGGGATCGAGGCCGAGTTCCTCGTGCGAGCACATCATGCCGTGCGATTCCACGCCACGAATCTTGCCGACCTTGATGGTGAACGGCTCCTTCTCGCCGGCGTTGGGCGGCAACGACGCGCCGGGCAGGATGAGCGGAACCTTGTCGCCGGGCTTGAAATTCTGCGCGCCGCAGACGATCTGGCGTTCGCCGTTGCCGTCGTTCACGCGGCAGACAGAGAGCTTGTCGGCGTTGGGATGCTTGTCGCGCGTGACGACCTGCGCCACGACGATGCCGTCGAACGCGGCGGCGATCTTCTGCACGCCTTCGACTTCGAGGCCGAGCATAGTGAGCCGCTCGGTCAATTCCTCGGGCGACCAGTTAAAATCAACGTATTGTTTGAGCCAGTTAAGGGTGACTTTCATTTGGAAATTAATTTTTTCTTGCGCGGTTTGCTGATGCGATACGCAACCGGTTTTTCCCGCAACGCAAATGTTTCTTCGTCCACTACGGGCGCATGGACACATTCAAAGTCGGTTGTGGAAAATAAATTCTCATTTTCTTCCAGAATTCGCCGGGCTGCCATGCGGCAATATTCCGGGTCAATCTCAATGCCAAGACTGTTGCGTCCCCATTTCATGGCGGCAAGCATGGTTGTGCCGCTGCCGCTGAATGGATCAAGAACCGTGTCTCCGTGAAACGAAAACATTCGGACGAGGCGCGTGGCGAGTTCGATTGGGAATGGTGCAGGATGCTCGCGTGTTGAAGCTCCATTGAGCGTCCAGATTTGGCGAAACCATTCGTTGAATTCATTTTTTGGAATCATGCTCAAGCACCGCTGTTCTTCAGTCGGCTGGCGATAGCCACCGGGCTTGCGTTGCATGAGAATGAACTCAATGTCATTTTTGACGATGGCGTTTGGCTCGTATGGCTTACCGAGGAACTTGCTGCTCGTGTTTGCCTCAAATGCCGCGTTGGAAATTTTGTGCCAGATAATCGGATTGAGATTATCGAAGCCAAGTTTGCGGCAGATGACACAGATGTCAGCGTGCAGCGGCACAACGACATGTCGGCCATTTTCCTTTCGAGACAGGCAGACATCGCCCACCACGCAAACGAGCCGCCCACCGGGCACAAGCACACGAAAGCTCTCTGCCCAAACCTGCTTCAGATCGTCAAGAAACTCTTCGTAGTCCATAACGTGACCCAACTGGCCGGGACTGTCGTTGTAGCGCTTGAGTTTCCAATACGGCGGCGACGTTGCCACCAGATGCACGGACTCGTCGGGTATGTAGGAAAAACTCCGCGCGTCGCCTTGGTAGAGACGATGAGTTGTCGGCGTGTGACGGTTGTTGGATGCGTAGCGCATTTCAGTCAGAGTATGCCGAGACATGAGCCACAAGCGACTTCGCAAATTGCAGGAACGCTAAATCCTCGGTCGGCTCATTGAAATTTCCGTTGAGTCCGGTATTTTGTTCTGACGTAAGAAAAGCGGCTGAATTGTAATGCCGTTCACGAACAAGTTTCCGGCAAAACAACTCGTAACGTTTGGCGTAGGACGCGCTGACGAATTCAGGGAAAACTTTAAAGTGCGGCTCTTTCACTTTGACTGGACGGCGCGAACCGTCGCAATCCTCCAGAACAAAAATATAGCCCAACCACGGGCGAATAGTCTTGTTGAAAGCGCCTTCGCGAAATGCCGTCCACAAATCCAGTGCGCTGCCCATCGCCTCTTCTGTGCGATTGTTGAAATTGTTGCCGAACGACGGGCCAACCTGTGATTTGGTTTCCAGTGCGAGGAGCAACTGGCTGTCGCGAACCACGAGCAAGTCCCATTCTTTTGTCGGACGAAAAAATCCCGGCAGTTCGAGTGCCGAGTTGTGAAAAATATGTTTTTCCTTAATGCCAGCTTCCAGAATCAATTCGGTTATCAAATTTATGAAGCCATCCATTTGCGCTCCGCCTGTCACCGCACTGCGCGCGCCTTGATCGCGCTGGCCGGAAGTCGCCTGTTTCGTTGACTGGCTTTGGCGTGTTACCCAATAACTGGACACGGCCTTCGCCACGCGCTGTTTTAATTGTGTTGAATCAAGGTTCATCTTCGTTGGATTAAAACTGTTTCAAAAACCGCGCATCGTTTTCGAAGAAGAGGCGGATGTCGCTGATGCCGTAGCGGAGCATAGCGGTTTCCAGCTCCGTCAGGAGCGGCATCTTTGTAGCCCGCGCGTCCGCCAACGGCCCAGCCCCGTCGAGGCGGCATCTTCCGCGCATCATCATTTTCCGGCCGTTATTATTCACGTTTATGTCGCTCCTGATGGAGCTTGAAATTCATTTTGGTTCTGTTTCTACAAAGATTTCGCTCCTACGGAGCTTGCATTTTGCACATCGTTCAAATTTGTTTGATTTCAAATTGGCAGCGGTTGGCCATAGAGCCGTTGGAAAAGCTGGCGTTTCAATTCTTCGGGTGATAGTCCGGCGGGCAGCGAGGCCAGCGCCATTTCGCGCGCGGCATCGAACATCCTCACGCCCATGAGGAAGCGTTCCTCGGCGGAACGGGCCATGAGCTTTTGCCGGACAAGTTCGGCAATTTCTGCAGAGGTATCGGTCATTTAACTTCCTCCCATAAATTAGCCAAATCAAGTTCCGTCGTCCAACGCTCAATGTAGGCGCGGTCGCAGCCGGTGGCGACGAGGTTTTTCACGTCGCGAAGTTGCAACTCGGAATGCGAATCCTTGGCCCAAAAAAGTTTGGAGAGAATCAGGTCCTCCTTGCTGACAATCCACGTCTCGAAGTCCTGAATTTTGATGCGCTGGCGGCGGTTGAATTCGGTTAGGCGATACTCGTTCTGCTTGCGGACGATGCAATCCACTTTGATGACGCTTTCATGGTGGATCAGGTTGAACATGGATTGGTGGGCGATAGAACTGTCCACGGCTTCGCGGGAAACGTAGTAGTCCGGGCTGAACAATTTCACGACGCGCTCGGCATCAGCGGGACGCAGCGCGACGACGACATCAATGTCGCGGGTCATGCGCGGCTGGGCATAGTAATTCATCGCCATCGAGCCGGTGAGCATGTAGCCGATCTTCGCAGCATCCAGGCGTTGCGAAACGTCACGAACGATGTCCAGTTCGTTTTGCACAATTAAAACTGTTTCAAGAACCCTGCGTCGTTTTCGTAGAAGAGGTGTATGTCGTTGATGCCGGAGCGGAGCGTGGCAGTGTTCATGCTCATAATGATTTCGCCAGTGGCAGGATGTCGTCAAAATGCTTGTCGCAGTGTTCCAATTCTAAGCCGTGGGTCACCACACAGGCGGCGATGATAACGTCATTTGATGGCGCTGTGATTCCCGATTGGCGGCACCGAAACGCCAGCTTGCGCGCCAGTTTCCAGACATTGACATCCAGGGCGAACAGGGACAATTCGACCTCCAGTTCATCCAGGGCTTTGCGTTCTTTGCCAACGCGAACGCCATTCCATAATTCCACAGCAATCAGGTCGCACCAAGCCGCCTCACCAGAGGCGAGCAAATGTTGAACGCGCATCGCGGATTCGGTTTGCCGCCCGCGCAAAAAATCAATCCAACTGGAAGAATCAATCAACGTCACTTCGCGGCCCCCCATTTGCGGCTTTGACGCATGATCTTAAGGTCTGCCTGCGTCATGAAATTCGGCATCGAGCCATGCAGTCGTTTGGCCAGTGCGGCGAGCCGGTGG
Source organism: bacterium (assembly GCA_021780905.1). Classification (GTDB taxonomy): domain Bacteria; phylum Verrucomicrobiota; class Verrucomicrobiia; order Limisphaerales; family UBA11358; genus UBA11358. The sequence goes on from JAJXXW010000074.1 coordinate 34,033, forward strand.
CGACGATTGAAATCTTCCACCGCGCCGACCACAGCTTCGCGCTTCGTCTTCGCGCCGGTGAACTTCATGGCCTCCTCCATTGCCAGCTCAGGAATATCAATGGTCGTTTTCATGCTTCCAATGTATTTTCATCAGGAATCCTGTCAATCCTATTTCGGAATCCTCCGGTTGGTTCTGGAAAGCCGCTTTTCCAGCAGAAAATCTTGCCTGCCGCAAGCCGGCTTTTCCGGATTTCGCCACGCTGGACAGCCGGCGCGGGCGTTGTTAGCGTGGCGGCATGAATTTTCTCGTCACCGGCGGCGCGGGTTTCATCGGCTCGCACCTATGCGAACGACTGCTCCACGACGGCCACCGCGTCTGGGCGTTCGACGACCTGAACAATTTTTACGACCCGCAAATCAAACACCGCACGCTGGCGGCCGTCGCGTCGCTCGGCAAGCCCTTCGCCTTTGTCCACGGTGATTTGACGGACATGAAGGCGGTGAACGAACTTTTTTTCGCCGCCAAATTTGACCAGATCATCCATCTCGCCGCCCGCGCCGGCGTGCGCCCGAGCCTGGAACAGCCGGCGCTTTACCAGCGCGTGAACGTCGAGGGCACGGTGAACCTTCTCGAAGCGGCGCACCAAGCCGGCGTGAAAAAAATCACCATCGCGTCGTCGTCGTCCGTCTATGGCGTGAACGCCAAGGTGCCGTTCAGCGAGCGCGACCCGATTTTTTCCGCCATCTCGCCCTACGCCGCGAGCAAGCTGGCGTGCGAGGCGCTCGGCCACGTCTATCATCACATCTACGGCCTGGATGTTGCGATGCTGCGCTTCTTTACGGTTTATGGCCCGCGCCAGCGGCCGGATCTGGCGATCCACAAATTCACGAGGCTGATTGACGCCGGCCAACCGATTCCGGTTTTTGGCGACGGCAGCGCGGCGCGCGATCACACGTTCATCACGGACATCCTGGACGGTATCATTGCCTGCACGAAAAGGGAGTTTGGCTTTGAGATTTTCAACCTGGGCGAATCGCAAACCATCCGGCTGGACAAATTGATTTCGCTCATCGAAGCCGCGCTGGGCAAGCAAGCTGTGATTGAGTGGCAATGCTTGCAGCCCGGCGATGTGCCCATCACGTTCGCCGACATTTCCAAGGCGCAACGGATGCTGGGCTACCAGCCGCAGGTAAAGGCCGAAAAGGGCATCCCGTTATTTGTTGATTGGTTCTGCAAAAACCGGCAGTAATATGGCGAATCACGAGGCAACATGCGCAAACCAAAATTCACCCGCCCAACCTTGAATCAGGCCTTGACCGTTTGGAAGGAATGTCTCGCCGGCCACGGCCACCCGTCCGAACTGATTTGGATTTTCGCCGAAAACCTCTGCCTGGAAGCCGACGGCGGCCAGCCGAATGGTTTCCGCGTGGGCTACCAGACCCAGTTCACGCCGCCGGACCCGGACGCACTGGAAATCGCCTACGATCTATTTTGTGACACGGACGCACGCATCGTATTTTACCGACTCGGCTCGGCGGGAAAAAAATCCGTCTGCATCCTGCTCTGCGACCCGTGGTTTGAAGAACGGCAGGCGCGCGACGGTTTTGTGCGGCATGATGAGTGGAAAATTTCCCTGCGGCCCGGCCCGGCGGGTGAAATCAAGGAAGTGACCGACCTGACGCGCTGGGTGCGCCGAGTCAAACGCGACCGCACCTTGCGCGACTGCGACTTCGCGATGGCGCTGGCGACGATTGACGAAATCAAGCTGCACGGCCGGCCGCTGCTGCCCTACGAACGGATGGCGGGGAAAATGCTGGGCCGCCTGCGCCAGAAGCTCGGCCAGCCGGATTGATCATTTCCCGACGGCATTGAACACCTGCTTCAGCAAATCCGTCGTGCGGGCGACGGGATTCTGCCGAATCTGCAATTCTTGCTCCGCGACCATCTTGAACAGGCCGTCGAGGGATTTGCGGGTCACATACGCATCCACATCCAGCGCATCTGAACCAAGATATTTGCCGGCCAGCGCGCCGCCGAACGCGCCGCCCAAAGTCCCGCCGCCGCTGACCTTGGCCATCATGTTTTTGTAACTGGCGGTCACACCGGCCTGCGCCGTGGCCTGCTGGACGATCGGCAGGAAGCGGGCATACAGATCCGTCTGCGTCGTGCGCCGGAAATATTGCGTGGCGGCGTCGTTCGGCCCGTTCAAAATGGTCTTCGCATCATCAATGGACATCTGTTTCACCGCATCGCCAAACACCGTGGCCGCCGCCGGCACGGCCTGTTCGGCGGCGTGGTTCATGGTCGCCACAAACTCATCCGCCAACTTGCCCTGGCCGAGGGCGTTCAGCGTTTTTTGCGCCGACTGCAATTTTTCCGGCAGCGGGATTTTCACATCGAGGTTCGTCAGGAACCCGTCGTCGTGGCCGAGCGTGGCAATGGCGTGCTGCAGGCCGTTGCCCAGCGCGTCCTTGAGGCCGCCGACCATTTGATCCTGCGACAAACCGCCGAGGCTGGACGCAGCGGCGGCCGGCGCGGCGGGCGGCGCGAGGTTGGTGGAAACATTGCTGATACCCAAGGCGTCCAACCAGCCGGCCTGCGCGGCGGAAAGGGAAGAAATGAATAGGAGTGTCAGGAGAATTTTTTTCATGGCAACGAATCGTTTGGTCGAGATTTACCAGCCTCACCACAATAAAACAGGATTGCCGGCGCGGGTCAAGTTATCTTGGAACCCCTTCCAGACTCAAGAGGAAGAGATTCCGCTGGCGCCGGAATTCCCCGCCGGCAGACGGAGGAGGATGAGTTGCCGCTGCCTCGTCAACCGGTGAGTGCCGTCCGCATCCCGCCTCGACAATTTGCCGCGATTTTCTAAATTGTCCGCAATGTCGTTCAAACCTTTGGTCATTGCCGGACGCGAGTTTCGCTCGCGGCTGATTCTCGGCACTGGAAAATTTTCGTCGCCGGAAGCCATGCGCGATGCGCTCGCCGCCAGCGGCACGGAAATGGTCACCGTCGCCCTGCGCCGCGCAGATTTATCCGGCCAGAAAGATCCGTTCGCAAACATCCTCGAATTCATTGATCCCAACAAATATCTCCTCCTGCCCAACACCAGCGGCGCGATGAACGCCGCGGAAGCCGTCCGCCTCGCGCGCCTCGCCGTCGCCGCCGGCTTGCCGAAATGGGTGAAGCTCGAAATCCATCCCGACCCGCGCTACCTGCTGCCCGATCCGATTGAGACGTTCAAGGCGGCGGAAATTTTGGTCAAAGAAGGTTTCACCGTTTTACCTTACATCAATGCCGATCCGGTTCTGGCGAAACGCTTGCAGGAAGTCGGCTGCGCAACGGTGATGCCGCTCGGTTCGCCCATCGGCTCGAATCGCGGCCTCCAGACGCGCGACCAGATCCGCATCATCATTGAACAGGCCACCGTGCCGGTGGTCGTGGATGCCGGCATCGGCGCACCGAGCCACGCGGCGGAGGCGATGGAACTGGGCGCGGACGCTGTGCTGGTGAACACGGCCATCGCCGTGGCGAACGACCCGAACCGCATGGGCATCGCGTTCAAGCTGGCCGTGGAAGCCGGCCGCGCCGCGTTTGAAACCGGCCTCGGCGCGCACTCAGAGACGGCAAACGCAACGAGCCCTTTGACGGCGTTTTTAAACTCATAATTACAGATGAAGCAGCAGTCGCTGAAATCGGAACTTATTATTTTTTCGCAAGGGCAAGCGGATACGAAGTGCCGGTTTTGGTTTTAAACTCCCAGACATTGTCACCGTAAACAACTTTGCACGGAAGGCCGGACTTGGAACGAATCACGGCCTTGGTCAGGTGGCCGTCTTGCCAATCCATGTCCACCTCGAAACCGCCGCGGGCGCACAGGCCGGTTACCTTGCCGGTGGGCCAGGCCGTCGGCAGCGCGGGCAGCAGACGGATGTCGCCGGTGTGGCTTTGCACGAGCATTTCACAGAAACCGGCCGTCGCGCCCAAATTGCCGTCAATCTGAAACGGCGGATGGGCATCGAACAGATTGGGATACACGCCGGCACCGCTCTCGCCGTAAAACATTTTGGTCCCGTGGACCACGGTTAACAGGTTCCGCAGCAGGGTGTAGGCGTGATCGCCATCCCAGAGCCTGGCCCAGAAATTGATTTTCCAAGCGCGGCTCCAGCCGGTGCTTTTGTCGCCACGGGCTTTCAAGGAAACTTCGGCGGCCTCGGCCAGTTGGGGCGTTCCCTCCCGGGTGATCTGGCGTCCCGGATACAGGGCAAACAGATGGGAGGCGTGGCGATGATTGTCTTTCGGATCATCTTTGTCGGCTTCCCACTCCTGCAATTGGCCCCAACGCCCAATCTTCGGTTTCAACAGCTTATCCCGCAGGCCGGCGATGTGATCGCGGAATTCCGGGTCGTCGCCCAAGACATCGGCGGCCTCAATCGTGTTGGTGAACAGGTCGTAAATGATCTCCTGATCGTAGGTGACGCCTTCTTCAGCGGGGCCGTGCTCGGGGGACCAACCGTCCGGAGTAACGAGCGTGCCGTCCGGACGTCGTTTGAGGTGGTCGTCCCAAAAGTTGCAGATTTCCTTGAGCACGGGATAGGCGGTCTGGCGAAGGTATTGCTGGTCCCGGCCGAAGGCGAAATGCTCCCACAGATGTCGTGAATACCACGCACTGGCCGGCGGATTCCATTTCCAGAACGAAATACCGCAGGCGTTGTTCATCGTCTGGACGGTCCAGCCCCGGACATCGCCGTAATGCTTCCGGGTGTTTTCCGCGCTGACCTCGCGGATGCTGTTGACGTAATCAAAGAACGGCCGGTGGCATTCGGCCAGATTGGCCGGCTCGGCCGGCCAGTAGCACATTTCGATATTGATGTTGGAATGGTAGTCGCAGGCCCAGGCCGGCTCGTTGCTGTCGTTCCAAACTCCTTGAAGATTCGCGGGCAGCGAGCCCGGGCGCGAGCAACTGATCAGCAGATACCGGCCATACTGGCAGAACAAGGCTTCGAGATCCGGATCAACCGAATTGTGATTCAAATAGTCTTCGAGCCGCGCCAGCGTGGTCTTGGCAAGCAGGTCCGGCGCGGTGGTTCCGACATCAAGTGAAAGGCGGTGGAAAAGCGATTGATAATCTGTCACATGCCGCGCCAGCAGTTTCGCGACACTCCGTTTGGCAGCGGCGGTTACCCGCTTCGTGATGGCAGCATGAGGATGTGCGCCCAACCATTGTTTGGTGTGATCTTGGACAAAGTTTGTGCCCGCGCTGAGAATCAAGGTCACGCCATCGCATTGGTCGAAGGCCAGACTGGTCGTTGGCACAGCGATGTCCCACGGGTTTTTTGCGCCGGCCTCGTCTTGTTTGATGGCCAGCGCGCCCTTTTGGTTCAGCACTTGCAACTGGGCTTCGTATTCAAAACCGTTTTCCAGTTTGCCCACGGAACGGAGCCGGTTGCCCTCGGCGTCAATCCGGGCCTGATGCATGTCCGCTAGTTGGATGTGACCGGTGTAGGCGGCAGGTTTGTTCGCCGTCAGGTAAATGACGATCACGCCGTCGGGATGGCTGGCGAAGGCGGTCCGTTGATAGCACACACCGTTGTATTCGTAAGTCACCTGATGCACGGCACGGTCAATGTCCAGTTCTTGCCGGTAATGAGTCACCTTGGAAAAATCGTGGCCGAGGTGGATGAAGATATCGCCAAAGGCCTGGTAGGCTCCAAGATTTTGGTCTTCCTCCGCAGCCGCTTCACCCAGCAAGCGTCCATTGGCGATGCGATCCCCGCTCCACAAACTGATTTCATTAAACTGAATCCGCTCAATTTCCGTGCCACCAAAAAGCATCGCGCCCATGGGACCATTGCCGATCGGCAAGGCTTCCGTCATCCACGTCTTCGCCGGCCGATCATACCATAGGCGCAATTTTCCCGGGTCCTCGGTCGTGACCGGCGCTTGATTGGCCAAAGCTCCCACTCCTGTCAGTGGCTTAATTCCCAGCGCCGCCGTCGCCATGGATGAAGACAGCAAAAAGAGGCGCCGCGAAATGGCCCTATCTTGGCTGGGTGATTCACTTGTCATTTATGAGGTTCGATATGGTGTGTCGCCATAAGTTGTAGTGAATTTATTACGGTGTGGCAATGACAATTGCTGGTCTCGACAGGACATTGTGCGAGAGTTCGCCGTAGTGATCGGAACGCCAGTAGTGTTGCAGACTCCCGGCCGTGATTAACTCCAGGCCGGGTGTGGCAATCGCGGGATTGCAAAGAATGTAGAGATTCTCCTCGGCGATGTAACCGACGATGAGCAGCGTGTGGCCAGCCTCGCCATCAGGGTATTGGGGGCCGGTGTATTTGAAGTCAATGACGAGGGGGCGACCGGAATCAAGTTCGGATCGCACAAAGTTCGTGGCTTGGTCGAACCCGGCATCGTCAGGCGTGAAGGTGACGAGTTTCCAGTGCAGACCGATTTTTTCTGGAGCTTGGAGCAACTCGCCCCAATCGGAGCCGGTGCCAAGCGGGGACGGACAAAGCCGTTTGAAATCCCAGCCACCAAGCATCCTGCCCTGCGAACGGGCAAGCATCGCGCAGCTCGTGGCGCCGCAGTTGTTCCAGCCTTGTTGGACGTGCGGCACGGACACGAGTGCAAACTTGCCCGGCTCGGGCCGGTGGCCGCGATAGTCCATCAGTTTCAGCAGGTCAGCGCCCTCTTGGGCCACCATATTATCATACGGCAGCTCGGGATTTCCGGTGAGAGCAGTCGGTTTCATGTGCGACGCCTTCGTCCAGTTGGTGCGGGCGGCTCCCAACTCGCCGGCTTGAAACTGAATCTCCCCCAGCACGATCAAACCGGAGGGATCGTTCATCTCCGCCGCGCGCGTGGCGAACTTGCGTGCTTCCACCAGGTCCGGCGCGACACCATCGCCGGCGAGATAGACCATCGCCACAGTGGCCGCCGCGCGCCCGCTGCCCATGTCCACCGCCTGTTTCCAAATCTCCAACGCTTTGGGAATATCCTGATCCACGCCCTGGGCGCCGAAGTAGCATTGCCCCAGATTCCAACAGGCGGTGGCGGATTCCCCGGCCCCGGCTTTGAAGTAGCCGGCGGCGATCGCTGGATTTTGTTTCACCCCGACTCCTCTCAAAAACATCGACCCGACAAAATCCATTGCCGCCGCATCACCGCGATCGGCGGCGAGGTGCCCCCAGCGCATCGCTTCGGCAAAGTTGCGTTTCACGCCTTTGCCGTCACGGTAGCGAACCGCGAGCGAGACTTGGGCGCGGATGTCACCTTGCGCTGCTTTGGTGATCAAATCTGGCGTTGAAGACAGGTCGTCTGCATGAACACTGGAAATATTCACAAGTGTTGCCATGAACAATAATGGCTTGAGCAGTTTATAAATCATTGGTTGTTTTGCTTTTTTAGTGTCTCGGGCTGTCCAGCGGCCGGGTCTGGGTGTTAAATAAAATCAATTTCTTACCATTAAGCAACCCATTGACAAAAAGGTGGCGGCGCCAACCCAATCAGCGCCGCCACCCACCCCAAACCGGAACCCATCATCCGGTCTTGTGACGGAAACCACGCCGTCACGAAATTGCTTTCCCAACCCGCGACCCACCGCCGTCGGAGCCGCATCCTGCCGGGCCCCCCTATTCACTCACATTTCCCAATTCAAGGCACGTAGTGCGTCCGGAAGTAGCCCTGCCCCGCCGACGTGCTGAACGTGAAGCTCAACGCCCCATTGCTCGCCGCCGTGTTCGTCTGCACCGGCGTCCAGGTGATCGGCAACGTCAGGCTCGGCGTCGTCTCCAACGCGTAGCTGTAGCCCGGGATGCCCGCAAAATGGATCGTCGAGGTGCCGTTCCCGTTGTTCACCGGCCCCGAAATCAGGTTGTAGCCTCCGCCGTTGGTCACCACGTTCACCGTGATCACCGCCGTGCTCGTCCCGCCATAGTTGTCGCTCACCGAGTAGGTGAACGTGTCCGCGCCGGTGAAGTTGCCCAATGCCGTGTAGGTCACGTTCGTTCCGTCGGTCGTCACCGTGCCGTTTTGGACGGACGGATTTTGCACCGCCGACACGATCAAGGGGTCGCCGTCCGCATCCGTCGGCGCATACTTGCCGCCGATGATCTGGATCGTGGCCGGCGTCCCGCTCAAGCCGCCCATCGTGATGTTGCTCACCACCGGCGGATGGTTCGTCACCGTCTGGATCAGGCTGTTGGTGTAGCCCAGGTAAATGCCGTCGCTCGCATAGCCGACGATGATCAAGTTCGTCCCGCGCGGCAACTGGTTCGCGATCGTCACGCTGCTGGCCACACCCGCAACGCAGTTGTTGGTCCAGAACGCCACCGCCGGATTCGTGCCGTAGGTCGAATACGAGAAGACCACCGGCCCGGTCGCATTCGTCGCCGTCACCCCGTTCGTCTGCACCGTGGCGGTGTAGAATACGCTGGCCTGATAGCCCACGGTCGCGGACGGCACCGCTGCCAGCGCCAGTGTGTTGCTCACCAGACCGCCGCCGCTGCTGCCCACCAGATAGCCGTTGGCATCCAAGCTGAAGCTGTTGTAACCCGCCGCCGAAATCTGGGCGAGCTGGCCGGAGGTCAGGCCGGTGTTGTCGGTGCCGAAGCGCAGCGACGCGCTTGACACAAAGCTGCCCGTGATGGCCAAGGTGCCCCCGGTCCAATTCGCCGCGCTGCTGTTGGTAAAGGCCAGCGTGCCGCCGCTGCCCAGATTGATCGTGCCCGCGCCGGTCACATTCAAAGCGCCGCCAGAGTTGGTGTAAGTCTGCGCATCCAGCGTGGCGCTGCCAAGGCTTACCGCCGTGCCGGAAGGCAAAGTGTTGTTTGCCCCCAAAGCCAGCGTGCCGCCGTTGATGGTGGTGGCGCCAGTGTAGCTGTTCGCACCGGAGAGCGTCTGGGCGCCCGTGCCATTCTTGGTCAAGGACATGAGGCCGCTGAGGCTGCCCGAAAAAATGCCGGTGCCGTTGGCATTGCCAAGGCTCAACGTGATCGCCGGGGAACCTCCACTGATGGCGCCTCCGCCGTTCAGGGCGTCGAACTGGGCGAAGTGGCTGGCCCCCGCCTCGACAAAGTTCATGCTGGAACCGCTGTCCACTTGGAACGATCCAAGATTGGAATTCCAATTGCCATTGTTGCCGTAGCTGCCCACGACGGCGGTGTTGCCAGTGATCCAAACCAGACCACCGGCGGCGAGGGACACAGTGCAGGAGACGGCGGGTGGGAATGCTACTGCATTGTTTTGTTTGCCAAAAGCAATGACACTGCCGCCACCGTCGAGTTTTAGCGTGCCGGTATTCGTAAAGGTGGTGGCCCCGCTAAACGGATTGGTGGTCGTCATGGTCAGTTCCAAAGTCGCGCCACTGGCGATATTATAGGTGTTGGCCGCCATGGCTACATTCGTAATCTGGAGAGTGCCGGCATTGACCGTCGTCCCGCCGCTAAAGGTGTTGATACCGGCAAGGGTGAGTGCGCCATTGCCATTTTTGGTGAGACTGCCCCCGCCTGCATAAACACCGGCAAATACCGTGCTGGCATTATGACCGCCAACAACCAAGCCCCCAAGATTGGGGATGGTGGAAATGATACTCGACCCGGACACGCCTACCAGCGAGCCGAGGATGGCCGTCGAACCGCATAAATCCAGCGTGGCGCCGGATCCGGCCAGATTGACGTCCGTGTTAGTCGGCAGCGCGCCAGCATTGGGCGTGAGTTGCAAAATCTGCACATCGTCAATGCACGAGGTTTTGTCCCCGCCGTAGGTGTTGTTGCCGACAAAGGCCAGCGTGTGGCTGCCCGCCGTGAGATAAACCGTCGTATTCGTGGTCACCCATGCGCTGGTGCTCATGTTGGTGGCAGACACGTTTAAATTGGTCGCCCCGTCCCAACCCACAAGAATGCCGTTCGGTCCGGAGCCGCCACCCCGGCTGACATACGCAAAGCTGACCTCGTAATAACCCGCTTTCACGATGCTGAAAGAATTGGAAATGCTCGCGCCGCTTCCTTGCAGAAACGCCGCTTGCGTTCCATCGGGCGCACTCGGAGTAAACCATGGACTGCCGTTTTTGGCGATGCCTGATGTATTAGCCGGAGCGAAGATCCAACTGGCGCCTGAAGGTGTATAGCCATAAGTGCCGGAAGCCAGCGTTGTAGGAGTCTCAAAGCTGTAATTGGCTACGGTAACCGCACCTGCAGTCCCCATTTGAACGGTGCCGTTGCTGACGGTGGTGGTTCCGGTATAGGTGTTCGTGCCGGCCAGTGTCAAGGTGCCGGGGCCATTCTTGACCAGCGCAATGTTCCCAGTGCCAGCAGTCTGGCCCGTGGCGGCAGTGGTGGTGTTCGTGCCGATCGCGCCGGCATAAATATAACTGGCACTGTTGTTGACGGTCAGCGTCGCCGGCGTCGCGCTGCTGTTCACAACAAATAGGCCCCGGCCCACTGAAGTCGTATTTTGCAATCCGGCCAGGGTCTGGTTGTTGCCGTTGAGATCCAGCACGGCGTCGGTCAGAATGCCACCAAAGTTGCCGTCGCTCATCGTCAGCACCGTGGCACTGGGCAACGAGCCGCCGTTGAGCTGGAGGATGGCGTTGGCCGAGCCGGTGCCGGCGAGGGTCGTGGTGCCGACATAAGTGCTGGCACCGCCTTGCAGCACCCACGTCTGATTGTGGGTGGCAGCCGCGCCGGCGGCTTGAAGGGTGAGGTTGCCGGTGCCGCCAATGGGATTGCCGAAGATCGTCGTGCCGCCACTGCTGTAGTGGCGGATGGTGGCCCCGTTGGCGTAGGTCGGGTCCAGCGTCACCGTGCCCGAGAGCGTGGCGGTCTTGCCGTCATTGTGGAAGAGCAGCGTGGCGAGGCCGTATCCATACCGGTCCTTGTAGGAGTTGGAGGCAAAACCATTGTTGCCGCCCAGGTAAAAGTTGTTGGGAATGGTGCCCGACACTTCATCTACGAGCAACTCGCCGTTGCCGACGGTCGAACCGTTAACCCCTGAGGAATACACAGTGTTGGTGACCGGCCCGGAGCCGAACGCACCCGGTTGGGTGATGTGGAGGATGCCGTTCTCGAGAAACGTGCCGCCCGAATAGTTGTTCAAGTTATTGGTGAGTTGCAGTTCTGTCGTGACGCCATAGGCGGGGGCGTCACGCTCATAAACGCGCAGTGGCCCAGCGCCGCTGACCTGACCGCCAATCGTCAGGCTGGTGCCGGGTGATGCATGCACGCCGATGCGGCTGGGGCCGTTGAGCGTGACCGTGCCCAAAATCAGATTAAACGCCGAAGAGCCACCGTCATGGCATAAGGCACCGCTGGTTGAACTGGATCCCAGGCTGTTGAGGATAAAATTATTGGTAAATGTTGCCCCGGCCGTGTTGGCAATCACGAATGAACTGGTGCCATTGACCGTGACCGTGCCGGAGGCAAGCGTGAAGACCGCAGCAGTGTTAGTGCCGAGTTGAAACGCGCCGCTGTTGATGGTCGTGCCACCGGAGTAGGTGCTGTTCGCCGAGAGCGTCAGGGTGCCGCCGTTGTAGGTCAGGCTGGTGCCGGCGCCGGCAAGGGTGGAATTGATGGTGTCTGCCGCGTTACTAACAGTGATCGCCGCAGTGGCCGGCAGGGTGATGGTGCCCCCGGACAGGGTGATGGCACCCGAAGCCGAACCAAAGACCAGATTGGTTCCAGCGTTCACGGTGCCGCTGACCGTGACGGTGCCCGCGGCCAAACCGTTCGTGCTGCCGAAGTTCTCGCTGGTGTCGGTGTTGGCGGTGACGATGTTGCTGCCGGAAGGATCCGTGGCTCCGGTTGAGTCCGTGCTCCAGCCGGGGATCCCGCTGTTGCCCGTCGAGAACCAGGTGCCGCCCGCCGTGCCAAAGCCGCTGTTAGTGTGATTGTCCCAGTAATAATTCACCTGTGCGAACGCCGCCGGAGCGGCCAGCAGCGCCGCGACAGCGAGGGTTATGTGCAGGGAACGCAATTTATTTGTTTTCATAATCTGATGGGTAACGGTTTAGAATTTTCCAGCACGAAAGTAAGATGGGCTTGGTTTTTTGAATTCAGTCAGAATCATGACCATTTATAGCCCCGCTCTCCGAGGATACAAATTATTTCCCCGTTGACATCTAGCCTTCAGTTCTGGCTAGATTGCAAAATGCTGCCGTTAAAGCTGCTTTCGGTCACCGATCAAGTTGTCAACCACCTGACCGCCGAGTTGGCCCGGGGGCAATGGATGAAAACGATGCCCGGAAAGGACCGGCTGGCGGCGGAACTGGGGGTAAGCCGCATGACCGTGGAAGTCGCGTTACGACGGCTTGAGCGGGATGGACGGCTCCTGGGGCGGGGAAAACGCTGCAAGCGACTGATCATCCCACCCAGTGAAAAGGCAGCCCGCCCCATGCGGATTGCCCTGCTGCTCTACGAAAGAGCCGACATTCCCCGCGATTATTTGATCAAACTCCCCTTTGCGTTCAAAAATTTGGGGCATACGTTTGACTTCGCCCCGAAAACCATGATGGAACTCAAAATGGACCCGGCACGCATCGGTCGCTTCGTTGAACAACACCAAGCGGATGCCTGGATCGTGATGGCGGGGCCGCGCGAGGTGCTGGAATGGTTCAGCGCGCAGTCGAGACCCGCGTTCGCCTTGTTCGGCCGGCGGGAAGGCCTGCCCGTTGCCAGCATCGGACCGAATTGCCGGGTCGCCATTGTCGCCGCCGTGCGTCATCTCGTCAATCTGGGCCATTCTCGCATCGTATTGCTGGGGCGCCGGGAGCGGCGGTGGCCGGAGCCGGGGCCAACCGAGCGCACTTTTCTCGATGAACTCAAGGCCCATGGCATTACGGTGGGCCGTTATAATCTGCCGGACTGGGAGGAAACCAAGGAAGGGTTTCAAAAGCTCTTGGATTCGCTGTTCCGGGTCACGCCGCCCACCGCGTTGTTCATTGATGATTACACCCTGTTTATCCCGACGCAGCAGTATTTGGCCGATCGGGGTCTCCAAGTGCCGCAAAACATTTCATTGGTCAGCACAGAAAATCAAGCCGGTTATGCTTGGTGCATGAAGGAGGTGGCCCATTATCGTTGGGACAGCCACAAGGTGGTTCCCCGCATCCTCCGATGGGCGGAAGCGGTGAGTCGAGGGCATCGGGACGTGAGGCAGACTCTCATACCGGCCGAGTTTGTCCCCGGCGGCACCATTGGGCCCGCGCCACCCCCATAAAGGGCGTGATTGATTTTAGCGTGTGCCGGCGGCGGCAGCATTGGGGCAGGTTCGGCCCGCCCGACGGTCATCCCACCACCCGTGCTCCAGGTATCGTTCCCATTTTCCCGCCGCCGTGCTGCCGGCACGAACGCTAACCCAACATTCATTGGCATGGGCAGAGAAACGATCAGTAAATGAAGCCGCCCGGCACGAAAGATTCCGGCGGCTTAACCCGAATAATCTTTAGTTTTACAAGTAATTGGATAGTTTTTTTTGGTTACAAGCCATGCTACAGATGTGTTTCACCTGCGGTTGAAAATAAAATGAAGGGCAAAACTTTATCCGCTTCGCGCGCCCGGCAGATTCTGGCCGCCGCGCAAAAAACCCGCGTGCTCGTCGTCGGCGACGTGATGCTCGACCAGTTCATCTGGGGCGGCGTGTCGCGCATTTCGCCGGAAGCACCCGTGCCGGTGGTGGAGTTTGCGCGCGAGAGCTTCATGCCCGGCGGCGCGGCGAATGTCGCGCGCAACCTGATTTCGCTCGCCACGCCGGCGGAGCTTTTCGGCGCCATCGGCAATGACGACGCCGGCCGCAAGCTGCAAAAACTCCTCGGCGAACAAAACATCGGCTGCGCCGGCCTGGTCAAAAGCTCCGCGCGGCACACGAGCGTCAAGACGCGCATCGTGGCGCACCAGCAGCAGGTCGTCCGCATTGACCGCGAAACGCGCGACGGCTTGGACGGGAAACTGACCGCGCGTTTGATTGCCGAATTGAAATCAAAACTGTCCCAGACCGACGCCGTCATCGTCGGCGACTACGGCAAGGGCGTGGTGACGCAGACTTTGCTGGACGAAGTCAAAAAGCTCTGCCGCGAGCGCGGCGTGTGGTTGAGCCTCGATCCCAAGCCGGTGCACCACCTGGATTTGAGCCATCTTTCGCTCATCACTCCGAACCGCAAGGAGGCGTTTGAATTGGCGGATTTGCCGGACGAAACCAAAAACGAAAATCCGTTCGCCGACCAAAATCTGATGCGCGTCGCGGAGCGTCTGCTCGACGAACTGCGCCCGGCGCTGCTGCTCATCACGCTCGGCGAACTCGGCATGTTGCTGTGCCAGCGCGGACAAAAGCCGTTCCACATCCCGACGGTGGCGCAGGAAGTCTTCGACGTGTCCGGCGCGGGCGACACGGTCATCGCGAGTTTCACACTGGCGGTGGCGGCGGGCGCGTCGCCGGTCGAGGCGGCGATTCTGTCCAACCACGCCGCCGGCATCGTCGTCGGCAAAGTCGGCACGGCGGTCACATCGCCGGAGGAATTGGTGAAGAGTTTTACCATCCGTTAAATGGTTGAGTTGTTCATCCAGCCGGAGCGGCAAACAACCCTGCGATTTAACTTTTTTACGATTCAACAAATGAAAACCACCGTTGAGGCGATTCACGGGATGAAAGGTCGTGGCGAGAAAATCGCCGCGCTCACGGCGTATGATTTCCCGATGGCGAAGCTGCTGGACGAATGCGGGGTGCCGTTGCTGCTCGTCGGCGATTCGCTCGGCATGGTCGTGCTCGGCTACCCCGACACCACGCACGTCACGATGGCGGAGATGGAGCATCACGTCCGCGCCGCCGCCCGCGCGAAGCCGAATGCCTTGCTCGGCGGTGATCTGCCGTTCCGAAGTTACGAGACGGTTTCCGACGCGGTGGCGAACGCCAAAAAACTTTCCGCCGCTGGCGCGGAATTTGTGAAGGCGGAAGGCGGGCGCGAAATTTTGCCGCCGGTGAAGGCCATCATCGCGGCGGGCATTCCGTTTTGCGGTCATTTGGGAATGTTGCCGCAGCATGTTTTGGAAGAGGGCGGTTATCACCTCAAGGGCAAGAAGGAAGATGAACATGCACGCTTGCTCGATGATGCGAAACTGCTGGCAGACGCGGGGGCATTTGCAATCGTTTTGGAACTGGTCACGCCGCCGGTCGCAAAAGAAATTTCAGAAAACATTTCCATCCCGACCATCGGTATCGGCAGCGGGGCGGATTGCGACGGGCAGATTTTGGTGACACCCGATTTAACCGGCAGTTTTCCGTGGTTCACGCCGCGTTTTGTAAAACCAAAAGCGAATTGCGCGGCCGCAATCAAGTCCGCCGTGACGGCTTGGAAAAATTCGCTGAACACACCCGGTTAGTTCCGCCTCCCGCCCAGTCACCATCTTGTTGTCGCTGGGGGCGGGTTTGTTCAGATTGCTGCTGCGGGCCAACCGCCAGATCATGGTTGCCGAGGAAAAATGGCTGTTCCAAGATTCATACCGCCGGTTGCGTTCCGCCGCCCAAGTCGGGCGGCTGCGGCCGGCGACCGCATTGGCCAGCCATTCATGGATCTGGCCACGCAGGTGATTTTCCCGTGTTGTCTGCGGGCGTTGGCTGGTGGTTTTAGGCTGCGGATTTCGCCGCCACCGGAAAATTTCAGCGCCGGTGCGCCCGGCTCTTAAAGGTGGCCGCACCGGGGTTGAGCCGGGTCCGCCAATTCGCCGCTCGCCACGCACGCCGCCATGATTTAACTTCCCGCCATGCTGACGCTGCCCAAGCCGGAAGTCATTATCACCCACGAAAGCGACCTTGATGGCTTGGTCGCCGGCCTGTTGCTCCAGCGGCTCGCGCAAAAAATCTACGGCGATAGCGTGCCACTCCAGGCGTATCACTACAATTTCTGGAAACAGCGCGACCTCCGCGAGCGCGCGGCGTGGGTGACCGATTTCACCTTCGAACCGCGCCTGGACCGGCAGGACTGGCTGGTCGTGGATCATCACGTCACCGAGGTCGCGCCGAAAAACGCGCACCTGCACCACGACCTCAACAAGTCCGCCGGCCTGCTCGCCTACGAATTATGCAGGCAAAACGGCCTCGCCACGCCCGCGCTCGACCGCCTGGTGCATTTGAACAACGTGGCGGACCTGTTTCTGGAGACCGACCCGGACTTTGACGTGGCCGGCGATTACGCCGGGCTGGTGAAGATTTACAACTTCTGGAACCTCCACACCCTCATCGGCGGCGAACTGGAAAAACTGCTCGACCATCCGCTCCTCGAAGTCATGGCCGTCAAACGCCGCGTGGAAGACCCCATCGGCTTCGAGTGGAGCAAGCGGAACATCACCGAACTCTCGCCGACGGTCGGCCATGTGGACACCCTTGTGGGCAACACCAATTCCATCGTCCACCAACTGCTGGAGCGCGGCGCGACGAAATACACCGTGCTCGTGACGTTGTTCCGCCGGAGCAACGCCATTTTTGCCAGCTTCCGCAGCCGCAACGGCGAGGCGCGCCGGGTTGCGGAAAAATTCCAGGGCGGCGGCCACGCGAACGCGGCGGGCGCGCTGCTGCCGAAATCTGTCCGCACCGTGCAAGACGGCGTGGATTTTCTCCGGCAGATGCTCAACGCGAAACACGAGACGCCGCTGAACAATCTGGAAAGTCTGTTTGCCGGACTGGAAGTGGGAAAGAAGTGAAAATCACCAACTGAAAACCACAACATGAAACGAACTACGCTCGAAATACAACAAATCGGTGCGTCCGGCGCGGGTCTGATCATCGGAACAACCAGACTTACAGTTTCGGATCTCAAGCAGATAGTTGCCTCCGCAAAAGGCATCGTGATCATCAGAGGGGCCTCGAACATATCAACCCTCGACTGCCAGCAAATCGCGGCATCAGGCAAGGAGCGCGTCATCTTTGACTTCACCTCATGAAGTGCCTACCGCACTATCGAAGTCTCCCACGACTATGAGGCTTAACTCGAAAGATCGGAAACGCCTAACAACTAGATAGGCTGCAAACATAAAAATCATTGCGGCTGGTTTTCCTCGTTGCCCGCCGGTGCGGTTGAAGTTTAAGATGTGGCCCATGTCTGAAACCATCCGCGCCGACGGGCGCGCGCCCAACCAAATCCGTCCGCTCCGTTTCCAAAACCACATCGCGCCGCACGCCGCCGGCTCCACGCTCATTGAATGGGGCAACACCCGCGTCATCTGCGGCGTGACCATCGAGGAATCCGTCCCGCGCTGGATGAAGGAACAAAAGGTCGAGGGCGGCTGGATCACCGCCGAATACTCGATGCTCCCCTACTCCACTTTGACTCGCAAACCGCGCGACATCAGCAAGGGCAAACTCGACGGCCGCTCGTCGGAAATCCAGCGGCTCATCGGCCGCTCCATCCGCGCGGCGATTGACCTGGAAAAAATCGGCGCCCGCACGATCTGCGTGGATTGCGACGTGTTGCAGGCTGACGGCGGCACACGCACGGCGGCCATCACCGGTTCATTTGTGGCGCTGTCGCTCGCGATCAACAAGCTGATTGGGGAAAAGAAAATTTCCGAAAACCCGATTCTTTCTGGGATCGCCGCCGTCAGCGTCGGCATCGTCAACGGCGCGCCGCTGCTGGATTTGTGCTACACCGAGGACGTGGGCGCGGCGGTGGACATGAATCTGGTAATGAATTCGCGCGGCGAATTCATTGAACTGCAAGGCACCGGCGAGGAGGCAACGTTCACGGACGCACAGTTGGTGGATTTGCTGGCGCTCGGCAAGGCCGGCATCAAGGAGTTGCTCGCCGCGCAAACGGCGGCGATGGCCCAAAGCTAAATTTCCAAACGGCATTTGCTCATGGCCAAGAAGACTGTTCGCCGCAAATTCATCCGTCGTAAAATGGCCCCGCATCCGCCGGCCACGCGGCTGCTGCTGATCCGGCACGGTGAGGTCGAGCCCCGTTATCAGGGTATTTTCGGCGGGCGCATTGACATGAACCTTTCGCCGCGCGGAAAGCGGCAGGCGAAGATTCTCGCGGATTACTTGCGCGTCAAAACGATTGACGCCGTCTATGCCAGTCCGATGAAACGTGTCCAGCAGACGCTCGCACCCACGCTGAAGGCTCACGGACATAAGCAGACCATTTTTCACGACCTGCGCGAGATCGATTTCGGCGATTGGACGGGCAAAAACTGGGCCACCGTGCGGGATGAATTTAATTTTGCCGTCCATGAATGGCTGGAACAGATCGAGAATCCCGGCGCGCCGAACGGCGAAAGCGGCCCGGCATTCCGGGCACGGCTGGAGCCATGCCTGCGCGAAATCATCAATAAACACCAGAGCCAAAACGTCGCGGTGTTCTGCCACGGCGGCGTCATCCGCGCACTGCTGGCCATCCTGCTGGAACTGCCGCTGCCGAAGACCAATTCGTTCGAGGTGGAATATGCCAGCATCACGCAGGTGGCGCTGCACCCGCACATGGCGGAAATCGAGTTGCTGAATTTCACCCCTTGGCGCGATTTGGTCGGCTAAAATGAAAACCAAGAAACTGCTCTGGCAAATTTCAGTGACGACCACACTGGAAGCCGAGGACGCCGTGACGGAACTGCTCGGCAGCCTCACCGGCGCACCGACGGCAGCTTACTTCAACCTGGAAACCGGCGTCAGCACGGTCAGCGTTTTTCGCGACGAAAAACCGGCGGCCAAAATAATTAAAGCGGAAATCGCCGCCGGTTTGAAGCGGATTGAAAGCTGTGGTTTGCAAATCGGCGCGGCCCAAATTGAAATTGCCAAGGTGAGGCGTGAGGACTGGAAAGAATCTTGGAAACGTCATTTTCATCCCATGGAAATCGGGGATGCTTTGCTCATCAAACCCAGCTGGATCCGGCAGCGGCCGAAAAAAAATCAGGCGGTGGTCATCCTCGATCCCGGCTTGAGCTTCGGCACCGGCCAGCATCCGACGACTTCGTTTTGCCTGCATCGGATCGTGGCAGCGGTGCCCCCCTCGCATTCAAGCCGGCGACGAGGCTTCGCGGCTGCAAAATCCTTTTTGGACATTGGCACCGGCTCCGGCATCCTGGCGATTGCGGCGGCGAAGCTGGGCTATCAGCCGGTTCACGCGTTTGATTTCGACCCGGAATCTGTTCGCGTGGCGAGGCACAATGCGCTCAAAAACCGCGTGGATGCGAAGATCCAACTGACACGCGGCGATGTGACGAAACTGGCGCCGAAATCCGCGCGGCAATACGATTTGATCTGCGCGAACTTGGTTTCCAACTTGCTAATTTCCGAAAAGCGGCGAATTGTAAGCCGGTTGAAGCCGGAAGGCATTTTAGTTTTGGCCGGAATTCTGGCGGCGGAATTTGGCGACGTGCAGGCGGCGTTTGCCAAGCTGGGACTGAAATTGATGAGTCGCCGCGCGGAAAACGAGTGGTGTTCTGGCGCTTTTTGTTTTGTTTGAAAATTTTTGAACAAATGCCATGACTTGGCGTCAGATGATGTGATGGAAAACAGTAGTTTTCGGACTGATGGCGGCTGGCATTGTTTACGCTGTCAGTTCGCGGTTAGTCAACGAAAGGTGAAAATGCTATGATGAAAACACTCGCAGTGATGGCCGAAACCATTCGCAATCCCAAACATCCGTTCCGTAAAACCGAACATCACACCAAAAAGTCGCTCAAAAATCGTCACGAGCGGCGGAAAATCAGGGAATACTTGCAACTCGGCGACTGGTTGTCCGAGGAAACCGTTTGACGCATTGGCGGCGAGCAATCGCCGCCGTTTTCATTTCTGGCAGGCGGGGCAGACGCCGAAAAACTCAAGCCGGTGCGTCACACCGGTGAAACCGTTTGCTGTTGCAATCCGCCGCTCGATTTCCGCCGGAAAACATTCATCAATCTCCACCACGCCGGCGCAGCGGGTGCAGACCAGATGATGGTGGTGCCCGTCGTCCCCTTCGCTGACGAGTTCAAACCGCGCCGCGCCGTCGCCAAAATCGAAACGCTTCACCATCCCCAGTTGCTCGAGCATCTGCATCGCGCGATAAATCGTGGCGAGATCGCAGCCGTCTTTGGGCAGCGCGGCAAAAATCTCCTTGTTCGTCAGTGGATGCGGGTGATGCCGTAAAATTTCCAGAATCGCGGCGCGCGGGCCGGTGATTTTGCGCGCTTCGCGACGCAGCCGGCCGGTGAGCGCGTCCAATTCCTGTTTTTTCCCCGTGTGCGGGTGCGCGCCGGCTTTCATTGCATTCAGGCTTTCAAGTGAAAATAAAGTATCAGGCCGGCGATGGCCGCAAACCCGGCGGCAAAGTTGGCCAGCACCAAACCCTTGTGATGTTTGAGAATTTCCCCGAGAACGGCATGAAGGGCGAGGAAGAAAAATCCGCCGGCGGCATTGGCCAGCGCCAGCGCCAGCCAGAAGGCCGAGACGCCATGCAGAAAAAACCAGCCGATCAGCCCGCCAAGAATGGTCGTGCATTCGACGGCGGCGACAAGCCAGAGCATTTTCGCCCGCGCCACACCGCCGCCGAGCAGCAGCGCGCCGAGCGCCAGCCCTTCGGGGAATTTATGGACGCAAATGGCAAAGGCGATGGAAAACCCTAATTTATTTTGCGCCTCGCCGGCATCATCGTTGCCCGCCGCCAGCGCGAGG
Organism: bacterium; assembly: GCA_021780905.1. Taxonomy (GTDB): domain Bacteria; phylum Verrucomicrobiota; class Verrucomicrobiia; order Limisphaerales; family UBA11358; genus UBA11358. The sequence continues at coordinate 54,652 of JAJXXW010000074.1, forward strand.
CCATCCACGGTGCAGTGGATGGCCAGTGCCAGCATCATGGCGGTGGCAAATTCCGCCAACCGGTGCGTCGTGGCCTCGTCAAAATGGCTGGCCGCGCACGCCGGACAGACGTGATAAACGTATCGGGAAATCAAGGCAAAGAGAAAATAGCCCGAGGCACCGGCCAGCAAAAACTGCCACATCTTCAAAGATTCCAGGCAATCCGGCGCGATGCCGCACAACGCCACACCCAGCAGCGTGCCCGCTCCTAGGCTGATGAAGCCGCAAAGCTGCTTGTGCGTCCGCGCGAGCAGCCCGCTCAACGCCCCGCCGGCCACGGCAATGCCAAACGCCAGGAAAATTTGGAAGACAATGGATTGGGCCACCATTTTAATTGCAAATTATTTGCAATATAAATTGCAAAAAATGCCGCGCGACGGCAATTGCAATCGCGCGGCGGGAGAATCACTTCATCAGCAACATCTGACGAGCGCGCTTGATGGCGGCGGTCATACGTCGCTGGTAGGGCGCGGGCAGGCCGGTATATTTACGCGGCAGGATGCGGCCCTGGTCGGTCACAAAGGTCTTGAGCAGGTTGACGTTTTTGTAGTCGAGCGCGTCAATGGTGAAATCGCACTTCGGCTTCGGGCGCGGCGTGCGTTGTTCGCGGACACTTTTACCGCGCTTGTCGGTCTTCTTGTCGGTGTTGGTCTTGCGGGGCATAAATTACTTGATCTCCTTGTGGAGGGTGTGGCGCTTGAGCGCGGGGTTGTATTTTTTGACCTCCAGCTTTTCCGTCTGCAATTTTTTATTGCGGCTGGTGGTGTAGCGCGAAGGGGACTTGCCTTCCTTGCGTGCTTCGATGCATTCGATGGTGATGGTTTCGCGGGCCATAAATTATTCTTTCTCTTTGTTTGTTTTTGCCGGTTCCTCGGCATGTTCCTCGTCGTCGCCTTCCACATCCGTGGTCGTGCCGGTGGAATCAATCGTTCCAAGCGTGCCGAGCCGCCGTGACCTCAAGGCGCCTTCGCGTTCCAACTGCGCCTGCGCCTCGACGGTAAATCGGGTCCATGGAATCGCCTCGAGCCGCGCCCTTGGAATTGGTTTGCCGGTCAATTCGCAAACGCCGTAGGTCTTGCGCTCAATGCGCTTGAGGGCCTCCTCGATTTCGTAAACCGCGTCCTGATCAGAGGACAGCAGGCTCAACGCGAAATCGCGGTCAAAGTTATCCGTCCCGGAATCCGCCATGTGCAGGCTGTAGCCGGCCATCTCCTGGGCCGATTCCTGAGCCAGACCGTTCATCTGCTTGGTCAACTGGTCGCGCAATTCCAGCAGATGCAGGCAGAACTTCTGCCATTCGCGCTTCACTTTCTTGAGGTCCACGCCGGCGCCCGCCTTGGCGACCGGACGGCCCAAAATGGCCGAGGACGTGGCCACCTTCATGGCTTTGCCGCGCGGCGCAACCTTTTTCAGGGGAACTTTTTTCTTAACCGCTTTTTTCTTGGTTGTCACAAAATCAAAAAATCATTACGGACCAAAACCGATCTGCTCAATGCTTCAAAGGGGCGGGAATGTAGCAAAGTATCCCAAATTAGCCACAAAAAAATTTTGAAATTTTGAGCGTCAAATTAAAGTCGTTCCCCGCGCCGGCCGGGCCAGCTGGACGCGGATTTCCGGCCGACGCTCGATACAGGCGTAAGCATTGTGATTGTGGATGCTTTCGTAGTTCTCCGCCTCGACCTTATACCACGTCACCAGCGGGTGCGCATTGAGCCGCAATGCCACGTTGCGCACTAAATCCTCAACAAAAACGGGGTTTTCATACGCGCGCTCCGTCACGGCCTTTTCGTCCTGCCGCTTGAGCAGCGCGTAAAGTTCCGAACTCGCCGACGCCTCGATCATCTCGATGACCTCCTCTATCCAGACAATTTTCTTGAACCGCAGCGCCACCGTCACCTCGCCGCGTTGGTTGTGCGCGCCGTATTTGGCGATCGCCTTGGAACACGGGCAGAGCGTCGTGACGTTCACTTTCACCGTCAGCACAAAATCGGTTTCCTTGCCGCACGCCGCCGCGTCAAACCGCGCAATGTAATCCATCAGACTCGCCCGCCGCGACACCGGCGATTTCTTGCTCATGAAATACGGGAACTCAATTTCCAGATGCGACGTCGCCGAATTGAGCTTCCGTTGCAGTTCCTGCAAAATCTCGACGATGTTGGCGACGTGGATGACATTGCCATGCGACGTGAGCACCTCCACAAAACGGCTCATGTGCGTGCCTTTGAATTCCTTCGGCAAGTCCACGAACATGCCCAGTGTGGCCACGGTGTTTTGCACGCGATGAACACGGTCGCGCACCTGGATGGGAAAGCGCAGCCCGCGCACGCCAACCTTGTCAATCCGCAGTTCGCGCGTGTCGCGCTCGCTCTGTTTGTCGTCCAATTTCACGGGGTTGTCCCGGCTTTTGGTTTTTCCAGACACAGAAGAAGAGTAGCAGCTTTGCGCATTTTGGCAAAAAAAAGCGCCTGACTAAAACCCAATAAAAGTCAGGCGCTTTACCATAACCCAAACCAATCAATAGAATAGACCGGGCCGCCGAAATTTTGTTCAAACTTTTTTCACCGGTTTTGCTTTCACCGGTTGCCCGGTGGATTTAACTTCCCGCGATGGCTATTCGACTTGCTCTTCTCGCCTTATCGCTGGCCGGCTCGGATGTTTTTGCCGGCAGTTTCCGCTTAGCGAATTACAACGTAGAAAACTATTTGGATCAGCCGACCGCCTCCCGCCACGCCGTCAAATCCGCCGCGGCCAGGGCTAAAATCCGCGAAACCATCTGCGCCTTGAATTCCGACGTGCTCGTGCTCGAAGAGGTGGGCGGCACCAACGCCCTGCTGGAACTCCGCGAGTCACTCCAGGCTGACGGGCAGGATTTTCCGTTTTGGGAGCACATTCAGAGTTACGACACGAACATCCAAGTCGCCGTGTTGAGCAAATTGCCCATCGTCGCGCGGCGGCCGCACACAAACGAATTGTTCCTGCTCGACGGTCGCCGCTTCCAGGTCAAACGCGGCTTTGCCGAAGTGGATATCCGGGCCGCGACCGGCTTCACCTTGACGCTCATCGCCACGCATTTGAAATCCCATCTCTCGACACCGGAAGCGGACGAAGCCGAGGAACGGCTGGGCGAAGCCAAGGTTTTGCGCAAAATCATTGATACGCGCCTCACCCAAAACCCCGACTCAAAACTTGTCGTCCTCGGCGATTTCAACGATGCGAAAGATTCCGAGGTGATCAAGCAAATCATTGGCCACGGGAAATTCAAGCTCACCGACACGCGCCCCGCCGAGCGCAATGGCGACACTGCGCCCGGGGAACCGCCTTACTTCGCACCGCGCAATGTTGCCTGGACTTATTTCTATGGCAAAAACGACACCTACAGCCGGATTGACTATATCTTAATCAGTCCCGGCCTGCTGCAAAATTGGGTGCAGCAGGACACCTATATTCCGATGGTTTCCAATTGGGGGACTGGTTCCGACCATCGGCCCATCATGGCAACTTTTTCAACCGCAAATTGATTACTATTAAATCTGCTGACTTGGCCCGCCTGATAGTTGGCGGTGAAACGCCCTCGGGGAGTCGTCGCAGAATTGAAATCGAAAAATGACCAGACAGCGAAAAAAGGCAGATTTTACCGAGCCAGAATCGTTGTCATGAAAACCTTAACGGGACAGGATGAAATTTTACACTGCTGACCAATTGAAAAAATGCTCAAAACCATTGATTTCATTGGCGATTTTCAAATGGATGGGCGTTTTTACCCCCAAGCTCCGACCCATAGCGTGCAAAAACGCGGAAAAGTCTTTGTTTTTGACTGCTTTCATGGGTTTTCTATGGGTTGGCTGTAGAAATTTTAGGGTTAGCTCGCCCCCTCCTGCGGTCGAGGGTCCGTTTGATTTACTTACATTTCAGCGGCCTTTGGCATCCGTTACAGGAACTGAGCCACGGTATCACGGGTGATGGCGCCAACCCATGCGCAACCGGCGCTGAAAGACCTTTATCTTTGAGGCTGATTCCCGGATGGTCAGTCTTGTGGCCGATGCCACGCCTGAATGAAAACCACCACCCCGAAAAGTTGGAGTTCAACCTGAAACAATGGATGAGGCATGTATCCCGGCCACGTGATCGCCAGCATTACCATTCTGGCTGCCTTGTTCTGCCACCATCCGCAAACCCAGGATTGCAGCAATGGCGCACTTTTGGCAGCCTTCGCTGAAAACCAAGATGCTTCATCCTGAACCCAATCCGCCGCCGGGTCTGGCCAATCTTCCAAACCGCCGGGATTTTCTCAAAGCCTCCGCCGCCACCGTGCTGAGTTTGACTTTCTCGCGGCTGCCCGTCCTGGCCGGGCCGTTTGACGCGGCGGACTTCGCGTATTCCCTGATTCCAGCGGACAAGAAATTAAGCGCGGCGTGGCTGCGTTCGCTCACCGAGCGCGGCGAGCCAACGGTGTATCGGGGCGCCGAGTTGGACACGATCGGCATGCCGGTGGGCGGCATTTGCGCCGGCCAGCTTTATCTCGGCGGCGATGGCCGACTCTGGCATTGGGATATTTTCAACGCCCCCGATCCCGGCTGGGTCGCGCTGACTGGCGGACAGCATTATGCCAGGCCGCTGAAGCCCAAATCACCGCTCGAACAAGGGTTTGCACTCAAGGTGAATGGCCAAGTGCGGTGCCTCGACAAGGCCGGTTTCCCGGATGTGGAGTTCTGCGGGCAATATCCGATCGGCACGGTCAACTACCGCGATGCCGCGTGTCCGGTAACAGTGAAGCTGGAGGCGTATTCGCCGTTCATTCCGCTCAATGCCGAGGACTCCGGCCTGCCGGCGACGATAATGGAGTTTACGGTGAAAAACACCTCTGCGGCCGACGTGGAGGTGGAACTGGCCGGCTGGCTGGAAAACGCCGTCTGCAAATTCAGCAGCGCGACCGGCACGCGCCAGAATCGCGTTGTCCGCGCAGACGGCCAGTTGCGCGTGGAATCCAGTGTGATGAGCCAGGAAAGGCCGGAGACCGTGGACCGCAGGGACATCGGGTTTGCTGATTTTGAGGATGGCACTTACGGCGCGTGGACCACGGAAGGCACAGCGTTCGGTTCACGCCCGGTTAAACTTTCGGAAATCCCCGCATATCAATCGCCGCAAACGATGGGTGTCCACGGCCAGGGGTTAGTCAATAGCCACGCCTCCGCGCCGGGCTCGGACGCCGCCGCGAAGGACGCCGCGACCGGCAAACTCATCAGTCCGGAGTTTACGATTGAACGGAACTACATCCGTTTTCTAATCGGCGGCGGCTCGGATGCCGACAAATTGGGACTGCGGCTGATCGTGGACGGCAAGGCAGTGCGTTCCGCCGCCGGGCAAGATAATAACCATCTGCACCCGGGGATATTTGATGTGCGCGAGTTTGCGGGACGGAAAGCACACTTGGAAATTGTGGATGAAGCCACCGGTAGTTGGGGCAACATCGGCGTGGACAACATTGTTTTCACAGACAAAGCAACCGCGGTCGCCCGCCCGGCGGCGGACGCGCCGGATTTTGGCACGCTGACGCTGACTTTGCTTGCGGTGGAAGCCGACGACCGCGCCTGTGCCGACATCGGCGACGCGAAACCGGCGGACGTGTTTGCAGCGTTGTGTCAGGATAGTAAAACGGCGGAGAAACCGATACTCGGACAACTCATCGGCGCAGCGGGCCGACGCTGGAAGCTCACGCCGGGCGAAGAGCGAAAGGCCGAATTTGTGATCACCTGGCATTTCCCGAGCTTGGAATACACCGTTCCCAAGATGACTGGTAGCTGGGATAAACTTCGCGATTTCTCGAAGCTGAAGCGTTATTACGCCAAACGTTTTCACGATGCCTCGGCGGTGGCTGTTTTCATCGGGCAGGATTTCGCGCGGCTCGCCGGCGAAACTAAGCGCTTTCGCGACACCTGGTATGACTCGACGCTGCCCCACTGGCTGCTGGATCGCACCTTGATTAATATCTCCACGCTCGCCACAAATACTTGTCATCGCTTCGACAATGGACGTTACTGGTTTTGGGAGGGGATTTATTGTTGCCAAGGCACCTGCACGCACGTCTGGCATTACGCGCAGGCTATCGCGCGGATTTTCCCGGAGATCGAGCGCGACCTGCGCGAGCGGGTGGATTACGGCATCAGTTTCAACCCAGCCACCGGTGCGATCGGCGCGCGGGCAGAATACAACATGGCGGCAGCGACCGACGGTCACGCGGGAACAATTCTGCGCACGTTGCGTGAGCATCAGATGTCCCCAGACAATGCCTTCCTCCAAAACAATTGGTCGAAGATCAAAAAAGCCGTGGAATGGTTGATCGCCCAAGACGGGATGGGTGGACCGGTGGATGGCGTAATTACTTGCGCCCAACCCAATACGCTGGATGCAGATTGGTATGGAGCCGTTTCCTGGATTAATTCGCTCTACGTCGCCGCGTTAATGGCGGGCGCGGAACTGGCGCAGGAAATGGGCGAGCCGGCGACGGCGGAAAAATGGACGGCCATTGCCGCGAAAGGTTCAGCGCAGATGGCTGAACAACTTTTTCACAAGGATCAGTATTTCATCCAGCGTCCCGACCCGGCTCATCTCAATAAACTTGGCTCGGGCTATGGCTGCGAGATTGACCAGGTGTTCGGCCAGAGCTGGACCTTCCAAGTCGGCCTGGATCGCGTGTTGCCGGTCGAGCCGACCCGCAAGGCGCTGAATTCATTGTGGCGCTACAATTTCACGCCGGACGTCGGGCCGTTCCGCAAAGGCACAAAGGTTGCAAACGGTGGCGGGCGCTGGTATGCGATGGCCGGCGAGGGTGGCCTGCTTATGTGCACATTTCCTGATCCGGAAAATCCAAAGCCCATTGGGGCCGCCGGCACAGCCATTTATTTCAATGAGTGCATGACCGGCTTTGAGCACCAGGTCGCGTCGCACATGATTTGGGAGGGCGGGGATCTGGTGGAAAAAGGTCTGGCGGTCGAGCGCATGATTCATGACCGCTACCACGCGGCCCGACGCAATCCGTGGAACGAAGTCGAATGTGGCGACCACTACGGCCGGGCGTTGGCGAGTTACGGCGTATTCACCGCCGCGTGCGGCTTTGAACATCACGGCCCGAAACAGCACATCGGTTTCGCCCCGCGTCTGACGCCGGAAAATTTCCAGTGCGCCTTCACCAGCGCCGAAGGCTGGGGAAGCTATTCCCAAACTGTGGAAAACGGAAAGCTGAAGGCGGAGATTTCCGTCCGCTGGGGAAAATTGTCGCTCCAGACCATCGCCCTGCAAAATGACTCGGCCACCGGCGCAAAAATTTCCCTGGCCGGGGAAAAAATGAACGCCACTCTGAAGCGGGCCGGGGAAAAAATCCGGCTGACGTTGGGCAAACCCGTAATCGTTTCTGCCGGGGAAAAACTGACCATCAACCTCATCTGAAATCACCATGAAAATCAAACTTGCCGCCACCATTGCCCTCCTCACGCTCTTGACCACCGCCGCCTTCGCCGCCGACAACTGGCAGGAGGCGCTGCGGAAGGAACTGCCGCTGCTCGGACACCGCAACTGGATTGTGGTGGCCGACTCGGCGTATCCGCTCCAGACCGCGCCGGGCATCGAGACCATTTATGCGGAGGCCGACCAGTTGGCCGTCGTGAAAGGGGTGCTCGCGGAACTGGCCAGGACCAAGCACGTCAAGCCGACGATTTACACCGATGCAGAAATGAAATTTGTCGCCGAGGAAAATGCGCCCGGCATCGGCGCCTATCGCGACGCGTTGGCAAAGATTTTGGCGAATCAGCCGGTGCAAGTGCTGCCGCATGAACAGATCATCGCCAAGCTCGACGAAGCGGGCAAGACTTTCAAGGTGCTGATCATCAAGACGCCGCTGACCCAACCCTACACGTCGGTCTTCTTCCAGTTGGAATGCGGCTATTGGAATGCGGCGGCGGAACAAAAATTGCGGGAGGAAATGAAGGCGGCAAACTGATTTTCCCGCACCGGCACCGCCGGTCTCATGCCGTCAATCTCGCCATCGTCCATCCTTTAAAAGTTGCCGTTGCGGGCAGTGGAAAATCGTCGTCCAGTCAGCCCTGAAGGACAGACGCGCCACACGCCGTTCTGTTCAAATAAACCAAAAATAATTTCCAACCAACCAAGGTTTTGAAAGCGCCGCGTAATTCCGGCTGTTTCGTGACTCAGCCTCCGGCGGGGATTCAGATCAAATAATTTATTTCTAGACATGTCACCAACGAAAGACCCAAAGCGGGATGCCCAGAGCCAATTGATAATACAAATTAAGGCCCAGGTCGGTGATGAGCATGACTAACAGGGGCAACCACCAAACCAGAATGCGGGGAAAATACACCCCCGCAAAATATGAGCGCATAGGCCGGACTGAAGTTGTTTGGCAGGCAACTCGGCAGGCGCGCGAGGGCGGACACCACCATCAAGGCTAGCGGCAGGATGAGGCTTTTTTCATGCTCATTTCAAATCGTATTCTTCGGCCAGGAAGCGGCTGCGGTCCGCTAGCGCGAGCTGTTGCGAAATAAATTCGGATTCGCTTTCCGGCAATTCATCCAGCGTATCTTGCAGCGTGTTAAACCAGATGACTTCGTTGGGCGCGATGCGCAATTTCTTTTGCTCATGCGCACGGCGCAATAATTCCACCGCCTTGCGCGCTACAGCCACACCAGCGTGATAATGCGAATCACTGGCAACAATGGCTTTAGCCAGGGTGATTGAAGACTCCGGTGAAATGATGAATGCCTGCGGGTCGGTCGCCACATCGGATTCGACGAGCCAGCGTTGAAGTTGTTGGGCGGAGGCTTTGCCGTGACTGCGGGCGGTGTTCATCAGGCGGCAATCGTAGGCCAGTTGCTCCATGTAACAGGTCGGAGCCATGCCGCCGAGAAGCTTGACGTTCTGCACGGATTCATTGGACCAAGTGTCGCAACACGCGGCGGCGAGATTCCCCATCGGGCTCAAATGCGCGCACGCCGACGTTTTGCCTTCCATCGCCATCGGAAAACCGGTGATGGCTTTGAGAATGGGGTTTTCGTAGCCGCAATCTTTGCCCGGTCCGACCGCGCCACATTCGTAGGCGACCAGCGAGCGCACGGCGGTGACGGCGCGCACCACGGCGGCGAAAACGCGCGGAATCATCTTTTGCTCGGCCAGCACCATCGCGGTGTTGCCGAAACCGCAGGCAGTGTCGCCGGCGCATTTCACGCCGTGTTGGTCGGCAATTTTTTGCAGTTGCGTCCACAAAAACCTCATGTCGCGCTCGCCCAAAATGCACAGCGAAAAAATGCTCGCGGCCAGATCGCCGTTGACCAGCGCCTCGTCGTGTAATTCCTTGCCGCCGACGGATTCGATACTCAACAACTCCGCGCCCGCCGCCGCCGAGCCGTCGAACAATTCCAGCATCGCCTCCCAGTAACGCCCGCGCCGCATCAACGGTGGCCGCTCGAATTCACGATTGTCGTTGGGCGTCATGCGCAGGACGCTTTTCAGTCCGCTGCGATCTTCTTCGCTCGCCATGCCTTCAAGCAAAATTTTCGCGATGTCCAAACCCCACTGCGGATGCTCGGTCATCGGCGGCAGTGTTTCGAACTCAATGACGACGCCGGGCACTTCCAATTCCGCCGCGCGCCGCAACGCGCCTTCGATGATCTGCCCGTATTGCCGGCGAATTTCCGCCATTGTGTCGGCGTCAATCTGCATCGGCGGCAACGTGAAGTTGAGTTCGGGATAAACCGTGCCGCCGCCAATCACCATGCCGCTGCGCGTGGTCACGGGTTTTGGGGCAATACCGAAAATCAGTTCCGTCGGATCGGCAATCGCGAGAGTTTGGTAGTGCATGAAACTTTTTCTCTCACGCTTTGGTCGTCAATAATCCCATCGCGGCATCCACCGCGCTGCCGGCATCCGTCGCATAACCGTCCGCGCCGATTTCGCGGGCGAACTCGTGCGTGATGGGCGCGCCGCCCACCAGGATTTTCACCGGCACGCCCGCTGCGCGCACCGCCTTCACGGTGTCGCGCATCGCCGGCATGGTCGTCGTCAACAACGCCGAAAGCCCGACCAGCTTGGGTTTATGTTGCTGGATGGCTTCCACGAATTTCGCCGGCGGCACGTTCACACCGAGATCAATCACTTCCATGTTCGCGCCTTTCCACATCATCGCGACAAGGTTTTTGCCGATGTCGTGCAAGTCGCCTTCCACCGTGCCGATGACGGCGGTGTGCTCCGGTTTCACGCCGGCGGCGACGAGTTGCGGCTCCAGAATTTTCAAAGCCTCTTTCATCGCGCGTGCGGCGATGAGCATTTCGGGAACAAAGATTTCGTTGCGCTTGAATTTCTCACCGACGATGGCCATGCCCGGCACGAGCCGATTCTCGACGATGGCGGCAGCGGATTCGCCCGCCGCCAAACATTGTTGCACCAACTCGGGAACGTCCTTGCGTTTCCCCGCAATGATGGCTTGCGTCAGGGGATGTTGTTCGCTCATAATGGCAATACTGTATGCCTTGCCTGCCAGCCCGTCTTGTGATTCGGGATGATTCTTTGGTGTTTTGGTGCTTTTCAGCTTGGCGGGGGTTGTGTTTTGAAAAATTGCAGTTTCAATGATGCTCAACTATGTCACGCAAAACCCTCCTCGAAGAACTTTCCCGCCGTCCGCTTGTTTGCGACGGCGCGATGGGCACACAACTCATGGCACGCGGCCTCGCCAGCGGCGCGTGCGGCATACTTTGGAATGTTGACCGCCCCGCCGATGTCGGCGGCATCCACCTCGCTTACCGCAACGCGGGCTGCGAACTCATCACGACAAATTCGTTTGGCGGCTCGCGGTTCGCGCTGCAACTGCATGGCCTCGCCGGTCGCGTCGCGGAATTGAATCGCGCCGCCGCGCAAGTCGCCCGCGCTGCCGCCGGTGAAACTGGCTGGGTGCTTGGCGACGTCGGCCCGTTCGGCGATTTTCTGGAACCCGTCGGCGACGTCACGGCGGATGATTTACGCGCGGCGTTTCAGGCGCAAATCGCCGCGCTGCTCGAAGGCGGCGCGGACGCCATCCTCGTGGAAACCATGAGCGATCCCGCCGAAGCCGTGGTCGGCGTGGAGGCCGCGAAGGCGTGCAATAAAACCGTTCCGGTCATCGTCACCTATTCTTTTCAGAAAACCGGCAGCGAATTCCGCACCATGATGGGCACAAGCGCCGCCGAAGCGATGCAGCGCGCCATCGCTGCTGGTGCGGACATTGTCGGCACGAACTGCGGCACGGCGTTGAGCCTCGACGATTATGTGGAACTGGCCGGCCAACTCGTGTCCGCCGCCGGCAAAACGCCCGTCATCGTGCAGCCGAATGCCGGTTCGCCGCACACGGAAAACGGCAAGACCATCTACAAAGCCACGCCGGAAGAAATGACCGCTTGCGCCCAGCGCCTGCTTGCCGCCGGCGTTCGCATCATCGGCGGTTGCTGCGGCACCACGCCCGCGCTCCTTGCCGCAATGAGCCGGGCTGTTCGCGCCGCTAAACTTTAGCCGCCATTTACCCGGCTTGTGGCACGGAATTGTTTCGGCGTCGTGCCCTTCACGTCCTGAAACACGCGCGTAAAATAACTCTGGTCACAGAACCCGCAAGTGTCGGCGATTTGCGACAGCGAGCGCTCAGGATCGCGCAACAGGTCACACGCGAGATCCACGCGGCATTGGCGCAGCAATTCAGTGAATGACCGGCCCGTGCGCTCCTTCAGCAGCCGCGAGAAATGGCTCGGCGAAATGCCCGCATGCCGCGCCACCTCGTCGCGCGAAATGTCGCGGTGCAGATTTGTCCGCATGAAATCCAACGTCTTGCCGAGTAGCAGCGGCGGCGTGAAATCCTCCTGCTTTTCAATCGTCGAGAAAACGTGTTCCAGCGTCTTGCGCAGCCAGGCCGCCAGATCTTCGTCGTCGTTGAGGTTGGCGAGTTCGGTGAGAAACCGAAAGTTCATCCCCAGCACTTCCGATTGCACCGCGCCCGCCTCGACCGCCGCGCGCGAAATCATCACGACCAGTTCGAGCAGCAATCCCTTCAGCAAATCGCTCCGCTCCTCGCCCGCGCTGTAGATGTGGACGAGCACGTGGTTGATGAGCCGCCGCGCTTCGCCGCGATTGCCGCGCCGGATCGCCGCCATGAGCATCGGCTCTTGCAGGAGATAGAGTTCGCGAATCCGGTCGTAGGGCCGGTGTTCGAGCAGCGGGACGGCGGGGAAATCGTTTCCGTTCATGGCAACATCAGGTGCTCAATGTAACGATCTTCAAAACCGTCGGCGAGATTCAGTTCGATGACCGACACCTGTTCGCGCAGCGCTTCCATCTCGTAGAGCGTCGTGCGATCCACCAACGCCAGCAGCGCGCCGGCGAGCGAGGTGTTACCCACCACACGCACTTGTGCCTCACGAAAACCCGGCAGCAAACCGATGGCGATGGCGTGGGCGACGTTCAAGTGCATACCGAAACCGCCGGCCAGATAAACCTTGCCGATGTCCGCCGCGCGGATGCCCGCCGTTTGGAGCAGCACTTCAATGCCCGCGCCAATCGCCGCTTTGGCCTGCAACAGCAACGCCACATCCACTTCGCTCACGCGCAAATCATCCGCGCCGTTCCTGGCGGCGAGCCGGAACGCGCGGCGGCCTTCGTGCTGGAAACGGCATTGCTCCGGCAATGCTCCCCACGCGCTCGCTTCAAATCTGCCCGTCACGCCGAGCAGTCCGCAGCCTCGCGCCGTAGCGAGAAAATCTACGTAAGCCGAGCCGCAAAGTCCGTTGGCGCGGGCGAGCGGCACGTTGCCGATGACCTCGGTTTCCAGCGCGAATGGATTCAGCTTCAAATTCAAATCGCTCACCGCGCCGTCGCGCGCTCGCGTGCCGCAGCGCAGGCCGCTACCTTCAAACGCCGGGCCGGCGGCGGTGGCACAAGCGGTGAGCTTGCCGCCGCTTTGCAAAACAATTTCGCCGTTCGTGCCGATGTCCACCAACAGGCTGGCCCGCTCGTCGAACACCATGCCGCTCGCGAAAACTCCGGCGGTGATGTCTGCCCCGATGTAGGCCGCGATGCCGGGAAGCAATTGAATGGGCGTTTCTGCCGGCAATCCGGCGTCAACAAGTTTAATGTCGCCGGCTGAAACTTTTCGACCGGCGATGAAGCGCGGCGTGAACGGCGCGATGCCCAGCGGTGTCGGGTCTTCGCCCACGAGCAAGTGCAGCATGGTGGTGTTGCCCGCCATTGCGCCGCCCGCGATGCGTTCTGGCTCGCGGCCGGCTCGTTCGCAAGCCTGGGTCAGCAGCGGCTGAATCGTCTCCGCCACAATCGCGCGTTGCATCGCGAGAAGCGTTTCGGGATTGCGCGCGGCTTCGATGCGCGTGATGACGTTGTCACCAAAACGGATTTGTTCGTTGAACGCGCCGGCGCGGGAAAGCACTTCGCCCGTCACCAAATCCACGAGCAACACGACGACGGTCGTTGTGCCGACGTCCACCGCGAACGCTGTGTCGCGTCCGCCGGGCACGAACGGAAACAACGGCTGATGCGCGTAGGGCACGGCGATTTCAAATGTCTCGCTGACCTGCGGGCGATGTTCGATGCGCGAACGCGCAGGAACGAAGATGGCCGCGGCGCATTCCAGCCGGGCACGGCAGGCTTTGATGACGGCGGGCGCGGCGATGGAATTTCCATCTACATTCGCCGTGCCGGAACGAAGTTCGACTTCGCAGCCGCGACACAGCCCGCGCTGGCCGCAGCGGGTATTCAGCGGTAATTCGTGCGTCGCCAGGACATCCGCCAATGAACGAGGGGCGGCATCCAGCGGAATTTTTATACTGTCGCCGGATGCCAACTCGACCTGAAGTTCATTGCTCATTTGAGCGGTTGCTCATCGCCGCTGCGACCAATGCCGCTCAATTTCTTCGAGCGAGCGGCCTTTGGTTTCCGGCACGAGCCGCCAGACGAGCAGCACCAGCAGCACGCAAAACGTAGCGTAAACGTAGAACGGAAATGCGTGATTGAAATGCGCCACGAACCACGAGCCTCTCGCGTCCATCATCGGGAAGGTTTGCGTCACGACGTAATCGGCGGTCCAGAGGAAGAATGTCGCGAGTCCCAGTGCCCGGCCGCGCACGGCGGTGGGAAAAATTTCGGAAAGGATTACCCACGTCACCGGTCCGACGCTCAGGCCGAAGCACGCGATGTAGAGAATGATGAAGATCAACATCCAGTGGCTCACGGCGGCGGGATCAACCCCAACTTGCGCCATGACGCCCATCGCCACGAGGCTGACGCCCATGCCGACCGTGCCGAGCAACATCAGCGGACGGCGACCCCATTTGTCCACGGTCGCAATCGCGATGACGGTGAACAGCACGCACGCGCCGTTGATGATGATTTGCGTGAGCAGACCGGCATCCACGCCCGCGCTTGCGCTCATGGTCTTGAAAATGGTCGCGCCGAAATACATGAACACGTTGATGCCGGTGACCTGTTGCAAGATGGCCAGGGCAACGCCGATGAACAGTGGCAGGCGCAATTTGCTGGAAAATAATTCGCTCCATGTTCCCTGCTCATGGGTGAGCGCGGACTTGATGCTGTCGAATTCCGTTTTGGCAAATTCAGCGCCGCCGACGCGTTCCAGAATTTGCCGCGCATGATCTTCGCGGCGACGTTCAATCAGCCAGCGCGGGCTTTCGGGAATGGGAATCAGCAGCAGTGCGAACAGCACGGCGGGCACGACGCCCGTGCCAAACATCCAGCGCCAACCGGTCTCGATGAGCCACGCCTGATTCTCCGGTAACGCAGGATTGCCGTGAGCATGGGCGATGAAGTAGTTGATAAACGCCGTGGCCGCGATGCCGCCCACGATGGCGATTTGATTCACCGCCACCATGCGCCCGCGCATGTGCGCCGGCGTGATTTCGGCGATATACATCGGCGTGGAGATGGACGCGATGCCGATGCCGATGCCGCCGATGATGCGAAAGATGATGAAGGTGACAACGTCGCTCGGCACGGCCGTGCCGATGGCGGAGACGAGAAACATGAGCGCGGCGAGGAACATCGCCAGCTTGCGGCCAAAGCGGTCGGAGAGCGGCCCGACGAGCAGCACGCCCGCCGCGCAGCCCATGAGCACGCAGCCGGACGCCCAGCCTTTCATAAAGTCGCTGAGTCCAAATTTCGCGGTGAGCGGCTCAATCGCGCCGGAGATGACGCCGGTGTCGTAGCCGAACAACAATCCGCCCAGCGTGGCAACCAGACAAATGGGGAGGAGATAGTTGAGGTTGATACGAATTGGTGGCGCGAGTTCAGCTTTCATAGATGAGGTTCTATTTTATCGGAACTGATGGCTGCGAAGCTTTGACGGCAACTGTGCGAACACTGCGAACCGGTCGTCCGTCAATCCCGCGAATCTCGGCTTCCAGTGTGTATTGTCCAGTCAGTTGCGGCCAGACGAAATCAAATTCGTTGGTGGCCAGACCAAAACTTTTCACACTCCCGATTTGTTTGAATTGCATCACGGGGGCGGCTGTGCCGGACTTTTCGAGCGTAAGTGTGATTGTCCCGCTCCACGCCGGTTCAAGGTCGTTGATGAGTATCACGGAAACGTGTTCGGCGGCCTGGGCCACGACCTGCTCTTTCCAAAAATCCACCATCAATCCGACCGGCGCGAAGGCGTCGCGGACGTAATGGTAAAATTCCGACTCCCACTCCAGACCGGCGACTCCATGCACCTGCCAATGATCGCTGGTCTGGCCATCGGCCCGCGAATAGCCGAGCGTGGTGAAGTGCATCACGGCGGCGGCCTGCCGGTGCGCGCGCCAGAATTCTGTATCGGCGGCAAGCCAGGTCGCCTGCATGGAAAATCGTTGCTGCGGACTGGCGTTTGAGCCGAGATTGTTGGCGTAAAGTTCCGCCGTCAAGGTCGTGGGCGTGCCATTGCGGTTGAGCCACAACCAGCCGTATTCGTTGATGATGACCGCGTGCGTGCCGTCATTGTGATGGCCTTGGTCTTGCGGAATGGGATTGGCGGCGGCGAGGCCGGCCGGTTTGAATTCGGCATCCATGAAATGATACGGATGCGTTTCAAAAACATCGCCCGCTTCCAACTGCGGCATGTAGCTATTGTCCCACGGCCGCCCCGACCGATCGAGCTGCCGCACCTGCTGGATGGCGGGTGCCGTCTGATCTGAGGTTGTTTCGTTACTCGCGTCCCAGACCACCACGCTGGGATGGTTCCACCGCTCGCGCAGCCATTCGCCATATTCTTTTACCAACTCCGCCGCCTTGAGTTCTTTCGGCCAATTTTGGATTGCCGGGCCAAACCAGATCGGAAACTCGTCCTGAAGCAAGATGCCTTCCTCGTCGGCGATCCGATACCACGCCTCGGGTGGAAATCCGATGCAATAGCGCAGACAATTCCAATGCATGTCCTTCACGCGCCGGTGCAATTTTCGCACCCAGACATCGTTCCACGGCAGCGCACCACGCTCGGAATCCTCAAAAAAACGGTAGAGCGTGATGTTGCTGCCCCGCATGAAATATGGCTTGCCGTTGAGCATTGCGCGATGAGTCACCAGATCGAAATAAAACTCGCGCATCCCAAAACACGACACGAACTCATCACCCGACGTTCGCGCCGTCACCTGATATAGGAATGGATCTTCCGGAGACCACAACCGGCAATTCTTCACCGGCACGACCGCATCAAGTTCCTTCACGCCAACGTCCACCTGCGCGCTCACCCGGCCGGCCAGCCGACCGGACTTCGCCTCGCGGATTTCGATTTCCACCGGCGTTGCCTTTGCGCCGTCGAGATACACCCGGATCTTTGCCTGCCGGTTGGTGATGTCCGGCGCGACCTGCACGTTTTCAATGGGCGGCGTGCCAGAGAGAATCAGCTCGACGGAGTCAAAGATGCCGGGAATGTATCGCTCCTTTTCAAAATCAAATCCCGTCGGCACCGCGGCCGTCACCGCATCCCTGTCCGCCCCGACACGAATCAGCAACTCGTTCTGACCAGTTTTGAGGGCCGCTTTCGCATCGAAGAATCCCGGAGTAAAGCACGGTGCGTGATCGCCAAGCAGCTGACCGTTCAACATGACGCGCGTGCCAAACATCGCCTTGCCAATCTTGAGCGTCGCCACTTCCGGAACTGTTCCCTCAACGGTGAACGTTCGGCGATACCAGAAAGCATCCCGGAGCGGATCTTTTTGTGGGCCTGGCTGGCGCTTCGCGACCTTCGGCCCCGGCTTCACAAAGGGCGGTTGCGCCATGTCCACCAACCCCGGCACCGGCACCGTGTGGTCAAAAACAGTCGGCCTATTCGACGCCGAGCCTTCTGCAATCTGCCACGTCCCATCAAGCGAAACCGTTCTTCGCTCGACCGGCTTCGCCGCCACCGCGAACGCGCAGGCGAACAGTAATCCGCCCAGCATGGCGACGAGGCAGATGGGCTGGAGCCAGGCGAGGTTGGTGCGGACGGCAGACAGCGGGTTGGTTAACATGATTATTTTTCGGTCAGTTTGACTTCTTGCAAACACATAGCGTAACGGCTGCCAGGTGGATTGCGCTGGATTTTCACGCCGTTCCAGTTCGGCGGCGCAAAATTGGCGGCGTAACAGAGCCAAAGCGTCCGACCGTCGGCACTGACGAACTTGGACGGCAGGTTGACAAAATAGGCCTGCTCGCCAAAGTGGTGAAGATATTGCACCAGCTTGAACGGGCCGGTGATGCGGTCGGATTCAAGGATGTAGCTGTTGAAATAGCCACCGGTGTTGCCGCCGTCGGTCACGCACATCAGGAACTTTTTCAACGGCGCATCGTAAGTCATCGTCACGCAACCCATGTTGTCGCGCCAGGCGGCGATGGGTCTGGCTTCGGCCAGGTTGTGCGTCCAGCGCGGTTTGCCAAACAACCCGCGTCCGGCAAAGAATTCATATTTTGCCGCGTCGTTCATGTTGGTGATGCCGGGCGTCACGCGCAGCAGGTAAATCTCGTCGCCGGTGATCCAACTGTTGTAGGCAAAGCGCCGGTTCGTGCCATCGTGCGCGCCATGCGCGACGAGATACGCCTTGCCGTCGGGCGAATGTTCCATGTTCTTCCCAAAGTCCACGAAATGCGGCGACCCGATCTTCACCGGCTCGCCGTGCAATGCCTGTTCGCCAAACAACGGCTTCTCCGGCGTGCAAGGCGTCTGCGTCCAAGTCTTGCCCAGATCGGTGGAATACCGGAAGCCGACGAACGGCCCGAGCCACGGCCAGTTGTAATTCGTGCCTTCATGGGTCACGTCGCCCGGATTCAGGCAATAAGTGCCGTAATACCAGACGCCATTGACGACAAGACTGCCGCACGGATAGCGGCCTGCGTAAGGCAGCGAACTGGAAGCGTAAATGCCTTGGTTCGTCACCGTCAGGTGCAGCGGATCGTCACCAATGATTGTGGCAAAGCCAGTCGTCGCATCTTTGCCCCGCCATGAAGTGGATTCCAGGCCGTTAACCGATCCGTCGGTCCAGGGCGAATACAAATTGCCGTCGGCAGCCCAAGACGGATACCAAGTATCGGCACCGGCGTAATCGGCACGCCGCCCCGTGAACTCAATTCCTGTCAGGCTGCCGGATGCCTTGAACGGGCAATCCTTTGGTGTCGCAGACGGCCATTTGCCTGTGCCCGTAAAGACGGTTGTATCCACGGTTGGTTTGGACCAGACTTGGATCACTTGGGTCTCGCTGTGAACGTTTTCAAACGGGCCGGGGAACGGATTGGTTTTATTCCGTTTTTTTCCGAGATAATCGGCGGTAATTTTCAGCGGCGAGCCGTCAGGATTTTCGTAGGCACAGTCCGTCACTTTCGCTTTGCCGAGCATATCCGTCGTCACGAGTTTGGTTTTCGCCCGGTCGCGCCACGACCTGTCCGCAATGAGCGTGAGATACCAGCCGTCGGCTTTTTGCTCCAACTTTATGCCGGCATCCAAGTTGGTGACCATGAGCGATTCAGCATCAAACTTGGACGGTTGTGTGCCTTTGGTGAACACATTGCCGGCGGCGAAACACGGCAGCATGACATTATTCATAGCCTGAAGGCTGCCGGGCGCGACAACGACATTGTTGTAAAACCGATGATCGCCACTATCACCATTCGTGGAGGGATGCATCCCGGCGAACGCCGTGTTATGCGGCAGTTGAAACGGCGTGATGCGTTTATCGCCCACGCGTGAGAGGACTGCCCCGGCAATCAGATTTTGCGCGCAGGCGATGCCTTCGGAGTCCAGGCTGATGGCGATCCGGGACAACAGCACATTGTTCGCAACTAGTATCGGGCCGTGCTGCATTTCCAAAAAAATATCCTCGTCGTTGTCGTGCATCAGATTACCGACGATCTGGCTGCCCTGCCCCATCCAGTCCAGCCAGATGCCGGACCGGTTGCCGCAGCGGTAAATGTGATTGTGACTGATGACCACATCAATCGCCCCGTGAAACTTGATGCCCGCCATTTCGAAGCCGCTGTAAAGATTGCGGATATGGATGTCGTGAATCTCGTTGTCTGCAATAGTGCTGAAGGCACAGCCGAGACTGCCGACAATGCCGGTTTGCTCGCAATGGGAAATCTCGTTGTTACGGACAATGTGGCTGCCGACGGTCGCCCGGTTCCAGCCGTTGGTCAATGCGCGTTCCGTGGTGGCGACGTATCCGCCAGTGCCGCTCCGCATCTCTTTTTTCAACCATTCCGGTTGATTCTGAATCGCCTCGCCGTTGTCCCACTCGTCACCGTATTTGCCCAAGGCCACGCCACAGCACGGTGTATAGGCGATGCGGTTGTTCTCGATGATCCAGCCCTTGCACCAGTAGGCCGAGATGATACCGATCTGTGCGGCGGTGGGCGGCGCCCACGGTGAAGCGGCGGCACGCAATTCAAAACCACTAATAGTCAGGTAATTGATGCCGGTCTTCGACGGCGTGAATACGGTTTGGCGGACGTTGATTTCGACGTTTTGTTCGTTCGGATTCACGCCTTTAAACTGCGCCAAAATCGTCGTGTTCGCCGCATCCACGGACACGAACCACAGCGCGTTGCCGCCCGCCGCTTGCAGGACGTTCGTCTGTTTTTCCGTTTCCGTCAGCCAGTCACCGTTGAGATAAACCGCGCCGGCGTGTAATCCGCGCGGGTTGTAACACCAGTCGCCGTGAAGGACGTCGGCGAAGGGATTGAACTTGCCGAAAAAAGAATTCAGCACCACCACCTGCCAAGTATCGTTTGTCACCTTGACCCAGCCCCTGACCGGCTCTGCGCCGGTGAGCACCACTTTCTCGCCCGGCGCGGCCTGATAAACAATCCGCTTCGCGTCGGATATGCCGCCGCGCGGCGGATTGACGCGCTCGCGGTAAATGCCTTCGTGAACCGTGACGACATCGCCCGGTTGCGCCGCGTCCGCCGCCCGTTGCACCGTGCGGAACGGCGACCGTTTTGTGCCCGCGTTGCTGTCCGCGCCATTCACGGCAACGTGATATTCGGCGGCTTGAAGTTTCGCGGCCAGCACAAAGGCTGCCGCCGACAAGAAGAATGATGCTTTCATAAAAGATGGAATCGAATTTTGTCTTAATGGAAAATAGTTACCGGCTACTGTCGTTAATCGCCCGAAACATCGCCAGCACGTTTTCAATTGGCGAATTGCCTTGAATGTTGTGGACAGCGTTGCAGACGAAGCCGCCGTCCTGGTTGAAAATCTCAATCCGTTCGCGCACCTCGCGATACACGTCTTCGGGCGACTGATACATCGTGTGTTGCGTATTCACGCAGCCGCCCCAGAACGTCATGTCTTTGCCGAAATTTTTCTTCAGCTCCGCCGCGTCCATGCCGGCGGCGGAGCATTGCACGGGATTCAGGATGTCGAAACCGGCCTCGATGAAGTCTGGAATGAGCGGAGCGACCGCGCCGCAGGAATGAATGAAAACTTTCCAGTTAGATTTTGCGTGGATGAGGTCGTTCAGCTTTTGGTGATACGGCTGGAATAGGCTGCGGTAGGATTCCTTGGAAATAAACAAACTGTTCTGCGTGCCGAAATCCGTGCCGGTGGTGACGACCGCCTGCACGCGGTCGCCAAACATCCCGATGAGCGTCTCCAGATTCTTGAGCGCATACTCGCATTGCTGCTCGAAAATGGCGTGGACGTAATCCGGCTCGGCGGCGGTGGCCATATACCATTGGCTGATGTCGCGGATGCCTTTCGGATGTTTGAGGAACGGTGCGGGCACGAGCGCGATGTCGCCGAACGCCGTGCCCGGCGCGAGCAAAATGACGCCCGTGTCTTTTGCGTTCGCGTCCAGCCATGCGACCTGCTGACGATAATGCGCCAGATCCGCCTCGTTGAGCAGGCCGAATTCCTCCAGGTTGTCCTCCGGGTTCAAGTTGTCTTCGTCAATCGGCTCTTGCCGGATGAGCGTGTCGAAAAAGTATCCGCCCTTGGGCATATGGCCGGATGGCGGCGCACTCACGTCGCCCTCGGGATACGTCAGCCAGCCGCCGTCGGGCGCAGGCGTGAC
>JAJXXW010000087.1 GCA_021780905.1 bacterium
GGCGGGCACGCATTGGTTGAGGTTGATCACTGTCAGAAAGTCCGGCTGGGCTTGGGGTTTTCCGCGCATGACTTACAGACAAACTTCAACTTCGCTGGTTCAAACGTTTTTCAACAAACTGCTAGACTGCGCCTCAAACCACCGGTTTAAGGTTGGTTCGGCTTAGTTCGCCAGGTAATGCGTGCGGTAGTAACACTGGCCCGAAGCGGTGCTGAACGTGAAGCTCAATGCCCCATTGCTCGCCGCCGTGTTCGTCTGCACCGGCGTCCAGGTGATCGGCAGCGTCAGGCTCGGCGTCGTCTCCAACGCGTAGCTGTAGCCCGGGATGCCCGCAAAATGGATCGTCGAGGTCCCGTTCCCGTTGTTCACCGGCCCGGAGATCAGGTTATAGCCACCGCCGTTGGTCACCACGTTCACCGTGATCACCGCCATGCTCGTGCCGCCATTGTTGTCGCTCACCGAGTAGGTGAAGCTGTCTGCGCCCGCAAACGTGTTCAATGCCGTGTAGGTGATGTTCGTCCCGTCAGTCGTTACCGTGCCGCCGCCGGTCGAGGGATTTTGCACCGCCGACACGATCAAGGGATCGCCGTCCGCATCCGTCGGCGCGTGTTTGCCGCCGAGGATCTGGATCGTGGCCGGCGTGCCGCTCAAAGCGCCCATCGTGATGGCGCTCACCACCGGCGGATGGTTCGTCACCGTCTGGATCAGGGTGTTCGTGCTGCCGAGGTAATTGGCGTCGCCCGGATACGCGGCGATGATCAGGTTCGTCCCGCGCGGCAACTGGTTCGAGATCGGCACGCTGCTGGCCACGCCGGAAGCCAGACTGTTCGTGCTGAACGCCACCGCCGGATTCGTGCCGTAGGTCGAATACGAAATGACCACCGACCCGGTCGCATTCGTCGCCGTCACGCCGTTCGTCTGCACCGCGGCAGTGTAGGACACGCTAGCCAGGTAGCCCACCGTCGCGGACGGCACCGCCGTCAGTGCCAGGACTCTTTCAAGGCTCTTTCAAAACCCCGGTTGGTTCCCCGCTATGTTCGGTGGAATAGGAATATGAGTTGGATAGGTTGAGGGGATGACGCCTGAAAAACTATTTCACGAATTGCTGGGGTAGGGCTTGAACTGGGAAGTGATCCAAAGCCGGTTGGAGCGGGAACCCTCAGCCCAATAAGTCAGCAGTGGAGTGGTTCGCGATTGGCTGATGTTTTGCGCTCGCAAGCAACCGGCGGGTGGGTTAGATTTTCAACCACAAAAAACTCATTATGAAAAAATACCTCGTGGAATTCATCGGCACGTTCTTTCTCGTGTTCACCATCGGCATGGTGGTCATTGATCCCGGTGCGGGCGCGCTCGCGCCGCTGGCCATCGGCTCGGCGCTGATGATCATGGTTTATGCGGGCGGCCACGTTTCCGGCGGCCACTACAACCCCGCCGTCACGCTCGCGGTCTGGCTGCGCGGCCGGTGTCCGGTGGCGGATGTGCCGGGTTATATCGGCGCGCAAATCGCCGCCGGGATCGTCGCGGCGATGACCGTGCTGGCGCTCAAAAACAACCCGACGCTGACGCCGAATGAAATCAAAGCAGTCCCGGCGCTCATCGCGGAATTTCTCGGCACTTTTGCCCTCGCCTACGTGGTGCTGAACGTCGCCACCGCCAAGGGCACGGCGGGCAATTCCAACTACGGCCTCGCCATCGGCTTCACCGTGATGACGATGGCGTTTGCGCTGGGCGGCATTTCCGGCGGCGCGTTCAATCCTGCCGTCGCCGTGGGCCTCACCGTGATGCACCTTGCCAACACCTCCAACCTCTGGATTTACCTGGTCGCCAACTTCGCCGCCGGCGCGCTGGCCGCCGTGACGTTCAAGTTCGTCAACCCGGACGACAAATAATTTTGTGGCGGCAACGTCCTGGTTGCCGATTTTCCAACACCGTGCCGCCGCCGACCTTCCTGCGCGAAACGTCCGGCGGCACTTTGCTTTCGGTAAAGCTCCAGCCGCGCGCTTCCCAAAATCAGATTGGCGAACCGCTCGGTGACGAGTTGAAAATCAAAGTCACCGCGCCGCCGGTGGACGCGGCGGCGAATCAGGCGCTCGTTGAATTGCTGGCGGAAACTCTGGGCTGTGCGCGCGGAAAAGTGGACTTGGTTCGCGGCCGCACCTCGCGGCACAAGACGATTCTCCTGCACGGCTTCACGCCGGATGAGATTCTTCAGCGCCTCGCCTGAATTTGGCCGGCAAGTTCTTCCGCCGGATACGTCCAGATTTCAGCGAGCGTAGGGTGATAATGCGGCATCGCCGCCAGTTCGCGAACCGTCATCCGTTTTGCCATCGCCGCCACGATTTCGTGGATGAGTTCGCCACCGGCCGGTCCGACGCACGCGCCGCCGAGAATTTCGCCGGTCTGGGGATTCGCCAGCAGCTTCACGAAGCCGTCCTTCGCCTCCATGATGAGCGATTTGCCGTGGTCGTCGAACGGATAGCTCGCG
The DNA here is from genome assembly GCA_021780905.1 of bacterium. GTDB lineage: Bacteria > Verrucomicrobiota > Verrucomicrobiia > Limisphaerales > UBA11358 > UBA11358. Next base: position 2,486 of record JAJXXW010000087.1, read on the forward strand.
GCGAGATATTTTATTCCGCGCGCCGTCGCCGCTTTTTCCGTCAAGCCAACTGTCGCCACCTGCGGCTCGGTGAACACCACGGAAATCAGCAGCCGATAATCCATTTGGCGCGGCACCTTCGGTTTCAGAAGGTTGTGAACCGCCGTCTCGCCCTGCTGAATGGCGAGATGCACGATTTCATGCGGCCCGCAGACATCGCCCGCCGCGAAAATATGCGGCGCACTCGTCTGCATTTTTGCGTTCGTCATCACGCGCCCATTTTTCAGCTTCACGCCGGCGTTTGCCAAACCGAGCGCCGCCGTGTTGGGCACGCGGCCGAGCGCAAACAAGATTTCCTCGGCGGCAACGGAAAGAAGGTTTCCACTTTGCTCAAATGAAACCGATTTCAATTTTCCTCTGCGCTGGATGTCCACAAGTTTTGTGCCGGTGAACACGCGCATTCCTACGCGCCGAAAAACTTTCGCGACTTCCGCGCCCGCCTCCGCGTCAAATTCTTTCAACAGCTGCTCACTGCGCTGAATCAAGGCAACCGGCACGCCAAGGCGCTGGAAGAATTGCGCGAACTCGCAGGCGATCGCGCCGCCGCCCAGAATGATCAGCGACTTCGGCAGCCGCTTCAGCGTCACCGCGTCGTCGCTCGTGATGAAGCCAACTTCATCCAATTGCGGTAGCGGCGACGGCGCCACGCGCGAGCCGGTGGCAATGACGAAATGTCCGGCCGTGATTTTCGATGGCCGGTTGCCGGTTGCCGGTTGCAATTCCAGCGTGTGCGGGTCGAGGAATTTTGCGTTCGCGCGGATGAACTTGAATTTCCCCGCGTTCAGCTGCTGGCTGCGGAAGCCGGCAAAATCCTTGATCATCAGATTTTTTCGCGCCATGACCTTGGCGAAGTTGAAAGAAACTTTCCCGGCGCGGACGCCCCAGGTTGCGGCGTGTTCGGCGAGATGTTTCACTTCTGCGGCGTAGAGCAGCGCCTTCGTCGGCATGCAGCCGCGCAGGATGCACAGTCCGCCGACTTCGCGCCCGCCTTCGATGACGACGGTTTTCAATCCCGCACCGGCCGCTGTCCGCGCCGCCGCGTAGCCGCCGCTGCCGCCGCCGATCACCGCCACGTCAAAATCAAATTTTTGCATCCGTTAAAAATGCGCGGTGGACGAGATTTATCAACCGGAATTTTCGCGCGAGGTTTTGGTTGTAGTTGACAGGCGGCGGACGGATTCTGATCATTGGCCGATGACCGACAACATTTATCCCCGCAGCCCACGCGAAACCATGGACGGCTGGCATTACCTGCCCCGCTACGTTGACAAAATCCGCCTGCACCTCGCCGGCAAACTCCCCGCCGACTATCAGGAAAATCTCGGCAAGGCGTTTGACGGCATGTGGCTCAAGGCCGCCGGCGTGACCCACGAACAATTCGTCGCCGTCGTGAAAAATTCCCTCACTGATGGCCAGGTCTGCGACTGGGTGCGCCAGAACGTAAAGCGCACTCAGGCTGAAAAGGACGCGCATTGGCAGGATGTCCTGAGCCGCCCGCTGGCCAGCGACGCCCCCGCCGTGGCCCGCCTCCAGATGCGCAAGGAACAAGCCGGCATCGCCCACCGTGACGACATCAAATGTTTCGTGGATCTGCTTGATGCCGACGAGAAACGGATTTGAACCGCAAGATTTTGCCATGCTCATTCATAACGTCTATTTCTGGCTGCGGCGGGAGCTTTCGGCCGCCGACCGCGCCGTGTTTGCAGACGAGTTAAAAAAGTTGGCCAAGCTTGCTTATCTGGAAAGCGGCGTTGCGGGTAGCCCGGCGGCGACCGAAAAGCGGACGGTGACCGATCATACTTTCGATTACGCGATTTCGCTTCATTTCAAAAGCATGGCCGACCATGATTTTTACCAGAAGGAATGCCCGGACCACGCCCGCTTTGTCACCGTTTGCAAGCCGTTTTGGGAGCGGGTGGTGATTTACGATGTTGCTCCGCCAAGCTAAACCGTCTCGCCGGTCCGCAACGCCGAACCGACTTTGCCGGCGTTTCACTGACCGCCGTAATACGCATCCACCTTGGCGGAGACGTCCTTGTAGCTGATGTCCGCCTCGTAGATGATCTTGAACTGTTCGATGGCTTCCTCCTTTTTGCCCATGGCTTCCAGCACGCTGCCGAGTTGGTAGGTGAGTTCCTTCTTTTCCTCGTCAAAACCGGGCTTTTCCTTGATGGCGTCCTGCAGGGTTTTGGCGGCGAGGTCGTAAATCCGGCGCTTCATGAAACATTGCGCGAGACCGCTCATCGCCGCGAGGCGTTTGTTCGGGTTTCCCTTGGCCTTTTGAAATTCACCCATTGCCTCGGTGACTTTGCCAGCTTTGAAATAAAGCTGTCCCAGCTCGAACTTGATGGCGAGGTCGGTCGGATATTTTTCGGCGCGCTTCTGGCAGTCGGCCAACTGGTAGTTCAATTTCTCCGCCGCGAGGGCCGCGACTTTTTCCGCGTGGTCGGCCTCGAACGGATTCAGTTGCGCGATCTGTGCATCAAACTGCCGGAGCCGGGCCTCCGCGATGGCACGGTCCAGCGAGGCGTCGCCGGGGCCGGCCTGCTGGATGCGCGCGTAAAGCTCCAGCGCGCGGTCGAACTGGCCTTTCTGCGTGTAAAGCTCGGCGAGCGAGCGGATCATCTTGAGATTCTCCGGCTCGGTCGCCAGGCGCGCCTCGTATTCGCCGATGAGCCGCTCGGCCACGTCCTCGGTCTTCTGCACGCGCTTTTCCTGCTCCAGCGAAACGGCCTCCTCCTTGTTGCGCAACACGTCGCGAAAGGAGCCGGTGCCGTCGGCGAGCGCGTTGTAGCCGCCCTCCTCGAGCACCTTGTGGGCGGAAAGATTTTTCTGCGCCTGCTGCAATTCCGGGTCGTAGGGCGAGGTGCGGATCATCTCATCCAGAAAATTCTCCGCCAGTTCCACGTTGCCGCCGGTCGCGGCCACGGCGTTGGCGAACTCGACAACCAGCCCCTTGTCCTTGGGCGCGAGCCGCACCATCGTCTCGATCGACAGCAGCGCCGTCTGCGGAAATTCTAGCGCGTGCGCCGCGTCCACGATGATGCGGTGGGCGGCGGGGCTGTTCGCGTCGCCGTTGAGCACTTCCTCGGCAATCGCCAAAGCCTCGGCGGGATTTTTGTTCAGCGCCAGCTTCGCCTTCATGATCTGCGGCGAGGAACCGGTGCTGCTCATCATCTTCTTAAAAAAACCCTTGCTCGCGCCCGCCGACCGCGCGGTTTGCGTGGCGCGCAACGCCTTGCGGGCCTCGAACAGACCCGGCTCGGTCTTCAGCACCTGGCAGAACAGCGTGGTGGCGTAGTCGAAATTCTCCCGTTGCGCGGCCTCGACCGCCTTGGCGTAAAGCCGGCGCAGGTCGGGCGAAAGTTCGTTCAGTTTTTTTTCGGCCATAGGATTCCAGCAACCCGGTTCCGCACGGTGGCGTCGCGGGTTTTGTCTCTGGGTGAAATAATGGAGCAAATTTCCCGGGCGGTCAAATCCGGCTTTGCCCGCCCGTCAATAAACTTCGCTGATTATTTCCAAATGCGCCGCAAGGTATTTGTTAACGATTCTATTGCCCAAACGCTCCTCGATCACCCGTCTCCAATGGCTTATCTGCGTCGGATGCACTTGGTATTCCCGCGCAATCTCCGCCGCCGTCTTCACGCCCGCCAGCGCTTCCAATCCCACTTTAGCCTTGAAGGTGCGCTGCGCGATGGGATTGTTCTGCTCGGTGTAGCCGGGGGAAATTTCCTGGCCGTTGATGCAGCACTCGAAAACTTCCACGGTCGTCGGGTCGTCGGGCGAAAGTGGCGAGCGGCACAAGTTCTTTGGGCAGATGCGTGACGAACGTGGGCTGAATCAAAGTCGGCTCGGTCATTTTCAAATCCGTTAGCGCGTTGAATTCATTTTACGGATGGTTCAAGTAGGTATTTGTATCGCTGCCGGATGGTTGCGTCTTGCAGTTTTAATTCGGCGATGGCGCGATCAATGTCAAGATACGCAGGGTGAAACCTCATTTGCTGATCCATCGTATATGCGTCGCCTGGTGAAATTTTTCCAGCCGCCATTGTCAGTCGCAGATTGTTTAAGGCATCTTGCAATTTTTTCTTTGCCGCCACATCTTCGATTTCAAGTTTTGCAATCTTATTTGATATGGTTGTAAGACCGGCTTGGACTTCGGCCAAAGTAACAACGTGAACCGATGGGCGTTTTGCAATGGGCGCGTTCGTTGTAATAGTCGAATTGGTGGATATAGTATTTGTCTGTGCAAAGGTCGCAACCGCAGCAAATGTGAATAATAAAATTAGTTTCATTGGCATTATTTTGGTTTCAATTGCGGAAACAAAATTACATCTCTGATGCTTTCTTGTCCAAGCAACATCATGCAAAGCCGATCAATGCCGATGCCGATGCCGCCAGCCGGAGGCATTCCGTGTTCGAGAGCGATCAAAAAATCTTCATCGAGCTTTTGTTGTTCGCCACCAGCTTGATGTTCTAGCGTTGTGCGTTGAGCAATTGGATCGTTCTGCTCGGTGTAGCCCGGAGAAATTTCTTGACCGTTAATACAACATTCAAAAACTTCTACCGTGGTTTGATCGTCAGGTGAAAGTTTGGCGAGCGGCACGAGTTCTTTTGGCAAGTGCGTCACAAAAGTCGGCTGAATCAAAGTTGGTTCAATCAGTTTTTCAAACACCGCGCCAGTTACCTCGAAATCCTCATATTCTTTCCCGATTTCCGCGCCCAGGTCGTGCGCGCGCTGGCGGCGTTCGGCGGGAGAAATTTCAAACCAGTCCGCCCCGGCTTTTTCGCGGATTAAATCTTTGTATTTCGCGCGACGCCACGGTGGAGCTAAATCAATTGTTTTGGGTGGAACGGGCAACTTGCCCGTTGCCATCGGCGACTCGCCGATTGCTTTGCTGTCCGGCAAGTTGCCGGAAGCAACAGACTGGTAGCCTGTTCCACCCAGAGCAATTCCGGTTGCGGCATTTTTATGTTCGATTTTCAGCGTTCCCAAAACTTTCTGCGCCACGGTCGTGATGAGCGACTCCACCGTTTCCATCATCGTGTTGTAATCGCCGAACGCGCAGTAGGCTTCGAGCATCGTGAATTCGGGATTGTGCCGGCGCGAGAGGCCCTCGTTGCGGAAGTTTTTCCCGATCTCAAACAGCTTGTCAATGCCGCCGACGAGCAGCCGCTTGTGGTAAAGCTCCAGCGCGATGCGCAGATAAAACTCGCAGCCGAGTGCGTTGTGAAAGGTCTTGAACGGCTGCGCCGCCGCGCCGCCGGGAATCGCCTGCATCGCCGGCGTCTCGACCTCGACGTAGTTGCGTTCATGGAAAAAATTCCGGATCTCGTGGATGATCGCGCTGCGCTTGAGCATCACGTCCTTCACGTCGGGATTCGCGATGAGATCGAGGTAGCGCTGGCGGTAACGAATTTCGGTGTCTTCGAGGCCGTGCCATTTGGCGGGCGGCGGACGGAGCGCTTTGGCAAGGATGGTGAACGATTCAATTTTAATGCTCGGCTCGTTGGTTTTGGTGCGGAACAGCGTGCCGGTGACGCCGACGAAATCGCCGAGGTCGAGATGCGTGAATGTGTGAAAACTGTCGTCGCCAAGGACATTTTTCTGCGCGTAAATCTGGATGCGGCCGCTCTGGTCGCGCACGTCAATGAACATGGATTTGCCCATGTCGCGGTGCGCGGTGATGCGGCCGGCGACGGACACGCGGTGGCCTTCGGGCAGCGCGCCGGAATCGAAGCCGCTGCGGGCGGCGTTGCATTGGGTGTCGGGCGTGAACTTGTTTTTGAACGGGTCAATGCCCTTGGCGCGCAGGGCATCGAGTTTTTCACGGCGCTGTTTGATGAGTGAATTGGCATCTTCCATAAAAATGGCGACGGACATTAAATCACAAATTCGAGGGAAAAACCAAGCAGCAAAACCAGGGGCCATCCGCTTAAAGAAATTCCCAGCGGTCAAACATCGCCGCCTGGCCGGAATTATTGCCGCGCTTATCCAAGAGATTCCAAACGGTCGCCTGGGTGATCCGAAAACGCCGGCCGGTTTGGGAAATCCGGATGCCGGAATAATCATCAATGAAACCATGCGCCGTGACGGTCGCGAGCAGGCGGGCGCGCTCCTCGCGATTCGGCACCTCGGCGGTGAGCCGCGATGGCGTGCGGGTGAATTCGTCCCACGACATTTCCCACAGCGTCAGCGCGGCGGCGTTGCCGTAATTCAAAACCGGATCAGCCTCGGTGCCGTGCGCGACGAGGACAAACGGCGCGGCAAAAATATTTTTCGCCAGGCCCAGCGGATTGAACAGTCCCGGCAGCAAATCGCGCCCGGTCCATTTGCTGAAACTTCGCGCCATGATTTGCGTGCGGGCGATGCTGGCCGCCTGTTCCCAGACCGGATTCATTTTGGTGCCGGCCGGGGTTGTAGTTCAAGGAAGCGGGCTGCGCCGGTTTGGATGTCCAGCGTCCACGGTGCTGGCGCGGGCAGTGACATTTGCTCGCCGTGGATTTCCAGCGGCATCCACAGATAGCGTGAATCCCACTGGGTATTCGGTTTCCAAATATCGCCCATGAAAATCACAGCGGTGGTTTTTTCGCCGGTGATTTTCCAGAGAATGGTGACTTGCGAGCCGTAGGTTTTTTTGTCCGGCGGGGCAATGTCCTTGAATTTAGACCACGGCCCGGCTAACGATTTCGCGGTGGCATAGACATTTGGATTCGCAGCCCAGCCGCTCAAATGCGAACCGACGACATAATAGCGGCCGTCATAATGCACCAAGGCACCGCTCTCCAGATGTTCCGGAAACAAGCATGTGTCTTTTTCCACGGTCAGGTAATCCTCCGAAAGTTTGGCAATATGAAATCCTTTGGGGCGGTCCTCAAATATCAGATACGCGCTGCCGTCATCGTCCACAAATTGTCCGATATCCCGGCTCTGGCAGCCGAGCGGACGCAAGGATTTCAAAAATTGGTAGTGGCCGTCCACCGTGTCGCTTACCGCCACGCCGACTCTGGCCATCTGGTAACGGGCGTCGTCCATGTGGAAATACATGACATATTTTTTTGTGGGCGTGTTGTAAAAGACCTTGGGGCGTTCCAGCACAAGTTGCGGACCGAAGTTGGTCGGCGCGGAAAGCTCCAGGACATTGCCCCGAAAAGTCCAGTCGGCGAGGTTTGTTGAGGCATAGCAACTGATGTGACCCTGGTTGGGATCAAGCGAACGCCCACGGTTCTCCCCGAACCAGTAAAAAGTTTCACCCGCTTTCAAGATGCCGGCGCCGTGCGCCTGAATGTGCTGGCCTTGATTGTCCAGCCAGATTTCGCCGGGACGGATGGCGACCTGGGCGGCGGCAAGGTGGGCGATGGAAAAAAGCGCGCCGACCGCCGAACAAAAAGCATTTTTCAAACTCATGCCGTAGTAATGCAGACACCGGCTGCGTTCGTCAAGTTTCGTCCCGTCATTTGCAAGCTGGCGCGAAAAAAAGATTTGTGTAAGCTGGCGACAACAAGAACCAATCCTATGGAATCCTATGGCTGGAAAAATTGAAATTCCCAACGAGCTCAAAAATGATCTGCCGGCATCCAACTGGGGCAAAATTCTCGGCGCGACGCCGATTGTGATGACCGTCATCGCCACGATGCTCGCCGGCCTCGCATCCAGCGAGATGACCAAGGCGCAATACGACCGCGCGTTCGCCGCGCAGCTTCAGGCCAAGGCCGGCGACCAGTGGAGTTATTTTCAGGCCAAGAAACTGCGCGGCGCCGTCGCGCGCAATTCGCTCGATCTGCTCGCCGCCTCCGTGGACGTCGCGCCGCTCACCGCCGCCGCCTTGCCGGGCGCCGAGGCGACAACGGTTGACGCCCTGGTGAAAACCAAGCTGCCCCCGGCGACCCCCGCCCAGTTTGCCGCCGCCGTGGCCGCCGCGCTTGCCGCCCTGGCAGATTCCGCGCCGGAAGCGGAGCTGGCCGCCAAGTTAGAAAAAATCCAACCCGCCGAGTTGGACGCGGCTTTGCAGGCCGCGCAGGAAGCCGCCCAAGCGTTTGACCACGCGACCAAGCCAGTCAACGCGGCGATTGACCGGCTGGATGAGACGCTGCCGGACGGCGACCGGAATGTGTTTCGCAGTTTTTCCGCCGCGCATCTGCGTTTCTTGGCGGCGCGCTATGAAACCGAAGCGAAGCTCAATCAGACGGTGGCCAGTGTTTATGAGTTGCAGGTCCGCCAGAACAACCGTTCCGCCGAGAAACACCACCAGCGCAGCTCAAAATTTTTCTTCGGAATGCTGGCGGCGCAGTTCGCAGTGATTGTCTCCACTTTCGCCATCGCAGCCCGGAAACGGAATTTGTTGTGGTCATTGGCCGCCGCTGCGGGCGCGGTCGCGGTCGCGTTCTCCATTTACGTTTATCTGCGCGTTTAGCCCGGATATTTCTAGTGGGATTGAACCCCAAAGGGGCGAGCGGGGCGGAAGGCTTGAAAACCCTGAGCCCGATGAAAACGCCACGGACCACTGCTGCGCCGACAGACTGTCGAGAACTGCCCTGGCTCTTGCCAGACCTCGGTTCCCGAAAAGTCGCGGCTGATTTTTCCGGGGGAACCCTTTCCAGCGCTGGCGGACGCCGGCTTGGGCGTCACGGCGGCGCTGGTGCAATCTTTTGGTGACCAGCGCCAGCAGGTCTATGTGGATCACCCGGTGCCGCAGTTGCTGGCGCAGCGGATTTACGGATGGGCGCTGGGTTATGACGATCTCAACGATCACGCGCACCTGCGGTTGGATCCGTTGCGGGCCTGGGGGCTGGCCGGAACGGAACTGGCGCGGGCGACGGCGGGCAGTGCCGGGTCAAGCTGTTGAAAGTGGCGGGCCAAGTGCGCGTGAGGGTGCGCCGGGTTGATGTGCCGTTGAGCCGCGCCTACCCGCTGCCAGCCTTGTTCCGCCGCTGCCAGCAGCGACGCAAACCGCTGGCTCCCGCCAGCGGTTGATGCCGGCATTTTTTCTGGAAAGCAAAGTCCCCCTGCCGGAGGTGTCGCCAAAAACGGTCGGCGGTGAGCCTTCCGGCGTCACAACGGTCGTTGGGCTTCCCATTTTTCCTCCAAACAGCCGTCGGAGACCGCCTCCGCACCGCCTTTTCCCAAAATCAAATACCACTATGAAATATCCGGGCTAGAGCGTATTAAATAAAACTATAGCCGTTTGGTTTGGGGTGTGGCAGGCTTGGGGCATGAAGAAAACCATCTCCCTGGATTTGCGGGAACGGATTCTGGCCGCCTACGACGAGGGCGAGGGCACTCGCGAGGTCGTCGCCCGCCGCTTCCGGGTGTCGTTGGGCATGGTCAAGAAGCTGCTCCAACAGCGTCGCCGCCTTGGCGACATCCGCCCCCAACATCACCGCTCTGGAAGCAAGCCCCGCATCGTCGCCAGCCATCAACACCAGTTGCGGACGCTGCTGGCTAAAAAGCCCGATCTGACCCTCAAGGAACTGCGTGCCGCCACGGGTCTGGCCTGCACCTTACCCGCGATCCACTCCGTTTTGGTCCGGCTGGGGCTGACATATAAAAAAAGACACTCCGGGCTTGTGAACCAGACCGGCCCGATCTCCGGCGGGCACGCCGGCACTGGCGGCAGCAGGTCAGCCTCGATCCGGCGCGGCGGGTCTTCCTCGACGAATCGGGCGCGAAAACCAACCTGACCCGTCGCTGTGGCCGCGCCCAACGCGGCGAACGGGTCCACGCCAGTGCGCCCGCTGGCCACTGGCAAACCACCACCATGCTGTCCTCCCTCCGACTGGATGGTTCCACCGCCTGCATGACGAATGAAGGAGCCTCGGACACGGAAGTGTTCCAGAGCTATGTCCGGGAAGTGTTGTGTCCGACCTTGCGACCAGTGATTTGGTCGTGATGGACAATCTTTCACCCCACAAGCACGAACCCACCTTGCGCTGGATCGCACAGACCGGGGCGGCGATCCGGTTCCTGCCGGACTATTCGCCGGACTTGAACCCGATCGAGAAGATGGGGGGCAAGGTGAAACAGTTCCTGCGCAGTGCGGAAGCCCGCACCGAAGCGGAACTCCAGCAAGCCATCGCCGCCGCCCTGGCCGGCGTCACCGCCCAAAACACCATCAACTGGTTCGCCTTATGTGGCTATAGTATTCATTTAATACGCAGTAAAAGTTTTGCTCCGCAAGAATGGCGAACCGTTGGAAAAAAGGTTTTTCAAACCCGTTTATCAGAAGCAGGTGAACGGCTTGGAAAAAGACATGGCCTGGTATCTCGATAGCGACAAGGCTGTGTGCTGGCGGCAGTAAATGATGAAGCCTTGCGGGCGACGCTGGAAATCAAGGCGTTCTCCGGCGTCCGCACGGAGGGAATCATGCGCTTGTGGTGGGTCGGGAACCCGGATGCATTCCTCCGCCTCGGCACCATGAACTGTGAACTGCATGGATCATTTCTGGACCGGCGGAGTGTGGTCATTACCACTGGCCGACACGATCGCGGCGGCTTTCAACAAGCCCTGGGATTTCTGCTGCCAAACTTTGGCTTCCGCCTCATTCTTTTCCTTCTCGGAAGATTCGCCGGTCAAAGATTCTTCAATGATGTCTTTCGCGACCGTCGCGCAGACTTTTGCCTGTTGCTGCATCGCTTCGGAAAGCTTGGTGGGTTCGGAGTTCATGTTTCGTGGCTTGGTTTGGGCGGCGAACGGAATTCCGACCAGAGCGAGCCGGCGAGCTGCCCGACTTTGAGGATGGATTGCAGCCACGAGGTTTTTTTAGCGGCTGGTTGTCGCAGCTTCACCAGTTCGGAGACCAGCACTGCGGACGCGGATGCCAGGGAACGGAGGGTGGCTGCCTGTCGCGCCAGCTCGTTCGCTTCGCCCGCCAGCGTCTGCCAGTCTTGAGCCAGTTGCGCGCGGTTCAATTCACTTTCCGCAATCAACAGTTGTTTGCGCGAGGCGAGCGGGTTCATGCGAGAATTTTTTCCAGGCACTCGCAATCCTTGCGGAACTGGTCGAGCGATGTGGAAAGCGTCTGCCAGTTGCGGAGCAAACCCGTCAGCCGCCGATAAAGAAAAAATGCAGCGGCGGCATAGATGCCGGTCAAAATCAGCAGCACCGCCACGGGCGAATACGCCCAAAGCAAAACCGCGATGGCCGCCGTGAGCGTGAAGCCCGCGAGCAGGCCAAACGCCGCGCCCCCAAGCACCAGCAGGAACGCGCGCAGGATTCGCTCACGCTCCTCCTGCACTTCCACCGCCAGCAATTCCAGCCGGTTTTCGCCAATGGTCGCCAGCCGGCGCACGAATTTTTTCGAGGTCGTGGCCAACTGCCGCAAGCTGGTGGCGTCTTCCATAATTTTATTGATCGCAATTTCGCGAGGAACAGCGGCGACCGAGGAGATAACCGATGACCGCCCCCACACCGACGCCAATGGCAATGGCCTGATAAGGATTCTCACGGATGGTTTGATCCGCAACCTTCGCGCCGGCAACCGCCTGGTCGCGAACCTTGCCAGCGATTTCCTTGCTGCGTTCCAGCGCGGCGGCAAGACGCTTGCGCGCGGCCCCAACTTTTTCACCGGCGACATCGGCGGTGGCGGACAATAATTCGCGTGCGTCTGCGGCGAGCGTGCCGAGGTCATCACCGGCGGTTTTGATTTCTTGGTTCATAATCTTTTTGTTTTGTTGGTGTTTTTCAACGGTAACTGTTCCGCATCGGCAAGGTGTTTGGCTGCGGGCGAAGCAGCCACGGTCAAGACCGAGTTCCGCCCGCCAAACGGATTCGGCACGGATTCGCGCGCCAGCGGATCGCACATCCATTGGCCGTCCACGACGAGGCAGTATTCGTATCGGCCGGGAGCCAGACTGGTTTCTTTCCACCAATTGCCCGCGCCGGAGGAATGCAGTGTCTTGGCTTCCGGTTTCCAATTGTTGAAGCTGCCCGCCACACAAACGGTGATGGCTGTGGGATGTTTGAACTCAAAACGAACCGGCACGAGTTGCGGGCTGGTGACGTTGTCGTGATTGTGATTATGTTTCATATTTTTAATTTTTTTGATTGCGACGGGTCACCGGACTTGCGGCACGCGGATGTCGCCACTGTGATTGATGATGCCGAAGGCATACAACAGCCACACGACCACGCAGATCACCACGACGATGTTGAGGATTTTTTTGATCTTCCCGTCCATCGGGATATAGGTGTTGACCAGCCACAACAGCACACCGATGACAATCAGGGTGACGACGAGAGAAATTAGTGACATAGGTTGCCGTGGTTTGGGGTGGATGAATTATTTTTTTTCATAGGATGATATTATGCCGGAGGGCGGACAGATGCTATGGGGTGTTACCCTACCCGCCGCAGTTTGGGCGACGGCTGCCTATTTTCCACACCAGCAGGAATGCCAGCATACAACACCTCGTTTACCGTGGACACCAGTTCAGTGATGGTGTAGGGCTTGAACAGGATGGCCTCCGGCTGGAGGCCGGGGTTCCGCGCAAATTCCCACACGGGCAAAGTTCCGGTGGCCATGACAATCGGCAAGACCATGTCGGCCTCGCGGATTTTTTTAATCAATTGAACGCCCGTCAGCCCGGGCATATTGTAGTCGGTCACCACGAGATGGTAACAGGCGCATTGCAGCGCCGCCCACGCGGCGGCCCCGTCGGTTATGGCGTCCACCAGATAGCCGCATTCTTTCAAGACCTCGGTGTTAAGCTCCAGGATGTCCGGCTCGTCATCCACCACCAAAATGCGCAGTCGCAGGTTGTGTTGGTGATCCAAAAAATTATTATTCATGCCACGAGCTTACGCAAAACACGTCGCGCGAAGTATGGGGTGTAACCCTACCTCAAATCCCTCAAACCAAAGCCAATCAGACATGATGGAATAAACACCCCGTGACTTTTTCCGTTGCCAAGCATCAATTCGCGGTGGCTACTTTTTTGGCGGACGGCGGCTGGTTTTCCAGATTTTCCGTCACCACGGCAATCATCGCTTCCATCCCTTCCTTGATTTCGTTGACCTGCGGATGCACTTCCTTGATGAGGTCGTGTTCGAGTTTGGAAAGTTTTTCGATGCGTTTGCCCTGATCGCGCAACTGATCCAGCAGAAAGTTTTGTTTGAGGGAAATCCGCCGCATCCACCAAAAGCAAATGCCCCAGCAAAGCGTGCCGACAACCGTCATCCAGAAAGCGAGATTGTTTTCGTTCATGCCAGAACGCCGCTACACAATCGTCAACTGCACGCTGCCCTCGATGATGCCGGCACTGATGGCGTAGCGCGTGAGGCTGGCGGTGTCGTGGATGTCGAGCTTCAGCATGAGATGTTCACGGTGTTTCTCAACCGTCTTGATGCCGATGCCAAGGGCGTCCGCCGTTTCCTTGTTGGCCTTGCCTTCGGCGATCAGTTGCAGAACTTCCATTTCGCGCGAAGTCAGTTGGGCAACTTTCGGGTTCAGCTTGCCCGGTTTGCTGGGCAACTGCGAATTGAGACGGTTAAAATGTCTGGCAATCGAAGGGCTGAAAAAAGTTTTCCCCGCGTGAACTTCCCGGATCGCCCGGCAAACGTC
>JAJXXW010000015.1 GCA_021780905.1 bacterium
GGCCAACCGCCGACTTGCGGCTGCGGTGGGGACAGCCGTTACCACGGTTCGCACACTGAATTTTGAAAAAATCACCCATGAAAAATCGTGGCGCTGAAAAATCACCCGTTTTTCAACGGCCTGCTAGGAGGAATACGGTCTGTATCGCTTAATCTAGCCAATGATTATAAACAATTCTTTGATCGGATAATAACTAACGGCAGTCAGAATCCCAATGAGGAATTCAAACCGAAGTTATTTCCCAAAATTGGTCTAACAACATATTTATTACAAGCAAAATATGTTGCGTATGTCAATGAAAGCGATGTTAGTTCACAAATCTCCGCTTCCTTGGATCTGCATCTCAAAGAGTTGGGTCATTTGCAAACGTTCCTTGCCGACATGGATGAAATTAAGCTATCTACATATTCAGCAATAAACAGCGAACTGGTCAACAACGGCTTGGTCGGCCAAATCACTTGGACGAATCAGCCTTTGAATTTCGCAGATACCAATCTTGACTGCGAGATGAACGGCGAAACGCTGGCGAATTCGGATGGTGGCTGGCATACGGTTTTTGCTGTTTTTACACGAGCACCCCAAATTTATCGCGAATGGATAAAGGATATGCAATGTTCGCCGCGTAAGCCGGTAAAATGCAAATGAAAAATAGAGACCTCCCAAGATGAAAAAATCCAAAATGCTGATTGTTTGTCTCGCGCTGGCAATGCTGCCGCCGCTGGCGGTGCGGGCGCAGGTGAATGACACCGTGGCCCTTAATACCGCCACCGCTTATGTGACCAACAGCCCTTTCGCCTCCGGCAACAGTGTCATCGGCTCCAATTACTACAGCTATCCGGTCATGGTAAGTGCCGGTCCAGAAAAAACACTAAAAAAGCCGTCTGATAATGGGAATGGAAACGGACCCACGCCGGGTTCTTCGCCAGGACCAGCGTCTGACGAATAAATGATGAAATTTATGCAAACCAAAATTCAAATCCTATTGCTTATGATGGCGGGACTGTCTTCGGCCGTTCAAGCCCAAAGTTATACGAGTTATACGAATAGTTACGGCATTTGGTATTACTCGCCAAATGGCAACAATTATAGCAATGGCACTTGCACGGTTACGCGATATATCGGCTCTGGCGGTGCAGTGATCATTCCCGATACCATTAACGGACTCACAGTCGTCAATATCGGAGTAGAATATACATTTGATACCAATGTTATTGATCCCAGCGTGACCCAAGTGACCATTCCCGACAGCGTCATTAACATTGACTGGTATGCGTTTTGGGATTGCACCAACCTGACCGCCGTTATCATTCCCGACAGCGTCACCAACATTGACGTTGCGGCGTTTCAGTATTGCTACAGCCTGACCAATGTCGTAATTCCTGATAGCGTCATCAGCATCGGAACAGCTGCATTCGATTCTTGCACCAACCTAAACAGTGTCACTATCGGCAATGGCGTCACCAGCATCGGTCAGCTTGCGTTCGCGTTTTGTAGCCTGACCAACATTGTCATTCCCGACAGCGTCACCCTCATTGGAGGCGGCGAAACTATAGTTTTAATTGGTGGACTAGGAGCGTTTAAGGGTTGCGACAGCCTAGCCAGCATCACCATCGGCAGCGGGGTTGCCAACATTGAAGACTACGCGTTCCAATTCTGCCCGGCATTGACCTCGCTGTTTTTTCAGGGCAATGCGCCCACGGCCGATTCAACTATTTTTGACAGCGATAATGTTACCAATATAACGGTCTATACCGCCCCCGGCACCACCGGCTGGGATAATTTTGCCAGCACTGTTGGCGTGGTCACCGCACCGCAATTCGGCTCCACGGCTTACGGCGGTCTGCCCCTCCTCTTCTATCCGCCGTCGGGAACCAATAACACGCTGCAATTGTCCACCAATCCCGCCGCCGGCAATTGGTCCACCGTCAGCAATGCCGTGGCGCTGGCCGCCGTGCAGCTTACCAATGTCACCGGCTCGGCTTTTTTCCGATTGCAAGGCAGCGGTGGCAGTGTGCCTTCGCCGGGATTGTCCAGCTATTTCAGCCAATTGGTGTTGTGGTATCCCACCAACGGCTATGCGCTGCAAACGGCCACGCAACTCGCCGCGCCAGACTGGACCTCCGCCGCGCCCGGCGGCAACGCCTTCCTCGCCTGGCAAATCACCAACGCCCCGCCCAACGCGGTCTTCCGGCTGCATTGAAAAGCAGTCCTTCCAACAGTTCAGCCGTGCCGGTGGAGGGTAGTGGCGATTGCACCGTCAATGCCTGCCGCCAAAATCCCCACCCGTCGCGCGGCTTTATCCAAACAACAATTTTAAGAAGCGCTCCTTTGAACAGCAGCCACCTCCGCTGTATCTCGTAACACCCTTCGACGGGACAAATGATTTTGTTCCGGCGGTTGGCGATTGAATCTTGGTGGCCGTCCGCAAGGATTCACACCGCCATCTGCGGCACGGGATCGCTCCAGTCGCTGGGGCCGGCGGAGCCGACCACGTTGGCCTGGATGTTATAGACCACGCCGGGCGTGAGACCGCCAAAAGTGTTGCTCGCCGCCGTGGTCTGCGCCGACTGCACCACCGTCGTCGGTTGAGCGGCGGTCGTCACGCGCCAGTTGTAGATGGCCGCGCCGGGGACGGGCAGGGCGCTTGCGTCCAGCTCGCCCGTGCGGCTGCCGAGCGCGACCGTCAGGCCGGTGGGCGGAGGCAGCACCCCGATGGGAAACCGCTGCGGTTTCTGGATGGGAAAGGCGCTGCTCAACAGCACCGTCAAGTCACCCTTGCAGGCCACTTGCACATAGCTGGCGAGTTCGCGGAGCAAAGCCACGAGCGCGGCGCGCTTGTCGTTCTTGATGGCGGTCAGCGTCACACCGCCGCTGGCCGCGTCGGCCACGGCGGCACTGAAGGCGTCCAGTGCGGCCTGCACCACAGCCAGCTCGGGCGTGGGCGTGGGGTAGGCCGGATTGCCGGTCATGGCGGTGAGAATGCTGCCAGTGTCGGTGATCAACAGCGCGTCGCTGTCGCTGGTCAGGAAGGAGACGGACGGTTTTACGATCATGATATGTTCTTTCTATTTTGGTTATTATGTTGATGTGATTAACAGGTGTAGATGGATTAGCAAATATGTTGCCAACTTTTTGGTGCGCGGAAATCCCTTCGTCCCGTCACTTTGCCATTCCAAAAGCCGTGGAAAATGAAACGCGCGGGCGTTTATCAGGGTCAAGCAGCCTTTGCCCGGCATGACGCCGGCCTTGGCCGGCCTTGCGCCGGGATTTTTCCGGGTGAAAAATGGTTTGGGAAAATTGGAAAAACATTTTTCAAGGTCATGGAAAGTTTTCAGCCTTCCGGCAGGCTCCGGCAAACTTTGGGAAACAGTTTTCCGACCCTGGGAAAACTTTTCCCAAGTTTGGGGACGGCTGCTCAATCTTGAAAAACCTTTGCCCGACCCTTGAAAATCTTTCCGCAAGGCTGGGAAGACATTTTATGACTCCGGCAAACCGCCGCGTGGTGCTGGGAAATGTCTGCCGCTGGCCGGGTCAATCCTATTTCAAGACAGCCAGCGGGACAGTCAGGCAAGATAATTGGACAGCGGTTTGTAAATAAGACGATAAATGGCAGGAATGTCACGAAACGGTTAAAAATTGAAACCTGCAAAAATTTTCTTGTGATAAATTGTTGGCTTGCCTACAAGTCTGCCGTTCTTCTTGTATGGTGGGTGAGGGGTAAACGGGCGGAAAATTTTTTATGACAGGCACAGGCAATCGTTTTTGGGGCACACGGCTGATGTGTATTTTAGGCCGGCAGAGAATTCACCACCAAAGACGGGGTGGGGGATAATTATGCCTATTCCGTGGCGGTGGACAAGCAGGGGGGGCATTGGGGTCGGCCATCTCAACTACGGGTTCTCGGTCTATAATGGCACAAGCTGGCGCAACGATGATGTGCCCCACGGCCCCATCGGCGAGCGGATCTGCAAGATCGCCCTCTGTCCCGTGGACGGGATGTGTGGATCGGCACGAGCGCGGGGCTGACGAGGTATTCGGTGGGCCAGGATGAGTGGAAACATTACACCAAAGGCAGTTGTAGGAGCCGAGATAACGAGGCTCAAATTAAAAGTCAGTCAGAGCCTCCTCACGTCGGCTCTTACGATGGAACGAACCCCTCACCGGGCCTGTCGGCCATCCTCTCCCCATCCGATGGGGAGAGGGACGGGGTGAGGGCACTGCCGAACACCAAATCCGTGCGCTGGCATTTGATGCAAAGGGCAACATCTATGTTGGCACACAGTGCGATGGGGTTGCGATGGCAAGCCGGGCTTCGGATTATACGGATTGGCGGCAAGCACCGCAGGCCAATCAAGATATACCAACCTTTGCGGGCTATGGTCTGCCGTCCAAGCTGATCAATGATTTGCTGGTCACCTCGGTGGAACCGTCTATGCGGCGACGGATGGCGGGTTCCAGTTGGGAGCCTTGCTGGCGTTGCCGGAAAATTACTTCACCAGCGTCCGGCAGAATTTGTCCATCCGCTCCAGGCCCTTTTCGATGTTCGCGAGGCTGGTGGCGTAGCTCAAGCGGATGTAGTCGTCCGCGCCAAACGCGATGCCGGGAACAGCGGCGACTTTTTCTTGCTCCAGCAATTTCGCGCAGAACTCGGCGGACTTGAGGCCGGTCTGGGAGATGTTTGGGAACAGATAAAATGCGCCCTTCGCGTTGACGCAAGTGATGCCGGGCAGGGTGTTCAATTTTGCGTGCGCGTAACGCCGGCGCTTGTCGTATTCCGCCAGCCAAATTGGCAGATGCGCCTGCGAACCGTTGAGCGCTTCCACGCCGCCTTTTTGAGCGAACGAAGTTGGGTTGCTCGTGCTGTGCGACTGCACGGCGTCAATGGCCTTGGCAATCGGCTCCGGCGCGGCGAGGAACCCCAAGCGCCAACCGGTCATGGAATACGCCTTCGCCAAACCGTGAACGATGATCGTGTGGTCGTAGTGCGCCGGCGAAAAGCTCGCGACGCTTTTCACCTTCGCGCCGTCGTAAAGCAAGTGTTCGTAAATCTCGTCGCTCATGATGAGGACGTTTTTTTCCACGCAGATGTCGCCGAGCGCCTTGGTTTCTTCGGGCGTATAGACGGAGCCGGTGGGGTTGCTTGGCGAATTGAGGACGAACAAGCGCGTTTTCGGCGTGATGGCGGCGCGCAGTTGTTCCGGCGTGACCTTGAATTCGGTTTTGTCGGTGGTCTGGATGATCACCGGCTTCGCCCCCGCCAGCTTGACCATCTCCGGATAGCTCAACCAATACGGCGCGGGAATGATCACTTCATCGCCTTCCTCGCACGTCGCCAGAATGACGTTGTAGCACGAATGTTTCCCGCCGCACGACACGATGATTTGTGACGGCTTGTAATTGAGACCGTTTTCGCGCTGAAACTTCGCGGCGATGGCCTCGCGCAATTCGGGAATGCCGCTGCTCGGTGTGTATTTGGTGAAGCCGGCAGCGAGCGCCTTGGCGCAGGCGTCCTTGATGTGCTGGGGCGTGTCGAAATCCGGTTCGCCGGCGCCGAAGCCGACCACATCTTCGCCGGCGGCCTTCATGGCCTTGGCTTTGGAATCAATGGCCAGGGTCAGCGAAGGCGCCAGGGAGGCGGCGCGATGGGAGATTTTATAGTTCATATATCTGGCAAAAGAATAATTTGAACCGACGCCAGCGCAAGACGAGAATCAGTCACCCTAGCGGAGGCCACCGCCGCGCTGCAGCCAATTGAAAACACCTGGCTAAAACCCAAGCGGTTCAGAGAAAGTTTTGCTCCGCCGGCCGCCGGCCGCAAGCTTGGCCGGCATCCGCTATTCAGCCAGACTCGACACTTGGAACCAATCCGGTTGGGCACGGACGGCTGGCGCGCGGTCAGGCGCTGTATTTCACAGCCGGGTTAAGTTATTCATTTTAGCAACCGGCAAAATATTATGCAATGATAGGAGTTACGTTCACACCCGAAATGGCGTCACAAACCTTGAGTTGTCTTTGATCATGATGGTATTCGGGCTTGGCGCGGCGCGGCCGGACAATTAGATTTTTCAACATGATCAACACCGGCCTGCTCAATCCCCTGATGCTCTCTCTGCTCGCGCGCGTGCGGCACACCAACGCGCTGGTCATCGCCGACCGCGGCTTTCCCTTCTGGCCGATGATTGAAACGGTGGATGTTTCGGTGATGGATAATCTGCCGACCGTGCTGCAGATCATTGCCGCTGTGCGCGCCAACCATCATTTCACGCAGGCGTTCGTGGCGAAGGAGTTTTTGAAAAACAATTCCAAGGCAACGCAGCAGAAATTCCGGTCGGCGCTCCGGGGGGTGGCGGTAAAATTCGAGCCGCATGCGAATCTCAAACAGCGCGTTCCGCTTGCCATCGGCCTGATCCGCACCGGCGACACGGTGCCGTATGCGAACACCATTTTGATTTCGGGCTGAATTCAGCGCGCGAACATCTCCGGGCTGATGCCTCCCTCCGCCACGCGCGTGACGCTGCCGGTCATCAGGATGTCAAAGTCGTCGCGGATCTCGATCTGGATGTCGCCGCCGGGACAATGCACGGTCACGTTTTGATCCACCAGACCCAGCTTGTGCGCGACCGCCGCCGAGGCGCTGCTGCTGCTGCCGCTTGCGAGCGTGTAGCCGGCACCGCGTTCCCAAATCTCAATCTGAATATTTGCGCGGTCCAGAATCTTCAGAAATTGCACGTTGGTCCTGTGCGGAAAGTTGGGATGCACTTCCAGCAGCGGACCAAACTGATTCGCGAGCGCGGCGCTGATCTCCGGCAGCAGCAGGACGCAGTGCGGATTGCCGATGGTCGCGGCACAGAAGGTAAATTCGCGGCCGCCGACGGAAATCTTTTCGTTGATGACCTCGCGCTGGCTCCCGGCGACGGGGATTTTCCCGCTGTCGAAGCTGACCCGGCCCATCTCCACGCGCACCATTTTTCCGCCGGCAAATACCCTCGAGCGCACGATGCCGCCGTCGGTCTGCAGCGTGAATTCCTGGTTGCCAACCACCTTCATGTCCCAGAGGTAGCGGGAAAAAATGCGGACGCCATTGCCGCTTTTCTCGGCGATGCTGCCGTCCGGGTTGTAAATTTTCAGCGCGCATTGGGCGCTTGTCGAGGGCAGGGGTCCCAGCAGGATGCCATCCGAGCCAACGCCGAAATTACGGTGGCAAATCGTTCGGACCTGTTCCGTTGTCAACGGGGTCGGCAGGTTTGCGGGATCAATGACGAGGTAGTCGTTGCCCAGCGCATGGTATTTGGTGAAAGCAATGTTCATCCCGTGCAGGATAACGCCCGGGGCGCGAGGCGTAAAACAGATTCAAGTCCGCTTGTTCAACTTATCAAGCGCCTTGCGGATTCAGTTGCTCCATCGCCCAGCGGGCGTGCTCGGCAATCAGCGGTTCGGGGTCGTGCGCCGCGCGCTCCAAAGCCGGCAGGGCGATTTTATTTCCAACGTTGCCGAGCGCGACGCAGACATTTCTCAACAGGCCGCGCCGCTTGGTTCGCAGAACCGGCGTGCCGGCAAAGCGCGCTTTGAATCCGGCATCGTCCAGTTGCAATAGTTCCAGCAAGTCGGGTTGCGCCAAATCCGGCCGGGCGTGCGCCTTCATCAATTGTCCTTCCCGCGCAAAGCGATTCCACGGGCAGGCGGCCAGACAGTCGTCGCAGCCGTAGATGCGATTGCCGATGGCCTTGCGAAACTCCCCCGGAATGGAACCTTTCAGTTCAATCGTTAGGTAGGAAATGCACTTGCGCGCGTCCAGTTGAAACGGCGCGGTAATCGCGTGGGTGGGGCAGGCGGTGAGGCAGCGGACACACTTGCCGCAATGGTTTTGCTCCGGTGCGTCCGGCTCAATCTCCAGCGTCGCCAAAATTTCGGCCAGAAAGATCCAGTTGCCCAGCCGGCGGCTGATGAGATTGGTGTGCTTGCCGACAAAGCCGATGCCGGCGCGCTGCGCGAAGTCGCGTTCCAGCACCGGCCCGGTGTCCACATACCAGAGCATTTGGACCTGGCGACCGGCCAACCCATTGATGAAGTCCGCCAACGTCTTCAACCGTTTGCCTAAAATGTCATGATAGTCGGCGAACCGCGCGTAGCGGGCCACGACACCGGGAAAGGGACGCGTGGCGAGGGCTGAAAGACGAGCGGTTGCGGGCGGCTTCTTATCACTTGCCGCTTGCCAGTCGTCACTCGACTGGTAGCTGGCGGCGAGACAGATGACGCTTTTCGCGCCGGGCAGGACTTTGTTGAGATCAGTCCTTTTTTCCGCGCTGCGTTCCAGCCAGTTCATCTCGCCGTGATTGTTATCGGCGAGCCAGGCTTGGTATTTTCCTGCGCTGACCGGCGCGGCGGTGGTGGTGAAGCGGCAGTCGTCAAATCCCAGTTCCGCCGCACGCTGACGGATCGCGGCCTTCATCGCTTCTTTTTTGTGGCGAGTTTGAACTGCAAGGCAATCTGCTGCGCGGCCTCGCGGACGGAGCGCAAGTCGGTGTTGATGAGAACGTCAGCCTGCTTGTAAAACGGCGCGCGCGCCGCCAGCAGCTCGCGGATTTTTTTCTGCGGGTCGGCGGCGTGGAGCAGGGGGCGGTGCGATTGGTGGCGGACGCGCTCCCAGATTTTTTCCGGAGACGCCCAGAGGCAGATGACGAGCGCGAATGATTTCAGCGCGTTGAGATTTTCCTCATTGGTCGGTAGCCCGCCGCCGGTGGCGAAGACGGTTTTTTCGCGCGTGGCCAGTTCCCCCACAAGCTGTTTTTCCAGCGCGCGGAAAGCCGGTTCGCCATCCTTGGCGAAAATGTCCGCGATGGATCGGCCGGTCCGTGCCTGAATGAGTTCGTCGGTGTCGAGAAACTCAAAGCCGAGGTTGTCCGCCACCAGCCGGCCGACGGACGTCTTACCCGTGCCCATGAAGCCGATGAGCGCGAGGTTGGCAAGTTGGCGGCCGGTTTGCATGGTGATCAATTAGCTGAAATGGGCGCCCGACGCACGTCTCAATTTTCCCGGGCTGGACAGGGTGGCAGATTCCGGTAGAATTAAACGGTGAAATTGCCGCCGCTCATCCTGGCTTCGGCCTCACCCCGCCGCGCGGTGCTACTGAAGCTGCTGCCGGTGAAATTCCAAGTGTTGCCGGCCATCGCCGAGGAAGTCGCCCACGAGCACCTTTCGCCGCTGGAAGTCTGCCAGCTCAACGCCCACCGCAAGGCCCGCGCCGTCGCCAAGCAAATTCCCGATGCGCTTGTTCTGGGTGCAGACACGCTGGTGTTTCTGGACGACGAAATCCTCGGCAAACCGCGTGACCGGGCGGAGGCGGAGCGGATGCTGGCACGGTTGCAGGGCCGGCACCATCAGGTCGTCACCGGTGTCTGTCTGATGCGCCGGCGCAGCCACCGCGAACGGATTTTTGCCGTGAGCACAGACGTGTTGTTTCATCCGCTGAACGCGCGGCAGATCCGCGATTATCTTGCCGGCATGAATCCGCTCGACAAAGCGGGGGCCTACGCGATTCAAGAGCGCGGCGAATTGATCATCTCCGAAATTTCCGGTTCCTACAGCAACGTCGTCGGTTTGCCGGTGGAGAAACTGCGCGAGGAACTGGCGGGGTGGATGACGGGTTGACGGCCCGACTTGCCGCTGGTGTTTTTGCCGAAAGCCATTAACCTCCGCGCCCGATGCTCGAACCTTTGACCAACCCGCAGCTCCGCAAATTCAAGGCGGCGGCGCAGCTCATGCAACCCACGCTTAAAATCGGCAAGGCTGGCCTGAGCGACGGCTTTATCCGCACCGTGTCCGAAGAATTGGCGCGGCACGAACTGGTCAAAATCAAGTTTGTCGAGTTCAAGGAGGAGAAGAAAACCCTTGCGCCGCTGCTCGCGGAAAAAACCGGCAGCCACCTCGTCACGCGCGTCGGCAACGTCATGGTGCTGCATCGTCCCAAGCCAGCGGTGACCGAGGTCTAATTGCTCACTTTGCGGTCGAGGAGGGCGGTTGCGCCAGTTGCGTTTTTATTTGAGCCAACTCGCTTTTGATCTGCGCCAGATCGGCGGCCAGCGCCTTGCGGCGGGCGATTTCCGCGTTATCCGGAGCCACCAGCCTGATTTGGTTTTGCATTTCTGCGGTCAAGTCCGCGACCAGGCTTTTGGTTTCGGCATTTACTTTGGCTTCGATCTGCCCCTCCGACGCGGTGAGCGCCTCCTGAATTTCCGCCACGCTGAGATAAATCGTGCGCAGTTGATTGGTGTAATAGCCGTAGGCGCGGGCATTTTGTGCGGCCCGTTCGGTGTCGGCCGTCTGCAACTGTGACTCGATTCTGTTGCCCACGGTCAACACTAGAAACAGCGTATTGGTGTGAAAGAAGAACGCCTCGTCATGGTTCTTCTCGAAATAGAAATCGTTCATCTTGTCCAGCATCGGCGCAAGCGCGGCCATTTGCGTCTGAAGCGCTGTAAGTTCCTTGGACTGGGCCTGCTCCAGTTGGACGATCTTCTGCGCCAGGATGTCAATTTTGGCGCTGTTGATTTTGGCCTGCTGGTTGCAGCCGCAGAGCGGTGCCGTCGCCGCCAGTGTCAACAAAAGTATAATCTTCTTCATATCAAATCATAATCATCTGGTTCAGGGCTTTGGCAAATCAAATAATGTTTGCCGCCACGCCTGCCGATGCGCCGCCAGTCCGCTGCCCAAATCGCGCCACGAATGCACGCACAACGCCGATCGCCTGCTATTAAACCAACGATTCAGCCCCGGCTGCCCAGCAGTGGGAATTCGGGCATGGCAAAATTGTTTGTTAAAATGGCAAAATTGGGATGGTGAGATATTGCGGTTAGTGTATTTATACGCCTAACACGATTGATAAAAAATCGAGAAAACCAAGTCGGCTGAAATGAATCAACAAAGTCATTGCGGATAAATTTATAAATTATGAAACACCTCACCCACTTCGGCGGATCTGTCGGGGCTGTGGTCGCCCTCGCCGGGTTGATCTGGCTCGGCAGCGGTCCGGTTAACGGCCTGCGGGCGGATGAACCTCAAACCCCGGCCGCAAGTGCGGCGGGCACCGCCACCAACGCCGCGCCGGCCTCGACAACCGGGCCGACCATTAAAAAAAGATTGACCGGCGCGGAGCTGTATTCCATTCACTGCAACCGGTGCCATCCCGAGCGCTTTCCCACCGAGCGCACGGCGGCCCAGTGGAAGACCATCATGCTGCACATGCAGGTGCGCGCCAGTATTCCCGGCCAGCAGGCTAAATTAATACTTCAATACCTCCAGGAAAACAGCGGTCGTTAAATCTTAATCTACCTATTTTGCGTGATGAAAACTAATTCTATTAAGGGTCGGCGGCACGCCGGTTTGTTGGCCGCGGCTGGTGCGGTGGCTTTTGGGTTTGCGCCGTCGGCACCAGCCGAGGTGAATGACGCCGACTTCAACGCTTTGAAGGAGACGGTGCGGCAGTTAAGCGAGCAGGTGCAAAGCTTGCGCCAGACCAATGCCGTGGTGCAGCAAGTGCATACGCAGGATGTCCAAAAGATGAAGGAATTGCAGGAGAAGTTGGCGCAAACGCAGCAGACCGTCCAGGATGCCGCGCAAAAGAGCGCGCTGGTGGCGGAATCGGGGCCCACCTTCCGTCAGCCATTGGATGAAGCCACAGTGAATCATAACTTCCAGATTCTCGGTGACGCGGAAATCCAGTATGTGAATGCCGACAAGCAGAACGGCTCGTTTGAACTGGCGGATTTTGCGCCGATCTTTCTGTATCGCGGCGGGGACAACATCTTGTTCGAGGCGGGTTTTGATTTCGGGGTTCAAAACAACGCCCCGAACAACGGTCCGGGTTACAACACCACGATTAATCTCAGTTTTGCTCAGATGGATTATGTGATGAACGATTACATGACTTTTTGTGGCGGCCTCATTTTGCTGCCGCTGGGAACCTACAGCGAGCGAGCGGCTGGCTGGCTCAACAAGATTCCGGATAATCCGCTGGCGGTGGACCTGATTCCCGGTGCGGGCGTGGGCGCGGAATTACGCGGCGGAATTCCGCTGGGCGAGAGTGGCTCCATTCTAAATTATGCCGTTTACGGCGTCAACGGACCGGGTTCATCCGATGGCACCGGCGGCTCCAGCTCGCTCGATGTGAACGGCAATGTTGGCATCTGGTCCGACGGCACGACTCAAAACCTGCATCGCGATCCGGTGGGCGGGGCCCGGGTGGGGTTGTTCACGCCGTTCAAGCCACATTACGATCTTGAAGTGGGGCTTTCGGCACTGTCCGGCCAATGGTATGATAATTATCTCTACACCGCCGGCGTGGTGGATGCGGCATTGCATCTGGGAGCCAACATTGAGGTCAAAGGTGAGTATATCTTGGACCAATACGGCAGCACTGGCGGCACGGTCAATCAGCATGGTTGGTGGACACAGGCCAGTTACAAATTGTCGGGTCTAAACCTCGATATGCCGATTATCAACGATACGGAACTCGTCGGGCGGTATGATTCCCTGCATGATGACTTGGGCATCGACACCCAGCGCTGGACCGTTGGCTACGTCTATTACATCACCAGCGCCTTTCTATTTGAAGGTGACTACGAGTTCTACCACAGCAGCGATCCAAACCAGCCCAAAACCCAGTTGATTCTGCAAATGTCCTACGGCTTCTAAATTGCCCCGTCAAACCAGCATGAAAACATTCAAAATCTTTACCGCCAAGAGCGTCGAAAAACTTTCCCGGTTCGGCCGGCCTCTGCGCCGCACCCAGGGGCTGGCACTCCTCAGCCTGCTGATCACCCCGGCGTGGTCGCAGAATTCCGTGCCGGCGGCCAGTGCCGCCAGCGATGCGCCCACGTATCTGCGCGACATCCAGCCGATTTTCATGGGCAACTGTTCCCGGTGCCACAACCAGCAGTCGCGCTTTGTTTACAACTGGCTCAACTATCCAACCGCCTACGCGGACCGCTGGGAAATCAAACGGCGTCTCTGGGACAGTTGGCAGGGCCGGTATTACAAGGAGGCCATGCCCATCGCCAACAGCCCGGAATCCTTTTCCATTTCGGAGGCCGACCGGCTGGCCATCAAGAACTGGGTTGAAAACGGCGCGCCGAAGGGCGTGGTGCCGGTCGGTGTCGGCGCCAAAACGAAGGGGGAACGGATTATTGCCGGCAAGAAATTGTTCAACTCCATTTGCGCCGCCTGTCATCAGGCGTCAGGGCAGGGCCGGCCCAATGTGTTTCCGCCCCTGGCCGACTCCGATTACCTGAACGCAGACAAAAACCGCGCCATTCAGATTGTCCTCTTTGGCCGCCAGGGCGAGGTGGTCGTCAATGGCATGAAATTCAACAACAACATGCCGTCGTTTCCGCTCACCGACGAAGACATCGCCAATGCGCTGACCTATGTTTACAACTCCTTCGGCAACTCCGGTTTGGAAATCACACCGGAAGAAGTCAACGCCCAGCGGTCCGCCAAACCGCAAGCGGTCAGCACGCCGGCACCCAAGAGTGAATTTGAGTAATCGCTGCTGAACTAAACCGGTTCGGCCAGTTCCGGCCACAGAAATGCACTCAGGCGCTGACCGTTTTCGAAACAATCCAAATTAAATTTCTCGTTCGGTGAATGCGCGTTGTCGTCCGGCAGGCCGAGGCCCAGCAGTAAGGTATCCGCGCCGAGCACTTGTTTGAATTCATTCACAATTGGAATGGAGCCGCCTTCGCGCATGAGAACCGGCTTGGTGCCAAAGGCTCTTTCCAGCGCCCGTAGCGCCGCCTGCGCGGCGGCGCTGGTGGGGGAAACCATGTAGGCTTCCGCGCCGTGGCCGGCGGAAATTTCCATCCGCACCGTCGGCGGACAATTTTTCTTCAGCCACGAGCACACAATTTTGCGGACGTGCGCCGGCTTTTGGTTCGGCACTAGCCGGCAAGTAATTTTCGCCCGCGCCCACGACGGCACAATCGTCTTGCTGCCTTCGCCCTGATAACCGCTGGTCAAGCCGTTGATCTCGAACGTCGGACGGGAACTGCGCTGCTCGGTCGCCGTAAAACCTGTTTCGCCGAATAGTTGCGGCGAACCGAGCAGTTTCTTCAAACCCGCATCGGACAGCGGATAGCGTTTGATCTGCTCGCGTTCGTATTTCGAGAGTGCTGCCACGCCGTCGTAAAAGCCGGGGATTTGGATGCGGCCTTTATCGTCGCGCACCTTCGCGAGCAGGTGGGCGAGGGCCATCGCCGGATTTTCCACCGCGCCGCCGAAGATTCCGGAGTGCAAATCCCGCGCCGGCCCATGCAGTGTGATTTCAAACGCGATGATGCCGCGCAGCGCGTAGGTGAGCGCCGGGCAATCGGCGGCGGGCATCCCCGTGTCCGAAACCACGATGGCGTCGCACGCGAGTTCAGTGCGATGTTGCTTGAGAAAGGTTGAAAGATTTTTGCTGCCGACTTCTTCTTCGCCTTCCAGCACAAATGTTAAATCGCAGGGTAGGGGCGTGCCGGTTTTCAGATACGCCTCGACCGCTTTCAGATGCGCGAAATTCTGGCCTTTGTTGTCCGTGCTGCCGCGCGCGAACAGATTGCGTCCGGCGATGCGCGGTTCAAACGGCGGCGTGGTCCAGAGTTCCAGCGGTTCCGGCGGCTGCACGTCGTAATGACCATAGACCATAAAATGCGGTTTGGGTAGGGCGCGCAGTCCCTTGCGCGCCGCCGCGCGTTTCGTTTTGGCGATGACAATGGGATGTCCCGCCGTTTCGCAAAGCCGCGCCTCCAAGCCGATTTGTCGGCAATGCTTCACCAGCCATTGCGCGCAGGCGAGCAAATCCTTCTTGTGTTGCGGCTGCGCCGAGACGCTGGGGAAGCGCAGGTAATCGCCTAATTCGGCGACGAAGCGGGCTTGGTGTTGTTTCAGATAATCGAGCACCGGTTGCATCTAATTAGATAACAACTGAATGCCTAATTTTCCAAGCAGAATTCCTAAATAGCTTACGGGAAAGATCGTGGCCGGGGTGGGTGAGATTAAAACCGGCGGCTGACAAGCCGCTGCCGAAAATTAAAACGGTGTAAAATTGTCTGAATCGTAAAATATGAGAACTCGCAGCGGCTTGTCCGCCGCCGGTTTTGCCTTCCCCCCGGAAGTGCGTCGGGTAAAATTGGGGGGTGCAGCATGGCCGCGTTTAGCCCGTTTTGCCTTCCCCCCGGAAGTGCGTCGGGTAAAATCTTCACCCACCAGTCCCGCGCGGTCCATGCGTTTTGCCTTCCCCCCGGAAGTGCGTCGGGTAAAATCGGCTTCTTCGCGTTGATCTGCGCCTTCGTGTTTTGCCTTCCCCCCGGAAGTGCGTCGGGTAAAATTCAAAGCCGGTCGCGCCCGCCGTCCAGAAGGTTTTGCCTTCCCCCCGGAAGTGCGTCGGGTAAAATACTACTTATTTCATTAGCAGTTTGTTGAAAAACGTTTGAACCAGCGAAGTTGAAGTTTGTCTGTAAGTCATGCGCGGAAAACCCCAAGCCCAGCCGGACTTTCTGACAGTGATCAACCTCAACCAATGCGTGCCCGCCG
>JAJXXW010000093.1 GCA_021780905.1 bacterium
GCGTTCACCCGGAAACCAGTCATGGAATTCAGTCGCCGTTTCTGGATGGTCGTCCATGCCCCACTCTACTACTGATTGCGGTTAGCGGAAAGTGGTGCATAGCCCCAAACCTCAAATCAAGAAGGGGCCGCCAGCATCGCTGACGGCCCCGTGGCGTAATCGAATTACTTCGTCTTCGCCGGCTTGGCGGCAGCGGCGGCAGCCTCTTCCAGCGCGGCTTGCGCGGCGGCGAGGCGGGCCACCGGTACGCGGAACGGTGAGCAACTCACGTAGGTGAGGCCGAGCTTGTGGCAGAACTTCAATGGTGGGTGCAGGCTCCGCCTGCTCGCTACCGTGTTCACCGCAGATGCCCAGCTTGATGCCAGGCCGACTCGCATTGCCCTTCTCGACCGCGATCTTCATCAACTGGCCCACGCCCGCCTGGTCAATCGAGGCGAAGGGGTTGGTCTTGCAGATTTCCAGTTCCGCATACGGCGGCAGGAAGCTGCCGGAGTCGTCGCGGCTCATGCCCAGGCAGGTCTGGGTGAGGTCGTTGGTGCCGAAGCTGAAGAACTCGGCGGTCTGCGCGATCTCGTCGGCGGTGAGGGCGCCGCGCGGGACTTCGATCATGGTGCCGACCATGTAGTTCAGCTTGATCTTTTGTTCGGCCATGACCGCCTTCGCGGCGGCGTGGACGACGGCGACCTGGAGGTCGAGTTCCTTCTTGAACCCGACGAGCGGGATCATGACTTCGGGCTTCACCTTGATGCCGGCCTTCTGCACCTGAAAACCGCGGTCAACGCAAAGGCGCGAAGACGCAAAGACGCAAGCCAGAAGCCGATGACGACAAGCCTTGAAAGCCGTAATGCGGTGGCGTTCCCTCGGCGAGCAAGGCCGGTCGTGTTCGGGAATCTTTGCGCCTCCGCGCCTTTGCGTCTTTGCGTTCAACTGGGCGACGGGCACGCCCATCTTCTTGGCGAGGTCGTTCTGCGCGGCGTCCTCGTGGGGGAGGAACTCGTGCAGCGGCGGATCGAGGAAACGAATCGTCGCCGGGTAGCCCTTCAACGCCTTGAAGATGCCGACGAAGTCGCTCTTCTGGTAGGGCAGGAGCTTGGCGAGGGCTTTCTTCCGGTCCTCGACGTTGTCGGCGAGGATCATTTCGCGCATCGAGTCAATGCGGTTGCCTTCGAAGAACATGTGCTCGGTGCGCGTGAGGCCGATGCCAGTGGCGCCGAACGCCATGGCGTCAAGCCACCCACCGAAAAGGAGCGGAATCTGTTTGCCTGTGACTACCATAGTATGGTAGTTATTTCGACGGCCTATGCCACAACGGTTCAAGAACATCTATTTCGCGGACTCTCCCGGCGACTCCGCCCAAGAAAGAAACCTCACGTTGGCCTTTGGGGACAAGGACGGGGGGCTTTACGAGTCGGTCAAAGTGCTTTCCAGCCACGAAATCCGTGAGCGGTTGGGGTATGCCAGCCATGTAGCGCTACGTCAAGCTGCGGAAGAAGTGCGCCTGCCTCTGAACACTTTCTGCTTAAGACGGCTCCGTGATTTTGACGAAAAAACTGCGCCGGACAACGAAAACGGCCTTTTCCCGCAATTACGGCAGGCTGCTCGCCCGCTGATCGACCCGATTCAAGCCACGTTCCGTGGTGGCCAAGAGGAGCCTTTACACCGTTGGTATCCATACTTGGAAGGGTATTCGCCGCGGTTTGTAGAGCAGGTGCTAAATGAGTTTGCCCCGACTGCATCGCGCGTCTTGGATCCATTTGCAGGAACCGGAACCACCCCGCTAACCGCAGCTCGACTCGGGCGCGAAGCCTTTTTCTGCGAGATCAACCCGTTGCTCCAGTTCCTCGTCGAAGTGAAAACAACTGCGTTCAACTTGGCGGCGAAGGATCGCGAGCGGTTGGTGGGACGGTTACTTGAACTGGCGGATGATCTGGAGAGCGAAGTTCCCTCGGCGCGCGAAGCCGCTGACCTCCATGACGCTTACCAGAGGACTTTCGGCAGCAGCAGATTCTTCGACGAGCCCGTCTATCGCCAAATTCTGCAAGCACGCAGTTGGACTGACTCCCTTGCATGTGAGGATCCTCTGGCAGCGAAGTTTCTTACTGTTGCCTTTCTGGCTGCCCTCATCCCCGCATCCCGGCTGATCCGGCGTGGAGACGTGCGTTTCAAGACCGACGCTGAGGCAAAGCGCCTAAAGGCGGATTTGGTTGCAGTGGCCAAGTGTCAACTCCACCTCATCGCGGGCGATTTGAGGGTGGTCGAAGCATTGCCGAACAGCCCGAGGTTGGTGTGCGAAGACGCTCGGCACCTGGATCAATTGTTTCCGCTGGATGTCGATGCCGTTGTCACCAGCCCGCCCTACCTCAACGGCACGAACTATTTTAGGAACACGAAGGTCGAATTGTGGTTCCTGCGGTGCCTGCGGACCTCCAACGACCTCGCCGATTTTCGCCTGAAGGCTGTGACAGCTGGAATCAACGATGTCACGAACGCCAAGCTAGTGGGGGATCTTCCACAGGCGGCGAGGGCGGTGGTGGCACAACTCGAAGTCGCCGCTTACGATGTGCGTATTCCGCGTATGGTCGCCAGCTACTTCACGGAGATGCGGCTGATTTTTGGCGCCATTCGAAAGCACCTAGCCGGACCGGCAACAGTGGTCCTCGACATCGGCGATTCGGCTTACGGAAACATTCATGTGGCCACTGACCGCATCTTGACCACGATCCTTTCCGAGCTCGGCTTTAACCCGCGGCGCGAGGTGGTCTTGCGAAAGCGGATGTCTCGAGGAGGTTTTGCGCTTCGGCAGGCTTTGCTGGTGTTTGACGCGCGTCAGGCGGAACCGTCGGCCATCCGCGACCGCGCCGAATGGCCATCGGCACCATGGGAAAAGGCCTGGCAGCAATTCAAACGTAAATTGCCCCACCAGGAAGTGGAGTTCGCCAAACGAAACTGGGGACATCCCCTCCATTCCCTCTGCTCCTACCAAGGGAAAATGAAGCCGTCGTTGGCCCACCACCTGGTGAGCATGTTTGTCCCGAAGGGCGGCAGGTTGCTGGATCCGTTTGCAGGCGTGGGGACGATCCCATTCGAGGCCGCTTTGCAGGGCGCCAGCACTTGGTCTTTCGAGATCAGCCCAGCGGCCCTGCACATCGCAAGCGCCAAGGTTGGTGCGCCCGACATCGCTGGCTGCGAGCGGGTTTTGGCTGGCTTGGAGCGATTGCTCGACACGGCAAGCCCGGCCGAAAGTGAACGAATTGCGGCGAGAGAAATCCACTTCAACGGCCCACTTCAGGACTATTTCTCGCCGAAGACGTTTCGCGAGGTTCTCTTGGCCCGGCGGTTCTTTCAAGAGCGTGCGCCCAGCACGGCATCGGAGTCCCTTGTGTTCGCCTGCTTGCTTCACATCCTGCACGGGAACCGGCCTTATGCGTTGAGTCGCCGTTCGCATCCGATCACTCCCTTTGCCCCAACTGGCCCAGCCGAATATCGGCCTCTGCTCCCGCGTTTGCGCGAGAAGCTGGCGCGCAGTCTGGAGGCGGCACGGGGCAGCACCTTCGTTTCGGGCAAGGTCTACTTCCAAGACGCCACCTCTTGGTGGCCACGCGAGGTCGCTGGCCTTGACGCCGTGATAACCTCGCCGCCCTTCTTCGACAGCACACGATTCTACCTGGCAAACTGGATACGTCTCTGGTTCAGCGGATGGGAAGCCAGCGACTTCAGAATCCAGCCTTTGTCCTTCGTGGACGAGCGCCAGAAACACACCTTCGAGATTTACGAGCCAGTATTTCGCCAAGCCAGAGAGCGATTGAAGCCAGGAGGAGTCATGGTCCTTCACCTTGGCAAGAGCCGGAAATGCGACATGGCCCAATCGCTGGCAGGCGTGGCGTTACGCTGGTTCCGCGTGGCCGATTCGTTCACGGAGCAGGTCGCGCACTGTGAATCACACGGTATCCGCGACAAGGGAACCGTCACCGCGCATCAATTCCTAGTCCTCAGATAGTCAGGCCAGTCCGAGCATCTTTTTGTTTTGCGCCGAGAGCCTAGCAACCAGATCGTTTTCCTCCAGTAGCTTTCTCAACTCTTTCAGACGCTTGGCTAGGTTAGAGCGCTCGCGCACCTTCAGGAAACGCGACACGCATCCGTCCACGTCAATGCTCGAATTGACTACTGGCGAACGGCTGGCTAGAAGGTTCAGATCTGCTCCGGTGATCCTGCTCAACTCAATCAGTTCGTTGTTGGTGTAGAACTCGCTGGGCCACCGGTCTCGCTTATTGTTGTTCGCTCCGGCGGACAGAAGGGCGGCGTTCTCAATGGTCAGCGGGTAGAGGTATTTTGAGGGGAGAATATGGTCAATCGCCCACGACTGGCGGTCTTTGATGTCGAGCGGCTTCCTCGTTTTGAAGCACTTGCTGCCGAAGCGGGCGAACAGGTCTTCGGGCTTGATCGTTTGGTTTTCGCCTTCAAGAAGCATGTCCGCGATCCGTCGCCGAACCGATGCTTCGTGAAGCTGTTGTTTCGTTCGCCGGGGATTGAGCACAGCATTGATTGCACCTTTGCAACTCCGGCATTCCATTTGTCGCTCCAAGGGCCCCCAGCCCGAGTGTTTGCTGAACGCATGAAATGGCAGCACTCGTCCGCAAGTGTTGCATTGTTTCCAATAGGATTCCGGGTGTTCGGTTGCGATACGGAAGAAACCTAGCCAGAAGCGTTCCGCGCGAACCGACTTGTGTTGAGTGAACTCCGGCGGCCAATTCGCAAAGGGAAGGTTCGTGGTCCTGCAATGCTTGTAGCCGCATTTCTTGCAGGACCAGCACGCCTCCTGAAAAGCAGTTTCCGGATCGAGAAGTCGAGTCCCGATGTCCACCGAATTGAGTTCGGAACACTTCAGGCACACGAAAGCGATCCACGCATGGTGAAAAGGAACGCCCTCGATTCGTTGCAGGCCAGTGCGGTTTTTCGTTTTGCGTCGCGGCATCGACTTTTTCTACCGCAGCCGGGGCCGAGAAACCAGACTAAACCCTGCGCCAATGTGTCGGTTCTCTTGCGAGCTAAGCGAAAAGCCGCCCCGGTTGCCGGGGCGGCTTTCGTGAATTCAGTCAGGGGCTGGCGGAGCTTGCCGCTCCGGAGCGTTGGCTACTTCTTCTTCGCCGGTTTGGCGGCCTTGGCGGCTTCCTCTTCCAGCGCGGCTTGCGCGGCGGCGAGACGGGCCACGGGCACGCGGAACGGCGAGCAGCTCACGTAGGTGAGGCCGAGCTTGTGGCAGAACTTCACCGAGTTCGGGTCGCCACCGTGTTCGCCACAGATGCCCAGCTTGATGCCAGGGCGGGTCGCATTGCCCTTTTCGACGGCGATCTTCATCAACTGGCCCACACCAGCCTGGTCAATCGAGGCGAAGGGGTTGGTCTTGCAGATTTCCAGTTCCGCATAGGGCGGCAGGAAGCTGCCGGAGTCGTCGCGGCTCATGCCCAGGCAGGTCTGGGTGAGGTCGTTCGTGCCGAAACTGAAGAACTCGGCCGTCTGCGCGATCTCGTCGGCGGTGAGCGCGCCGCGCGGGACTTCGATCATCGTGCCGACCATGTAGTTGAGCTTCACCTTTTGCTCGGCCATGACGGCCTTGGCGGCGGCGTGGACGACGGCGACCTGGAGGTCCAGTTCCTTCTTGAACCCGACGAGCGGGATCATGACTTCGGGCTTCACCTTGATGCCGGCCTTCTGCACTTCGGCGGCAGCTTCAAAGACGGCGCGGGCCTGCATCTCGGAGATTTCGGAATACACGATGCCGAGACGGCAGCCGCGGAAACCGAGCATGGGGTTGAACTCGTGGAGTTCCTTGACGCGCTGTTTGATCTTCGCGACGGGCACGCCCATTTTCTTGGCGAGGTCGTTCTGCGCGGCGTCCTCGTGGGGGAGGAACTCGTGCAGCGGTGGGTCGAGGAAGCGAATGGTGGCCGGGAAGCCCTTCAGCGCCTTGAAGATGCCGACGAAGTCGCCCTTCTGGTAAGGCAGGAGCTTGGCGAGGGCCTTCTTCCGGTCGTCCACATTGTCGGCGAGGATCATCTCGCGCATCGCGTCAATGCGGTTGCCCTCGAAGAACATGTGCTCGGTGCGCGTGAGGCCGATGCCGGTGGCGCCGAACGCGATGGCGTTCTCGGTCTGCTCGGGGGTGTCAGCGTTGGTGCGGACCTGGAGCTTGGTGACTTTCGAGCACCAGTTCATCAGGGTGGAATACATGCCGTAGGTCTCGCTCTTCTTGCCGTCGAGGGACTTCTCGACGAGCACCTGGACGATTTCGGAAGCGGCGGTCGGGAGCTGCCCGGCATAGACGTTGCCGAGCGTGCCGTTGATGGAGAGGAAGTCGCCTTCCTTGTAGGTCACGCCGTCGGCCGTGAGGGTCTTGGAGGCGTAATCAATCTGCAGCGCGCCGGCGCCGCAGACACAGACCTTGCCCATCTGGCGGGCGACGAGCGCCGCGTGCGAACTGACGCCGCCCTTCGCGGTGAGGATGCCTTCGGAGGCGATCATGCCGCGCAGGTCTTCGGGCGTGGTTTCGTTGCGGACGAGGAGGACCTTTTCGCCCTTGGCCGCGGCCGCGTCGGCGCGGTCGGCGTTGAGATACATCTTGCCAGAGGCGGCACCGGGGCCGGCGGGCAAACCCTTGGCGATGACCTTCGCGGCTTTCTCGGCCTTTTGGTCGAAGATCGGGGCCAGGAGCTGGTCGAGCTGATCGGCGGGGTTGCGCTTGATGGCCGTCTTCCAGTCAATGAGCTTCTCCTTGCACATGTCCATGGAGAACTTCAGCGCGGCAAACGCGGTGCGCTTGCCGTTGCGGGTCTGGAGCATGAAGACCTTGCCGTCCTGAATCGTGAACTCGAAATCCTGCACGTCCTTGAAGTGCTTCTCCAGCGTGGCGCGGATGGTGTCGAGCTCCTTGAACGCGGCGGGCATTTGCTTCGCGAGCTGCGCGACGGGTTCAGGGGTGCGGACGCCGGCGACGACGTCTTCGCCCTGGGCGTTGATGAGGAATTCGCCGTAGAACTCCTTGGTGCCGTTGGCGGGATTGCGGGTGAACGCGACACCGGAACCGGAAGTGTCACCGGTGTTGCCATAGACCATCGCCTGCACGTTGACGGCGGTACCCCATTCGGAGGGAATGCCGTATTTGCGGCGATAGACGATGGCGCGGTCGTTCATCCAGGAGCCGAACACAGCGCCGGTCGCGCCCCAGAGTTGCTTCCACGGATCCTGCGGGAATTCGCCGCCGGTGCGCTCCTTGATGAGCGCCTGGAACCGCTTCACGAGTTCCTTCTGGTCATCGGCGGTGAGCTTGGAGTCCTCGATGTCGCCGTGATACTTCTCGTGCTTGAAGCTGTGGATGACGACTTCAAACGGCTCGTGGTCTTCGCCGGCGCGCTTCTGCACGCCCATGACGACGTCGCCATACATCTGGATGAAACGACGGTAGCAGTCCCACGCGAAACGCTCGTTCTTGGTCGCGGCGACGAGCGCGAGCACAGTCTGGTCGTTGAGGCCGAGGTTGAGAATGGTGTCCATCATGCCCGGCATGGAATCGCGGGCGCCGGAGCGGACGGAGACGAGCAGCGGCATCGCGCTCTTGTCGCCGAACTTCGTGCCCATGATCTTCTCGATGTGGGCGACGCCGGCCTTGACGGCGGGATCGAGGACCTTCGGATAGGTCTTCTTGTTCTGGTAGTAGTAGGTGCAGACTTCGGTGGTGATGGTGAAGCCGGGAGGCACGGGCAAGCCGATGCGGGACATTTCCGCGAGGTTGGCGCCCTTGCCGCCGAGCAACGGCTTCATCGAGCCGTCGCCGTCAGCTTTCTTGTTTCCGAAGAGATAAACGTATTTGTTGCTATTTGTTGCCATAAAGTCTGTATCGAATCTGCTCAATTACCGGTTCGTGCCGGAAAAATTGAGGGGTGAGACTAACAAAGACGGGGGGGGTGTCAACGGACGAAGGCGCCTCTCCCACAGGTATCAGGCGGGGGGATTCAGTCCATCAAACACCGCCATCGAAGTGACTCTCAAACGGCCAATGGCGCGAGTTCCGCCGCCGGGAGTCAGGAAGAGGACCGGCGTTTGAGTTCGGCTTGGATCGCTGGCGGAGGGTCGGGCGGCAGATGTCCTGGGGCGTCCCACGCGAGTCCTTCGGCGGGACGTGCCGGCGGTGTCCCGGCCTTCCCGCTTCGACTCACATGCAGGTTCCAGGCCTGGACGGCCCATTTCGTCTCGTCCGGCAAAGCCTCCAGAGCGGCCTGATCCGCCTGGCCGGGATAGACGCGGCGAACGCCGGCACAGTCCCGAAGCGCCTCAAGGCGATCCGCGGCGATGGCGACAACCGCCAGCCAAGGCGGGTAGGAGTGAAGAATGCGAGACCCCAGGGCCGCGACCGCCTCCAGGGTTGACTCGAAGCCCTCCCGGTCCTGCACGCGTAACTCCAGGAGAACTTCCACAGGCGGTTCAACCGGCGCTTGTTTGCTCATGCGGATATCATGTGACCGCGGCCGTTGCCGATCAACCCACAGGACCGCCACGGCGGCCGTGGCGGTCCCGGTGGACCGGTGCGGGTCCCCGGAGCGGGGCTATTTGTAGGTCACCCAGGTGATGGCCAGATTGTAGCCGTAGGTATCGATGCGCAATTTCGCATAGCGTCCGGCGTTGGTTTTGACGGCGATCACGGTGCCGGCCTTGAGCTGGTTGGCGGCGTTGTTGCTGCCGTTGATGGGCGTGGCCGTGTAGGACTGTTTCTGAAGCGTCTGATAGGACACGGCGTCGAAGTTCGGCTTGCCCATGTGGGCGAGCATCGCTCCGCTTTGGGGAACGAGCAGGCGGGTGACGCTGTTGACCTGCTCCCACCAGATGTCCGCTCCCGTCGCCGGCCCCTGCGTGCCAGTGTCGAAATCGAAGGTCCAGGTGCCTTTGAGGACCGTGGAGCCTTTGGATTTCACCGCCAGTTCGTTCCAGCCGAGCTGCCCGCGGGTATAATCACAAACGGCCGGCGTGTTGTGCGCCATCAGGCAGGGCACGAAGTTGGTGGCGCAGTTCTCGCAGTTGCCATTGGCGATCTGGTATCGGCCGTGCAGGCTGGTGCAGATACAGCCGCTGGAACCGTACTCGTCGGCACAGCCGAAGATATGCCCCGTCTCGTGCGCTACCACACGGTGGAACTCATCGATCCCCCAGCCATCCACCCCGAAGTCCATGACGACGTGATTGGCCCACTCGTAACCAAACCAGAACTTGGGATACTTGGTGACGAAGATGGCGTAGGCCCACTGGGCATTGTTGGCCTGTTTGATACTGTTGATGTATTGGTTCATGCCCGCGAGGTTCGCCGAGTAGCCCAGCGCGCCCATCGCCGCGTCACGCCAGATATCCTCCCAATTGTTCTGGTTGGCTGGCGTGAACTGAGCCGCCGTGAGGGAGAGCTTGGGTCGCTTGATGTCGTAGAACCACTGGATGTTGGCGCGGGGTTCGAAACTGGCCAGCAGGTTGAGACCCTCGGTCGTTTCGGAGACGACTTTGAGCTTCTCCTGATTGGTGATGCTGTATTGGGCCACCGTGCTGTCCACGAACACCAACCCGACCGCGACGCGCCCGACCAGCACGGGCACGCTCAGGTTCGGCGCGCCTTCAACCCGCGAAACGGCGCGAGGACCGAGCAAACTCTGCTCCCGCTGGCGCAGATGCTCCTGGACTTCACGGGGCGGATCCGGGGGCTGCATCCGGGCCGCGCCCCACGATTTGCCCAACGTGGGGCTGGCCAGCGCCTGCAAGCGTCGCTCGACGCTGACGTGGTCGTTCCACGCGGCCATGGCTGAGGTGACTTGCGCGTCGGCCGCTTTCAGCTCGCGTGCCGCGAAGGGTTCGGTTTTCGCAGCGCTGATCCTTGCCACGCCACTCAATTGGCCGACGCTGTCCGCCGGGACGGAGGCGACCATGACTGACGGCGGATAAACGTGAAGCGCGCGGCCTCCCAATTTCTCCACGGCTTTGATGGTGTTCTCAATTGCGGCCAGGGTCTTCCCGGTCATGACGATGAAGACTTCCTGCATTCCGCCAACTTGACGCACTTTTGGCATACTGACTCTCCTCCTTTGGTTTGCGGGAGCGGTTGCTCCCGCTGGTTTGTGGTTGTGTCCGTCAGACAGGAGGAAGGCTCCCCTAAAAAAATTATGCCTCCCCTCTCGCTTGACAGGTCGGATTATGCGTGCTGGAGACTCCCGTGTCAACCGCAAACTTAGGCTTGCTGCACGGTCAGTTGGCCCACCGCGGGCCGCGCCGATACCGCCGCCGGCGCACGCCGCTGGCGGCGTGAAGTGTTGGCAACCTTCCGGTGGCCGCCTCCCGCCGCGAAGGACCGAGGCGACGGCGAAGCCCGACCTTTACCGGCTCCCCCCGCCTGCTACTCTGGCTCCATGACGAATTGGAAGCGCATTCTCCGGGTTCACCTGGCGATCCTCCCGGCCCTGGCTGGCGGCGCAGCCGCGGCAGACTCCGCGCCCGGCCCCATGCCGGTGGGCGTTGCGCAGGCGGCACAAGGGTTCCTAGACATGTACAATGGCGTTTACCAGGGACTCTACACCGTGGCGCAGGAAGCGGCGTGGAAGGCAAGCACGGACGTCACCCCGGAACACACCGGCCAGCGCATTGGCGCGGAACAGGCGCAGGCGGTATTCGTCGGCAGCCCGTGGGTCATCGAGCAAACCCGCTCGTTTCTCCAGCAGACCAATGCGCTGGACGACCTCACGGTGCGCCAGTTGCGGATGATCTGGCTGCGCGCGGCCGGCGCGCCCGGCACCATCCCGGACGTCGTCGCCGCCCGCGTGGCGGCGGAGGCGCGGCAAAGCGCCACGCTCGACAGCTTTTCTTTCCAGTGGACGCGCCCGGGCGCCCCGGCCCCGGAGCCCGTCACGGCGAATCAGATCGATGACCTCCTGCAAAACTCCACGAACCTCGCCGAGCGGCTCGCCGTGTGGAAGGTGTCGAAGCAGTCGGGCGTCGCGTTGAAGCCGGGCCTCGTCGAGTTGCGCGACCTGCGGAACCGGGTGGCGCGCGAGATGGGCTTCAGTTCCTTCTTCGGCCTGAACGTGGCGGGCTTCGGCATGACGGTGCCGGAGATGCGGGCCTTGACCGAGCAACTGGTGCGCGACACGCGGCCGCTCTACGAGCAGTTGCATTGCTGGGCGCGCTACAAACTGGCGGAGCGCTACCACCAGCCGGTGCCTAAACTCATCCCGGCGCACTGGCTCGGCAACCGCTGGGGCCAGGAATGGCCGGGCCTGGTGGAGAGCGTGGATCTCGATCCGCTGTTCCAAGGCCGCACGCCGGAGTGGATTGTGCGTCAGGCGGTGAACTACGGCGAATCGCTCGGTCTGCCGAAATTTCCGGAGAGCTTCTGGGTAAAGTCCGATCTCTACGCCCTGCCCGCCGGCACCCCGCGCAAAAAGAACACCCACG
This sequence comes from bacterium, assembly GCA_021780905.1. Taxonomy (GTDB): domain Bacteria; phylum Verrucomicrobiota; class Verrucomicrobiia; order Limisphaerales; family UBA11358; genus UBA11358. Next base: position 11,476 of record JAJXXW010000093.1, read on the forward strand.
CCTCCGCTTGGGACATCAATCTGACGGGCGACGTGCGTTCGCTGGAAAACGTGGAGCCGGATTTCTACTGGTTCGGCACGGCGCACCACGAGATGGGGCACGTGTTTTACATGCTGTCCTACGACCGCGCCGAGGTTCCGCTCGGTCTGCGCGACGGCGCCAGTCCGGCCTTCCACGAGGCGATGGCGGAGACGCTGGCCACGCCGACGATCCAGTTGCCGTATCTGCGACAGGTCGGCGTGGTGCCGGCGGATCGGAGGTTCGACGAGACCCAGTGGCTGTTGAACAGCGCGCTCAACCAGGTCGTCTTCGTCCCCTGGTCGGCCGGCGTCATGGCGGCCTGGGAACACGACTTTTATGAAAACAACCTGTCCACCAACGAGCTGAACCGGCGCTGGTGGCAATACGTCGAGCAGTATCAAGGCATCGCTCCGCCGGAGCCGCGCGGCGAGGAGTTCTGTGATGCCGCCACCAAGACGCACATCAACGATGATCCGGCCCAGTACTACAAATACGCCATCGCCTTCGCCATCAAGTACCACCTCCATCTCTACATCGCGAAGCACCTCCTCCACCAGGACCCGCGCAACTGCAATTTCTACGGCAACAAGGAAGTCGGCGCGTTCCTCTACCGCATCATGAAAGTCGGTGCCACGCGCGACTGGCGGCAGTTGATCCGGGAAGCGACCGGCGAAGACCTCAGCGCCAAGGCGATGCTGGAATACTACTCGCCGCTCCTGAAGTACCTCCAGGAACAGAACCGCGGGCGCGAACTCGGCTGGTAGCGGCGGCGAACTGGACGGCTCTGCGCCGGAGTGGCGGGCTATTGCCGGGGCGGGCGCGCTCCCGGTGGCCCGTTGGTGGCACTGCCGCGGCGCCGCGCGACAAAGTCGGGCGCGCCAGAGTCGGGGTTCACCGCCTGGGCAGAAGCAGCCAAGTCGGGCGGCAATTCGATCCGGCATTGACCCATTACGTAGCCCTTCTCGCTGTCGCCCAGGCCGAGATGCAAGGAGGCCGCGCACGCGCTGTTCTCCGGCTGGCTCAACACCAGCCGCAGTCCGGCGCGCTCACCGAGATCAAGTTGCTGACGGGCGGATCGGTAGCGCACGGCGAAATGGCTGTTCATGCGGCCGTTGCCCAGGACCAGGCTGTGGACTCTGAACCGCGCCGCGTTTCGCACGCCGTCCCGCAAGCCCAGAGGCGCGCCACCGCCCCCGGTGCCGTGACCGGCGAGGCGCAGCTCGGGCAACTCCTCGCTCGCACTGCCGCTGAGCACCAGATCGTCGCCCACCAGCCTTGCCCGTTTCACGGTGAAGGCCTCGCCTGCGACAACGCCCTGGGCCGGCTGCTGGGGAATGCGCGCTTCCCGTTCGTTGATCGTCCACGCCTCGGCGGGCATTTCTCCGGCGGCCTCCGCCAGTACGTTGCCGGCCGCCGGACGCGCTGCGCCCCGTGGCGGCAAGGTGCTGGCCAGTTGTTGCGCCGTGCGCACCGTCAGCGCCGCCACGAGCGCCGTCACGACCAAGCCGACGGCGAGCAGCACGTAACCGACCACCAAACCAGCCGTCGCCAAGCCGCGTCCGCCCAGACTGGGATCGCGGCGCATTGCGCGCCGGGCCAGGTGCCCGCACACGATGCCCGGCGCACAGCCAAACGGCCCCAGGACGACGGTCGCGAGCGACAGAATCAGCGACCAGATGGCGAGCGGCGAAGTACGCGGGCGGGTCGCGCGGTTGGGCGCCTGGGGCACCCGCCGGACGGCGGGCGCCGCCGCGAGGGGACGGACCGACGCGGCGCTCGGCACGGCGAAACCTTGCCCGCAGGCAGGGCAGTTGATGGTGCGACCGGCGTAGCCAGCTTCCCCGTCCAAGTGCTGGCCGCATTGGGGGCAGGCGAATTTCATGGGGGCGAATTGGATTGCTCCAGTGTTTGTCCCCTTGTACGCCTCCCCGGCCCTGGGCACAAGCGTAAAACGGCTTTCGCCCCCGGGTTCTTTCCCGCCCCGCGCTCGGATAACGGTTGCTTTGGGCGCACTACGGGTGGGGCTGCCTGGATTTGGCGGCCCGCTCCGTCGGATCTTCGGCCCTCCCTGAAGACGGCCTGGCGCCAGCGGGGGCGTGACCGGCTCCGTCTCGACTGGGCCGGCCCGCTTTGCTAGGTTCTCCGCGTGAGTTTTGTCGCCGAGTACCATTCACTGCCGCTCCCATCGTTGGTGCGGCGATCACTGTCCGCCACAACGGAGGCGGTGAGCGCGAGCCTGTCCAAGTCGAAGCTGTCGCTGGCGGATTTCCCGCACCTGATTTCCCCGGCGGCCGGCGGCTTGTTGGAGTCGCTGGGCCGGCGCGCGCACGTCTTGACGCAGCAGCGGTTCGGGAAAGTGATCCGCCTCTTCGCCCCGCTCTACCTCTCCAACGAGTGCGTCAACAACTGCACGTACTGCGGTTTCTCGCGCGACAATCCGATCCTCCGCGTGACGCTCACCGTGGACGAAGTGGTCCGGGAGGCGCGGGCGCTTCAAAACCAGGGCTTCCGCAACCTGCTCCTCGTCTCCGGCGAGCACCCGAAGTTCGTCTCCAACCACTACCTGAAAGACTGCCTCGCCGCGCTCCATCCCGAATGGCCGGGCCTCTCACTGGAAATCAGTCCGATGGAAACCGACGATTACCGCCCGCTCGTCGCGGCCGGCGCGGACGGGTTGGTCGTTTACCAGGAGACGTACGATCGGGCCGTCTATGCCGATCTGCACACGGCCGGGCCGAAACGGGATTTCGATTGGCGCCTGGAGACCCCCGAACGCGCCTACGCGGCGGGTTTCCGCCGCCTGGGCATTGGCGCGCTCTACGGCTTGGGCGACTGGCGGGCCGAGGCAATCGGCGTGGCCGCCCACGCGGAGTATCTGCTGCGCCACTGCTGGAAGGCCTCCCTCACGATTTCGCTGCCGCGGCTGCGCCCCTGCGCCGGCGAATTCCAGCCGCTCACCCACCTGGCCGACCGCGAACTGGTGCAACTGGTCTGCGCCTTCCGGTTGCTGTTTCCGGATGTCGGCCTGGTGCTTTCGACGCGGGAACCGGCGAAACTGCGCGACGGGCTGATCCCGCTCGGCATCACGTTGATGAGCGCGGGCAGCCACACCGAACCGGGCGGCTACACCGGCGCGGGCCAGGAACACCTGCATCGGACGGAGCGCGGGCGCATTGTCGAACTGGGCGCCAGTGAATGGGCGGCGGCCAACGGCAACGGCCGTCACGCCACCGGCCAGTTCCACATCGCCGACGAGCGCCCGGCGCAGGAAGTGGCCGCCCACATCCGCCGCCTCGGTTACGAGCCGGTGTGGAAGGATTGGGACGCGGCCCTGACGGCGTGAAATGACAACTCTGGAGCGCTTTTCCTGGCAAGTCTTCTTTGGATTCCTGCTGCCGGTGGTTGGCGTCCAGTTGCTTTTGCCAACGCTGGCGCTTTCGGGGAACCTTCGTGGCAACAACTTTGACCGCTTCCAGTGTCGGGCCTACCTGCGAACCGCTTGGCTGGTGGCTCAAACGAATGGTCTGCAATTTGACGTGTCACACATGCCAGATCCGCTCCAGTCTGGTTTGCAGGGACTGTTAATCGGAGGCGATTGGAACTTTCTGATAAAGACCAATTTCTCCTTCAACCAAGGGCGCAAGGAGATTGTCGTTGTTCGCCAGCAACCGTCGGAAGATGTGCCACGGAGATTGTGGAACTTCTACCGACGTAACCCGGCCCATGCTGTCGGATACTCTGACGGGACTGCGGGGCTGATCTACCCGGACGAGTTTGGACACCTGAATCTCACCGGTTTTATTCGTCTCTCAAGTTTGGTGACGAACGATTCCGTCCGACGACGTTGACCATGAGTCCGCAATTTATCACTGCCAACGACAAGAAAGTCGAAGCTGATCTGCCAACCACCATCGAGGGTTTTCTGGTCGCCCAGCGCCTGCTGCCCCGCAGCGTGGTGGTGGAGCACAACGGCGAGGCCGTCGCGCCGTCGGAGTTCGCCCGGCGTCCACTTCAGGCGGGCGACCGGCTGGAGATTGTCAAAATCGTCGCCGGCGGGTAAGCCCAGGCAACCACCCCGGTGACGGGACCGAAATAAACTCCACCGCGTTGACGCGGCTCCGGAAGCCGCATGGACCGCGAAACGCTTACTGAAGTTTCGCTAGCGTGGCCTTGATCGCGTTGAAATTCGGCAGATCCTTCGGCGTCGGCGTCTGCTCGCTGTAGCGGACCACGCCGCCCTTGTCGATCACGAACGCCGCGCGGGCGCTCACCGAGCCGAGTCCCATCAGGTCGGGCAGCAGCGTGCCGTAAGCCTGCGCGGTCGTTTTGTTGAGGTCGCTGGCCAGTGTCAAGGTGATTTTCTCCTTGTGCGCCCAGGCCTCCTGGGCGAAGGGGCTATCCACGCTCACGGCGATGACCTCCGCGCCGAGGCCGGTGTAGGCGTTCAGCCCGGCAGTGACGTCGCACATTTCCTGGGTGCAAACGCCGGTGAAGGCAAGCGGGAAGAACAGGAGGACGGTGTTCTTCTTGCCGAAATGGCTGCTTAACTTCACGTCCACGATCCCGGTTGCCTGCTTGGATTTGAGCGTGAAGTCCGGTGCTTGGGTGCCGACTGGAATGGCCATAATGGTTTTGCTGGTTTGGTTCAGGTTTTGGATTGGAGTTTCGTTTGTCTTTGAACGGCTGTCAAATGGCGGTTACAACGCCGCCAGCACTTCTTCCACATGTGCCTCGGGTTTCACCTGCGGCCAGATCTTCTTGATCCGGCCGTCCGGCCCGATCAGGAACGTGACGCGGTGCGTGCCCTGGTAAGTGCGGCCCATGAAGGATTTTTCGCCCCACACGCCGTAAGCCGTGACGATCCGCCGGTCTGCGTCCGCCAGGAGGGGGAACGGCAACTGGTATTTCTGCACGAACTTGTCGTGCGACTTCACCGGATCAACGCTCACCCCCAGAATGACCGCGCCCTTCCGGGCGAACTCGGCGAAATGGTCGCGGAAGGCGCACGCCTCTTTCGTGCAGCCGGGCGTGTCGTCCTTCGGGTAGAAATAGAGGACCACGTTCCGGCCCGTGAAATCGGAGAGCGACACGTTGGCGCCGGCCTGGGTGGCCGCCGAGAAGGCGGGCGCCCGGTCCCCTTCCTTGAGTTTCAAGGCCAGTGTCGTTGCCATGGTGCGGGCAATGTTGTCTGCGCCGGACCGGCGCGCAAATGCCGCCGTGGAAGACTCAACTTCGCGGCGGCGCGGCCTTGCCGGGGGAGGCCACGCTCTTCGGGCTGGTGCTGAGTTGGAGCGCGCCGTCACGCACGTACAGCAAGCCGGACACGCCGGTGCAGACCGCCGCCGCGGCGCTGAGCACCACCATCCAGGTGCTGTGCCACTTCAGGAGCACCCAGAGCACCGCCACCATCTGCAGCACCGTCGCCACTTTACCGAGCCCACGCGGCTGGACGGTGACCTTGCCGCAAACCGAGTGGACGACGAACCAGCCGATGACCAGCAGAACGTCGCGCCCCACAATCGTCATGACCAGCCAGAGCGGCAACGGTTCCAGCCGGGGGGTGTGATCGAAACTCAGCAGCACCACGCCGGACACCAGCAGGAGTTTGTCGGCGAGCGGATCGAGGATCGTGCCCAGTTCGCTGCGCTGGTGGTAGCGGCGCGCGATGTAGCCATCCAAGGCGTCCGTCGAGGCGCACAGCGCAAAGGAGAGGACCGCGAGGAGTCGGTAGCCCTCGCCGCCGCCGTTGACGTAGTACAAGACCACCGCGATAAAGAAAGGCACCAGCAGGATGCGCAGAATGGTGATCTTGTTGGCCGTCGTCATGCCGCCTGCCCCCCAATCTTCCGCCCGCCGGCCAAATGTCAAACCTTCTCCGGCCAGGACGCCGGTAGGACGGAAGACCGTCTGCGCGCCGCGATGGCCGGGGCCGGCCGGCCCTCGGCGGCGTGCGGCTCACCGTTTCAGATAGCCGTTGCTCCGGAACCAAGCCACCGCGTCCGCCAGCGCCTGCTCGGGCGACGTCTGCGGCAGACCGAGTTCGCGGACGGCCTTGGCGGGGTTGAAGAACATTTTGTATTTCGCCATGCGCACCCCGGCCAGCGGCGCCTTGGGCGGCCGGCCGGTGAATGAGGCAACGGCTTCATTCGCGTAGGCGGCCAGCAGGGCCACCCGGTAAGGAACCCGCACATTCGGGGCGCGGACGCCCGTGAGGCGCTCCAGCACGGTGAAGGCTTCCTTCATCGTCCAGTTGCCTTGCGCGTGGCCGAGAATGTACCGCTCGCCCACCTTGCCGCGCTCCGCTGCCAGGATGTGGCCGACCGCGACGTCGCGGACGTGGACGAAGTTCAGGCCGGTGTCCAGATAGGCCGGCATCCGGCGGTTCAGGAAATCCACGATCACCTGTCCGGTCGGCGTGGGTTTCACGTCGCGCGGGCCGACCGGCGCGCTGGGATTGACGATGACCACCGGCGCTCCCCGGCGCGCGAGGTCCAGGGCCACCTGCTCGGCCCGCCACTTGGAACGCTTGTAGTGGTTGCTCATCTGCGCCTCGGAAACCGGCGCGTTCTCGTCCGTCGGCACGACGCGGCGGTCCGTTTCCCGCGGCAGCCCGATGCAGCCGACGGTGCTCGTATAAACGATGCGCGTGCAGCCCGCCGCGGCCGCCGCTTCGATCACGTGGCGCGTGCCCTCGACATTGGCCGCGTACATCGGCCCGTAATCCCGCAGCCACAAGTGGTAACTCGCGGCGACGTGAAAACACCACTCGCAGCCGCGCAGGGCGGCGGTGAGGCCCTCGCGGTCCGAGACGTCCCCGGTCACGGCCTCGAACTCCACCCCGCGCAAGCCGCGCCGGTCGCTGGCGGGACGCAGCAGCGCCTTCACGCGATGGCCGCGCGCCGCCAACTCCTGCGCCAGGTTCGCGCCGATGAAGCCGGAGGCGCCTGTGACAAAGCATTTCATTGCCGTCGCCGCCCGGAGGGAAATCACCCGCCCAGGCGGACCACAGTTTCATGGCGGATCGACGCCCCCGCCAGCGAGCAAAAAATGAAAGACCCGCTCCCGGGGAGAGCGTTCACCGGCCCCGTTAAAGCTCTTGCCCGCCGGGCGGGACGGTGGTTCACTGCTGTGAGTCTTGGGAAAAATGAAACTGTCTTCCCAGCAGCGGGCCGCGCGCGGGGTCCGAGGAGCCTCCGCACCGACTCAGCGCGCTCACGCCTTCACGCTGATCGAGTTGCTGGTGGTCATCGCCATCATTGCCCTGCTGGCGGCCCTGCTGTTGCCGGCGTTGTGGCGCGCCAAGGACAAAGCGCGGCAGATCGCCTGCCTGAGCAACGAGCGGCAGATCGGCTTAAAATACATCATGAGCAAGGACGATGAGGGCAACGGCCGGCTCGACGGCTGGGGCGTCGAGGATTGGCTCGCGCGGGATCTGGGTCGAGCAGACCGCGGTTGGCTTTGCCCCAACGCTCAAGTTTCCAACGACCGGCGCGCCTTCCAGGCCTCCGATTTGCTCACTTTCGGGACCGTGGATTCTGCTTGGGAGCAGCGGAACTGGCCTACTCTTAGCATCTATGCCACGTGGTATCCCAATATGGTCCCCGATAATCGCGCCGGCAGTTATGCGTTCAACGCTTATTTCGAACCGTTGACGCGAGCGAGCGAATTTCGTGCTCCGCCGTTCGTCAGCGAGAGCCAAATCACCCATCCGGAATTAACCCCGGTCATATCGGACGCGGTTCTCGATCACGCGATGCCCTTGGCAAACGATCCCCCGCCGCGCGATTTCTTCAATGGCATCCAGGACGGCGGGTGGGTGGGGGTCCACGGCATGTGGGAGGTGGCGACGCCGCGTCACGGTAAGCGGCCCAGCCCAGTCCCGGAAAAGTGGCCACAGAACCAGCCCTTGCCTGGAGCTTGCGACGTCTTCTTCTTCGACGGTCATGCCGAGGCGGTGAAACTGGACTTGCTCTGGCAACTTTACTGGCATGTCGGGTACGTGCCGCCGGCCAAGCGCCCCGGATTGCCCTGAGCGGCTACAAACCCACCCCAGGGGCCGTGTGTGGATTGGCCACGAGGCCGAGAACCTGGCCACACTGCGCCGGCCCCGCGGCCCTTGACTTGTCTGCGGTTCGTGGGACTATCGCCACCGAATTATGCCGGACAACAATCGTGCGCCAAAGAAGCTGTCCCCGCGCCAGCAGCAGGAACTCGATGTGGAGATCGAGTTCCTCGAAGGCCTGGTCCGCCGCGCTCCCGAATACGTCGAGGCCCTGCAACTGCTGGGCAACACCTACACGCGGCGCGGGCGCCCCACCGACGGCATGCGGGTGGACGAACAGTTGTCGCACCTTCAGCCCGAGAATCCGGTGGTCCATTACAACCTGGCCTGCAGTTGCGCGCTCACCGGCCAGATGGACCGGGCCGCCGGAGCGCTCCAGCGCGCTTTGGACCTGGGCTTCCACGATTTCCAATGGCTGGTCCGCGACCCTGACCTCCAGCGTCTGCGCGAGCACCCGGCTTACCAGCGCATTGCGGCCCGCCTCCGCGCGATCCAGATTCACATCGGGTGAAGTCCGCCCGCGCCGGCTCGGCCCCAGTCACACCACCATGAACGTCACGATCCGGGGTCGCGTGCGCCATCACCGCACCGTCACCTTTGACGGCGCGCGCAACGCGGTCCAACTCATCGAACAGCGCCTGCTGCCCCACGAATTTCGGATCGTCGCCACGCGGGATTTCCGCGAAACCGCCGCCGCCATCCACGACATGATTGTGCGTGGCGCGCCGGCCATCGCGGCCACCGCCGCTTACGGTCTGGCGCAGGGGGCGCGGGCCTTTCGGGAACGTGGTCTGCGCGCTTTCACCCGACACCTCGAGTCCGTTTACGAAACGCTCCAGGCTGTGCGGCCCACTGCCATCGACCCGGTCAACGCGATGGACCAGGTCCGGGCGCGGATGCAGGCGGGCGAGACGGTCGCGGAACGGCAGGCCCTGGCGTTGGCCGCGGCCGAGGATTTCGCCCAGCGCAGCGTCGAGGAATGTCGTCGGATCGGCAAGCACAGCGCGCGGCTGATCCGGGACGGCGCCCGGGTGCTCACGCACTGCAACGCCGGCTGGCTGGCGTGCGTGGACATCGGCACCGCCACCGCGCCCATGTATCAGGCGCAAGCGCAAGGGAGGCGTTTTCACGTATTCTGCGACGAAACGCGTCCCCGGTGCCAAGGAGCCAGCCTGACTGCCTGGGAATTGGCGCAGCAAGGGATTTCACACGAGGTCATCGCCGACAACGCCGCCGGGCACCTCATGCAACGGGGCGAAATTGACCTGGTGATCGTCGGCGCCGACCGCGTCCTGGGCCGTACCGGCGAAGTGGCGAACAAGATTGGCACCTATACCAAGGCGGTGCTCGCGCACCGGCATGGGATTCCTTTCTTTGTCGCCGTACCCCTGTCCACGCTCGACTGGCGGCTCAAATCGGGCGTTGACATTCCGATCGAGGAGCGGGATCAACGCGAAGTCCTCGGTGCGTGGGGCCTGGCACAGACGCCCAGTTCTGGGATCCGAACTCCGAAAGGGGCGGAACGCGTGTATGTACGCGTGGCCAATCCGGGCAGCGGTGCGCGAAATCCGGCCTTCGACGTGACGCCCGGAGAATTGGTGAGAGGCATTATCACGCCGCGGGGAATTTTGGACCCCGCCGAACTCTGGCCGCGCCGGCGCGAGATGGTTCCGCGGGTCTGAACCAGGGCCAGTTCGGGGCGGCGGTGAAACTTGCGCTTGGGAAGGGTGCTGACTATTCTCGTGCGGTTTGGCGGCGGGGTAGCCAAGTGGTAAGGCAGGGCTCTGCAAAAGCCTTATGCGTCGGTTCGATTCCGACCCTCGCCTCCAAACCTAACCAGTTGGAACTGTAAGGTTTGGTTAGCTTCCACAGATGAGTGCCAGCGGAAGTGCCAGCAGGATTTAACTCTGGCCTGCCCTGCGTAACTCCCACCTGCTCCCTACCGGAGTCGAGATCAACCGTCGTAAACTCATCGCTGTGAATACAGTTATGAGACAACGATACCGGCTCTACCGCCGCAAAAAAGGCGGACGCTACTACATTCACGATGACGTGACCGGCAAGCAGGACAGCTTGCACACCACCGACCGCGCCACGGCTCTGCGGTTGTTCCATTCGCGCGGCGAAGCGCAGCAGCAGCCCGCCGTGAACCTGCAAATCGCCCGCGCCTATCTCGCCGCCAGCGACCCGCAGATTGCCACCCGCAACTGGCAGTTCGTCATGGAGGAAATGGTCAAACTCAAAAAGGGCGAGACGCAACATCGCTGGCAGACCGCCATCAAGGACAAGGCGTTTGACTTGATTCGGCACCTGCCGGTTTTGGAAACGCGGCCGGAAAACTTTTTGCGCGTGCTCGAAACCGGGAAAGTTTCGACAAATGTATATTTGCGACGCATCCACAACTTCGCCCTGGACATGACATGGTTGCCGTGGCCGGTCATCGTAAAACGGCAATGGCCGAAAGTTGAGTTCAAGGACAAACGGGCCATCACTTGGGAGGAACATCAGGCCATTGTCACCCGCGAACTGAATCCCGAACGCAAAGCGTTCTATAAACTGGCGTGGCACCTGGGCGCGTCGCAGTCCGATCTCGCGGGCCTCGAAGCTGAAAACATTGATTGGGAACACAACGTCATCAGCTTCGCGCGCAAGAAAACCGGCTCCATTGCCATCATGCGTTTCGATGATGAAGTGGCGGAGATACTGCGGGATTTGCCGGGGAGCGGCCCGCTGTTTCCGTATCTGCGCTCGGTGCGTTCCGGCGACCGGGCGACGGAGTTTCATCAGCGCATCGCGGGCTTGGGCATCAAAGGCGTCAGCTTGCATTCGTATCGGTATGCGTGGGCGGAACGTGCCAAAAAAGCCGGTTATCCCGAACGGTTCGCGCAGGAGGCGTTGGGGCACAACAGCAAAGCCATCCACCGCGCGTATGCACGTCGGGCGCAGGTTGAACTGCCGCCCTTGAGCGAATTTGAACGGATGCGAAGCAAGTTCGCGGAAATGTCCAAAGCCGTTGAGCCAGTGATGGCCAGCGCGTAACCGGAGGAAAGCACATGAACTTGAATCCTGCCACAGTGCTCGATCCGGTGTTCCAGTTTCTCGATTGGATCATCGCAGAATGGGGAGTTTATCTGTTTCTCGCGTTCGTCTGGCTGTCGGTTTTGGTGCTGGCCTGGGTGTTCAGCGGCGGGTTGCGCCGGAAATTCCCCAATCAACCGCACGTCAGCGCCAGGATCGGCATTATCATTCAGCCGCACACACCACCACCGCCACCAACAATCATCATCCAAGAATATCACTCGCCGGATGATGGTATGGATTAAACCAAGTGTCGTTTGATAATGATTTGTGGGACGGGCGAGCGGCAGCGCGAAAGCTCCGAGCCTACTACTCGTCGCGCCGCCGGTCGCTGCTGCGTAACGGACTCGCCCGTCCTCATGCTGGTTGGGCCTGCCGTGCCCGTTTCCGCGCGTTCTTGTTGCGCCAGTGCCGGTGAATGGCCGCCGCCACTCTATCGAGCCATTCCGGGCTGGCAAATTTCTCGGCGAGCGCGTCACGCGAAAAATGCTTCACGCAATAGCGCCCCGGATGGCCGAGCGGCTTGAGCAGGCCCGACCGCACCAGTGGCGGGATGGTATGCGTGGCAACACCCAGCGCTTCGGCCACTTTCTCCTTGGTCATCAAGACCGGAAATTTATCCAGCGTCTGTAATTTCAATGACGATTCGGGATTCATACTTTCTCCTTGGTAAAAGCGATGGCGACGGCGGCAACATGGGTTTTGAACGCGGCGGCGTAACGCCGGTCAGCCGCCTTCACAAATTTCAATTCATATTTCTGAATCGCCCGTTCAACGGCCTTGAGTCCGCTCCCCAGCACCGCAACTTCGGCCACGGCAAAACAGAGCAACAGCTTTTCGGGCGGGGCATCCGGCTTCGTTTCCAACGCCGGATTGGAAATCATCTCTGCATACAAAAATTGCGCGTAAGGCAGTTGGAAACTCCTGCCGTCGTCGGCCACCACGTTCAAAGTGGCGACCGTGGAATCCGTGCCGTAAGAAGGATTGTCGCGCGGGTTAGACGCCGATTCGGTGGGTGGAGCTTCGTTGGTGTTCATAACGGGGTGGTTTCATTTGAGGGCTGCGATTGTCAGGTAAAATGGTCTGTTGCAGTCCGAGGCGCTGGCGGAACTGTTTCAGAAAGCGATGACCGCGCTGTAAAACAGTCAGGATGAATTTTCGGCGGTGGGCGGACGGGACCACTTCCACCGCCGCCAGCCGCGCGCTGGAACGGGTGACGTGCGAGCGCAACCGTTCAGCATCGTCAGTGAAAATCTGACAGCGTTCGCGACCGCGCGAGATGCTGACGTAAAATTGCTGCTGATTGATCGCCGGCAGCGAACGGGACGATGCCACGACCAACACTTCATCCACCGTTTTGCCCTGGGCGGCGTGCGATGTGACGGCGTAGCCGTGCGTGAACGTGCGATAGTTTTCTGGAATCACCCGGCCATCGGCCAACACCACAGAATCACCTTGAATCGTCCGCACCTCGACCAGTTCGCCATTGACGAATTTTTTGCGCCAGTTGGCCTGCAACAGCAGTTTGTCGCCAGCGGCCACTTTCAACTTCCGTTTCTCCCCCACATCAAAGCAGGCGCAGCCTGCACCCAATGGGAAAAGGCTTTCAGAACCATCCGCACGTTGGACTTTCAAGGCGTCATTTTCGACGGCGACCACCGCGACGGTTTCATCTTTTGCAAAACCAGTTTTTTGCCGGTGAAACCGAATCGCCAGGCCGGGACGATATTGCCGCGCATCCCGCTTCTGTGCTTCCGTCCATGACAGCGAATCAAAAACTTGAAACTCCTTTTCGCCACCCGCCAGCCGACCGAACGTTTTCAGCGTGGCACGGACTTTTTCCGTCACCGCCTCGATTTCTGCCCACGTCGGCGCGACCAGCAGCGCGGATTGGTTTTGCTGCAATGCTTTTACATACGATTGCGCAGCTTCACCGTGTAATTGATCGCCTGAAAATTCTGTTACCACTCCCATGCGTTCCAGTTGAGCGAACGCTTCATTGGTATTTTTCTGCGCGGCCAGTTCAACGGCCCGGCGATATTCGACTTTGCGTTGCCGCCGGATGCGGGTCAATTGGCCGGATTGAAAATCCGAATGATTCTCCAAAATCCGCAGCGCATCGCCACGCGCGACCGAGGCGTGCTGGCCGGTGTCGCCCGACAGCACAATGCGGGCGTCCCGCGCCAGGTCAAACAGCCGCTTCATGTCGTCCATCCCGACCGCCCCGGCCTCATCCAGCACCACCAACTGACGGGCCGACAACGCCGGTTTCGTCAGCAGCAAACTTTGCAGTGTCACCGCCTCGAATCCTTCTTTTCGCAAAACATCCGTTGCCGCCGCAGTCGGCGCGCAGAACAGCGGTTCAACGCGGGCTTCCTTGCAGGCGGCGACCAGCTCGCGCAACGCCGTGGTTTTGCCGCTGCCGGCCAGACCGCGCAGGCCGGTGATGCGGTCACTGGTGCGCAGGACATGGTAAATCGCCCGTTTCTGATCCTCACCCAGCCAGTCAGCAGTCCGGTAGCCTGGATGCAACGGCGCGACCGCATCGCAACCCGCGTTGACCGTCTGAATTAAATCCAGTTCCGTTGCCAAAATCTGCCGGGTGGAAAATCCGCGCTCGGTTTTCACCAAGTCTGGCGAATACTTCACCGCCGCTTTCAGCGCCGGTAAATCCACTTCGCCCGGGCGCTGCGACAGGGCCACGTTCAACAGTTCATGCTCCGGCACGACCGACTTGCGCTCGAACACATGTGCGACGGCCTGGTTCAGGGCTTGGTTTTCTGGTTCAAAGACACGGACTGGCCGGACGTGTTGAACCGATGCCGAGAGTTTTTTCAGCGCCTGTAATTCATCGGGCTGTAATTGTGCCAGTTGGCGTTCGCGCACTTCCGCCGTCGAGATGCCTTTGACCTTTTCTGCCCGGCTCTGGTGGACCGCGAGAGAAATTGCATTGTTGGAAAGTTTGCGCCCCAGCTTTTGTTCCATCTCCTGCGCCACCGCGTCACGCTGTTGCGACCGCTTGGAAAATCGTTTCAACACCTCATCGCTGACGCCATCAATTTGAAAGCCATGTTTGGACGGTTGAATCCGGTAGCCGATTTGTCGCACCCGCTTCGCGAGTTCGTTCCGATAAACCGCCGTGCCGTAACGGATGGCGTCATACATTCCGCCCGCTTGCAGGGCTTTCCAGGACCGTTCGCGGTCATCAAAGGTGGCGTTGAACACTGTGAGGTGGGTATGCAACTGCGGGTCAAGCGCGCGGCTGCTCGTGTGCGTGAACGCGGCGGCGGCGAGATTGCCGGTTGTCCGGTCTCTTTGGTTGCCTTGTTTTCTGACTCGCGTGGCGGCGAAGGTTTCGAGTTCGCGGAACGCAATGCGCGTGGCCTCCTCGTGCGCCGTCACCAGTCGTTCATCCGCCAGCGTCACCGCCAGGACCGAAACTGATTTCGGCGCGGAACAGGTGAAATCATAGAATACCCGCCGCTGACCCTCCTTGAGTTGTCGCTGCGTCAGCCGTTCGCCGGTTTCAGGATTTCGATTTTCGCATAGCGCATGAAATTGTTCGCGGGTGACGGCTTGGTTTAATCCCAACCGTTCCGCGCCCGCGCCGTTCCATTGACCGGGGCGGATTTCACCGGCGGCATAGTAGTCGTTTTGCGCGAGATGCTCGTCGAAGTAGCTCTCGGCATCGGCCAGATTTTTATGCGCGACGGCAGTGAACATACGCGGTCAGGCTATCGAATTCCCGACTCCGGCAGGTGTGCGTCGCGCACAACCTGTGTTTCGACCAATTCAGTCATGCCGGGCAGTTTGCCTGAATCATCTCCCGTGCGCGTGTAGCTGATACACAAAACGCAAACCTCCATCGGTTTGCTCCCGCCCGACGCTCACAACCGCCTCGATGCCATCGCGGTTTTCAACGGTTGACCAGAGTTTGGCAGGAAACCGTGTTTCTGAACTTCGTCCGCGCGAACAAATTGCTGACGGCACGGCGCGGATGCGCTACGCTCACCGCGTCAGTTGAATCAATCGCCCATGCCAACCGAAGCCGACGCTAGAATTGTGGTTGACCGCCTCTTGCGCGAGGCGGATTGGGACATTGAAAACAAGTCGATCGTCTCCACGGAAGAAGCCGCAGCAGATGGCCGCGCTGATTACCTCCTGAAAAATTCCCGCACACGGCCACTGTGCGTCGTCGAAACGAAACGGTTTTCCATTGATCCATACTCGGCGAAGACGCGGACCAAGGAATACGCCGTCAGTCTCGGCGCTCCGTTCATCATCTTGAGCAACGGGCGCGAGCATTACTTCTGGGATTACGAGAACGGCGACGCGCGGCCTATCATCGGTTTTCCCACGCAGGCCGACCTCGAAAGCCGCGCCAATCTCCGCCAGCACCGGCAGGGCGACCTGGCAACTTCCATCCGGGCAGTGCCCATGCCGACGCATTTTCGTTTTAAGGGCGAAGACATTGAGGCGCGGCCCTATCAAATCCGCTGCCTCAAAGCCACCGATGAGGCGCTGATTGCCGGGCGGCGGCGGATGTTGTTGGAGAAAGCGACCGGCACGGGCAAAACGCTCACCATCGCCATGCTCATAAAACGGTGGATGCAGGCGGCCGTGATTTCGCGCGTCCTGTTCCTGGCCGACCGCATTGAACTGGCGCGACAGGCCAAGCAGGACACATTTGACGACTACCTCCGCGAATATCCATCCACGCTGCTTTTCGGCGGCAAAAAATCGCTCGAAGGCCAAATCGTCGTCGGCACGCTGGACACGATTGCCGGACAGCTTGGGCCGGGCGGTTTCGGCCATGCCTATTTTGATCTCGTTATCACGGACGAGTGCCATCGCTCCATTTACAACACGCACCGCGCGACGCTGGCGCACTTTGACGCCATCCATATCGGCCTTACCGCCACGCCGAATCCCGGCGAACTCCATTGGGTGAGCGAACACGAACGCCAGCTCATCCGCAGCACCTACATGTTTTTCGATTGCTGGGACAGCGCCGCGCAGGAAGGCCGACCAACCTTCGCCTATACCATCCGCGAGGGCATCAAGGAAAAATATCTCGCCGACTACAAAATTTATTCCGCCGAATCCGTCCTCACCTTCGAGGGCACGGACTGGGAAGACGAGGAAATCGGCTTTGGCGATTGGGGACGCACCGCCGAGAGCGAAGACCGGCTCAAGCTCATCGTTGATGAATACTTCCGCGTCGAGGAAGAGCGCCCGCAGCCGCATCCGCGCAAAACCATCGTGTTTGCCGTCAGTGAAAAACAGGCCGTGATTTTGGAACGCCTGTTCAACCAGCTTCTACCCGATGCCGCGTGCCTGCGCATTGCGCAGCAGACGAATCGCTCACCCGCCGAAGTCCGCCAGAGTTTCGCGCAGAAAATCACCTGCTACTCAAACAACGGCAATCCGAAGCCCATTATAGACCGCTTCAAATTCGACCCGTTCCCCATTATCGCGGTTTCGGTGGATATGCTCGACACCGGCTACGACCACAAGGAAATTGAAAATCTCGTGATGCTCCGTCCGACAAATTCCGCGATCAAATACGCGCAGATGCGCGGGCGCGGCAGCCGCCTGTGTCCACGCATTGGCAAGACTTCATTCCTGATTTACGATTTCGTCGGCAATCATGCACGGTTCAACGACCCCGGCGCGCAGTATCACCGGCCCAGGCAAGTCGGCAAACGTCCGAAGCCGGGCGACACAGAACCCGAACCCGGCCCGGAGCCAGCACCACCGCCGCCCGGCCCGCCGCGACCACCGCGCGAATTTACCGTCATTCCGCTGGGCGAAAAGGAAGATGCCATCCGCCGCCGCGAACTCATTCACGTCGGCCCGGAGGGCATGGCGATTGACCGCAAGACCTATCAGGACGGCTGGCTCAAGCGGATTCAGGAATTGCGCGACACCGACCCAGCTGTCCGCAAAATCATGGCGGGCGAATCTCTGACCGAAAACGAGTGGGAAGAACTCGCTCAGAAACTCAACTCGCCCGAATTCTGGTTTGATGAACCCGCGCTCCGTAAAGCGTTCGAGCAGCCGTCCGGCTCGCTTTCCGACTTCATCCGCGCCGCGCTCGGCTTGTATGAACTGCCCACGCGCCAACAGCGTGTCGAACGCGCTTTCAACGCCTGGGTGGCTGAAAATTCCAGCAGCATCAATCCCGATCAGGCGCGGCTCTTGAGCCTGTTGCGCAATGTCGTCTCCGCCGCCGTGACCGAGACGAAATACGTCCCGCTCGGCCCCAGCATTTTCACCCGCCCGCCATTCACCTTCCAAGGCGGACGCGCCCGCGCCGAAGCCCTGTTTGGCCGCGACCGGCTGGCGGCGATCATGGACGAACTCAACCAACTCGTTCAGTCGGCATGATATGAACCGAACGCCTTTCTTCGCCGTAGCAGCCGACGTAAGGAGGCTCATTCATTCCCGAAATAGTCAGAGCCTCGTCACCTCGGCTGCTACGAAATTTTGAATCATGGATAACGCCTCGCTCCAAAATCTGCTCAAACGTCTCTGCAAAGTGATGTGGGAAGCCAACGTCACCAACCCCATCACCTACGTCACGCAGATTTCCTATCTGCTGTTTTTGAAGATGCTCGAAGAAATGGACACCGAGCAGACGGAGTTCGGAGTTCCGCCTTCAGGCGGCAGCGGACCGGCTAAAGCCGGAACTCCAAACAGCGGGCAACGCTCTCCCATCTTCACCAAGGTCAAAATCGCTGGCGACTTCGTGGATTTCGGCAAACTCCGCTGGTCGGTGCTCACGTCCGACCCCGACAACGCCCGGATGCTCGAAACGCTCCGCACCCTGCTTCCGAAACTCGCGCTGCACCCCGCTTTGTCGCCCGCCGCCCGCGCCTTGTTTGAAGATTCCGCCGTCGTCATCCCGGACGGCGCGACGCTGCGCAAGGCCGTGGACACGCTCAAAGGCCAGAACTTGCTGGGCGAAGATGCCGACGTGAAGGGCGACCTGTTTGAAATTCTCGTCAACGACCTCGGCAGCCAGAAGAAGGCCGCGCAATTCCGCACGCCGCGCCATCTCATCCGCGTCATCGTTGAAATGGTGAATCCGCAGATCGGCCAGACCGTGTGCGACTCCGCCGGCGGCACGGGCGGATTTGCCATCGCCGCCTACGAACACATTTTGCTGGCAAACAGTTCGCCGGAATTTATCCGCGAAGTGCCCGCGCCCTACGGCCTGCCGGTCAAGCGCGGCTTGGGCGACCGCCTCAAGCCGTCGCAGTGGAAATTTTTGCAGTCCGGCACAATTCACATTTTCGAGGGCGACAAGGACATCATCCGCATGGCCGCCATGAACGCCGTGCTGCACGGCTTTGACCAGTCGCCCATCGTGCGGCGCGATTCCATCTGCGGCGGCGAGGACAAGTGGGACGAAGTGCAGTTCGACGTGATTCTGGAAAACCCGCCGTTCTCCGGCCAGCGCGGCGACGCCAAGCGTTCCCTGCGCGTCGAGAAAGGTGACAAATACGTTTTGTTTCTGGCCGCCGCGCTCCGCAGTCTGCGGCCCGGCGGACGCGCCGGCATCGTTTTCCCCAACGGCATTTTGTTCGGCGACTCCAACTCGCACATTGAGGTGAAAAAACGCCTGCTCGCCGAGTGCGATTTGCAGGCCGTCATCACGCTGCCCAAGGGCATGTTCGAGCCTTACACGCCCAACCCGACGTGCTTCCTGATTTTTGAAAAGACCGGCAAGCCCACCAGGGAAACCTGGTTTTACAACGTGCGCGGCGACGGCTCATCGCTCAAAAAGGCGCGCAAGTTCGGCCCGCAATTCCCGAACGACTTTCCCGACCTGCTGAAAAAATGGCCCAAGCGCCAGACCGCCGACGGCGTGGCGTGGCGCGTGCCCGCCGGGAAAATCATCGCCAACGGCTACAACCTCACGCTCGCCAGCCTCGGCCTCGTCGAGCCGCAGAAAACCGACCACGCCGAACCGGAGGAAATTCTTGCGTCCGTGGCTGGGAAAGAACAAAAGATTTTGGACATCATCGGGGAAATGCAGGAACTCGTCTTGGAGGAAAATGGCAATGGAACTCGATGAATTGCCAGACGGCTGGAAACAAAAGCCGCTTTCTGACCCCGGCGTTGCAACGCTGAATCCGAAAAAATCTGAGGTCAGCAGTTTGAACGCACGGCTGGAAGTTACGTTCGTGCCAATGGCTGCGGTTGATGACGGCAGCGGCACGATTGCCCGGCCTGGCGTTCGCAGGCTCGGTGAAGTCAAAAAGGGCTACACCTACTTCAAAGAGGGAGACGTAATCTTCGCCAAAATCACTCCCTGCATGGAGAATGGCAAAAGTGCCATTGCACGCGGACTCCGCAACGGAATCGGTTTTGGCTCAACCGAATTTCACGTTGTTCGCGCCGGCCCAGAAACCCAACCTGAATGGCTTCATTTAATTCTCCGCAGCCAGCAGGTGCGCGATGACGCCGAGAATGCGATGCACGGCGCAGCAGGACAGCAACGTGTGCCGATAGAATTTCTTGAGCAACTTGAAATCCCCGTTCCGCCGCTGGCAGAGCAGCGGCGGATTGTGGCGCGGGTGGAAGCGTTGGCCAGTCGTCTCGACCAAGCCCGCCAAGCCCGCCAAGCCGCCCTCGCCGAAGCCGAGTCGTTGCTTTCGTCGACGGTGTCGAAAGCGCAGAAGAAATTTCGGCGAACGGGAAAATCCACCGTGCTTGGAGAAATTCTTACTGACCTCCAATATGGAACTTCCGCCAAAGCGAGTGTTCATCCAGTGGGCACGCCGGTAATTCGCATGGGCAATATCCAGAACGGGCGAATTTTAACGGACAATTTGAAATATCTCCAACTGCCTCCGGTGGAGTTCAAGCGTTATCGGCTCGATCAAGGCGACGTTTTAATCAATCGAACAAACAGCGCCGAGTTGGTTGGCAAGACTGGACTCTTTGATCTCGCGGGAGATTTTGTTTTTGCGTCTTACCTGATTCGTTTGCGAGTCAACCGCAGCATCGCAGACCCGGCGTTCGTGAACTACGCCATCAATTCCGACGACGGCTTGGCTTATCTGCGAAGCCAAGGCAAAGACGCAATCGGCCAGACAAACATCAACACGAAACAGATTCGCCAAATGCCGATTACAATTCCACCGCTGCCAGCGCAGCGTGAACTCGTCGCCCGGCTGGATGCGCTGCGCGGGAAGCTGGACGAATTGCAGCGGTTGCAGCGGGAGGTGGCAGCGGAGCTGGCGGCGTTCACGCCCGCGCTGCTGGCCAAAGCCTTCCGGGGCGAATTGTGATTTGCGCCAGGAAATGAAAACCGAACCGGCTTGAGTTTTCTCCGGTTTGCCGTTATTAAATCACCATGAGCGTCGCCGAACTGCCCATCCAGCTTGACCGCGAGAAGATAGCGGAGTTCTGCCGCGCCCGGGGCATCCGCAAGTTGAGCCTGTTCGGTTCGGTGTTGCGGGATGACTTCGATCCGCAACGCAGCGACGTGGACGTGCTGGCGGAGTTCGAGCCGGACGCGCTGAAGGGGGTTGGGTTTCGTTACTTTGGCTATGGCGAGGCGCTGGCCGCCATCATTGGCCGCAAGGTGGATTTTTGTTCACGCCTCAACAAATACATCGAAGCGGCCGTCCGCCGGGAAGCGATTCCAATTTATGAGCGTGCATGATCCGCAGGCGACGTTGCGGCAAATTCAAGACGCGGCCCGCCGTCTCCAGATGATTTGCGTGGGCAAGACCAAGGAGCGGTTGTTGGCCGACTGGCTGGCGACCGCCGCGTTGGAACGTTTCCTGGAAATCGTGGGCGAGGGCGTGAAGCGGCTGCCGATGGATTTGCGGGCGCGGCATCCGTCCGTGCCGTGGAAGGAAATCGCCGGCACGCGCGACCATTTGAGCCACGGCTACGATGACGTGGATTATCAGGTGTTGTGGGACGCGGTGCAAAAGGATTTGCCGGTGCTGCTCGCGACGGTCGAGCAGATGCTGAAGGATTTGGATTCCGGCGGAAAAAAGTGAGCGTTGCGCGTGGAACACGAGTCGAAGCAACGCGCCATCGTCGCCCGGCTGGATGCGCTGCGCGGGAAGCTGGACGAATTGCAGCGGTGGCAGCGGGAGGTGGCAGCGGAGCTGGCGTCGTTCACGCCCGCGCTGCTGGCCAAAGCCTTCAAAGAAGAATCGTAACGATGGCAGCCCACCCCACATTTCCAGCGGCGGAGCTTGAGAGTGTGTGCCGGGTGCTGGCAGATACAGACAACGGCTTGAGCGGTTCGGAGATTGGTCGCCTGCTCGCGCAACAGGGAATCGCAGACCCCGCCCCTGACCTTACCAAATGGAAGCGGCTGTCATTGGCTTTGGGCCAGCAACAGCAGCGGGACGGATGCGGCAACCGCGTCGTGAGCTTCATCCTCGAAGCCATGAAGCCAGTGCGTTATGTGGGGAAAACTGAAATCTTTGAAGCACGGCGTGTCGAATTGAACCATGTGCTGATCTTCACGGGCCTTGAACTCGGCAGCGATGGTCAATTACGCCCACGCGAGGCGGCCAAGACTCTGACAGAAGCCGACCAGCGTGCCGGACGTTTGCGCGCAGAACTACTTAAACGCAACGTCCATCCCGACGTTTTGCGTTTTTGCCGGTCCGAACTGCTACAAGAAAACTGTTTTCACGCCGTTCTGGAGGCAACCAAGAGTGTCGCCGACAAAATCCGGACGAAGACCGGTTTGACTGGCGACGGGCAGGAACTGGCCGATGCAGCCCTGGCACTCGGAAAGTCGGGGATGCCATTTCTAGCCTTCAACAGCCTGCAAACCGAGTCGGAGCAGTCGGAGCAGAAGGGACTGCTAAACTTGATGAAAGGCATGTTCGGAACTTTCCGTAACCCCACCGCCCACGCGCCGAAGATTTCGTGGAACATGACCGAGCAGGATGCACTCGACCTGCTCACGATGGCTTCATTTTGTCATCGCCGGTTGGACAGCGCGGCTAGAACACCGAGGACGGCATGAAACCCCGACAGAACCATTCTGACGAATTGCAGCAGTTGGACAATGGCGACAAAACACCAATGGGTGTTTCCAACTGACGTAAAATCCGGCGTTTTGACTGCCCGGCTTTGCTCGTGCCTCACAAACCGGTCAGACAAATCGCCTCAAATGAAACCTAGACGGTCACGCACTCATCGGTCGTTCTAAAACCGCGCTCAACTCCGCCGTCGTCCGTTCATGCCACTTCCGACCTGCTCCGTTTCGCTGCCGGTTTCAGAACGCCCGTTCAGTGCGCCCATCATCATCCAATTTGATACGTTCAGCCGAACGCGATTGTGACGGCTTTCTGAAACTTGAAAGCCTTGATTTTTTCGAGACACCATCCCCTACCTAGACCGGTAGGAAAAAATGCGGACCGAAACCAGGCAACTAAAAGCGACGAAAAGCGACAACGCATTTGTCACTTTTCGTCGCATCCACTCCTGACATTTCGTCGGCACTCGCCGCTTTTCGTCACTTGAATTTGTCGCCATTCGTTGCCCTTTGCCGCTACCTGCGGCGTGATTTCATCTCACTTTAACTTTCACCTGCTCTCTTCCACCGTTTTTCATTATCGGGCTATGCTGTCCGGCGATGACTGAAACGGCACATCAAAAACGCGGCGGCAAACCGTTCCACAGTATTTTGGAACCGCACTACGATTTCATCCGCGAGCTGCGCCAACGGCGAAAGACGTGGCAGGAAATCGCCGACTTGCTGTTGAGTGAAAAGGGCATCCGCGTCACGTTTCATGCTCCGTATCTATTTTACCGGCGCCGATTGAGGCGGGCGGCCAAACCGCATTGGGAAGATGCGGGAACTATTGTCGAAGCCCAACCCGTCCGCCGCAACGAAGCGGCCAGCCGGCCACAATCACGCCAATCGCCGTTGCCGAAACCAAGCCCATTTACTCGCCCAAACATCAAAAACATTAACACCGATCGAGAATTCACATGAACACGAACATCACCAAGCGCATCCATATCAATCCCCAATCCAAAGGCAGCCTGGGCAAAAGTTTCGAGGCCGAGTTCCGCACCGCCTGGCTCGACTATCACGACATCCATTGGAACGGCTCCGACCTCGATGACCGGCACCATTCGTTTGCCGACCGCCATCCCGAACAGGTGCAGTCCTACACGCTCGGCAATGACGACGACAGCAAATCCACCCTGCTCGGATTGTTTCGCAACGTGTCGCGCAGTGACGCACCGGTTCATGTCATTGATTGCCGGGCGCAGGCCGACGGCCTCATCGTGCAGGCATTGGAATCGTTACAACTGCTCGAATCGCTCGCCACGCAAGGCATCCGGTTCACTTTTTTCCTGTTTCCCAGCGAAGATACCGAGAGCATGAACAATCTGCTCGACCTGTTTTATTTCGCGGGCGACCGCGTGGATTACATCGTCGTCCACAACCCAGCCAAGGTCAGAACCAATCTGTTTAAGAAATCCAACATCGAGGCTGAGTTGAAAAAGTTTGGCGCGAAGGAACTGGCGTTGCCGGTGGTGACTTCCATCACGCTGCTAGCGATCAAACGTGCCGAGGCCAAGGCGGGCCGAAAATTGAGTTTCGCGGAAGTGGCGACTCCCAGAGCCTCGCATTTGGAATTGATGCTGGCCGGTGAAATACAATGGGCAATGCAGCAGATGTTTCGGCAATACGACGCCATCGCCGATCTGCTGGTGCCAGAGCAACAGGTGCCGGAGGTCGAATCACAGCCGGAACCGTCTGCAAAACCTGCCCGTTCCAAACAGCCGATGCTCAACCTCGGCGAATGAGCATGGACTTGGACAAAGATGATTTGGCGGCGCTGTGCGCCGGGCTGACGACGGATGAAGTGGATCGGGTTCACCGGCTGTTGCATGAATGGAACGTCGGGCCGGACAGCAGTTTTCCGGTGCAACTATCGCTGCTGACCAGGGCGCAATGGCGCATCGCCGCCAATCTGCCGCGCTTGATGAATGATTCCCGCAAATTGATCGAACTGCATCTGGCCGAATACCGGCGACAGAGTCAAGCGATGGCCGATGATTTCGCCGGCACGGTGGACGGCCAGAATAAGGAGTTTAAGAAAACCGTCGAAATTCACATTCAGGCAACCCGGCAGGCGGCGGAACAAATCCAGATGCAGCTTGCCGACGCGCAGGCAGTCGCGAAGCGGGTGAAGGATTTGATGGAAAGCGCTGCGTCTGAATGGGAAAACATCAAGGCCAGCACCACGGCTCAATGCGAACGGTTGGAACTGGTCTCCAATGACTTGCAAGACCGTTTCGCGTGGCGGGTGATGCTTCGGTCGGTCGCTTGGTTTTTTCTGGCTCTCGGCTATGGAATTTGCATCGGCCATTACTGGATTCATTGAGCTTTGCTCATGGCGCAGTCGCGCCGGCAATGACGCGCGTCAATCCAGATTCGATTGTATGTCGCCGGTCAGTTTGTCAAGGTAGTCCGCCCTGTCCCCTGCGGCTCCACCTATGACAAACTGTCCGGCTCCGGGGCTTTTGCGTCTAGGATTTGGCGCGTGGAGAACGGTTCGCCAAATGCAAATTGGTTCAAAGTTAACACCACGACAATAAACTATAAGGATCTTAATTACGACTTATCGTTATTTTACCATCGAGCCGTTTGGACAGATCAACCGAATCACCCACGGAAACTTCCTGCGGATTTACCTGATAGGCCCACACTTGAAAATGCGTCAGGGTCGCTTCGCCATAAATCGTCGCAAACGCACCATCCACGGCATCCGCGCCGTGAGCAACTTTGACGCGGCCGATGCGCGGGACGTTGAAACGCGGATCAAACGTGAGCCATTCGTTGCCGAGATACACTTCGCAGTAGGCGTGAAAATCCATCGGCGTGCCGGGGTCAATAAAGCCGATGTCCGGCAAATGGCCGGTGACGTAGCGCGCGGGTAAATTAAACGCGCGACACAACGCAATCGCCGCGTGCGCGAAATCTCGGCACACGCCGTAGCGGCGCTCAATGACCTCGGACGCGGACAAATCGGCACGACCGGACATATAGCGATACTCGATATTGTTGTGAACCCAGTCGCAAATGGCCTGCACGCGCGGGAGGCCGTGGGGAATCTGGCCGAATTGTTGCCATGCAAAATTCATCAGCTTGTCGGAATCGCAATAGCGGCTCGGCAACGTGTAGCGCAACAGTTCAAACGGCAGTTGTCCCAAGGGCAGAATGTCGCCGAAAATATCCCGGCTGTCGGGCAACGAGGAAACGGCGACGAGCGCGTCGTGGCGGACTTCATTTCTTCCCGGCATGAAAGTGGAGCGATAAGTGATGTTGCCGTGGCTGTCCTGAAATTCATACGACGGCAGACCGATGCCAAAAGAAAGTTTCTCCTGCATCACCAGCACCCGGCCTTCGAGCCGTGGTTTCAGCACAAACAGCACAGGCGTTGGCAGGGTGGTATCGTAAGCGAGGTTACAGCCGACGCGGACGGTGAGATTAAGCGGAGACCAGTTCATTTTGATTTGATTCCGGGTGGCCGCATCGGCGTGAGAGCGGCGAGAATGGATTTTTGCACCGTCGGATTGACCAGATTTCCGAGATGTCCGCCCCGGTCGAAAACCGTCAACTGATTCGGCACGAACGTCGCATGGAGCCAGAGCAGGTCGTCGTCTGTCAGCAGAAAATCATTTTCATTGGTGATGAGGCGGATGTCGGGATTGGCGCGCAAACCGGATTCATACGTCCGCAAGTCGCCGGCTTTTGTCAACGCCGCCGCAGTCGGTTCGCCCAGATTTCTGGTCGCATAATAGGGAATCGCAACTGGTCGAAATAACCTGATAGGAGAATTGCAAAATTTCCTGATACACCGGGTTGCGCCGGAAATTGTGAATCGGGTGGTGCAGCACGCGCTGCTTGTTTCGTTCCTGACTGCTGTAAATGATGTCCCGCAGCGCGAGCCGGAAGGTCAGGCCGATGAGAAATTTGGATTCAACGGCGCTGAACGGCAGCGACGTTTGCGGCGTGAGCGTGCTGCGGCTCAACGCAGCACCTTCAAAAAAACATTTTCCAAATCGTTGCCGCGCTCGGCAACCGGCCAGTCCAGCGGCGCGGAATAAAATTCGTCCAGCTTGGAAATTCCCTGCGCTAGCCGCACCGGCGAATTGATGGCGACATAACGGTCGAAGTGCAGCAGCGAATTGGTCGCGCCGGTGGCCGCGATGAACAAAGTTTCCAGCGCGCCCATGGAATAACCCATCAGCGCTCTGTTGCCCAAACGCTGCGGATATAATTTGTGCAGTCGCCGATCAATCTCGGTGAGCGCGACGTGCAAGTCGTGTCCGTCCACCGGCAGATACGCGGGCAGCGCGGCGGTCGAGGCGTGTTCCATGAATTCAGAATTGAACGGGCTGCTGACGACCACGGCGGAAAAACCATTTTTGAAAACCAGTTCCGCCAGCGCAAGCGACGTTTCCGCCAGCCGATGCCCGCCGAGTCCGGGAACAATGTAAACCACGTTCGCCGAACCGGGTTGCAGCCAGAAAGTAAATTTCAAATCCTTGCCCGTCGCCGGAATCCGCACCGACTTGGTCGTGCCGTGCTTGGGAAATTCCGGGTCTTGGAACGTGAAGAATACCGTTTGGAGTGTTTCGAGCGAGGCGGCATCCGGTTCGCCTTTCACCTGAAAATCCGCGACCTGATTGGCGCGCGCGAACGTCCACGCATATTGAATCTCCGAATATGGATCGGCCTCGGCCCGGCTGAAACGCACATATTCATCCACGCTGTCGGACAAATCATTATACATGACCGCGTAGGTGAAATACGAGTAAGGCCCGAAATACGTCAGCGGATTGTCCGCGACGAAACTGTAGGGCGCGATGTAAAGCAGCGGATTCGCGGCGGTGTCGGCGGCGAGGCCAAGCGTATCGCGTTCATTGCTCGGCCCGAACAGCGGCAGCATGAGAAAAAACTGCGGCTGCCAACCCCACTGGCCAAACGTCTGGCCGAAATCCGCGTCCGATTTGGGAATGTTCCATTTCGTGGCCGGATCAAACAACCCAACGATGCCAACGGTGGTGGCGCAGGCGAACCGCCACGTCTCGTCCCGCGCGCCCAGCCATTTTCCTTGCAGCAAATTATTTATCAGCCGTCCGGGATAAGTGAGGTTGTGACCAAAGTTTCCGATGCTTGTCCGCGCCGGTTTTAAGACGACGAAACGATAGACGCGGCTGGTCGGCTTGATGATATCGGTCATCAACGCCTTGTTGAAACCCCACATCACGCGGTTGAACGGCTCGATGGGATCAGGAACGGATTTCGGAAGAACCACTTTTTCCGCTACCGGCAAATTTGTAAAGCTGGCGACATTCCCCTGTCCGCGCGCAAATTGTGCGAAGCTCAGCATCAAAGCCGCCAGCATCGAAATGCGGCGGCAATGGCGCGATGATATATTTCTCACGCGCAATTTTTCAGACGGCGGAATCTTTTCCAGCTTTAATCATCTGGTCGCGCTCCGCATCAGCGATGCCTTTTTCAACAAGCCGAGACCTCTGAAAAACTCATTTGAACAGGATGTGATGAAGGGAGTCTGAGAGACATGCACACGACGACCAATCCCCAGCTTGGACTTTTGGACAGCTTCATGCCTTCGGCTCCGGCCAATGATTTTCTGGAAACGCTCGACACGGCACTGGACTGGAAGCCCATCGAGCAGACCTTGCAGGCCATGTATCCGGCGACGACGGGACGTCCGCCGTGTGCCCCGCTGGTGCTCTTCAAGATGAGTTTGTTGCAGCATTGCTACGGCCTGTCGGATCTACAATGCGAGGAACTGGTGGGCGACCGTTTGAGCTGGCGGCGCTTTGTCGGTCTGGGATTGCAGGATGCCGTGCCAGATGAAACCACGCTGGTCAACTTCCGCAAGCGGCTGCGCCAATATGGGCAGCACGAAAACCTGCTGACCTTGATCAATCAACAGTTGCAAGCCAAGGGATTGATTTTGAAGACCTGCACGCTGGTGGATGCGACGCTGTTGCAGGCGGCGCGCCGCGCCCCGGCCAAGGAAGCTACGACCGGCGGGGATGATGATGCGGGCTACACGGTCAAACGGGGCCAGCCGCATTATGGCTACAAGGCGCATGTGGCGGTGGACGAAACCCACACGTTGATTCGCGCCGTCACGTTGACCAGTGCCAACGTGCATGACAGCCAGGAATTTGAAACGGTGGTCAAGGGCGACGAGGAAATGGTGATGGCCGACAAGGCGTATTGGAGCCGGGAACGCAGTGAATGGTGCGGCGAGCGTGGCATGGCCAACGGAATTTTGGAGAAGCCGGGCCGGGGCAAAGAACTGCGGCCGGCGGCGGTGCGGATGAACCGGCTGTTCAGTTCGATCCGCTGCAAGATTGAGAAAGTGTTTGGCTGGTGGAAACGGAGTGCGGGCTACCGCCGGGTGCGGTATGTGGGCCACGAACGCAACCGGCTGGAACTGGAGTTCAAATCCGTGTGTTGGAACCTGAAACGGCTGGCCACTTTGAGCGCGGCATGAACCACCATGCCGCCAGCGCCCGCCAGCGGGCGAAAACAACCGGCTGCGCGGGGCCAAAGCGCCTCGGTTTTCAGTTGGGCAGGCCATTTTCACGTTGAAAAATGTCGAGGACATCAAAACAAACAACTCAAACAGCCTTTTTCAGAGGTCTCAAGCCGTTCCTGATTGCTGCGGCCTTCGTCATCCTCGTCAGCGCTTGGTGTCGTTGGCATTATTTGTCCGGCTGAACCTGGCACCGGATCCCAGCGTTCCGATTCCGGAACGGCTTCGAGCGCGGCGGTTTTTGCGCCCACATCCGGCTTCGATGGATTCGTATTCATAAAACAAAAATTACTTTCCGTGGGAAAATGTCTGCGCGCTCTTCGACGCCTTCATTTCCCGCGTGCAATGACAGCTTGTTGAGTTTTGGATAATTTACGGTGTTTCATGGAGCCAGAATGGGTTCGGCTGAAATGACCGTTCCGTTTGGGGACACATGCTGTGCGGGACTTTTTTCGACGGCATCTTTGGTGAGCTTCACGAAGACGGTGGAATCCTGATAACTGATCCGGTCAATCTGGCTCATCGGTATCTGCACATCTTTGCCGGTGAATCGGTGGCCGACTTTGATGACCAGTTGCTGGATGGCCCAGTTCTTCTCGTCCACCATAAAATCACAGACACGACCAGCGAACCCGTCAGTGGCTTGAAGGCTGTAGCCATTCACGGCCTGCGTGCTGCGCAGATGCGCGTCGGCACGTTCGGCTTTGGGGTCGGTCG
Source organism: bacterium (assembly GCA_021780905.1). GTDB lineage: Bacteria > Verrucomicrobiota > Verrucomicrobiia > Limisphaerales > UBA11358 > UBA11358. The sequence goes on from JAJXXW010000093.1 coordinate 40,948, forward strand.
CCGCCGGCGGCTGGCCGGAGGCAAACTTGGGCGGCAGTTCCAAAATCGGAAAGTCACGCATCCCGCCCCACAGTCCGTCACCCTCCCAGTAATAAGGCCAGCCGTAATACCGATGATAGTCTTCTTCGTATTGGCGCGACACCGGCTTATGCGTTTCAATCGCCGGGCTGTCCTCAATCTGTTTTCGGGTCAGCTTCACGAGCATGGCTTTGCCGGCGGGATAGACGCTGCCGAAAGCGTGGGGCGAAATCAGCACCTGTCGTCCCGGCAACCAATTGCCCGTGTCCGCAACGACATAACGAACCGCCCAGGTGAGATCGTTGAAATAAAAATCTTTCACCTGGCCGATGTCGCCATCCGACGCGCCGAGTTTGCTTCCGTATAGTTTTTGAATGCTTCGTAACATAAATTTGCCTGTTGTTTGGATTGTGTGAGCCGCAGGGTCAAATTCTGCCCAGCAACAGCAGGACCAGCAGAATCACCGCAACCAAGCCGAGTCCGCCGCTGGGATAGTAACCCCAAGTCCGGCTGTGCGGCCACGTCGGCAGCGCGCCGAGCAGCATGAGAACGAGCAGCACCAATAAGATAGTTCCTAACATAATGTTCCTTTCAATCTGTGGTTGTGGTTGGTGAAAATATTTTCCGCGATTGTCGTCACGCCGATCGTCCTTCCGGCTCTGGCCTTGGTTTTCACCAGACGGCTTCCAGTTCTTGGGATATTGCTTGACCACTTCAGTGTGATGCTGGGCTGGCGAGTCGTGGAAATTCATCTTCACCGACGGCGACGCCCGCAGCACGTTCTCCGAGATTCCGCGCGGCGCGGACCGGGAAACCCACGCGTTGCCTTCGCGGTAGGCGTATTGATGCCGACTGACGCTGTAATAACATTCATAATTCGGGTCACAAATGTCCCCCAGCTTTGAGGGTTGGGTGAGGTAAAAAAGAGTTGGCTTGCGGGTTTGAACCCGGCCACAAGGTCGGGGATGAAAAAAAACAACGCGCCGCCAACCAACGCGCAGCAGATTCACCCTCCTGCACCAACTCTGCGATCTGATTCCGACGCACCTCGTGCCCCAACTGGCCCGGGACACCGGGGTCGAGGAAAAGTCCCGCACCTTCACCCCGGCTTTGGCGGTCGCCGCCGGCCGAAGTTCGCCTTCCGCTTCCAACGCGCCATCCACCTCGTGGACACCACCCCCATCCCACTCATCGCCCGCTGTAGGGACTGGGCCCAACACCGCCGCCGCAAGGCCGCCGCCCAATGCCATCTCCGCCTGGATCTGCAAACCTTCCTGCCCCGCTTTGCCATCGGCGGCACCGCCGGCGAACACGACAGCCTCCGCGCCCGCGAACTCTGCGCGGGCGTGCGGGCCGGGGAAATCGTCATTTTCGCCAAGGCGTATCTGGACTTCGCCCATCTGGCTGACCTGGCGATGCGCGGCGCTTTCTGGGTCACCCGCGCCAAGGACAATTGGCGCTGCCGGGGGGGGCGCAAGTTCCAGCGCGGTCGCCACGGAAACATTCTTCGCGACGACCTGATCCACCTCACCGGTCCGGCCCGCAAGTATTACCCCGTCGAGCTGCGCCGGGTGGTCGCGCTCGTCGAGGGGGACGGCCAAATGCGCGAGATGACTTTTCTGACGAACCACTTGGAATGGAGCGCGCCGACCATCGCCGACCTCTACCGCTGCCGCTGGGAGATCGAGGTGTTCTTCAAGCAGATCAAACAAACGCTGCAACTGGCGGACTTCTTGGGCAACAGCGCCCACGCCGCGCAGTGGCAAATCTGGACCGCGCTGCTGACCTACGTGCGGCTGCGCTGCTGCGCGTGGCTTAGGCAGTGGACGCACAGTTTCACCCGCCTCTTTGCGTTGTTGCGCTCGGCCCTGTGGCAGAAACTCGACCTGCGCAGCCTGCGGGAAGTCTGTGGGACAGCCGGAGGCGGCGGTCGCTTTTGGGGCACGCCCCAGCAGGCTTTTCTTGCCGGATTCGGATGAAGCTAGGGGACAGCCGCTTCGCATGAACACGTGACCGATTCAAAAATCCTTAAACTCGTTTTCGCTGCCGCCCCTCGATTCCTTCGGAAAACCATGCCGAAAGGCGAGAATCACGCGGCTATTGGGACGACACTGAATTCGGGTAATAAATATAGTCGTCCTGCACGACAGCTACCCCCGGCTGCGCATAATATCCGGCGCGCGGCCCATCCACATAACCCACGCAGCCAGTCAGCGTGACCAAGAATGTAAAGCATAGCGCGAGCCCGACTTTGTTTGTTCCGAGAAAAATTTGTTTCTTGTTTATAAGTTGAGAATAGTCCCGCCACGCATTGTCCGCTATGGGGTGTAACCCTGCCGGCGGGTTCTTACTCCATTGCGGCCAGCAGTTCGTCCAGCGGCACGGTGGCGAAGCTGGTGGCGGAGTCACTCATCGCATAGGGAATGATGAGTTCGCGTCCATGCAGCAGCGCGCCGCAGGTATAAACCACGTTCGGCACATAGCCTTCGCGCTCGGCTTCGTTCGGACACAGAAACGGCTCGCGCAGGCGGCCAATGACGCGCGTGGGATCGTTCAAATCAAGCAGGATGGCACCGAGGCAATACTTGCGCATCGCGCCGACGCCGTGAGTCAGCACTAGCCAGCCCGTCTCGGTTTCAAGCGGCGAACCGCAGTTGCCCAGCTTGATGAATTCCCACGGTTGCACGGGGGTGAGCAAGATTTTAGGCGTCTGCCAGAAATGGAGGTTGTCCGAAAACATCAGCAAAATGTTCTCGTCATCCTGGCGCGAGAGCATGGCGTAATGCCCGTTGATTTTGCGCGGAAACAGCGCCATGCCCTTGTTCTGCACGGCGGGGCCGTTGAGCGTGCGAAATTTGAAATGCAGGAAGTCCGGCGTCTCCAGTAATTGCGGCAGGGTGATCTTGCCGTCGTAGGCCGTGTAGGTCGCGTAGTAAGCGAAACTGCCGCCCTCGTTCAAAAAGCGGACGAAGCGCGCATCTTCGATGCCGTTGCTCTGGCTGGGCGCGGACGGAAAAAGCACGCGCTGCGAAATTTTGCTCCCAGGCGCGAAGTGGACTTCGTAATTTGATTCCGCCAGCAGCAGGATGCCGCGCGCGGCGCGGGCCGCAGTGGCGTCGGAAGTGTCCGTCAGGCCGAACGCCACCAGAACCGCATGCAGTTCCTTGAGGGTGAAATCCTCATGCAGCTTGTCCAGCACGCGCCGGCAAAAATCATTTTGCACGCCGGCCTCCTCCAGTTTGTGGGCGAACAATCCCTTGACGTAGGCGACGTCGGGCACGCGCTCCGGCTCGGCCACAAACGGCACGGGCGGCGTGAGCGTGATGCGCTGATGGGCGCTGACGACGCCGACGCGGAAGGTGATGGAGGAAATGTGTCCCTCGCCCGTGGCGCGCAAACTCAAAATGAAACGCAGCGCGCCTTTGGGCAATCCGCTCTGATCGGGATGCGGCACGATGGACGGATTGAAGAGGGCCGCTGATTCCGGCGAATACTCGTGCGTGAAGTAAGCGCCGATGAGCATCTGCCGTTCGGGCGAGAGCAACACGCCGGGTTCGAGATAAATCTTCACCTGCTCGAAACGGTTGCGAAAAGTAACGTCCACTTGCTCGTGCCGGTCCGTGAACTCGCCGAGCACACGGACGAGCAACCTGGCGACTTCCTGCTCCGGCAAGACCATGACCCGCGCGACGATCCGCCGCGAGATGTCATCGGTGGTCGGACGAAACGGGCGCAGCAGCACGCGCGAACGATCTGGAATCAGCGTCGGCCCGATGCGTTTGGCGTGGAGGGTGGTGGTTTTCAATCAGGTAAAGTCTCGGTTACATGGGCGGGAAAGCGAGCATTGATTTCCGCTGCTTGATTCCCATGATGTTCGCGGCGGTTTATTTTCGCGGTTCGTTTTTCCGAATCTCCTGTTCCGCCTGCTCCCAATTCTGAACCGCATGACCGTCGTGGCGGCCTTGCTGCTCGTAGGCGCGCTTGGCGATCTCTGGTGTCACATCAACCGGTTTCCTGGCCCCAGCCTTGACCACGCGCCATTTGATCAGCACGACCTTCACCGCGTCGTTGACCAGCAGGCACGCGACCAGCGCATAGACGAAAATCACGAGCGTCTGCCCCCAAGGCAAGGGCAGGAGTCCCGGAAGACCCACCAACGTCAGCACGGTGCCCGCGAGCGCGCCCGCCAGGAGCGACGCCAGGAAGGACTTGCTCGGCAGTGTCGCCCAGAACCAGCGTCGCTCTCGCACCGACACGGCGGAAAAAACGCAAAAATAAAGCAGCGTCAGGAAGCTGAAGGTGCCGAGCGCATGGCTATCCGTCGCCAAACCGAAACGTGACCAGCCGATCCATAAGAAGAAAAGTGTTTCCGCGACCATCGCGACGCCGAGGACCACGGAGACTAAGATGAAGCTCCCGATCACCCACGTCTCCGGTTTCCTGGAGGGTTGAACGCGGTCGGTGGCCAGGGCGATGGTCGCGAAGTCCAGCACGAACACGAGCAGCAGCATCGCCAGGACGGAGACCACAAACTTGCCGGTCACCATGAACGCGATGGCGACGAACGCCGCCTTCAGGATCGTCCGGCTGATCTTGTTGATGATCCACGTCAGAATGCGCTGGTAAATCGTCCGCCCCTGCTCAACCAGCGCCACGATATTCGTCAATCCCGCTTCGGTCAGGACGACGCTTGCGGCACCCTTGGCCACGTCCGTCGCGGTGCTGACGGCGATGCCGACTTCGGCCTGGCGGAGCGCGGGCGCGTCGTTGACGCCATCGCCCGTCATGCCGGTGACATGCCCCGCAGCTTGCAGGTGTTTCACCACGGTGTATTTGTCTTCGGGAAATACTTCCGCGAAACCATCGGCACCCGCGAACAGGTCAACTGTTTGGTTGCCGGCCGCCGCGCTCGCCGCTTTCAACTCCGCCACGCGCTTGATGTTGGGCAATCCGACGCCGCTCCCGATCTCACACGCCACGGGCAGCGCGTCGCCGGTGAGCATCTTCACCGGCACGCCAAGATCGTGAAGCGTGGCGATAAGTTGCTTGGCGTCCGGCCGCGGCGGATCATACAACGACACCAATCCGACCAAAGTGAGAGCGCCTGTCTCAGGGCCGTGCGCCACCGCCAGTGTCCGATAGCCCTTTACCGCCGCCGCGCTGACCCGCGCCTCCAACGCCTCGATGGCCGGGGGCTGGAATCCGCAGGCTTCGGCGATGGTGCGCACGGCGCCTTTCATCACGCGCAGCCGCTGACCGCTCTGTTCCACCACGGCTTCCGTCCGCCGGTTTTTTGCCTCAAACGGTGCGAACGAAACCGGCGTGACCTTGGGCAGATTGTCGAAGACGTGCCGGTCTTTGGCTGCCGTGAGAAACGCGAGGTCTATCGGGTCTTGGTTGGCTTCCTGCGATGCGAGCGCGCCGGCGAACAGCACATCGGCTTCCGTCGCGTGCTCCAGCGGAATCACGCCGGTGACAGCGAGTTGGTTCATCGTGATCGTGCCCGTCTTGTCCACGCAGAGCACGTCCATCGTCGCGGCATCCTCCGCCGCGCTAAGACGAGTCACCAGCACGCCGCGCTTCGCCAGTTCTTTCGACCCGACAGCCATGCTGACTGTGAACATGACCGGGAGTGCGACCGGCACCGCGCTCATCAGCAGGACGAGCATGAGCGGAATCATTTCCATGAGCGGCGTGCCGCGAACCAGCGACAGCACGATCACCACGCCCAGCAGCGCGCCGACGATGACGAAGAGCCAGCGGACGACCTTGGTTACAACTGCTTCGATGTGAAGTTTTGGCCGCGCCTCCTGCACGAGTTGCGTCGTGCGGCCAAAATAGGTTTTCGCCCCGGTCAACATCACCACGCCGTTGCCTTCGCCCCGGCGGACGACCGACCCGGACGAGAGCACTTCGCCCGGCTTCTTGTCGGCGTCCTTCGATTCGCCGGTGAGTGCCGATTGGTCAACACTCATCGCGCCGGTCAGAAGCTTCACGTCCGCCGGAATGATGTCGCCGGGGCGAACACGGACGATGTCGCCGGGAACCAGTTCGCGGGCGGGAATGACCTGCCAGCTTGAATCACGCAAGACGCGCGCATTGACCTGCAACCGTTTTCGCAGCGCCTCAACCACACCAGCGGCCCGGCTTTCCTGCATGAAACTCAACACCGCGTTGATCACCAGCAGCGCGCCCACGACGGCGAGGTCTGAATAATTTCCCAGCACGGCGGACAGCACCATGATCAGTTCGAGCATCCACGCGGAGATGCCCCAAAACTTCTTCAGGAATTTGAGGATCGGGTGGCCTTTGGTTTTGGCCACTTCGTTGAAGCCGTTTTCTTTCCGGCGGGTTTCCACCTCGGTCCGCGCCAGCCCGGTGTCGGGGTTGACTTTGAGCGACGCCAGCGTGTCGGGAACCGACGCCGAGGCAATGTCCGGCGGCTTGGTGCCGGCGGGCTGGGCGGGTGGCGGCTTGGTTTCGGGCTTATTTGGCGGCGTTGGCATAGTGGACATTCTCTCCGTGGCTGCTCGGTTGACCGCTATTTCCCATTGGGATCCTTGAAGCTGGTGAGCGTGTTTTGCAGCGCCCGCATTTCCGCGAGCGACAGCAGAAAGGCCAGCGTGGATTCCGCACCTTGATTCTGGCTCAACCGGTCCATGTGCAAACCGTCGCGACAACCGCCGGTGCCCGCGTCGTAGAGCGCCAAGCCCAGATCGTTGCGGCCAAGAAACCACTCGAACGCTCGGCGCGCTTCCGCGACCCAGACCATGTCGCCCGTGGCATGATACGCTTCAATGCAGGCCGAAACCGTGGCTTGCGCCTCGATGGGTTGCTGGTCGAAGACCGCGCGTTCCTGGCCGCGCAGAAAAAATCCATTGGAACCGACAGGCCGGAATGAGCCGGCATCCGAGGTTTGAATTTTGGTCAGCCAGCGCAACGCTTTGATCCCGGTGTCCAGCAGCGGCGCGGCATTCAGACAGCGCCCGCTTAAAATCAGCGCGTGTGGCAGCTTGGCGTTCGCATACGAAACCACTTCTTCAAACCAGTGCCAGTCGTCGCGTGCAGTGTCGCCGTAGCTCTGCATCAGCCGCGTCGTAAGCGTTTCGCGAATGTGGTTCGCGCGTCGGTCGCCGCTGAACCGTCGCAGATATTCGTCAATGCCGATGAGCGTGAAGGCCCACGCGCGCGGCGACGAAAATTCGGCGGCCACCGGCAGCGCCTGCTCGAAGAGTTGCGCCGCGAGCATTTGAAAACTTCCCTGACCGGCCTGCGACACGCACAAGCCCAGCGCCCACAACGCATGGCCCTGGCAATCCTCCGAGCCGACTTCCTCCAGCCAACGCCGTTCGAAGCTCATGAAATTGCGGAAGCGTCCGCGCTGGCGGTCGAAGGCGTGGTTGAGAAACGCCGCATAAGTCGCAGCCCGCGTGCCAAGACACGGCGAACCATGCCCCAGCTTTTGCAGCAACAACGCCAACACCAGGGCGCGGGCGTTGTCGTCCGTGCAATAGCCTTCGGCAAAGTTCGGCACGGTGAAGCTCGCGTGTTGGAAAATCCCGGTTGAGTCGCTCATGCGAAACAGGTGATCCAGTTTTAGTTCTGGCAATTGCCCGGGCGATTCGTCGAGCGTTTTAATAGGCGAAGATTTTCTGCCGACGAAACTGTGGTCGTGCCGCGCCTGTTCGAAAGATTTTGCGTAGAGCTGGGCCACGCGGCTCCAGATCATGTCACGGCCAATCTTGTAGGCGTTCTTGCGCATCAAATGACGCAACGGTTCGTCGCGCAGCAGCTCGACGACCGCGACCGCGATGGCCTTGGCGTCGCGGAACGGCACGAGTTTGCCGCGCTCCGCTGCGAGCATTTCCGTCGCGTGCCAGTAAGGCGTGGATACGACGGCATTGCCGTTGCCGAACGCATACGCCAGCGTGCCCGAAGTAATTTGCGTTTCGGTCAAATACGGCGTCAGGTAAATATCCGCCGCGCCGATGAAGCGCATCAGTTCTTCCAGTTCGACGAAGCGGTTGAAGAACACCACGTTTTTTTGCACGCCGAGGTCTTTCGCCAACCGCTCCAAACTCAAGCGGTAAGCCTCGCCTTCGTGGCGCAGCAGATTCGGATGCGTCTGCCCGACCACGATATAGACGATGTTGGGAAATTCGCGGATGATTTCCGGCAGCGCCCGCAGCGCATATTCGATGCCCTTGTTCGGCGACAACAAACCGAACGTGAGCAGCACCTGTTTGCCCGCCACGCCGAATTCGTCCTTGAAATAATTTGGGTCGGCGAACGGCATATCGGGAATGCCGTGCGGAATGAGGTCAATTTTATTTTCCGGAGCGTGATAAACTTCGCGCAGAAATTCCTTGCCGCGCTCGCTCATCACAATCAGGCGCGTCGAAAGCCGGATCAATTCGCGCATCACGCGGCGCTGTTCGTCGTTTGGTTCGCGCAGGACCGTGTGCAGCGTAGTGACGATGGGCATTTGCAATTCGCGCAGCAGCGCCAGCACATGGCTGCCCGCCGGCCCGCCGAAAATGCCAAACTCATGTTCCACGCACACCACGTCCACATCCGTGATGTTCAGAAAATCCGCCGCGCGCAAATATGAAGTCAGGTCTTGCTCGGCGATTTCAAAACGCACTTCTGCCGGGTAATTGTAGCCCTCTGCGAGATCATTGACCGGCACAACGAGACATTGCAGTTGTGGAAATTCCTTTGCCACGGCGCAACGCAAGTCGGTGGTGAACGTGGCAATGCCACATTTTCTCGGCAGATAGTCGCCGAGAAAGGCGACCTTGCGAATGGGAGCGGCGAACTGCATGGATCATTTCTGGACCGGCGGAGTGTGGTCATTACCACTGGCCGACACAATCGCGGCGGCTTTCAACAAGCCCTTGGATTTCTGCTGCCAGACTTTGGCTTCCGCCTCATTCTTTTCCTTCTCGGAGGATTCGCCGGTCAAAGATTCTTCAATGATGTCTTTCGCGACAGTCGCGCAGACTTTTGCCTTTTGCTGCATCGCTTCGGAAAGCTTGGTGGGTTCGGGGTTCATGTCTGGTGGCTTGGTTTGGGCGGCGAACGGAATTCCGACCAGAGCGAGCCGGCGAGCTGCACGCCTTTGAGGATGGATTCCAGCCACGATGTTATTTTAACGGCGGGCTGTCGTAGCTTCACCAGTTCGGAAACCAGCACTACGGACGCGGACGCCAGGAAACGGAGGGTGGCCGTCTGCTGCGCCAGCTCGTTCGCTTCGCCCGCCAGCGTCTGCCAGTCTTGAGCCAGTTGGGCGCGGTTGAGTTCGCTTTCCGCAATCAACAGTTGTTTGCGCGAGGCGAGCGGGTTCATGCGAGAAAATTTCCCAGGCAAGCGCGGTCTTTGCGCAGTTGATCCAGCGAGGCGGAAAGCGTCTGCCAGTTACGGAGCAAACCCGTCAGCCGCTGATAAAGAAAAATTCCGGCGGCGGCGTAGATGCCGGTCAAAATCAGCAGCACAGCCACGGGCGAATATGCCTAAAGTAAAACCGCGATGGCGGTTGTGAGCGCGATGCCGGCGAGCAGGCCGAACGCAGCCACGCCGAGCGCCAGCAGGAACGCGTGCAGGATTCGCTCGCGCTCCTCCTGCACCCTCACCGCCAGCAATTCCAGCCGGTTTTCGCCGATGGTCGCCAGTCGCCGCACGAATTTTTTCGAGGTTGTGGCCAACTGCCGCAAGCTGGTGGAGTTTTCCATGGTTTTATCAATCGCAATTGCGCGAGGAACAGCGGCGACCAAGGAGATAACCGATGACCGCACCAACGCCCACGCCGATGGCGATGGCCTGATACGGATTTGCGCGAACGGTTTCGTCGGCGACCTTTGCGCCAGCAATGGCCTGGTCGCGGACGCAACCGGCAACCTCCTTGGCGCTGTCCAGCGCGGCGGCAAGACGCTTGCGCGCGGCACCGACTTTTTCCCCGGCCACATCGGCGGTGGCGGACAATAATTCGCGCGCGTCCGCCGCGAGGGTGCCGAGGTCATTACCGGCGCCTTTGATTTCTTGGTTCATAATTTTTCTGTTTTTGTTTTGTTGGTGTTTTTCAACGGTAAATTTTCCGCTTTGGCGAGGTGTTTTGCTTCCGGCGAATCCGCCACCGTCAAAATGGAATTTCTTCCGCCGAACGGATTCGGCACGGACTCGCGTGCGCGCGGATCGGGTATCCACTTGCCGTCCACGATGAAGCAATACTCGTAAGTGCCGGTGGCGAGATTGGTTTTCTTCCACCAGTTGCTGGTGCCGGAGGAATGCAGCGTCTTGGCTTCAGGTTTCCAATTATTGAAACTGCCCGCCACACAAACGGTGATGGCGGTGGGATGTTTGAACTCAAAACGAACCGGCACGAGTTGCGGGCTGGTGACGTTGTCATGATTGTGATTATGTTTCATATTTTTAATTTATTTGATTGCGACGGGTCACCGGACTTGCGGCACATGGATGTCGCCCGCATGGCCGATGATGCCAAACACAGATAGCAGCCACACGACGACGCAGATGACGACAACGATGTTGAGGATTTTTTTGATCTTCCCGTCCATCGGGATGTAGGTGTTGACCAGCCACAAGAGCACACCGATGACAATCAGGGTGACGACGAGAGAAATTAGTGACATAGGTTGCCTTGGTTTGGAGTGGATGAATTATTTTTCATGTCGTGAGATTAGGCGGAAGCGACGGCACGGACTATGGGGTGTAACCCTACCGCGCAGAATCACCACCGAGCCACGTCTGCAAAGGCAAGCGATTCCAGTTTGGCGGCGGCGTGGACTCCTGACGGTCGTGGGCGTCCATGTGCAAGACGTGCTTCACCGTTTCCAGCAATTCATCGAACGAATAAGGCTTGAGCAGGACAGCCTTGATTTCCAGCCACGGATGCCGGGCCAACTGATCCTCCTGCAAGGTTCCCGTGGCCATGATGACCGGCAGCTTCATGCTGGAATCGTGAAGCCTCTTCAGCAGTTCAATGCCGGACACCTTCGGCATATCATGGTCGGTGATCAACAAATCGTAGTTGTCTAGTTGCAACGCGTCCCAGGCGGCCGCCCCGTCTTCAGCGGCGTCCACATGATAGCCGGAGGAAATCAGCACTTCAGTGTTCAGACGGCGAATGTCCGGGTCATCCTCCGCCACGAGAATGCGCTGGCATGGATTTGCTTCAAGCAAAGGTAATGCGCTGGAAAATTCTCCGGCCCGCGAAAGTTGGTTGTTCTTCACGGTGCAACTATAAGCCGCAATCCCAGGCGGCAGCTATGGGGTGTTTTCCCCATGCCCGATTTGATGAATCCGGCCCAGAATTGATTGCAAAATGGAAACGGGAATGAGGACGAAACCTGACGCGGACTAATGCCCCTTGCTTTTGGATGCCGGAGGCGGCTTGGTTTCCAGATTTTCCGTAACCACGGCAATCATCGCTTCCATCCCTTCCTGGATTTCGTTGACCTGCGGATGCACCTCCTTGATGAGGTCGTGTTCCAATTTGGTAAGTTTTTCGATGCGTTTACCCTGATCGCGCAACTGATCCAGCAGAAACTTTGTTTGATGGAAATCACCGCATCCACCAAAAGCAAATGCCTCAACAAATCGTGCCGACAACCGTCATCCAGAAAGCGAGATTGTTTTCGTTCATCCCAGAACTCGCCTAGACAATCGTCAACTGCACGCTGCTTTCGATGATGCCCGCGCTGATGGCGTAGCGCGTGAGTCCGGCGGTGTCGTGGATGTCCAGCTTCTGCATCAGATGCTCGCGGTGTTTCTCAACCGTCTTGATGCCGATGCCAAGGGCGTCCGCCGTTTCCTTGTTGGCCTTGCCTTCGGCGATAAGTTGCAGAACTTCCATTTCGCGCGAAGTCAGTTGGGCAATTTTCGAGTTCAGCTTGCCCGTTTTGCTGGGCAACTGCGGATTGAGACGGTTAAAATGTCTGGCAATCGAAGGGCTGAAAAAAGTTTTCCCCGCGTGAACTTCCCGGATCGCCCGGCAAACGTCCTGCGCGGAAGTTTGCTTCAGCAGAAAGCCCACCGCGCCGGACTCGGTGGTGTTTTGCACATACGCGTCATCACTGTGAGCGGAGAGCATGAGCACCTTGGTGCCGGGGATGGTTTTAAGAATCTGCCGCGTCGCTTCCAGGCCATTGAGCTGGGGCATGGCAATGTCCATCAGCACCACGGCGGGCCGGAGTTTTTTGGCGAGCGCCACCGCCTGACGTCCGTCCTGCGCTTCGCCCACCACTTCAAAATCGGCTTCCAGTTCCAGCATGTTGCGAAACCCCTCGCGCACGATCATGTGGTCTTCGGCCAGCAGCACGGTGATTTCTTTCATAGGCATTTCAATGGCTGATTTCATTGGGTTTTTCTACCCCCCCCCCCCGGTTTTCCGAACGGAATTTGCGCCGTGATGGTGGTGCCTTGGCCGGGCGCGGATTCGACGCCAAATTTGCCGCCGACCATTTCCATGCGTTCCCTCATGCCGAGCAGGCCGAGACGCTTGCCGCCATTCGCGTGCAACGTGCGTTCCACCTGAAACGATTTGCCGTCGTCCTTGATTTTCATGCAGACGCCATCGGGCAGTTTCTGGATGCTTACTTCCACGCGGCTGGCTTGCGCGTGGCGGGCGACATTGGTGAGCGCTTCCTGGGCGACACGAAACATCACCGTGCGCCGGGCCGTATCCAATTCTTCGATGCCGGCAAACGCTTTCAAATGCGTGCGGACGCCGGTGCGCGTGGTGAAATTTTTCATGAACGAATGCAGCGCGGGAATCAGGCCGAGATCGTCCAGCACGGCCGGGCGCAGTTCGCGCGCGAACCGATGCACGATGTCCACCGATTTTTCCACCAGCCGTTGCGTGCGCGCGATGTTGCGGTCAAGACCCTTGGTGTTGATCGCGGCTTCCTTGGACAGCGCCGCGAGCCGGACGTTGATGCCGGTCAATGTCTGGGCAATAACATCGTGCAGTTCGCGGCTGATTTCCCGGCGCTCTTCTTCCTGCGCGGTGAGAATCTGCCGCGATAACTGCCGCAACTGTTCCTGCAACCGGTCCGATTGCTCCAGCAGTTCGGAATAATGACGCTCGCTCTTTTTGAGCGCCGCCTCCGCCGCCTTGCGGTGGCTGATTTCCTGATTCAATTCCAGATTCGACGCGGCCAGTTCCACCGTGCGTCGGCTCAACGTCTCGATGATTTTTCGCAGATAGACAGCGGCATCCTGGGTGCTGGTGTGTGTCTTCTCCAGCGGAAGAATCGCCTCGGCAAAAAAACTTCCCGCCTGCTTGATGAGCGCGGCGCGTTTGCCGGCCGGGACGCCGGGCAACAACTCGGTAACGAGCGTCTGCTCATGGAGCTTGGCCAGGTCCAGCGTTTGCAGTCCGGCGGCGTGAGCCAGACCGCCGACGCTGCGCGCTGAAGCCAAGCCCGCCTGCTTGCCCTGCTTTATTTGGATGCGCAACGCGTCCTGATAGCGGCGCGACGAATTGAAATGTTTGCGTTTCATGCTTTTCGAAATTCGCGGGCGGCCCGCCGCACGGAGCTGGCCGACTTGGCCACCAGCCGTTGCGTGCTGGCAATTTCCAGCTTAAGCCCCTTTGTGTTGATCCGCGACTCCTGTTTCAAGGAGAGCAGCCGAACATTGATGCCCAGCAGGGTTTGGGCGACTTCATCCTGAAGTTCCAGGCTGATCTTTTTCCGTTCCTCCTCCTGGGCCGCCAGCACTTGATGCGTCAGTTGCCGCAAACCTTCTTGCAGGTGCAGGGAATCTTTTAACAGCTTGGTGTAATGCACCCCGCTTTTCTTGAGCGCGGCCTCCACGCGCTTGCGCCGGAGGACGCCGCGCTTCAACTGCCGGTTGGTGACGGCCAGTTCCAGCGTGCGCCGGCCGAGCGTTTCCTTCAACCGGTGCAAATCGGTTTTGTTCTGTCGCGCGGCACGATGCGTCTCCACAATCGGCGTGAGCGCTTCGGTGAAAAAAATTTCCGCCCGCTGGATAAAGCCGTTTTTACTGGTGGTTAATTCAAGTGTATTCAGCGCCCGTTCGTGAATCCGCGCCAGTTCCAATGTCTCCACGCCGAGGGCGACCGCCTGGCGTCCCAGTTCCAGTGCCGGCTGTAAACTCGCACGTGCGCCTGGTTTAAGGTGCGTCCGCAATGCCGTCGCATAACGTTGCGACAGCTGAATTAGTTTTTGCTTCATATTGGCATCCTGATGGCGGCGGGAATGGGCGAAAAGCTTTAACTTTCGCGGGCGGGCCGCCAATGCAAAACAAACATCAGATAATTTTCCCGATTTGGCTATGGGGTGAACACCCCATAGTTCCAGTCCGCATTTCAGGCGATGCTATGAGCTATGAAAAATAAAGCATTGCTCATCACGTTCCTTTCCGCCGCGCCCCTTGCCGTGGGATGCGATAAGGAAAAATCCACCGCGCAACAGATCGAGACGGTCAAAGCCGAATCCAAGCAGGCTGCGTCGGACATGAAGGATTATACCTTTGCTCAAAAGGATGAATTCGTCAAAGCCATGCAAGCCCAGTTAGCCGCGCTGGACAAAGATCTGGATACGCTCTCGGCCAAAATTGACAAATCGAGCGACGCCATCAAGGCCGAAGCCAAACCCAAGTTGCAGGCTTTGCGCGATCAGGCCGCGAAGTTAAATACGCAGCTCGCCGATGCCCAGAACGCCACGGAATCCACCTGGGACAGCGTCAAGGCCGGCACCAAAACAGCTTACGAATCGGTGGTGAAAGGTTTCAATGACGCTCGCCAGTGGGTGAGCGACAAAATCGCGCCTTAAACCGGACGGTTTGTCACATCCGGCGGCGATGTGCCCGTGGCACCGCTGCCGGGCATCGGAATCGAAAACGCCCGGTCCTCGCCGCCTTTGGGCGCGGCAAACGTGATTATATTTTCCACCAGATCAACGCAGTCGCGGGCAATGCGCGTCTCGCGCAGTCGGCAAAGGCATGCGCTGGCTGCAAGACAGCGGTTCCTAGCTTCCGGGCCCTGTATGACTTTTTGAGGCTTTAAGGACCAGACCACAAGAGACGGCAAGAGCAGAGAAGCGCACAAGCTTCAAATAGAAGTTCAGATAGAACCATTGATTTTATTGTCTAAAACACCGATTCCCCTTGAAAAGAAAGAGTGGTGGTAGGTGATGGATTCGAACCATCGAAGGCATAGCCAGCAGATTTACAGTCTGCCCCCGTTGGCCACTTGGGTAACCTACCAAAACCGGAGGGGAGTCGAAAAAAATCGCCTTTTACCTGTCGCAAGACGGCAAAGGGCGGTCGCTTCCTAAAGCCCCGAAGCTGCTTCAATACGTCAGCAGCGCCACATATTATGTGCCGCTGCTGATGGGCGGCAAGATTATTCGTCAAAGCTTGGGAGCACCGGGGCATCTCAATTTTTTGCGGGGTTGAATGACGTGTGAGGGAAGAGCCGGTGCCAGCGGCCGTTGCGCCAGAAGATTTCCAGACCGAGCAAGGCTTCGTCGCCTTTGTCACTCCAGAACTGGCCCGTGCGTTTGAAGCGGGATTGGGCTTGCCGGCAGGTGGCTTCCACTGGACCGCTGCCCATCGGTTCCTCGTGGTGTTCGGAGACCAAAACAAGTCGAAATATTTTCTTTTGAACGGCCAGTCTTCGATGGGTTTGCAAAGCTTCTCGCGCAGCGGATTCTACTGAACGTGTAGCCACTTTTCAGAATAGCTTTCGTCGTCGCGCAGGTGATGAAGCCAGCCGCGCGATTGAAACTTCCACTCCGGCAGGATAGTTCGGCTCGCGAGGACGCCCGCCCCACCCTCTCCACCAAGTTCACTTCGGCATTTCCAATTTCACTTTCGCCGCCACTTGCGCCACGTCTTTGTCGCCGCGACCGGAGAGGTTCACGATGATGAGCGCGTCCTTGCCCAGCTTCGGCGCGCGCACCATGCACTCGGCCACGGCGTGGGCGCTTTCCAGCGCGGGGATGATGCCTTCGAGCCGCGCGAGTTTCATGAAGGCGGCGAGCGCCTGGTCGTCGGTGGCGTAGGTGTATTCGGCGCGGCTGGCGTCGCGTAACCACGCATGTTCCGGTCCGACGGCGGCGTAATCCAGTCCGGCGCTGACGCTGTGCGTGGATTGGATCTGGCCGAATTCGTCCTGCAAAATGTAGCTGCGCGTGCCTTGCAACACGCCGAGCGAACCGCCCTGAAACCGCGCCGCGTGCTGTTCCGGCTTGATGCCGAGGCCGCCGGCTTCCACGCCGACGAGCTTCACGGATTTATCGTCGAGGAACGGATAAAACAGTCCGATGGCGTTCGAGCCGCCGCCGACGCACGCGATGAGTATTTCGGGCAGGCGCTTTTCCTTTTCCAAAATCTGCGCGCGCGCCTCGTCGCCGATGATGCGCTGAAAATTCCGCACCATCACCGGATACGGATGCGCGCCGTAGGCCGTGCCGAGAATGTAATGCGTGCTGCGGAGGTTCGTCACCCAGTCGCGCATGGCTTCGTTGACGGCTTCCTTCAAGGTCTTCTGGCCCGCGTGAACCGGCACGACTTCCGCGCCGAGCATTTTCATGCGATAAACATTGAGTTCCTGCCGCTGGCAATCCACCGCGCCCATGTAGATGACGCATTTCATCCCAAACATCGCCGCGACAGTTGCGGAGGCAACGCCATGTTGCCCCGCGCCGGTCTCGGCGATGATGCGCGTCTTGCCCATGCGCTTGGCGAGCAGGATCTGGCCGAGGGCGTTGTTGATCTTGTGCGCGCCGGTGTGGTTCAAATCCTCGCGCTTGAGATAAATCTTCGCGCCGCCGAGTTCCTGGGTGAGGCGTTCGGCAAAATAGAGCGGCGAGGGGCGGCCGACAAATTCCGTGAGGTAATACGAAAGTTCGCGTTGAAAATCCGGGTCGTGCTGCGTGCGGAAATATTCGGCCTCCAGTTCCTGCAACGGGTGCATCAAGGTTTCGGGCACGTAACGTCCGCCGTAGGGCCCAAAATGGCCTTGGGCGTCGGGTAAATTTTTGGTGACAACTGAACTCATAGAATGATTTTCAACGCAAAGACGCTACGACGCAAAGGAATTTTATTCCACTGCGGATAAACGCGGATTTTGAAACCACAACGGTTTTATCCGTGTGCATCTCATGTTGGTCCGTGGTTGAATTTAGCGCGCCGCGTGCTTGCGCTGCTTGCGCAGTTCGCGGAGGGCGCGATAGCCGACCAGCCTCTTGTTCTTCTCATCCCAAAGCCGGTAGGTGGCGGATTTGAGACTGGAGCACAGCGTGATGGGCTTCACTTGTTGGAACAGCGGGTCAGCCCGATGGCATCGCTCCAGATTGTAATTGGGAATACGAGGGCTTAAATGGTGGATGTGGTGAAAACCGATGTTGCCGGAGAACCATTGCAGAATGCGCGGCAGCTTGTAGAACGAACTTCCTTCCAATGCGGCGGAAACGTAGCTCCAGTCCTCGCCGCGTTCCCAATAGACGTCCTCGAACTGGTGCTGGACGTAGAACATCCACACGCCCGCGCCGCCGGCGACCATGATGATGATCAACTGGATCAGCAGATACGCCTTGAAGCCAAACATCCAGATCAACCCGAGCGCCAGGCCCAGAATGGCGGCGTTCATGGCCCAGACGGAATGCCGTTCCCGCTGGCTGGCCTTGGCCGAAGGGAAGCGCTGCTGGACCACGAACAGATACATCGGCGCGATGACAAACAGAATGAACGGATTGCGCGCCAGCCGATAGGCGAATTTTTTCCAGCGCGACGACTCCAGATATTCCTGCACCGTCATGGTCCAAACGTCCCCGACGCCGCGCTTGTCGAGGTCGCCCGCGCTGGCATGGTGGATGGCGTGTTCCCAGCGCCAGTGATAATAGGGCGTGAACGTCAGAATGCCCGTGAAAAACCCCACGGCATCATTGGCGACCGACGATTTGAAAAACGAGCCGTGGCCGCAGTCATGAAAAATAATGAATAGCCGCACCAGAAAACCGCCAGCCACGATCGCCAGCGGCACCACCAGCCACCACGAGACGGCCAGGCTCAAATACATCAGATACCACAACGCGCCATACGGCACGACCGTGTTGACGATCTGCCACAACGCCCGCCATAAGGATGGTTTTTGATATTGTAGAACGATCGCCTTCCAGGCGGCATTGTCGGAACCGGGCGGTGACGAAGTCGAACGGGCTTCGGTGGTCATAATTCTGATCAAATCTTACCCCAATTTTTCATAAGAGCAACCCGGACTTGGCCCGCCCGGAAAAAAATATGTCCGGCGACTGACGGATGCGCGAGAACTTCCGGCCGACCGGTTTTGCGTCAATCCTCAACTCGCTTTCACCGCCGCAACGAGCGCGTTGAGCGACGCCTTCGCATCGCCGAACAACATGCGCGTGTTGTCCTTGTAGAAGAGGTGATTTTCGATGCCGGCGAAACCGGCGGCCATCGAGCGTTTCATTACGATGGTCATCTTGCAACGGTCGGCTTCGATGATGGGCATGCCATAGATCGGCGAAGTTTTTTCCTCGCGCGCGGCGGGATTCACCACGTCGTTCGCACCGATGACGAGACAGACGTCCACGCGATCCATCGAAGGATTGATCTGCTCCATTTCGATGAGCTGGTCGTAGGGAACGTTGGCTTCGGCGAGAAGAACGTTCATGTGGCCGGGCATACGACCGGCGACGGGATGGATGGCGAATTGCACTTCCACGCCGCGCTTGCCCAGTTCCTCGGTGAGTTCGCGGACGGAATGTTGCGCCTGCGCCACGGCCATGCCGTAGCCGGGCACCACCACGACGCGTTGCGCGTAGGCCAGTAGCAACGCCACTTCATCCGCTTGAATCGGTTTGACCGTGCCGACCACGCCCGCCACCGCCGCTTGCGCGGCACTGCCGGAACCGAACGCGCCGAACAAAACATTCGTGACCGGACGATTCATCGCTTTGCACATGAGCAGCGTGAGCAGCGTGCCGGAGGAACCGACCAAGGTTCCCGCCACAATCATCGCGGTGTTGTTGATGGCGAAACCGTCGGCGGCCACCGCCAAACCGGTGAAGGAGTTGAGCAGCGAGATGACCACCGGCATGTCAGCGCCGCCGATTGGCATGACCATCGCGATGCCGAAAAACAGCGCCAGCGAGAACATCACGAGAAAGGCGATAACGGCGTTGTGGCCGGTGGCATTGAACGTCAGCCAGCCGCACAGGCCGAGAATCACAAGGCCGATGAGGCCGTTCAAAATGTTTTGGCCGGGGAAGGTGTGCGGCTTCTCAAATTTTCCCTCCAGTTTGAGATAGGCGATGGTGCTGCCGGAAAATGACAGCGAACCGATGAGTGTCGCGAAGAGCATCGGTATCGTGATCGCCGCCGACGGATCGTGCAACACCGGCACTTCGATGCCAGCGATTTGGGTGGGCTGCGCACCTTTCAAAAACTCCAGACTCGCCACCAGCGCCGCTGCGCCGCCGCCAAGGCCGTTGAACAGCGCGACCATTTGCGGCATGGCCGTCATCTTCACCGAATACGCGCCGAACGCGCCGATGACCAGGCCGACCAAAATGCCGATGGCGATGAGCAGATAATTATGGCCATGCAGCCAGATGTTCGCGCCCTCCCGGTTGCACAGGATGATGAGGCCAATGGTCATGCCCGCCGCAGCGACAAGATTTCCCTGCCGCGCGGTTTTTGGCGATGAGAGAAACTTGATGCCGAGGATGAACAGAACCGCGACGCCGATAAGAATTAAAGCAATGGTGGAGCTCATGTTATTTCTTTTTCTTGAACATTTGCAGCATGCGGTCCGTGACCATGAAACCGCCGAACACGTTGGCCGAACCGAAAACCACCGCGACGAACCCGAGCACTTGTTGCAACCCGGTGGTCGCATCGGCCAGCACCAG
Organism: bacterium; assembly: GCA_021780905.1. Classification (GTDB taxonomy): domain Bacteria; phylum Verrucomicrobiota; class Verrucomicrobiia; order Limisphaerales; family UBA11358; genus UBA11358. Next base: position 60,888 of record JAJXXW010000093.1, read on the forward strand.
AATGCCGCCAAACAAAATGATGCCGTGAATCGCGTTCGTGCCGGACATCAGCGGCGTGTGCAGCATGGACGGCACTTTCGAGATGACCTCGAAGCCGACGAAGATCGCGAGGATGAAAACAAACAGGGTCAGGATTTCTGCGGTCATAAAATTATTTGGCGATGAGTTTTTCGTTCACGATTTTGCCGCCGTGCGTGACCAGGCAGCCCTTGATGATTTCGTCGTCGAGCTTGAGGTTGAAAACTTTTTCCTTCTTGTCCCAAAACTCTTCGAGGAGATTCACGAGATTCGCGGCGTAAACCTGACTGGCGTGCAGCGGCGCGCGGCCGGGCAGATTGGCGATGCCGACGATCTTCACGCCGTTGCGATCAACGATTTCATTGTATTTCACGCCCTCGACGTTGCCGCCGGTTTCCACGGCCATATCCACCACCACGCTGCCGGGCTTCATGGCATTGAGCATTTCGGCGGTGACGAGCACCGGGGCTTTGCGGCCGAACACCTGCGCGGTGGTGATAACGACGTCGGAATCACCGCAGGTCTTGTTCATTGCGGCGCGCTGGGTCTGGATCTGTTCCTCCGAGAGGGCCTTCGCATAGCCGTCCTTCGTCTGGCCGGTTTCGCCAAGATCAATTTTCAAAAACTGGGCACCGAGTGACTTTACCTGTTCCTCGACGACCGGTCGCGTGTCGTAAGCCGTCACCTTCGCGCCCAGCCGTTTCGCGGTGGCGATGGCCTGCAAACCGGCCACGCCGACGCCGATGATGAAGACTTTCGACGGCAAAATCGTTCCCGCCGCCGTGGTCATCATGGGAAAAATCTTGTTGGAATAACGCGCGGCGAGAATCACCGCCTCGTAACCGCCGAGGTTCGCCTGCGACGACAGCACATCCATCTTCTGCGCGCGGGTGGTGCGCGGAATGAATTCCATGCTGATGGCGCTCACGCCGAGTTCGGCGAATTTCTGGACGAGTTCCTTTTCGTTGAACGGATCGAGGAGGCTGACGTGAATGGCACCGGACTTGAGCCAGGCAATTTCTTCCACCGGCGGTTTGCGCAAGCGCAGCACGATGTCACCGGAGCCGACGAGCGCCGGACGGTCGGTGGTAATCGTCGCGCCGGCTTTGGTGTAGGCGTCATCGGTAAATCCGGCGCCGGTGCCGAGGCCGGCCTCGACTTCGACCTGCGCCCCGAGCTTGACGAGTTTGGCGACGGCCTCCGGCGTCAGGGGCGCGCGGGTTTCACCCGGGTCGGTCTCGCGAGGAACGGAAATTTTCATAGTTCAAAAACTGGAGGGAAGCTACCAGCCCCAAATCCCGGGGAAAGTCCTTTTTTGCCTTTTCCCGTCCGCATTTTGCCCACCGGCCGGACGCACCACCGCCGTTTTTACCCCGCTCGACGGCCGGAGAAGGTTGCCAGGCGGTGGCGGACTCCGTTACTTTGGACCACCCGCCACGGGGGCCAGCTCGACGCGATAAGTTTGGCCTGCCGACCTTGCCGTCAAAACACCGTGAAGTCCAAGCGGCACTCGCAAAATCATCGGGTGCCGCCGGAGATCAGGTAGCTGGATTTGGATGCAAGCCAGTCCACATCCAAATCGTTGGGCAGCGGGGTCCTTAGCGGAACGGGAAGCTGCTGGCAGGCCTTGATGGTGCGGCCGTCGTGCCACTGGTGCGTTTCCGAATGGCCGTCGGCAAAGGAAAAACCGCAGGCGTTGATGTGATAGACGCCCGGACAATCACCAAATTCATAGAGGCTCGGATTCAGCGGATCATAGCCAAACATATGGGGCGCGAAGAAGCCGTCATTGATGCCGGGACACTCATCCAAAATGACAAATGTGCTGGCGGGACCGGGCTTGTTCATGCCGGCCAACTTGTAGTAAGCCGTGAACGTCGGTTCCCAAAAGTTGTAGCCGATGAAGGCGTTCATCGAATAGCTGCGAACATGCACCGAGGTATCGCTAGGACATTTAAACACGCGATAGCTGTTGCCGAGGTAGGTGTGAAGCAAGCTGATCCGAAGCAGGGTGGTGTTTGTGGCGTCGGAAGCATTTTGCATATTGCCGGACATCCAGGATCCAGAAGTCGCCAGATTATCACTGTTGTCATGCGCATACAGGATCCAAGCCAGGGTAATCTGCTTGGTATTGTTCATGCAACTGATGCCCTGGGTTTTGATTTTGGCCTTGGTCAGCGCCGGCAGCAGCAGCGCCGCCAAGATGGCGATTATGGCAATGACGACCAAAAGTTCAATCAAGGTGAAGCCCTGGTGCCGCGCAACAATTGGTTTCGCAATTGTCATGGTGGGGTGAATATTCTTTTGTTTTCCGACTTTGCATACCTTGCGGTTACCATGTCAAGAATTTTTTGGGAAATAATATTTGCTATGGTGGAAAGCGCTCCGGACGGGTTAAAATTCAATCCTCTGTTTTTAAGGCCGAAGGTCGCTGTTACCGACCCGCCGCTTAGCCAGCGCAAGCTATCGCTGAGGGCGCTCCACAGACTTCCGAGGTTCGCGTGTTCCCGGTTGTTTTAGGCGAATTTTTATCCTTGACTTCCGGCCAGAAAAATGCATTAGTCATAATAACGTTATTACATTACCACCTGTAAAAGTGAAAATTAATAACGCAGTCAACTCATGATTCTTCCGATTATGAAAACCAATAAATTGTTCCCCATTCCTAATCTCCTCGCCGCTGTCCTGACGGGGCTGGCTGTGTTGCTGTTGCCGGCGGCGGCCCAAGCCCAAGGCCTGACCTGGGACCCCGCTGGTGGTGGCGCCAGTGATGGCGCAGGCACATGGGACAGCGGTCTTCTTTGGTGGAATGGATCAGCCGACGTTACTTGGACCTCCGGCTCGGGCGCCATGTTTGGCAATGGTGGCACCGGCAATGCCGTCACCTTGGGGGCGGCAACCACGGTCAATTCACTGACAATGAATGCCTTTTCCGGCACCTACACGCTCGGCTCATCTGGAAGCACGATCACACTCAACAACGGCATCACAAACACCGTCAGCGCCGGCGCGACAACGATCATCAGCCCGATCACGCTGGGGGCGGCGCAGACCTGGCAGAACGATTCGGGCAATCCGCTCACCATCGGCACTGACCCGGTGAACAATAACGGCGATCTGCTGACCTTCAGCGGCGGCGGCAATATTACGGTGTCCAGCGCCATCAGTGGCGGAGGCGGCTTGCTTATGATCGGCAGCGGCATCGTGACGCTTTCCGGCACCAATAACTATGCCGGGGCCACCATTGTCAGTGCCGGCACGCTGGCGGCTGCCTACCTCGCCAATGCGGGAGCGCCCAGCAGCATTGGCGCTTATACGGGCACGGACAGCGGCGGCTTGATTCTTACCAATGGCAGCATCTTTTCCTACACCGGCAGCGCGGGTGGTTCCACCACCCGTGGTTTTCGGATCAGCGGTGCCGCTAACGGGACTGCCGACTTTAACATTGTAAATGCCGTCAATCTGACCATGGGAAATTATGAGCCGACTGTAACCGGCAACTTGAGCGTGGGAGGCAGCGGAAACTTACTGGAGATCACTCGCGACACGGTTGATTCCGGGATCAACTCCCAGATCATTGCCAATATTCCAGTGACTGTAGATGAAGTAAGATTCACAGTCAGTTCTTCCTCCGTCAGTCCCAATTTTAGCCCGGTAACGGCTCCTTACCAGGTCACGATTGGAAACGTGACCAACACCGTGGCCAACGGGAATGTGGTGGTGGGCGGCTCGCAGGGTGGCACGATTACCAATAGCGTCAATATCGGCACCGGCACCTTTTACAAGGCGGGGGGTGCCCTTTGGACATTCACGGGTTCCACCTTCAAATGTGGGACGCTCGCTTGCAATGGCAGCGCCGGAGGTTTTACCTTTTCCTCACCGAATCCGATTAACAATGGAAATTTCTCGGGCAAAATATCCTTTAACAACACCGGCACCTTTACCTACAACAGTCCCGCAGACCAAGCGTTCGGATCTGCCATCAGCGGCCCGGGTCAACTGGTCCAACAAGGCCCCGGCACTCTTACGCTTTACGGTGCCTGCACCTACACCGGACCAACCACTGTGAATGGCGGTAAATTGGTGGGGGTGGTGGGCGGCGCCTGCAAAAACAGCGCGGTGACGGTGAGCGCCAACGGTGGATGCACCCTTGGCATCTACGTCACTGACAACACCAAGCAGTGGACTTGCGCCAGCCTCACGTTTGCGGACGCAAGCGGCGGTCTGCAATTTGGCTTCAATACGACGCCCAGTGCCTCGCTGGCACCGCTCAGTGTGACCAATCTGACGTTTACCGGCACCCCGACCCTCTACGTTGATCCAGCCAATCTGGTTTCCGGGAACTCCTATCCTTTGCTCGTCTATAGCGGCACCCTTACCGGGACAGCACCAACCTCGGCCACCATTGGCGGAGGGCTGTCCGGAACGCTGGCTTGGGGGACTGGCTCGCCCTACAGCGCCAACACTCTGGTTTTGACTGTTTCCGGGACTTCCACCCAGCCGCTCACTTGGAACAGTTCCGGCACCGGACCATGGGACATCAACCTCACCCAGGATTGGAAGGATAATACCGGAGCCGCAGCCTATTATCAGCAAGGGTTTTTAGGCTACGCGGTGCAATTCACGGATGCCAATCTTTCGGCTGATACGGTGGTTAGCTTAAATACCAATGTAGTTCCCGCAAGCGTGATGGTAAGCAACTCGATCTATAATTACACCATTTCCGGCAGCGGCTCAATTCAAGGCACCACTGGGATCACCAAAAATGGCAGCAAACAACTCACTCTCGCTGGGACCAACGGTTACACTGGGACAACCACCATAAACGGCGGCACATTGTTGGTCAACGGCTCGTTGGGCGCCGCCTTGGCGGTTTCCAGTCCGGTTACCATCAACGGCGGCACCTTGGGCGGCACCGGCACTATTGGTGGGACGGTCACAGTCAATAGTGGAACCGTGAACGGCTCATGCACCATCCTTGGGGATGTAACCGTAAATGGTGGCACCTTGGGTGGAACTGGCATCATTAACGCGGCGGTGACCAACAATGCCGGCGGCACGATTTCGCCGACCGGCTTTGGCACGCTGACCATCAATAGCAATCTTGTGTTGACCACCGGTTCGACGAACACTTTTGCCGTGAATGGCAGCACGCCGGCCAACACCAGCGTCGCCCTGGGCGGCGCGGTGACTTACGGCGGCGTGTTGAACATTGTTCCCAGCGGCACATTCAGCGCCGGCCAGAACTTCACGCTGTTCAGTGGCGCGGGCGCAACCAATGCCAGCAACTTCGACGGCATCGCGGGCAGTCCGGGCGCGGGGCTGGCGTTCAGCTTCACGAACGGCGTGTTGAGCGTGGTTTCCGTCGGGCCGGCGCTGGGGACGAACGCGTATCTGGCGGCGCTGGCGATCATGCCGGCGGGGACGCTGAGTCCGGCGTTCACGACCAACGGGTTCAGCTACAATGCGACGAACGCTTATGTGAACAATCCGGTGACGGTGACGGCGAGCAGCGTGGACACGAACGCGACGCTGACGCTGACGTTCGACGGGAATCCGGCGGGGCCTTTGACGAACGGGGTGGCGAGCGGCAATTTGACGCTGCTGTTGAATCCGCCGGTGAACCCGGTGGTGGTGACGGTGGTGTCGCAGGATTTGTCGGTGACGAATATATACACGGTGAACGTGGTGTTGCAGCCGAGTTTGACGGTGCCGGAGCTGACGAACAGCGTGGTGGGGGGGACGAATCTGGTGTTGAGCTGGCCGGCGGATCATTTGGGGTATCGGCTACTGATGCAGACGAACAACCTGAGTAAGGGGGTGAGCAGCGTGGCCAGCGACTGGGGGACGGTGGCGGGGTCGCAATCGGTCACGACGATGAACCTCCTGATCAACAAGGCCGGCGGGACGAACGAATTCTACCGGCTGGTGTATCCGTAAGCGATTGACTAAAGCGGGAGAATCCGGACTCTGAACTTGGTCGTCGTTGTCGGTCACGCGGGCTTGGAAACAGCGGCGATAAATCGCCGCTGTCCAAACGTCCAGGAGGCCGCGGCAACTCCGAAAATCACGCCAGTATTTGGACCGTGCGGGCTTCGGCCCGATTTTTAGGTGCGAGTTCGCGCCCGGCGGGATTTTTGGGCGGGAGGTTCGATTCCATTACCAGCCATCTCCTGAAACCGGCGCACGGCCGCTTGAGGCCCGAAGTCAGCCGTGCCAATACGATGTAATGTGGGTCACGAACCTCCAGTATCTACTTGCAAAGACTGGCATATTTACTGGCGAGGCTTTTGGGATGCACTTTCACCTTTGTCCATTCAAAGGGTGCCGCCGTCTGGTTGTGGGCCGAGATAAAAGCGTCAATCGCCTGCCGCAACTCACGCACGCTG
>JAJXXW010000007.1 GCA_021780905.1 bacterium
GGGGCAGCCGTTACCACGGTTCGCACACTGAATTTTGAAAAAATCACCCATGAAAAATCGTGGCGCTGAAAAATCACCCGTTTTTCAACGGCCTGCTAGACTTCGAGCAGGCTGCGGAGTTCGCAGTTTTGCCAGAGGGCCGAACGGATCAAGGCGAACAGCCGGGTGAAACTGTGCGGCCATGGGCCCAAGTAAGCACAGAAGCGCAACAACACATAGGCGAGCACGGCGGTCCAGACCTGCCATTTGACGGCGCGTTCGCTGTGGCCGAGGAAGTCGGCCATCCGGTCTTGGGTGCCGGCTTGCAACTTGCGGACGACGCGGCACTGGAGGTTGTCCTTGGCACGCGTGCCCCAAAAGACCTCGCGGGCCGCCAGCACGGCCCAGAAGAGTTGCTCGGCCATTTTCGGGTCGCGGGTGCGATTGGCGTGGGACAGCGTGTTTTTCGGCGGGGCCGTGACCCCGCGCAGTGCGGACAAACGGGCCGGAGTGCAGCCGCAGCGCGTCGCAAACATCGTTGAGGCCCAGGCTGTGGGTAAGCTGGGCGTAAAGCAAGCTCACGGCGTGGCTCCAGGGAGTGAAATCGCGCCACTGATTGTCCACGCCGGTCCCCCGCGCCAGCTTGGGCGCCAGATGCGGCGGAATGAAGTTGCAAATTTGGCGCAGCAAGGAGAACTTGCCGGCGGTTGGCTTGTTGCGAGTTTGATTTTTCATGTCCTGCCTGGTGGCAGGGCCCAAACCCGCAAGCCAACCTTTTCTTGTCCCTCAACCCTCAGCCCAATGAGTCAGCAGTGAAACAAAATTGAACCAACATTGATGGTGCGGCACGGATACATTTAGCCGTTTTGTCGCCGATGTGTCACATGTGATTTCACTGGCCGCAAATTAATTCCAAGATTGCCAAGCCTCCGTCAATCGCGCTAAATAAAGCAAATGTCAACGGTCGCCGAACAACTCCGTTCCGCCCGCGAGGCCAAAAACCTCACGGTCGAACAGGTCGCTGAAGCCACCAAGATCCGCACCGACCACATCCGCGCGCTGGAGGAAGGAAAATACACCGCCTTTTCCGCGACGATTTACATCCGTGGCTCGGTGAAAAATTACGCCGGGATGCTCAAGCTCGACCCGGTGGCGCTCCTCGCCGCGCTGGACGGGGAATTAAAGGGCACGACCCAATTCAGGGAGCCGCCTCCGTTGGTGGAGACCCAAAAAACCTTTCTGGACGCGCTGATTCTGCTGCTGGCAAAACTCAACTGGAAGCTGGGCGCGGCCGGGGTGGTTGTTTTGGCCGTGGTTTTGATCATCGGCCTGTCCGTCTGGGCGTGGCGGCAACATCAGAAAAGCGATCCGCTGAAGAACCTGCCGCCCGCCATCTACCAGCCGGCCAATGTCGGCGACACGCTGCCGCTGCATAATGCCAAATGACCAATTTCAAATTGCGGATTTGTAATTTGAAATTCGAGATTCGCCTTACACGTCTTCCATATACAGCGCGCGATTGCGCCAGAGATAGATCGCGCCGGAAATGACGGTCAGCGCGACGGTGATCCACAGCATGATTTCCGCGAAGGCCGGCAGCCACGCGGCAAAGAAATTTTTCCACGCCACCGGCCATTCCTCGCAGGCATCCACGATGAGCAGCGCGTTGATGGTGACGATCTGCGAAATGGTCTTGTGCTTGCCGAAGCGCTCCGCCGCCAGGACAATGTTTTTGGACGCGGCCAGCAGCCGCAACCCGGTGATGGCCAGTTCGCGCGCCACGATGACAATGGCCATCCACGCCGCCACCTTGACGGGCGCGACCGGATTCAGATGACTGCTTTCAACGAACGCGATGAAAGCCGAGCAGGTCAGGATTTTGTCCGCCAGTGGGTCCATCAGCTTGCCGAAATTCGTTATGAGTCGGCGCGAACGGGCTAGGTGGCCGTCGAGATAATCCGTCAAGCCCGCAAGCGAAAAGATAACCAGCGCCAGCGTGTCGTTGTAGCGGAACGTCGAGAACAGCGCCCACAGGAACACCGCCGTCAGCACGAAGCGCGAGACGGTCAGCTTGTTGGGCAGGTTCATGGGAATTTACGATTTTAGATTTACGATTTACGCGACGCACCGCGAGAGAGCGCGTGAATCGCAAATCGTATAACGTAAATTTTTCACGCGCCAAATTTGTCGAACATCCTCGCGTTTGCCTGCATCAGGCGGATGAGAAATTTTGCGGGGAAGATGCCGAGCGAGCCGATGTTCGCGCCGGTGTCGGTGAAACGCGCGAGCTTGTCCGAACCGCTGCAGGCCGAGTGCAGCAGCACCGGCTGCGGATGCCAGGAGTGGCCCTTCAACGCGCACGGCGTCGAGTGGTCGCCTGTGATGGCGAGGACATCGGGCTTCTTTTTCAGCAGAATCGGCAACGCGGCGTCGAAATCTTCAATCGCCTTTTTCTTCGCGGCGAAATTGCCGTCCTCGCCGTATTTGTCAGTGTATTTGTAATGGATGAAAAAGAAATCATAGTTGTCGTATTCGGCGAGGTAGCGCTCGAACTGCTCCTTGATGGTCTGGGGCCCTTCGATCTTCACCATGCCGACGAGCTGTGCCAAACCTTTATACATCGGATAAACGGCAAGGCACGCGGGCTTGAGCCAATAACGTTCCTCGAAGCGCGGAATCTCCGGCTGGTGCGCGATGCCACGCATGAGAAAACCGTTCGCCGGCTTTTCCCGGGCGAGGATCGGCAGCGCGGCCGAGTAAAAATCCGCGATGAGCTTCGCCATTTTCTTCTGTTTTAAATTTTTCGGGTCACGCGGCTTCACCGGCGGGGTGGCAAACCCCTCGCGGTTCGGGTCGGCGTCGGTCAGCGGTCCTGCCAGGCCTTTGCCGCGGAAAACGACAACAAAACGGTGTTCCTTGCCGGGCTTGATGATGATTTGCGTGTCGCCGATTCGTTTGATTTTGGCGGACAGTTTGGCACACAGTTTTTCGCAGACTTCCGTGGCGATGCGGCCGGCCCGGCGGTCGGTGACAATGCCTTGGGCGTCGAGCGTCGCAAAATTGGCGCGGGCGCAGACGTCGCCGGGCTGCAGCTCCACGCCCAGCCCGAGCGCCTCGATGACGCCCCGGCCGACCTGAAATTCCAGCGGGTCATAGCCGAACAGGCCGAGGTGTCCGGGACCGCTGCCGGGCGTGATGCCGGGCGCGACAGGAATCATTCGGCCCTGGGCCGAATCCTGCGAGAGCCGGTCAAGGTTGGGCGTGTGCGCGGCTTCGAGCGGCGTGAGATAGCCCTGTTCCTTCGTGGCGAGGTCGCCGAGTCCGTCGAGGACAACGAGCGCCAGCTTGGCTTTGGTTTTGAGCGTCAGTTCGGAGTAAAGCGCATCTAAATTCATGATGCGCATTTTATCCGAAGGCGAATCGGACGCAATTCGATTTAGTAACCATTCGCCATCCGGTGCCGGCAAGTTAAGAAAATCAAATGAAAGCGGGGCTGCCGGCTGGTTAGGGAAATGAAACCCCCGCCGGCGGATGCAAGCCACTTTACTTTTGCCGACGCCTGACGCAATTTACCGGCGCATGACACGACTGTTTTCAAGTTTCTTTATTATATCGCTGGCGGGGCAAACCGCTCTGCACGCGGGTGAGCCGGCGACCATGTCCTGCTCCCTGCTTGAAAACAACGTGTTGCGTCTGCGCGTCCCACACTTGACGGGTAATTTTGCGGAACAGGATTTTCTCGCCGAGCAGGCGATCACCAAGACGACCGGCAAACTGGCGGGCATCATTCTTGACCTGCGTTCGGCGGACGGCGACGAGGCCGGGCTGGTGTCGGCCACCAATCACTTTGCGAATCAAAAACGCCCGCTGGTTATCCTCGTCAACGGCAGGACGCGCGGGGCGGCGGCGGCACTGGCGGTGGATTTACGGGCGGCGGGCGACGGTCTGTTGGTGGGCAGCACCAATTTCTCCGGGGCGGTCAAACCGGACATTGCGGTGGCGGTGGCGGCCGAGGACGAGTTGAAATTTCTCGCCGATCCGTTTTATGTTCCGATCGCGGCGAAACCAGACTCCCCGGCGGACACCAACTCCATCGCCGAATTTGTGGACCACACGAGCGAGGCGGATCTCGTCCGCCAGCGCGTGAAGGACGGCGAACAAGCTGACGCCGCCACGCCCCGCGCCAAGCCCAGCCAGCCAGTCATCCGCGATCCGGCGCTGGCTCGGGCGTTGGATTTTTTCAAGGGGCTGGCCGCGCTGCATCAGACGCGCGGGTGATTTCCCCCACAATCGTGGCCTCCGGGCGTGTCAAGACTCACGCCAGGCTTCCACGATGAGGGCGGCCAGTTTGAATCCGCGAATCCGCCAGTAAACCACCGATAGCTCATGCCCTGAAATACGGGCCGCTCCAGGCCGTTCGCTGCCGTCATGCCCCCGGAGAACGCGGTGAACTTGCCGGTCAACCGCCGGCAAAGATTTTTGACCAGCCCGCCAGCGGGGAAAGCGGCGCGGGCGCGAGGAAGACAAACGGAGGCGTCCGGCCCGGTTCCGCCAGCGTTTCCTGGATCGCTCCGGCCACGACCGGCAGGCCCGTGGTCGGTTACGCCGACTTGGTCGCCTACTGGCAGGAGGTGCAGAAGCTCATCGGGCCGGGCGGAACTTATCATGTCACCGTCAACGTGGACAAAACGGATTTGTTTGGTGACGTGGCGGTCTCCCACGGAACCACAGACGAGATGATTCGGCTGGCGAACAACAAGGATCTGAATTTCCACGCCTTTTGGACGGCGGTGTGCCATCAGGAAGCGGGCGCCTGGAAAGTCGTCCGCATGGAGGCCACCTTGGATCCGATTGACAACGTATTCGTCACGCTGCAGTTGAAAAAAGCCCGGCTGGTCTGCGGCACTGGCGGCCTATTGGCGGGCGTTGTCCTGGCTTTGCTTTTTCGTTTGGTCTGCTGCCGGACAAAATCCAATCCACGGTAAAGGGAATTATAACAGCCAGCGAGTAAAGCTGGAAACCTGGTCGCCCATTTTCAAAGTTTTGCAAAATGTTTTCCGCTTTCAACCAGTGGAAATCATTTCAATGCGGATTCGTCCGGTAAAAGCCCGAGGCCGGCGGCGGATTGGTGTCGGTGAAACGGACGCTGCCGTCGGTGCCGGCGGGGTAGGGCGGCGCATTGGACAACGGCGGCGACCCCAGCGTCTGCCAGACCGCGTCCGTCAGGTTCGTCTTCCGCTGAATGTCATATTGCGCGCCGCTGTTGCCATACAACGTGCCGTTGACCACCCCGCCCGCGACGCTGATTTGCGCACTGCCGCCGCCGGCACTCACCACACTTAACACGCCGTTGGTGAAGGCGAAGGTGAGGCCGCCGCCGGAACTGACCTGGAGGCTGGCGAAGTTGCCGGCATTCGTCGCGCCGGTCCCGCTGAACAGCGTGAAGGTCTGGCCGTTCGTGAAACTGCCAGACGGAACAATGTTCAGCACGCCGCCGTAAGTCACCGCGCCGCCCAGGGCGATGCGGGTGCTGGCCGCGGTGCTGCCGTTGACGGCGAAGGTGTTCGTTGCGCCGGCGTTCAAGGTGAGATTGCCGCTGATGGTGAGCGTGCCGCTGCCGTTCGCGCCCGGCGCGAGCGTGCCGCCGGCTTGGTTCGTCACCGTGCCCGCAATCATCCCCGTGCCGCCCAGCGTGCCACCCCCAATGGTCGTCGCGCCGGTGTAGGTGTTCGCGCCGGAAAGCGTCAGCGTGCCCGCGCCGGTCTTGGTCAGCGTGCCCGCGCCGGAAATCACCCCGGCGAACGTCGTGCTCGTCCCGTCGCCGCCCACCGTCAGACTGCCATTCGTGACGATGGAGCCGGCCACGCCCGTCAACGAACCAATCGTTTGGGCCGTGCCGTTCAAATCCAACACGGCTCCTGATGCAGTAAGATTCACGGCCGTGCCTGCGGGCAGCGCACCGGGGGCGGTTTGATACAGCTGCACGTTGTCAATCGCCAGGCTCTTGTCTCCGCCGAGCGTGTTATTGCCGGCCAACGTCAGCGTGTGACTGCCCGCGATAAGATTGGTGACGGAAGCCACATAGCTTTGCCACTGAGACTGGCTCACGGCGGAAGCGGCCCACGTGCCCACGGCGGTGCCATCCACTTGAACGATGACCCCGTCCGGGCCGTAGGTTCCCGCCCGGCCTTCGGCTTGGAAACTGATGGTGTAAGGACCGGCCACGCTCACGGTAAGGGATTGCGAAAGCGTGCCGTTTCCCTGAATGAAACACGCCTGTAAGCCCAATGGTGGGGCCGTGGCGCAGAACGTATTTTCGCAAACACCCGACGAGCTGTCGAAGATCCAACCGTTGGTCATCGGCCCGTAGGTGTAACTGCTGGTCGTCGGGGTCTCGAAGCTGTAATTGCTGATGGTGACCGGGTTCACCGGGCTGTAGCCGATCTGTAAAGTGCCGGTGTTAATGGTCGTTGAGCCAGTGTAAGTGTTCGTTCCCGCCAGGGCCAGCGTGCCGGCACCGGTCTTGGTGAGACGGCCGCCGCCGGAGAATACGCCGGCAAAGGTCGTGCTCGTCCCATTGCCGCCCGTCGTCAGATTGCCGTTGATGACGCTGGACCCGGCCACGCCCGCCAACGAGCCGATCGTCTGGGCCGTGCCGGCCAGATCCAACACGGCTCCCGACGCGGTGAGGTTGACCGCCGTGCCGCCGGGCAGCGCCCCGTTGCCGGCAGGTTGAAACATCTGCACATTGTCAATCGCCAGGCTCTTGTCGCCACCCAGCGTATTGTTGCCGACGAAGGTCAGCGTGTGATTGCCCGCCGTTAAATTGGCCACCGCCAGATAACTCAACCAGGCGGACTGGCTCACAGCGGAGGCGGACCAAGTTCCAACCGCAGTGCCATCCACTTGAACGACGACACCGTCGGGACCATAGCCGCCCCCGCGGCCTTCGGCCTGGAAGCTGATCGCATAAAAACCGGCCGCGTTCACGGTCACCGTTTGCGAAAGGGTGCCGGTCCCCTGGATGAATCCCGCCTGCGAACCCTGCGGCGGGGCCGTGGCGCAAAAGGTGTTGTGGCAAATGCCCGACGAGGCGCTGAAGGTCCAATTCCCGCCAGCGGGGTTATAGAGGTAAGTGCTGGTCGTCGGTGCCTCGAAACCGAAATTCGCAATCGCGACCGAGTTGGTGGAACCGGATAAACCAATCTGCAAGGTGCCGGCGCTGATGGTCGTCGCGCCGCTGTAGGTGTTGGTGTTGGAGAGCACCACGGTGCCGGCGGTGCTCTTGCTCGCACCGGCCGCTCCGGCCAGAATAGCCGCCGCCGTGCCGGCTTCCAAATCGTAGGCGGTCAGGCTGGTCAAAATGCCGGTGCCACCGCTGATGATGCCGCCGGTCAACTGCACGCCGTTGACGGTCTCGTTTTGCCCGTTGAGATCAAACGTGCCTGCGCTGACGATGAGGTTGCCGGTGTCGGCGATCTGGTCGCCGCCGGTGCCGGTTAGCCGGGCGATGCCGCCGCTGACCTTGAGGCTGCCGCCGAGGGCATGGACGCCGGTCTTGGCGAGGTCAAGTTCCCCGGCGTTGACGGTGGCCAAGCCGCTCAAGGTGTTGGGGGCCGATCCCACGAGCTGCCAGGTGGCGGCGTTGTTGAGGGTCAGCCCATGCCATGGCCCGGAAATCACGTTCGAGATGACCACCAACCCGCTGCCCGTGCCACCCAGCACCGTCGAGACGTCCAGGTTCAACGGGGTGTTGATGACGACGCCATTGCCACTGTTCTGGTTGATCTGCGGGTTGGACCCAACGTCGGCTGTGAGGGAGATCGGGTTGCCGGTGAGCGTTACCGCGCCCGCGAAGCTTATCTGGTTGACCGCATACCCCCCGTAACCATATCCGTTGCTCAGGTCGTTGGTCACCACATAGGTTCCTGGCGCGGCGAAATTAAGTTGGTAATACGAGTGCCCGCCATCCGCCGGGGCGTTGGTGGAAGCCCAATTGGCCGCCGCGCTCCAGTTGCCGGAGGCGGCGCTGTTCCAAGTGTTCGTCACCCACCCGCCCCAGGCCTCACTGGTCGCAATCGGCACGTAGCCGACTTCCAGACCCGGAGGCGGGGTGACTAGCAGGGCCGGGTCAACGTCTGCCAACGTGCCCATCGTCGGTGGGGCAAGGTAAGTGCCGCCGTTGGTCCAAGCGCTGTGAATCTTCACCACTTCAGTCTGGAGTTGATCGCGCTGGGCCTGGGTCAGGCCGGCCTTCATGATCGCCGGCTGATCTTCAAAACGATACCAGTAATACGTCACCACATTGCCGTCATCAATTCGCACCTGGAACGGGCCCGCTGCGTAATTCGTCCAGACGGGGTCGTTGGGCACCGTGTAGGTTCCGGGTGTTGACGGTGGGCCGCCGCTGTCGAAACTCACGCTCGCGAGTTGCGAAGCCGCAGGCACCGCCGCTGGCGAGACCGGCGTCCACACCCCTCCTTGGAGCTGATAGTATTCCGGCATCGCGGCGGCCGGAGTTCCGTTGGCAAACTGGGTGAACGTCACTTGATTGGTCCCCCATTTATAGCCATAAGTCGCCGTGTCGGGGTCGTAAAATCCCATCGTCGTCCCCATGACCATCGGCATAGACCCACTCGTCACTAGCGGAGAACTGTAAACCCCCCAACCAAACGAGCCACCGGTGAGAGTCTGCAGCGCGGCACCGTGGGCATTGAACGGGCCGACCGGCGCCGCGCCGTTGTTGGTGAACCATTGTTGCGCCGCGTTCCAGAGCGCGGTCTGGTCGTAAACCGTGGGACTGTTCAACGCGATGCTGCCATTGGTCCCATCACTGATGGCGGCAAATACAGGCTCCACCCGCAAGTAGGAGCCCTCCGGGCCGTCGTATTCCTTTGCCGGAACATAGTGCGACTCGTTCGCAATGGGCTTGTTCGGTCCGGCCCAGCAGGAGTCCAGCATCAACCCGGCGGCATTGGTAATGGATTCCGTCACCTGCGCGTAAAAGTGAGGCGTGACGACCGCGACGGGGCCTTGGAAGTTCCGGGTGTTGAAAAACAACGTCCACCAATTACCACCAGTGGGCACTGTCATCCCATCCGTGGTCGCCTGCCCCGGCAGCAGCGGCAGCGCCAGGTAGCCGTAGCCGACCATCTGGCCGCTCGTGCCATCGCGAAACATTTCCAGCTTTGGCGGAAAGAGCAGGCGCGCGCTGATTTGGGCCGCGCCATAAATCCCGCCATGATTGCCGGACGAGACCCCGTTGGCGAAATTGGTGAAACCATTCCCGGCGACGGCACCGATGCCAAACCCAGTGTTGCACCACGGGTTCCCATATCCGCCACCGACACCGGGACCACCTTCGATGTCGCAATAAATGCCGGGATTGCACTGTGGATCCATCCAGGTGCCAATTTGCAGACTGGCTTGGAAACTGGATGAGTAGTAAGCATACTGCGGCCGTCCCGGCAACGCCACATACATGGAATACCCCGCATTGAAGGTGCTGGCCACCCCGCTATAGTTCACGCCCAGATAGCCGCCGAGATGCGGGTTGGACCACGTCTGCGCCTGCGCGGGCAAAACCCCTGTCACGCAGAGCCAGCTGGCCATGGCCTTGGGTAGAAGGTTGACAATCCTGATCATGCGTGTGGTTGGTTTATTCAAACATTCTCCGATTCGTTGACTTTCTTGTGATTCAAAATTGTCTCGACTAGGCCTTGCTGATCGGGAACCAAACCCGGTGGCCCGCAAATCCCGGCAGGCACCGCCGGAGAACTCCTTTTGGTGTGGCGGTCTCCACATGAACTGCTCCTGCGCAATATCCTTCAATGTTTTTGCGGAAATCATTGTAGTCTAACACAAATAGCACATAAAATCTAAAAACGAAATAAGAATACTGCGTGGATTGGCTGGCGTTTGATCCCGCTTGATAAATTCAAGTTTTGCATGGTTGCTTTGACAGAATATTTGAACCTATTGTTCGCGGTTGAAATAGTGGGCTAAAGCGGTTTGAGTTAATAGAATTTGAGGCGATGAGCACTTATGCATCGCTGGTTGCGGTTCATCTGGCGGGTGAAGGGAAGGATGAGATTTGCTTGGACACGCTGCCGGCCAAACGATCACGCGCTCGGACGAAACGCTGACGCCCTACGGCGGGCCGGCGGACACGCGCGTCGCTGGTAAAAGGCTCAGGCAGGCAGCCCACCGGATAATTTTCGAAAAAATTTTCATCAGGGTTTTGGCTAAGGGCGGCACAAATTAGGGAGACGTGCCGGGCCGAAGCAATGACATTTCGCCGGGATTGGCTTGACGCCCCGACTAAACCGGTCAGATTTTGGCAAATGGGTGTAACTCAAGCTGACCGGATCGCGTCCGGTAGCAAACTGAATTCGCCTGCGATATGAATGAAATGATCCTGATGGGTCATGTGTTTTTTGGCGTGGCCTGCCTTTTGGCCACCGTGTGGGTGTTCGTCGACGCTCTGAATGCGTCCGAGGCCAATTCGATCCGCATCCGCCGGATAAGCCTGGCGGCGGCGGCCGCCATGTGGCTGGCGTTTCTTGTCGGCGGCTACTGGTATGTGACCGCCTATCATTCGGACAAGGCGGTGATCCTAAAAGGTCCCTGGCCCTTCGCGCATAATTTCTTCATGGAATCCAAGGAACATCTGGTGATCATGTTGCTCCTCCTGGCGACTTATCTGCCCATTGCCGCCGCCGGCAATCTGGCGGTCAACCGGGACGCGCGGCGGCTCGTGCTATGGGTGGCCGGCCTCATCATCCTGCTGGCCTTCACGATCGAAGGCGAAGGCGGCATCATCGCGATGGGTGTCAAAGTGGGATTGCTGGCAAAATAAAAACCGGAGCCACATCATGGAGAAAACTGGCCTCTCAAAATACGCAAACTCCTTCGGCATTGCCCTGGCCCTGGCCAGCGTGGTCAATGCCCTACTGGTCGTGATCAAGGAAAAATCGCCCGCCGTCCAGACCTCGATGAAAAACCTCACCGGCCATCATTGGATCACGCAAAGCGGTTTTATCGTCGGACTCTTTCTCCTTGCCGGCTGGCTGTTCGCGCAGGTCAATGCCGGACAGGGCTTCAAGCTCACCACCGGTCGCGTGATTGGCGCCGTCGTTGCGGGCGTCGGCCTCGGCGCGACCATCATCTTCGCATTCTATCTGATTGGGGATTAAAAAATTTCCCGCCGGTGGAAGCGCCGGCGTTCGCCCGCCGTTTAGGCTGGCCGGACAATGGCGGACTTCAGCCGGCGTTCTCCATCGGTCGCGCCGAAATCTCCAGCATCCGCTCAATCGGCCGCCGCGCCCGCTGGATAATCTCCGCCGGCAACTCCACGCGCGGCGCGAGGTTTTTCATGCAGTCCCGCACTTTTTCCAGCGTGTTCAGCTTCATGAATTTGCATTCGCTGCAACGACAGTGGTCCGTTGGCAGTTGTAGCGTGTTGAACACTGGCGCGCACAAAAATTCCTTGCCCGGACATTCCTTCCGCAGCCGGTGGATGATGCCCGACTCGGTCACGATCACAAACCGCCGCGCCGGGCTGGTCTGGCAGTAAGCGATCATTTTTTCCGTCGAGCAAACCGCGTCAGCCAGCGCGCGCACCGCGCGCAGACTTTCCGGATGCACGACAATTTTCGCGTCGGGAAACTGGATTTTGGCCGCCAGCACCCGCTCGCGCTGGAACTCGACGTGGGCGTAACAATTGCCCTTCCACAACGTCATCTGGCGGCCCGTCTGTTCCATCACCCACTGGCCAAGATTTTCATCCGGCACAAACAGCAGATCGCGATCTTTCGGCGCGGCGTTGACGATGCGCTCCGCGTTGCCGCTGGTCACAATCACGTCGCACAGCGCCTTCACCGCCGCGCTGCAATTGATGTAGGCAATCGTCCAGAAATTCGGGTTGGTCGCCTGCAACTTTGCCAGCGCCGGCGCCGGACAACTTTCTTCCAGCGAACAGCCCGCGTCCCGGTCCGGCAGCACCACGATTTTCTCCGGGTTCAAAATCTTCGCCGTCTCCGCCATGAAATGCACGCCGCAGAAAACGATCACGTCCGCGCTGGTCTTTGCCGCCTGTTGCGCGAGCCCGAGCGAATCGCCGACAAAATCCGCCACGTCCTGGATTTCCGGGACCTGGTAATTGTGCGCGAGGATGACGGCGTTGAGCTGTTTTTTGAGCGTAAAAATTTCTTTCGCCATCGGCGCGGCAGCTTGAGGGGCCAGCGCGGCGCGTGGCTGCAATTCGGCGACATCAATCATGGTGAAAAGTTACCGGTGCCGTGGAACGGCGTCAATGAAGCCGAATTGTTTTTTCTCCCTCGCCCTTCGGTGGGAAAGGGCCGGGCTGGGGATTGCCCGCCCCAACCGCCGCCCGGGCCAGTTGATGGACCTGCGGCAGGAATGGGTGGTTGAACGGGGCGCGAACCAGTCTGGCTTCGCCGGCGCGGATGTGGCATCCTCGGCTTCCCGAATGGAAAAAATTTTGGCCAACGCCCTCGGGCAAGACGTGAGCAAGCTCGCGGCGCAGGAGAAGCGGTTGCTGCTCTCGCGGCTGCTGGCGCGCTTCGCGCACGAGGTGCGGAATCCACTCAGTTCGCTCGACATCCATGTGCAATTGCTGGAGGAGGACTTGCAGGCAGCGCCGCCGCCGGTGCAGGCGAAAACCGCCAGCCGCCTTGAGATCATTCACGGGGAATTGCACCGTTTGGAAAACATCGTGAAGCGCTTCTTGAGCCTGGCCGGTCCGTCCGCGCTGGACTTGCACCCGGTTGAGGTCGTCAAAGTGGTCCGCCACGTTTGCGAGCTGCTGCGCCCGGAGGCGGCGTCCCGGGGCATTGAGATTCTCATGAAGCTGCCGGCCTCGCCGCCGGTGGTGCCGGCGGATTCCGCCCAATTGACGCAGGCGTTGGTGAATCTGGTCATCAATGCCATTCAAGCGGTGGAGCGCGACGGCCGCGTGGAGGTCGGCGTGAGCCGGGATGATGCCGCCGGCCTGTTGACCATCGCCGTGCGGGACACCGGCCCGGGAATTCCGGCGGAGAAGCACTCCGCGATTTTCGAGCCGTTTTTCACCACCAAGGCGGACGGCAGCGGCCTGGGGCTTTGGATTGTCCAGCAAATCATCACGGCGCACGGCGGCGCGGTGGACGCCGCCAACGCCGCGAACGGGGGCGCCGTGTTCGCCGTGCAGCTGCCGTTGCCGAGGAAGGAAAACACCCATGGATAAGTCGCGGGTTAAAATTCTGGTGGTGGACGACGAACGCGGTCTTTGCGCCGGCATTCAGGAGGCGTTGAAGCGCGAAGGCTATGTCGTGGACGCCGCCAATGACGCGCCCACCGCCTTGCAAATGATCAGCGAACGGCTCTACAACCTCGTCGTCACCGACATGAAGCTGCCGGAAATGAGCGGGCTGCAACTGCTCAAGGCAGCCAAGCGGCAGAGCCGCGACACCCAGTTTATTTTGATGACGGCCTACGGCACGGTCGCCAGCGCCGTCGAGGCGATGAAGGAAGGGGCCTACGATTATCTTTCCAAGCCGCTTGACCTGCAGCGGCTGCGCGCGCTGACGCTCAAGGCGCTGGAGTTTCAGGCATTGGTGGCGGAAAACAATGAACTGCGGCTGCGCCTGCAAAAGCGCTCCGAACCAGGACTGCTGATCGGCGGCAGCGAGGCGATGCGGAAGGTGACGGAGCTGGCCGACGAAGTGGCGCGCAGCGAGGTGACGGTGCTCATCGAGGGCGAAAGCGGCACGGGCAAGGAAATCGTCGCCCGCTCGATTCACCTGAAGAGCGCCCGGGCGGACCAACCCTTCATCTCGGTGAACTGCGCCGCCCTGCCCGAGCCGTTGCTCGAAGCGGAATTGTTCGGCCATGTCAAGGGCGCGTTCACCGGCGCCGTGGCCGACAAGCCGGGCCGCTTTCAACTGGCCGACGGCGGCACGTTGTTTCTCGACGAGATCGGCGACCTTTCGGCCAAGGGGCAAGGCGATCTCCTGCGTGTGCTGGAGGATGGAACTTTCCGCATGGTGGGCGGAACGAAGATGCTGCGCGTGAACGTCCGCGTGGTCGCGGCTACGAACAAGAAGCTTCAGGAGGCGGTCGTCGCGGGAAAGTTTCGGGAGGATTTGTTGTATCGGTTGCAGATTGTGCCCATCGTCATCCCGCCGTTGCGGGAGCGGGCCGAGGACATTCCGCTGCTCGTCGAATCCTTCCTCGAACACTTCGCGAGCAAGCACCAGCGGAGGCGCAAAAAACTGTCCGCCGAGGCCCTGCAACTGTGCCAGCGGTTTCCCTGGCCGGGCAACGTGCGGCAACTGCGCAACCTGATCGAACGCCTCGTCATCACCGGCAAGAGCGCGACGATTGAAGTCGGCGACCTGCCCGACTTTCTCAACGCTCACGACCGGAACGCAACCACCTTCACCATCCGTCCGGGGATGTCGCTGGCCGAAGTGGAGAAAATTCTCATCCGCCGGACGCTCACCCAAGTCACCTCAAATCGCGAAACCGCCGCGAAGCTGCTGGGCATCAGCCGGCGCACGTTGCAATACAAGCTCAAACAATACGGCCTATTAGGCGAAGACGAGCCGGGGGCGGCGAAATAGTTTTCCGGCTCTAGCAGTTTGTTGAAAAACGTTTGAACCAGCGAAGTTGAAGTTTGTCTGTAAGTCATGCGCGGAAAACCTCAAGCCCAGCCGGACTTTCTGACGGTCATCAATCTCAACCAATGCGTGCCCGCCG
>JAJXXW010000084.1 GCA_021780905.1 bacterium
AAAATAGATGCCTGATGGCGCGTAACGAAATATATTGGCTGCCGGTGACTTCACCCACAGTGAAGACTCTCCGCCCTTTGAATTGGCTTCAAATGGCAGAGCATCAAATATCGGCAGCAAATTGCCAATTCACTCGCACGCAAATCATTCCAAGCTGTTTGTTTTAAGCATGATGGGCCCATAGCTCAGCGGTTAGAGCAGGCGACTCATAATCGCTTGGTCCTCGGTTCAAATCCGAGTGGGCCCACCAATCTTCCGAAACACAACCCTATCAGCCGCCATCTTGATTTTCTTGGTTTTGTGTGGCGAAAATCGAGTCTAATTGCAGCCAGATGCCACTGGGGAGCGGTTTGATTTGCCCACACTTTGCATTTCCAAAGCAGCACCCCACTGCATTCAAGAAAAGGATGGTGGGGCAGTTTGAAATTTGATTTCATTTCGGGCCCGTTTCGGGCGACCATTTGGCATGGCAGAAAAGAATAAACCATCAAAGAAGCCCATAAGCCGAAAAGCGCATCGCCACGCATTCCTGTCCGCCAACCACCCTGCTGGAACTGCATCTGGCGCTCCATTTGAAACGCCGCGTCAAACCCCGACCACCAAATCGGCTTTCTGGGACGCAACTGGCCTATCTCCCCAACCAAACGCACAAGCATCATGCTGATCCATCATCCGCTGCGCCAGTTCTGGCGCGGTCACCAAACCCCAACACCGCCGCCCATAAATTGGCCAGAAATCCTCGGAACTTACTCCCTGTAAAATTGTTTCCTTTTGAACCCGCGCAGAAAACCCATTTTGAACTCCCGCCGACAATGGATTGGATTCTGTCGCGATTCTTGATCAGTTATGACATGATGGAAAAGCGCATTAAATTTCAATTAGACTGGGGTTTCTCCTATGACTAAATATCGAGTTCTCTGTCCCCGGCTTGTGCAGGAGACGATGTGTTTCTGGTTGGCGACATGGATTGTGGTCGGCCCGGCTGTGTTCGCATCGGCGCAAGTGACCGGAACCAATGATGTCTTCACACCGGCCGCGCCGGGTTCGGTGACCCTCGGTGGACGTCTTGGCGAAAAAATGGCGCTTTGCGTGAAGAACCGGCTGTTGGCGCAGGACATTGCCTTACTGTTGGCGCCGTATCGGGAAAAGACGGAAACCGGCGGTGCCGACTGGCGTTGTGAATATTGGGGTAAGTGGTTTACCTCGCTGGCGCTGGCCGATGCCTATCACTCCACGCCAGCCATCCGCGAGAAGCGCGATGCCGCAGTAAAGGCGCTGCTGACGACGGCGGCACCTGATGGTTATCTGGGAACCCGGCAGCCAAAATATCGGCTGGACGGCTGGGATGTCTGGGGTTGTAAATATGTATTGCTGGGATTAATCGCGGATTACGACCGAACCCACGATGCGGCGGTGCTGGCGGCGGCACGCCGGGAGACCGATGTCTTGATTGATGAACTGGGTCCGGGCAGAACGGACATCGCCGATGTCGGAGAATGGAATGGCTTGCCTGCTTCTTCCGTGCTGGAGCCGGTGGTGCTGGTTTATGAACGGACGGGCGATCCCAAATATTTAAAATTTGCCGAACACATTGTTGCCTGCTGGAGCGCGCCCTCCAAACGGCTGCCGGCCGGAATGAGGTTGGTCGAAGATGCCCTGGCGGGCAAACACCCGGCCCGAATGTGTGCTCCGAAGGCGTATGAGATGATGTCCTGTTTCGAGGGGCTCTGCGAGCTGTATCGGGCCACCGGCAAACACGAATATCTTGCGGCCGCCATCAAGCTCGCGGATGGCATCCGGCGTTGCGAAGCCACCTTGGTAGGCGTGGGCACCAGCAATGAAGTTTGGTGTGACGGCGCAAACAAACAGACCGGTGTGGTTGAAAAACCAATGGAAACCTGTGTGACCGTGACGTGGATGAAGCTTTGCGACCAGCTTCTGCGGCTCACGGGCGACGTGCGCTATGCCGATGCACTGGAAAAGAATCTCTACAACGGCCTGTTGGGCGCGATGATGCCGGAAGGAAACTGGTGGGCCTACTTCGATGGGTTGATGGGCGTGCGCGTGCCAAGTTATGTCCAGCATGCCGACGTGGGATTAAGTTGCTGCGTGGTCAACGGACCACGCGGGTTGATGCTGACCCCGTTTTGGGCGTTCATGCAAAGTGCGGAGGGGCCGGTGGTGAATCTTTACGCTCCAGGCACGGCCAGGCTGGGCAATGTGAAACTTGAAATCAGCGGCGACTATCCGGTGAGTGACCACGTTGCCATCCGGGTGAGCCCGGCTAGCCCCGAATTATTCACGCTGACCCTGCGCATTCCCGCCTGGAGCACTCATACTGAATTGACGGTGAATGGAAACATGCTGCCGGTAACTCCAGGTTACGCGAAGATTTGCCGGGTGTGGCATCCGGGAGACCAGGTGAATATTACGTTCGATATGTCGGGACGGGTGACGACTCTGAACGGCCAGGTTGCCCTCGAACGCGGTCCGGTGGTGTTGTCATTGGACAACCGGCTCACACCTGCCAGCCGCGATGTGGTGACCATTGACCCGCGTCCTCAACTGAAACTGGATCCAGCGGCGGCGAAGAAAATCGGTGCGTGGATGGCGTTTGATGTGGGCAAACTCACCTTTTGCGATTACGCCTCGGCCGGTAACGCCTTCAGCGAACAGAATGTTTTTCGCACCTGGCTGCCCCAGCCGTTGAACCTGGCAACCTTGTATGATACCGGTCAAACTTGGCAAACCCTCACGCACGCCAACCATTGGACGGATCCACCCAAACCCTTCCCGCAGGTGAAGGACTGGACACACGATCTCGTGCTGGCCGCGAATGGTGCGACGGCAACCTCGGACAGCGAGTATGCCAATGAGCCCGGTTGCACGGCAGAGGCAATTGACGGGGTGATTGCCACGCCGGCAGACTTTTCCAACCGCTGGCATTCGTCGCTCGCTCATCCGCATCCGCATTGGATTGAAGTGCATCTGGCCAAGCCGTCAAAAATAGGACGGGTGATCATTCACTTTGCTGATCCGAAAGGTTATCCCGTCAGCTTCGAAGGCACGATGCGAAGGGATGGCCGTGAACGCCAGGTGTTCAGCGTGACTGACAACCAGGATACACAAGTTTACGAGGCGGCGTTTGCACCGGTGAAGATGGATTCCTTTCGTTTGACGATTCACGCCTCGGCGAATCCGTCTTACCCTAACGCAGCGCAGATTAGTGAAATCGAGTTATATCCATGAAGCATTTCCAATGTTATAGTTATATTAACACGCCGTGATCTGGCGGAGTTGACGCCATGTTTGGAATTGACCATCTTGAGAAGCCAGCTCGGCGTTTGCACGCGGTCTATCAACACCGTTGGGCGAAACATATCTGTTCAACATTGAACCTTTGTATTCCCAGTGGCTATTGGATATTGAAGACGCCCAATGTTCCGATGGCAGTATCTCGGATGTATCTCCCGCCTATTGGCGGGCCTTATCAGGACGGCACGGTTTTGGCCAGCAGCTATATCATCGTTTCCTCCATGCTCTATCAGCAATATGATGATCTGGGCATTCTTTGGCGACACTACGATTCGATGAAGCAATGGATCGAACACATGAAGACTGTCAAAAAATGTTGCCACGCTGACAGATTCCCTTTATCTTCTTGTTCGCGATAAATGTAGCCGATTTGGTTGCATTTTGAGTTGTGAAACTGGCCCGGCTTCGATCGCCATCACGGCGGACGCTGTTCCGGGTCTGATTGTCGGTAAAACACGTTTGATTGATTTCGGCTCCGCTCGCAGTGGTGGTTTCGGCAATGTTCCTGACGGCGAGCGTAGCAACTCAGTGTAGCAGGTGTCAATTTTTTGGAGTGCTAAGCGGCCTTTTGGAGTCCATCGGTTCGGAAAGCCTAATAAAAGGGCCATATATTTTACGGTTGCGCGGTTAGCTCAGTGGTAGAGCATTACCTTGACACGGTAGGGGTCGGAGGTTCGAAACCTCCACCGCGCACCATCTCTCAATTTTCGACAGGATTTGCCACGCTGCGCCAGCCAGCGACTTTCCCCCTTTATTTGCAATGGTTTTAACGTCGTTGACCCTGCGGGAATCTGCGACAGGCGGCGACTGTGGATGACCCCCTGCGCCTAAAATTTGTGAGGCCAGTTGTGAGGGTGAAACCGTCAGCTTCTTGACCGCATCCCGCAGCGACAGCAGGGATGTGTCGGTGTAGGTGCTTGCCGTGAGGCGCGGATCGTTATGCCGCATCAATTCCATCGCCTCACGTTGCGATACCCCGGCGCGGTGCAGGTTCGTGCAGAACGTATGCCGCAGCGAATGGAAATCCACCACGCGGCCTTGTGAATCCGTTTTGGCGATGTTGGCGGCGTTCAAATGGCCGACCAAAATTTCTGAGCGAGGCACAAGCCCCTTGAAAACCAGTTCACCGGCCTGGACGTTGGCGGGGCGAAATTGCAGCAGCACCGCCACCAGATCAGGGTGCAGTGGCAGACACGCCTGCCGGTGATTTTTGCTCACCGACGCGCGCACCGTCACCGAGGGCTTTTCGCCATTCAAATTAAAATCGCCCCAGCAGAGTTCTTTCAGTTCGCCATGCCGGATGCCAGTCAGCGCCGCCGTCAAATAGACGATCCGTTGCGGACCAGCCACCGCGAGCAAAGCCGCGAATTCGGAATCAGTGTAGGCACGTCGGGGACGCACTTGCCGCCCACGTGCATCACCTTTTGTGACTGATGCCAGCGGATTGACGGGCATACGACCTTGCGCCACCAGCCAAGCGAAGAAACCTTTGGCGCTGGTCAGATATTCATTCAGGGTTTTCTGCGACTTGCTTTGCGACCTGCGCCATGCACCAAAGGAATCCGCCGTCACATCCTGCGGATACGTCCACCCGCAATCGGCAATCAACGCTTTGTTATAGTGCGATACGTGGCTGATGTAATCACGGGCGCGGCCTTTGGCCCGCAGATCACCCAGGAAATCTTGCAGGTGCTCCGTCAGCTTGCGGTGCGCGGCATTCCGGACAATCTTCGAGGGAAGCAGGCCAGCCCGTTCGTGTTCATTCTCGCGTAACCGTTCAGCGCGTTTCTTTTCAGCCACTTGTTTGTCGGATGTGCCGAGGGAAATATCCGTGATTTTTCCATCCGCCGGCGTCAGCCGGAATTTCCAGCGCCAGATGCGCTCGCCTTTGGGTTTGTAGATGTGGTTGATCATGCTGCTGCTCCTTTCATGAGGGCTTGCACTTCGCTAAACCGGAACCGCACACCGCCAAGAATACGAACTGGGACTAGCCGTCCAGCGGCGACCAAACGATCCACTGTGCGCAGGGAGCAAGCCAGTATTGCTGCCGTATCTTTTTTGCGCAGCAATCTGTCCTCGGTAGTTTGATTTGTTTCAATCATGTTTCTTTTCCGATTCCATTTCCGCATCCGCCTCGCGTTCAATTTTGTCAATTTCCTCCTGACTCGAACAGTGTTCGAACGCTTTATTCATGTAGGCTCGATATACGGCGTTGCTATCAACATTAACGCCAAAGCCTTGAAGCCATTCAGCGATTTCACGGAAGGAAAAATTTTTGCGGTCGCGCAGAACTTGAATTGCCCGAATGTGGGTTTCCGCCGGCTTCCGGTCGTCTTCCCGTTCGGCAATCATGGCAATTTCCATGGGGCCGATTTCTGCGTTTGGAACATGATTAACAACCGGAGCTGATTCCGCCGGTTTCGATTTGGTTTTCTTTTTTGCGATTGTCATAAATCCAGTTTAGCGACTAAAAAGATTAATGCAATGAAAAAGATAAAAAAAATCATTTCAATAAAACCGTGGATTTTCCGCCGTTCGCGTTCACGCGCTTGTCATCCGGCTTGCTGATTTTAAGGCCAAGCTGGATGCCAACCGCGCGAACACTCACCCCATGCAAGACTGGCCGTGTCGCATTTGCAACCAGCACCGCGTCTTGTCACCCTTCGCGGAACTGGTTTCAAACCCGTCACCACCAGGACAAATCGCGCGCGGGCGGGCGCAGCGATTGGCGTGCGTCTTGGCCGCGAGACTGGCAAAACGGTTTTGCTTTGCCTCGGCTTTGGCTTTCCATACGATTCCCGCCATGCCGACGCTGGAGTTCAAAGGTAAATCGTTCGTTTACGCGCACCACCTGTCCGTGCCGTTCCGGGAACTGGTGATTGACGCCAAAAAATCCCTGCCGGCCAGGGGGCAGCAGCCCGCGCTCGACGACAATCTCATCATCCACGGCGACAATTTGCACGCGCTCAAGGCGCTGCTGCCCGTGTATGCCGGCAAGGTGGACTGCATCTACATTGACCCGCCCTACAACACCGGCAACGAAGGCTGGTGCTACAATGACAATGTCCGCAGCCCGCTCATGCGCGAGTGGATCAAGAAGTCCGGCAACCCGGTGGAAAAGGAAGACCTCGAACGCCACGACAAATGGCTCGCCATGATGTGGCCGCGCCTGAAACTGCTGCATGAATTGCTGGCGGAGGATGGCGCAATTTTCATTTCCATTGACGACAACGAAGTGCATCGGTTGCGTGGGATGTTGGATGAAATTTTTGGGGAAGAAAATTTTTACGCGACAATTCTCTGGCAGAAAAAATACACGGCAGCAAACGACCACAAAGGAATCAGTCCCATGCACGATTTTGTTCTCGTGTATCGCAAGTCGAACACTTTCAATCGCAACCTACTCGAACGCACGGAAGGTAAAGACGATCAGTATCGGTTCGAGGATGGAGGCGGGATTTTCAGATCAAGCGATTATACTTGTGGCAAAACTGCGGACGAGAGACCAAATCTTTATTACGAAATCGAGAATCCAAACACCGGAGAAAAAGTTTTCCCGAAGCGCACCCGAGTTTGGGCTTACTCACCTGATGAACATCAGCGCAATATCGAGCGTGGGCTTGTGTGGTGGGGCAAAGACGGAAAAGCAAAAACCCCATCTTTCAAACGATACAAACACGCACTCAAAGGTGGCGGTGGAACTGTTCCGTCCACATGGTGGGATTGGTCATTTGCCGGCCACACAGACGAAGCGAAAAAAGAGTTAATCCAAATCAAAGACTGGGCGGGTGAATTGAAAACAATCACGCCGAAGCCGACACGCTTGATTCAGCGCATTCTTGAAATCGCAACAGACGAAAATTCTATTGTTCTCGATTCCTTCGCCGGCAGCGGCACGACGGCGCACGCGGTTCTGGCGTTGAACAAAAAAGACGGCGGCAACCGCAAATTCATCCTCGTCGAGACGGAGGATTACGCCGACAAGCTCACCGCCGAGCGCGTCCGCCGCGTGATTGA
The DNA here is from genome assembly GCA_021780905.1 of bacterium. GTDB lineage: Bacteria > Verrucomicrobiota > Verrucomicrobiia > Limisphaerales > UBA11358 > UBA11358. The sequence goes on from JAJXXW010000084.1 coordinate 7,333, forward strand.
AGGCTACCAATTTGAAGGCACGCAGCGGGAGGAATTGCTCCGCGAGCCGCTGAACTGGACGAAACTCCAAAAAGCCGCCGCGCTGGTCGAGAAGGCCGAGAGCATTGAAAAATTTGAAGGCAGCCGGTTCGACAAAGTGACCAAAACCGTCGAGGACGGCGCGCTGGTGGTCACCGGCGAAAAGAAAGTTGCCGGGAAAACCGATGGACTTGGCGGCAGCTTCACTTTCGCCACGCTCGGCCCGGAAATGACGCTGGATAAATTGCTGGCGGACGGCCTGCCCGCGTTTGAATCGCTGGCGAAATATGTTTTCTTCACCGCCACCGGCCGCACGTTGAGCGACGTGGCCAGGCAAACCGCAAAATTGTTTGGCTTCATCGGCGAGACGGAAGTTTACCGCGTGCATCTGTATTATCAGCCGGACAAAGCCTGGCTGCAAAGCAACGACGCCGCGCTCACGGAAAAACTGGTGGATGAAATGGTCGCCGCCAACAAGGGCAGGAAAAAGCTGCTGGTGTTCGCCGCCGCCAAGTTCATGAGCCAGCGCGAGCTGTCCCGGCAGGGCGTGGAATTCTGCCAGTTGCCCTACGCCATCCACCGGATTATGGGAGATTGAACCCCAAGCGACATAAATGCCATGACTGAAGCCCGTGAACTCGCGCGCCGTTTCAACGAAGACGAAGCGGTGTGGCGACGTTACGAACACAAGCGGGCGTTGCGGCGATTGCTTGGCTCGCGCACGCCGCTGCCGGAGAACATTTTGGATGATCTCGACTGGCAGGAGGCGGAACGGGAAGGTCTGGAGGCGCGGGCGGGCGAATTTCTCTACCCATGAAAATCATGAAACCAAAGAAGCCACTGGAATCGCTAATTCTGACCGTTCGCGGCCACAAGATACTGATGGATTCTGACCTCGCCGAAATCTACGGCGTGCCGACAAAAGTTTTCAATCAAGCGGTGAAGCGCAACGCGGATCGGTTTCCAGAAGATTTTTGTTTCCGGCTGACTTTGGAGGAAGCGGAGGAAGTGCAGCGTTCAAGGTCACAAATTGTGACCTTGAAACGCGGCCAAAATATCAAATACCTGCCTTTCGCCTTCACCGAACACGGCGCGATCATGGCCGCGACGGTGTTGAACAGCCCCGAAGCGGTGGCCATGAGCGTCTTTGTCGTCCGCGCCTTCATGCAGATGCGCGAGCAACTGGCGGCGAATGCAGCGATCCTCAAGCGGCTGGCGGAAATTGACAAGACGCTGCTGGAACACGATTCGGCCCTGCGCACCATCTGGACAAAGCTGCAACCGCTGCTCGCGCCGCCGCCCGAAACGCCGCGCAAGCGGATCAAGGGTTTCAGCCCGCACGACGACTGACCCGCCATGCAATTAAAGGATTATCAGAACGACGTGCTGGAAAGCTTGAGCCGGTATCTTCAGGCGCTGGCGGCACGGCGCACGGATGCGGAGGAAATTCTGGAAATTCTCCGCAGCAAAGGCCGGGAGGCCAGGCTGGCGGATTATTGCCGTGAGACGTGGGATGCGTTGCACACGCAAAAGGTGTTGCCGCTAATGAAGGATGGGGATGGCCACACTGTGGCCCCGCAATACGTCGCCCGCAAAGATGGCTTGGACCGGCCCGTGCCGAACATTTGCCTGAAAGTTCCCACCGGCGGCGGCAAGACGCTGCTCGGCACGGTCGCCGTCGAGCGTATCAATGCCGAGTATTTCAAAAAAACAGACCGGCTTCGTGCTGTGGATCGTGCCGTCCGACGCCATTTATTCTCAGACCTGGAAAGCATTCGCCAACCGCGAGCATCCCTACCGTCAGATGTTGGAACGCGCCTCCGGTGGCCGCGTGCGGCTACTGGAAAAAGGCGACAGCTTCACGAATCAGGACGTGGACGAGCAGCTTTGCGTGATGCTGATGATGTTGCAGGCGGGCGCGGTGAAAAAGGAATCCAAAGAAGCCCGCAAGATGTTCCAGGATAGCGGCAAGTTTCCCAGCTTTTTCCCGGACGTGGATGACGCCATTGCGAACAAAGCCTTTTTCAACAAGTTCCGAATCTCGATGCCACCGATTTGACCGAGGAAGGTTTTCGCATCGGCGGTCTGACGGTGAAGCAAAGTCTCGGCAACGTGCTGCGGCTGGTGCGTCCGCTGGTCGTCATTGACGAGGGCCACAAGGCGTATTCCAACACGGCGTTGGAAACCATCGCCGGCTATAATCCGCGTTTCCTGCTGGAATTGTCTGCCACGCCCAACAGCGGCAAGGAATACGTCAGCAACGTGCTGGTGAATGTCACCGGCACGGCGTTGAAGGATGAGCAAATGATCAAACTGCCCATCAATCTGGACAATCAGAACCGGGCGGACTGGAAACACACGCTGTCCGTCGCCCAGGACAAGCTGGCAGATTTGCAAAAGGACGCCGAGAAAGTCCGCAACAACGAGGGCCGCTATATCCGGCCCATCATGTTGATCCGCGTGGAACGCACCGGCAAGGAGCAGCGGGACAAAACTTCGATGCACGCCGAGGACATCCGTGAATATCTCGTAGAAAAATTGGGCGCACAGCCAGACGAAATCAAAGTGAAGTCGGCGGAACTGGACGAACTCGGCGACGAAAATCTTTTGTCCGAACTTTCCAAGGTTCGTTACATCATCACCAAAGATGCGTTGCGCGAAGGCTGGGATTGCCCGTTCGCCTATATTCTGGCCGTGCTGTCCAAGACGACGGCAGCAACAGCGTTGACGCAAATGATCGGGCGAGTTCTCCGGCAGCCGGGGGCGAAGTTGACCGACACGGCATCGCTGAATGAGTGCTATGTCTTCACTTTCGATCAAGAAGTGCAAAAGGCGGTGGACAGTGTGCGGCGTGGCTTGGAGGAAGAAGGCATGGGCGATCTTGCCGCCAATGTGCGCGCCACCGGCAAGGGTGCAGCCGCCGCTTCTCGCCGCGAGCTGCTTCATCGGCGCAAAGAATTTTCCAGCATGAAAACTTTCCTGCCGCGCGTGCTGTCGCGCCACTACGCCACCGGCGAATGGCGGCAGTTTGATTATGACCGGGATTTATTGAGCCGGCTGGATTGGGCCAAGTTCAGTTACACCAACCGTGCCATCTACACACCGGACGAAAAAGAGACGATTGAGCGCACGCTGACGCGCGTGGACGTTGAAGACCTCGGCCACATGGACGATGAATTGCCAAAGGCAAAAACGTCCGAGGAACAAGTCGAGTTAGAACTGGATTTTCCGGCGCTGGTCAGGCTGTTGCTCGATGTCATCCCGAACCCGTGGCAAGGTGCTCGCATTTTGCATGAAACGATTGCCGCATTGCGCAAGCGCAAGATCAAAGAGGAACGCATCATCGCCAACCGGCTTTTTCTGGTGAAGGCCATGCGGGATGATTTGAAAAGGCAGGTGCATGATGCAACGGAGGCGGAATTTCGCCGGATGCTGACGGCGGACGAATTGAGCTTCCGTCTGGAATCATCCAATGACCCGAAACTGAATTGGGAATTGGCCGAGACACTTGAACTCGACGTGACGGATGAGGACAAGGTTTTGCTCCGCAAGAACGGCGAGCCTCTGGAAAAAAGCCTGTTCAAGCCGGTTTATCAGAAACAGGTCAACGGACTGGAAAAGGATATGGCTTGGTATCTTGACAGCGACAACGCCGTGAGTTGGTGGCATCGCATCGCGGTGCATCAGGACTGGCACTTGCAAGGTTGGCAGCGCAGCCGCGTCTATCCCGATTTCCTCGCGTGCCTACACGACGCCGGCGACGGCAAGGTGCGTTTCACCGTGCTTGAAACCAAGGGGCTACACCTAAAAGGCAACGACGACACGATTTACAAGGAGAAGTTGTTTGGACTGCTGACGCAGCATTCTCAAAGCGCATTATCCGTTGGTGAGTTGAAACTCGGTTTGAAACAGCAACAGATGCGGTTTGAGCTGATGCTGGAAAACAACTGGTGGGAAAAGTTGCCAGCCAGTTTGTCTTAATGCCGGCTTTGCCATTTTTTCAATCTTTCAGAACTCATCAGCTTTGATCCGCCGCAGAAATTCCGACGGACGGATAGTTTCAATTCCAAACGGCTTGCCCAGCGTCAGCAAATCTTTGTCGTAGGTGACAATGCAGGTGGCGGAGGCCGCCATTGCCGCCGCGAGGTAAATGTCATCTTTGACATCACGGCTGCGCCGTTTGCCCAGCGGTGCCGGCTCAACGTGCCGGGCTTTGTTCCAAATCCACGCCAGCTTGGGCAGCGGATCAATTTTCGGCGTTTCTTCCGCCAAGGTTTCGGGAATCACCGCCTCGTATTCCGCCAGAATTTCAGCGGTGACGTAGAGAAACACCTGACGGCATGCCACCAGCTTGAGACATTGGCGCGCGGCCCCGTTCCAGCCGATGCCGGACATGATCACATTGCAGTCATAGACCGCCCGGATCATCGCCGCGCCTTGTTATGATGCGCCTTTTGGCGGGCAACCATCCGGCCAAGAGTCTTGCCGTCCGGTTCGCCGGCACGGCCTCCGGCAAAGATTTGGTCAAATTCGCGGACCTCTTTCGCCAGCTCGCGCTCCTCCAGGGAACGGAGTCCCGCCCGGATCACTTCGGACCGGTTGTTGTATCGCCCCGACGAAACCATCTGGTTGATGAAGTCCTGCCAGTAATTGGTCAATGCTGCACTCATGTTTTAATAGTTACCAACTATTGGCGTTTTGTCAAATCCACGGCGTTGACGGTTTTCGTCTGTTTTGCCTCATATTTCTGGAGTGCAAACCGGAGGCGCAGCAGCAAGGCCATGTCCGCCGCCGACAACGGCCTGTCCTCGCCGGTTTTCACCAGTTTCCAGAGCGCTTTGATTTCCATTGGTTTCATCAGGGCACAATTCATCTTCAAGCCATCGGCCAGAGGGCGGGCGCGCGCTCCGCGCGCGCCCGCCCCCCGCCCAAATTGGTTGACGAATCCACCGCCGCCGAGCGTTCGACTAAGCAGTGGCAAGGGTATCGGAAACCCGGTTGAGATTCGCCGGGTTCCAGATTGAATTCGACAACATCACCTCATCCGCCGAATGCGAGAACTTCCCCACTTCGTAGAGGTTCGCTCCCCCGTTCGTGACATTGAGGCATTTCAATGTGTATTCGAGACCTTGCTTTCTCGAATCGTATTTCCTGACGCGGGCCATGCCGCCACCGAGTCTTTCCCACTGTGCCTTGATACTCATTGCGGTGGCATCCTGGACGGCATACAGCGGCAAACCCGCGATCAGAAAGTGAAAGTGAAGGCGTCCGGTGATTTCACCACCTTCTTGACGCAAAGCCCACACGCACTTGCGAAAGGGGACTTTGTGCCAGCGGCACACACACCGGACGAGGGCAAAGAACATGGACACCCGCACGCGTTCCGGCAGTTTGGCACTCTTAAAAGTCAGAGTGCCGAAGAACTGCCAGTGAACGCGTTGCAGCGTGTATGTTAATGCAGTTTCCATTACGCGCCGACTTTAACGATTGCGCCCGACATGCGGATGCGGCCAGAGAAGCCCTGGCTCATGTCGCGGACATTCAGCTCGATGGGCTTATCCACGACGCCGGCACCGTATTTCGTCAGTTCCTCTGCTGTCATTTCGTAATCAAACGAATTGCGGAGGGGCGGGCGCGCTTGATCCTGACACACCAGAAGGTGGAGTGTTTTGGAACCCCTTTTGGTGTCGAAGGTTTCTTGAACCTTGTCTATGACTAGCACTTTGATGGTCATGCGATATTAACTTTCAATTTCCGGCATTGTTTGGTTGTGAGTTCGCCCGATATGGCCGGAGCAGGCCGGGGAATTCTTTTAGGGAGTGCGTTGCGCTCGCTTCGCCGTGTGAGAACGGCTGGAAAAGGGCGGCGCGAGACAAGCAGCCGCGCGGCTTGGTTGTCTGAATGGGACTTTGCTTGGCAACGCTCCGGAACGCTCGGCGGGGCACGGCGGCCCCTGCGCGCAGCTTCCAGTGAGCGCTACCACTTCGCGTCGGGTCTCGCTTTGCGCTGCTGCGCTCGCCCGAATGGATGCCTTAAAGACGTTCACGGCTGCGGCCCTTTCGATGCGGTGGACGCAATAATGGAGAGAACCGCCGCCTTGAGTGTAGGAGGAAGCGCTTGCCAATTTTTCACGACGGAATCCAGACCAGAAAAGGCCTCGGCAGAATTTTGTGAGGCTATTTGTGAGGGGCTATCTGAATTTCCTAACGAATTTGCACTGTTTCGGAGGTTCGAAACCTCCACCGCGCACCATTCCACCAGTTTGAGACAATTCGACGAGTAGTGACCACGGTTTGACGCAAGAACCACGGGCTTTTTTTCATCGAGGACAAGGTTCGAGTCAGACATTTTTTCAGCAAGAACCCGTTTCGCTTGAAGTGAACCATTAATAGAAATTTCACCCATGTTGTTAGCGCAACCCCGGCGCGACGCGGAGAAAATAAATCGGGAAGCACCGGCGACCCTTTCCCCCGGATGGGAAAACTTTCCCGTCAAAAAGGGAAGCAGTCGCAACGCGAGGTGAGTCTTCCGTCCTTCTTGGCACCGTGCTGGCTCATGGGGATGATCTCCGTGCCGAAAGCGTTGTTCCCTGCGACGCGGGGCAAACTTTCTGCGGCATGGGGCGCGCCCCTAACGACAATAAGGTCGCCCCCAGCGGCATTTCCGTCATCCCGTGAGACATTCCCATCGCCCAATGACGTGGGAAGTTCACCCAATGGCGTTCGGGGCGCACCCCCAGTCGCGCGGAGGAGGCCATTTTTGGCGGAAACCCCTGATTTGATCAAAAAGCGGCTTTTATGGCCCGCCGCCATATTGACTCACCACCGTGCGGCTATGAAATGGCTGAAGGTGGCCACGCGAGCAAATCCCCGCTCGCCTCCCCGGCGATAATTTTCGTCGCGCTTTACTTTGAGCGGCCAACAAAACATGCCCCAAGAGCACCAAAGAATGCACCGAATAGTCAAGTGGCGGACGGTAAACAACCTTTCGATTCTAAGCTGGGAGTCATTTTTGATTTTGAATCTGCCTTGTGATTTCAAACGCCAGATCCAGCGCGAGTTTGGCAGATTTGCCGCTGACTTTCGGGGTTTGCTTTTGATGAACGCATTGCACGAAGTGCTGCAGTTCCAGTTTGAGCGGTTCGTCTTTGGTAATGGGCACCGGCTCGCGCACGATTTTTTTACCGGCAAATTCGCTGACCAGGGCCGAGTCCTTGCCGATGCCCAGTTTGGTCGTCATGATTTTTTTCAGCAACGAACTGGCCTCCGCATCGTCGTGAGTAAGGCGGTAGATGAAGCCTTCCTGCAGACGGTAATCAAGCGAGATGTAGCAGGGATTGGTCGGGCCGCTGAAG